>NZ_CP049017.1:2571428-3204285 GCF_014236795.1 Xanthomonas theicola | reverse complement strand
GGCCAGCGCCGGCGTGGTCAAGGCCAGCAGCGTCAATGCGATCACCGGCCAGGCGATGCGGACGAGCGGGTTCTTTACGGTCATCGGATGTTTCCCCTGTAGAGACGGAACGAACGCCGGCGCGGCGCGCGGCGCTTATTTCTTTTTCTTCGGCCGGCCCCAACTGCGGATGTAAGGCTGGCACTTGCTGCCGGCAAAATCGTAGCGGGTGATGACCCCTTCGGCATTGGCGATGAAGGTGATCTCGCAGTGGTGTTCGGCCGGCACGAAGGTGGTCTGGCTGTGCTGGTCCTGCTGGAAGATCGGCGTGGCGGCGACGCCGTTGCCGCCGCCGACCATGCCGATCATCGGTCCTTGCGTGGTCCAGTAGTCGGTGCGGTAGTGCGCCTCGGTCCCGAAGTTGTAGGTGTAGGCGGTCTCGTGGGTCTCGGTGTTTTCCGAGGTGTACAGGCAGCGGTCGACCGGCCACTGCATCATCAGTTCGCCGGCATCCCGGCCGAGCCAGCTACGGGCGATGTCTTCGGGGCTGCCGAACAGGTCGGCCGAGGCCAACGGCGCCATGCCCAGCAGTGCCAGGGCGCACAGCGTGGGCAGCACGTGGGAGCGACGGAGAGTGGGCATTGCGGGTACGTCCTAGCGCTGGGGCGGTGATGCCGGATCCATGGGCTGCAGGTGAAGCGGCTGCTCGCAGCGCGCCGGCGCGATTTCCAACATGCCGCGCGGGTGCCGGCAAGCGGCCGCGGCGGCCGCGCGGCGGTGCTGCTCGGGCGTGGACATCGGCGGCAACGCGTGCACTAATGCAGCGCTGGCCAGCGGACGTTCCCGCGCTGGCGTTGCAGACGATGGACAGGGGGCACTCAAATGGATTCAAGGAGAAAAAAATGCAGATCAACCGTGTAGGGACGGGAGTCCTGGTGCTGGCCGTGGTGATGGCGGCCGCGGTGCCGATGCAGGCGATGGCGAAAAAGCACAGCGGCACGCCGAGCTGGATGAACGCCGAGGGCGAGGTCACCAATTCTTCGGAAGTCGAAGCCGGCTATGGCGAAACCGTCAAGGGCGTCAACGACTACGAAGGCGAGATCACCGGTAAGCCGGCTCCGGACAGCAAGTTCACCCAGATCAAGATCGGCATGCCGATGAAGCAGGTGACCGACCTGATCGGCGAACCCACCGACCAGGGTTCCTACATCACCGGCAAGGCCTTCATCCCGTTCTTCTACGGTGGCGACCGCTACCGCTACGAACTGGCCTACAAGGGCCAGGGTCGGTTGGTGTTCGCCGGCAAGTCGATGGGCAGCGGCGGCAACCTGATCTGGATCATCCACAACAAGAACGACAGCGGCTACCGCGAGTAAGCGGCTGCAGCAGAGCCCGGGCCGCGTAGCGCGCCCGGGCTTTTTTGTGCCTGCGCGCCGGCTCCGGCCGGCCGCGCCTACAGCGCCTGCAGGATCAGCGAATGCCAGCCGGTGCGGTAGGTTTCGTAGCCGGGCGAGGCCGCATGCGCGATGCAGTGCGGGCGCCCGCCGAGATCGCCCAGCCGCGCGCCGCGCGGCTGCGCGAACAACGCTTCGCGGCCGGGGAAGTCGATCCGCTCCTGCAGCATGCGGCCGGCCGAATCGGCCAGGACCTGGCCGCGCTGGTCGACGATGCACACCCGGCTGCGGCCCCATTCCTGCTCGGACAGCGGCGTGCGCTGCACAACCGTCTGCGCCAGCGCATCCCAACGGAACACGATGCCGAGCACGCCCAGCACGCGGCCATCGACGCGGCCGCCGTCGCGCACCGTGCACGAATACACCAGCACGCGTTCGCCATTGGTCAGCGGGCTGGCATGCACGCCCTGGAAGCCGAACTCCTCGCCGCTGCAGGTGCGCGAGGCGTCCTCGAACCACGCCTGGCCGGACGCGTCGCTGCCGGCCGAGGCGTAGTGCTGCGGGCGGCCGTTGGCGAGGATGCGGCCATCGGTGCCGGCCAGCACCAGGTCGAAGTACACCGTGTACGAGTCCAGGATCTGGCCCATGCGCCGCGCCGCGTAGGCGAGTGCGTCGTCGCTGCGGTCGGGGCGCGCGGCTGCGACGATGGCCGCGTCGGTCGCCCACCAGCGCACGTCGCAGCTGCGTTCGTAGAGGTTGCGGTCGATCAGGTCGATGTTGCCCAGCGCCAGCTCGCCCAGGCGCGTGCGCTGCACGTCCTCTTGCAGCCGCTGCAGCGTGTTGCGCATGTCGGCGCTGGTGCTGGCGGCGACCTTGTCCAGATCCTGGGTGGCGTCGGCGACGTGCCGCGACAGCACGTCCATTTCCTGCGCGATGACGCTGAAGCCGCGTCCGGCATTGCCGATCCGCGCCGACTCGATGCGCGCGTTCATCGAGATCACGTGGGTGGTGCGGTTGATCTGGTCGATGCGCTGCAGCGATCGGCGCAGCTGTCCAAGCAGTTGGTCGGACAGGTCGACCACGGAGCGGATATGGTCGTCGATTCCCGCTTCGCTGGGCGTGGCTGGCAAGTTCATTTCGCGCTATCGGTGAGAGGAGAGGAAACGGCAAACAGCAGGCGCAACGTGGGATAGGGGAATTAGCGGCTGGCGGTGCGCCGGCTTTAGGGGCGCCGCGCCGGCATGCGTCGGCATGCGTTGCCGCGCCTGCGCCGGGTGTCGGCGGCGCGGCCGAACTCGTCTACCATTGCCCTCCGCGTCAGGATCGGCGCCGCCGGATCGCTGGCGCGCCGGGTCGTGTCGCCATTGGGGATGGAGACCGGATGGAAGCGTTGATCGTGCTGGTGGTGTTGGCGGTACTGGCGGTGCCGGTGCTGCTGGTCGTGCTGCTGGTGGCGTTGGCCGGCGTCCGCCGGCGCGTCGCCGCGCTGGAACTGCAATTGGCGCCGCTGTGCGCGGTGCCGCCGCAGGCCGACGCCGGATTCGACGCCGATGCCGGTACCGGGGGCGATGTTCAGTTCGATGCCGGGGCAGAGGACGTCGCTGCCGAGGCGGCGCGTCCGTCGGCAGCGGTCGCCCCTGTCGCCATCGCCCCTGCCACACCCGCGCCGCCGCCGCTTCCGCCGCCGTTCGCGGCCCGGCCCGCTGCGGCCGCCGCCGGTGCCGGTGCCGCGCCATCGCCCGAGGCGTGCACCGCGCCGGACCCGGGTCCGCTCGAGCGGCGGCTGGCCGGCGCCAGGCGCTGGTTCACCGCAGGCAACGTGCCGGTCAAGATCGGCATGCTGGTGCTGCTGGCCGGCGTCGCCGCGCTGCTGAAATACGCCGGCGACCAGGGCTGGCTGCGCATGCCGATCGAACTGCGCTATGCCGGCATCGCCGCCGCGGCGCTGGCCGGACTCGGCTTCGGCTGGCACCAGCGCGAACGCAAGCGCAGCTTCGCGCTGGCCCTGCAGGGCGGTGCGATCGGCGTGCTGCTGCTGACCGTGTTCGCCGCGTTCAAGCTGTCCGCGCTGCTGCCGGCCGGAGCGGCGTTCGCGCTGAGCATCGTGCTGGTGGCCGGCATGTGCGTGCTGGCGGTGGTGCAGGAATCGCGCACGCTGGCGGTGCTGGCCACGCTGGCCGGGTTCCTGGCGCCGCTCTGGCTGTCCACCGGCAGCGCCAATCACGTCAGCCTGTTCTCGTACTACGCGGTGCTCAACGCGGCGGTGTTCGCGATCGCCTGGTCCCGGCCGTGGCGGGTGCTGAACCTGCTCGGCTTCGGCTTCACCTTCGGCATCGGCACGCTGTGGGGCGTGCTGCAGTACCAGCCGGCGAAATTCGCCAGCACCGAGCCGTTCCTGCTGCTGTTCTTCGCCTTCTACCTGCTGATCCCGCTGCTGTACGCGCGACGCCAGCCGGCGGTGCGCGGCAACCCGATCGACGGCAGCCTGGTGTTCGGCGCGCCGCTGGTCGCGTTCTCGCTGCAGGCCGGGTTGTTGCGCGGCGAGGGCCTGCCGCTGGCGCTGTGCGCGCTGGGCCTGGCCGCGGTGTATGCGCTGCTGGCCGTGGCGCTGATCCGGCGCGCGCGCTTGGCGGTGCTCGGCCAGGCCTATGCGCTGCTGGCGGTGGGCTTCGCCACGCTGGCGGTGCCGCTGGCGCTGTCCGCCCGCGCCAGCGCCAGCATCTTCGCGCTGGAAGGTGTGGCGCTGGCGTGGCTGGGGCTGCGGCAGCGGCGCTGGCTGCCGCAGTGCAGCGGCGCCGGCCTGCAGATTGCCGCAGCGATCGGCTTCGTGCTGGGACTGGACGCGGCCTGGCGCGACGCCCATGCGGTGGCCAATGCGACCTTCATGAGCGGCGCGCTGCTGGCCGTGGCCGGCCTCGCCAGTGCCTGGAGCTATCGCCGCGCGCGTGCCGACACGCCGGCGCTGGTCTATTACCTGTGGGGCCTGGCCTGGTGGAGCGGGCTCGGCGTCGCCGAGATCGAACGCTTCGTCGCATCCGCTGCGCAAGCCGATCTGTTACTTGCGTTCGTCGCGGTCAGCGGCTGGCTGGCCGCCGAAGCGCAGCGCCGCTGGCCGGCGCGCGTGCTGGCCGCGACCACGCTCGGCGGTTTGTTGCTGGCCTTGCCGCTGGCCGCGTTGCAGGCCGATGCGCATGGGCAACCGTTCGCCGGACACGGGGCCTGGGCCTGGGCGCTGCTGGCGGTGCTCGGCGTGCGCAGCCTGGTCTGCCTGCGCGGCAGCGACAGCATGGCGCGCGCGGCGCAGTGCGTGTGGTGGTGGCTGTGGCCGTGGGTGCTGTCGCTGCTTGGCATGTGGCTGGCGCGGCGCTTCGCCCTGGCCGAGGGCTGGCAGTGGGCATCGCTGCTGGCGCCATGGCTGCTGGCCGCCGCGCTGTCGCTGTGGCGCTGGCGTTGGCTGGCCGCGCCGCTGGGCGCGGACTTCGACCCTTGCCGCAGCGCGCTGCAGGGCAGCTATGTCGGCCTGCTCGGGGTGGCGTGGCTGTGGTCGCTGTGCGTGCCCGGCGCCAGCGCGCCGCTGCCGTGGGTGCCGGTGCTCAACCCGCTGGAACTGACCCAGTTGCTGGTGCTGGCGCTGGCTGCGCGCTGGCTGTGGTCGCCTGCCGTGCCGGCGGCGCTGCGCGGCCGGCGCCTGCAACTGCTGGGCGCCGGTGGGTTGCTGTGGAGCACCAGCGTGACCCTGCACGCGGTGTATGCCTGGGGCGGGGCGCCGTGGGGCGCGGCGCTGCTGTCCGACGGGGTGGCGCAGACCAGCCTGACCGTGGTGTGGAGCGTGCTCGGCGTGCTGGGCTGGGTGCTCGGCTCGCGCCGCGGCCAGCGCGGCCTGTGGCGGGCCGGCGCGTTGCTGATGGCGGTGGTGCTGGGCAAGTTGTTGCTGGTGGACCGCGGCAACCTCGGCAACGTCGCCGGCATCGCCTCGTTCATCGCCTACGGCCTGCTGTGCACCGCGGTCGGCTATTTTGCGCCTGCGCCGCCGCGCGCCACCGAACCGGCCGAGGAGGCCCACCCATGAAACGCCTGATTTTTCCGGCATTGCTGCTGGCGTCGCTGCCGCTTGCGGCCGCGGCCGCAAGCCAGCGCGAGGACTATGCGCAGCAATGGCCGCTGACCTTGCAGGACCCGGCGGCCGGCGCCTATCGGGTGCAGCTCGACGATGCGGTCTACCGCAGCGCGCACCGGGCCTCGCTGGGCGACGTGGAGGTGTTCAACGCCGCCGGCGACGCATTGCCGAGCGACCTGTTCGCCGCCGAACAGGCCGAGGCCGCGCCGCGCCGGCATGCGCTGGCGTGGTTCCCGCTGCCGGCCGCCAGCGATGGCAGCGCGTTGGACCTGGAGCCGATCGCCGAGCGCGACGCCGCCGGCGGCGTGCGCCGCATCCGGACCCGCCTCGGCAGCACGCCGGCCGGCGCGGCCGCGGCCGGCTGGCTGATCGACGCCAGCGCGCTGCGCGAACCGTTGCGTGCGCTGGCGCTGCAGTGGGCGACGGCCGCGCAGCCGCGGCAGGCGCGCTATCGGGTCGAGGCCAGCGACGATCTGCGCGACTGGGAGCTGCTGGTGCCGGAGGCGACGCTGGTCGACCTGGCCAACCAGGGCAATCGCCTGCAGCAGCTGCGTATCGCCATCGATCGCCGGGTGCGCTACCTGCGGCTGTTGCCGCTGTCGCCGATGCCGCTGCCGCGTCTGACCGGCGTGGAGGCCGAACTGGCGCCAGCGCCCGTCGCCGCCGACTGGCACTGGCAGCAACTGGATGCGCTGCATGCCGATCCGGCGCAGCACAGCTTCGACTTCGCATCGCCCGGCCGCTATCCGGTCGCGCAACTGGACATCGCGCTGCCCGGCAACAGCGCGATCGAATGGCGCGTGCAGAGCCGCGACAGCGCCGAGGCGCCGTGGCAGGACCGGGCCGGGCCGTGGGTCGCCTACCAGGTGGGCGCCAGTGCCGGCCGTTCGCCGCCGCAGACGCTGGCGCAACCGGTGCGCGATCGCTACTGGCGGCTGCTGGCCACGCAGGATCCGGGCCGGCAGCGGCCGGCGCTGCGCCTGGGTTACCAGCCGGAAACGCTGATCTTCCTGGCGCAGGGCGCGCCGCCCTACGCGATGGCCGCCGGCAGCGCCCGCACCCAGCGCGCCGCCGCGCCGTTGGCGACCACGCTGCAGGCCTTGCGTGCACAACGCGGGCCGCAATGGACGCCGGCCACGGCCAGTCTCGGCGCGGCGGTGCCGCTGGCCGGTGCCGCCGCGCTGCAGGCCCCGCCGCCGCCGCGCGACTGGAAGAGCTGGCTGCTGTGGGCGCTGCTGGTCGGCGGCGCGCTGATCGTGGCCGGCTTCGCCTTCAGCCTGTTGCACAGGCCGGCCACGCCAGGCCAGGGCTGAGCAGCCGTCTGCCGCTGTGTCGTCGCGCGCCTGCGCCGCGGTCTTGGCTGGCGTGCCGCGCGGCCGTCGCGCATCCGTGCGCCGTCACCCGTCGCGCACGGTCCCGATTTGCCGCTGCGCGGCCGACGCCGGACAATGCATGGTTCCGCCGCTAGGCGCCGCGCCGCGCAGGATCGCCTGCATGCTCGCCGTCCCGGCGCCGTCCAAGTCTGCACCGGCGGACGCCAGCGTCCCTTCATCCCCTGCAACCCCACGATAGCGAGCAACCGACAATGCCCATCCTGCGAATGACCGATCTCGACCTGTCCGGCAAGCGCATGCTGATCCGGCAAGACCTGAACGTGCCGATCGACCACGGCCAGATTACCTCCGAGCAGCGCATCCTGGCGTCGGTGCCGACGCTGCGTCACGCGCTGGAGCAGGGCGCCGCAGTGATGGTGACCTCGCACCTGGGCCGGCCCAAGGAAGGCGTATGGACCCAGGAGGATTCGCTGGCGCCGGTCGCCGCGCGGCTGACCGCGCTGCTCGGCACCGAGGTGCCGCTGTTGCGCGACTGGGTCGACGGCGTGGACATGCAGCCCGGTCGGATCGTGCTGCTGGAGAACTGCCGCATGAACGTGGGCGAAGGCAAGGACGACGCGGCGCTGGCGAAGAAGTACGCGGCGCTGTGCGATGTGTTCGTGATGGACGCGTTCGGCACCGCGCACCGCGCCCAGGCTTCCACCCACGGCGTGATCAAGTTCGCCTCGGTGGCTGCCGGCGGCCCGCTGTTGATGGCCGAACTGGACGCGTTGGCCAAGGCGCTGGAACACCCAGCCAAGCCGCTGCTGGCGATCGTCGCCGGCAGCAAGGTCTCCACCAAGCTGGAGTTGCTGTCGAACCTGGTGGACAAGGTCGAGCAGCTGATCGTCGGCGGCGGCATCGCCAACACCTTCATCGCCGCGGCCGGCCACCCGGTCGGCAAGTCGCTGTGCGAGCCGGACCTGCTCGACACCGCGCGCAAGATCGTCGCCGACGCCAATGCGCGCGGCGCGGCGATCCCGCTGCCTACCGACGTGGTGGTGGCCAAGCAGTTCCTGCCCGATGCCGAAGCCACGGTGAAGGCGCTGGCCGACGTCGCCGACGACGACCTGATCCTGGACATCGGCCCGCAGACCGCCGCGCACTACGCCGCACTGATCGCCAAGGCCGGCACCGTGGTCTGGAACGGACCGGTCGGCGTGTTCGAGTTCGACGCGTTCGGCCACGGCACCGAAACCCTGGCGCGCGCCATCGCCGCCTCGCCGGCGTTCTCCATCGCCGGCGGCGGCGACACCCTGGCCGCGGTCGACAAGTACGGCATCGCCGGGCAGGTGAGCTACATCTCCACCGGCGGAGGCGCCTTCCTGGAGTTCCTGGAAGGCAAGACCCTGCCGGCGGTGGCCGCGCTGGCCGCGCGCGGCTGAGGCACCGGTCCTGCGCACGCTGCCGGCCGCGACAGCGTTCGGCGCGGTGCGCAGAAGGCGTCGGCGAGCGCCGCTGCCACCGCCGCGCGGTTGCGTATGGCGCCATCGTTCCTATCTCCTCCCCATAGGCAAGCAGCGATGAGAATCCGTTCCGCCGATCGCGACGATGCCGCAGGCATGACTGCGGTGCAGAACCAGCTATTTGCCGCCGGCCTGCGCAGCGCGTCCACCGATGTCGCTGCCGTGCTGGAACGCTATCTGCTGCATCCGGACAGGGTCGGTTGCAGCGTCGCCGAGGATGCGGACGGGCGCATCCTGGGGTTCCAGTCGCTGCGGCGCATGCACGCGGGCAACCCGTACGGCGTGGCCGAGGGCTGGGGATTCATCGGCACCCACGTCAGTCCGCAGGCGGCGCGTCAGGGCGTGGGGTCGGCGTTGTTCCGTGCGAGCCTGGCCGCCGCCAGGACGGCCGGTCTGACCCACATCGACGCGAGCATCGGCGCGGACAACGCAGTCGGATCGGCCTATTACGAGGCGATGGGGTTTCGCACCTACCGCAGTGGCGACGGGCTGGTATGCAAGGTCTGCCGGGTGAGCGACTAGCTGGCGTCGGCGCGGCGCTGCCGGTCGTTTCGCGTCCCGCGCGAGTCGAACGCCTGGAAAGGCCGCGGCCCCTGCTGCGCTATCCTGGCCGCCATGACGCGCATCGCGTCCTCATCATCGGCTTTGCGCATGCGGACCCTGTTTTTCGACATGGACGGTACCTTGATTGATTCCGAACCCGGTATCGTCGGCAGCATCGTCCACACCTTCCAGCAGCTCGGTCGGCCGCCGCCGCCGCCGGCGCAGTTGCGCAGTTGGATCGGCCCGCCGCTGCGCGACAGCTTCCACGCGTGTTTCGGGGGCGACCAGGACGTGGTCGAGCAGGCGCTGTCGCTGTACCGCGCCCGTTACGATCGGCTCGGTTGGACCCAGCACCGCGTGTTCGACGGCATTGCGCAGGCCGTGGGCGCGCTGCGCGCCTGCGGCCATCGTCTGGCGGTGGTGACCTCCAAGAACGAGCGTTTCGCCCGCCGCATCGCCGAGCACCTGCCGTTCGGCCACTGTTTCGAAGACGTGATCGGTGCCAGCGACGACGGCCAGCGCCGCTTCAAGCCGGACCTGATCGCCGAGGCGCTGCGGCGGCTGTCGCTGGCGTCGGCGCAGTGCGTGATGATCGGCGACCGGCGCATGGACATCGAGGGCGCCAACCACCATGGCATGCGCAGCATCGGCGTGCTGTGGGGCTTCGGCGACGAAGCGGAGCTGCGCCAGGCCGGCGCCGGCGCGCTGGCGCATGCACCGGTACAATTGCCGGCGCTGGCCGCCTGACACGCCGCAGCGGCGGCAATGCGGTGGCCCTGCCGCGATTCGCCGCGGCGGCACCGGACGGGATGCAGCGCCGGCCGCAAGACCGCATACTGTCCCGCACTGTCCGCAAGACAGGCACGAATCCGCAGCCGCCCATGCCGGTTCGCCATCCAGCCGAAGCGGCGCCTGTGCTAGTTTTGACGGATTTTCCAGGAAACGACGACGTCATGATCGAACGCCAGCGCCGCACCAAGATTCTCGCCACCCTCGGACCGGCGACGGATCCGCCCGGCGTGCTCGAGGACCTGTTCCGCGCCGGTGTCAACGTCGTGCGCCTGAATTTCTCGCATGGCGATCCATCCGGCCAGGCCAAGCGCGCCGCCGAAGTGCGCGCCGCCGCGCAGCGCGTGGGCAGCGAAGTCGGCATCCTCGCCGACCTGCCGGGCCCGAAGATCCGCATCGAGCGCTTCGCCGCCGGCAAGGTGGCGCTGCGCGCGGGGGCGCGCTTCGAGCTGGTCGCCGACGCCAACGCGCCGGCCGGCGACGAAAACCAGGTGGGCGTCAGCTACCTGGGCCTGCCCGACGACGTCAAGCCCGGCGACGTGCTGCTGCTTGACGACGGCCTGCTGCAGCTGCAGGTGGTCGAAGTCGACGGCGCGCGCATCGTCAACACCGTGCTCAACGACGGTGTGCTATCCGATCGCAAGGGTCTGAACAAGCAGGGCGGCGGCCTGTCGCTGGGCGCGCTGACCGAGCGCGACAAGGAGCTGATCGGCATCGTCGCCAAGATCGGCGTGGATTTCATCGCGGTGTCGTTCTGCCGCAATGCGCAGGACATGAACGACGCGCGCCGCATCGCCCAGGAGCACGGCTGCTACGCCGCGCTGGTGTCGAAGATCGAGCGCACCGAGGCGATCGAGAACCTCAGCGAGATCGTCGAGTCCAGCGACGTGGTGATGGTCGCGCGCGGCGACCTGGGCGTGGAGATCGGCGATGCCGAGTTGCCCGGCCTGCAGAAGAAGATCATTCGCGAGTCGCTGGCGCAGAACAAGGTGGTGATCACCGCCACGCAGATGCTGCAGTCGATGGTCGAGAACCCGATCCCGACCCGCGCCGAGGTGCTGGACGTGGCCAACGCGGTGATCGACGGCACCGACGCGGTGATGCTGTCGGCCGAGACCGCCGCCGGCGCCTACCCGGTCAAGGCGGTGCAGGCGATGGCGCGGATCTGCCTGGGCGCCGAGCGCCAGTTCGAGATGGACACCGACTTCGAGGCCGCGCAGCGCAACCTCGAGCGCGCCGACCAGGCGATCGCGATGGCGACGATGTTCCTGTCCGAGCACATCGGCCTGAGTGGCGTGGTCACGCTGACCGAATCCGGCGGAACCCCGCGGTTCCTGTCGCGGTTCCGTTCCAAGATGCCGATCTACGCGTTCACCCGCCACGACGGCGCGCGTCGCGGCATGGCGATGATGCGCGGCGTGTTCCCGATCAACTTCGACAGCCGCGGCCTGACCCCGCGCGAGGCGGCGCGCGCGGCGATCCGTCTGCTGGTCGAGGGCGAGCGCATGGGTCCCGGCGACCGCGTGGTGTTCACCAGCGGCGAGCACATGGAAGTGCACGGTGCGACCAATACGCTGCGCCTGCTCGAGGTCGGCCCGGACGGCCGCGCCAGCGGCCTGGGCGAACTGTAGCCGCAGCCGCGCCGGCGCGCGGTCTTTAATTTTCACGATGACGCCGTACCGCACTTCATTAGGTATGCGCCTTGACTGGATACAGTAGGTTTATCAACCACTTGGGCGTGTCCATTCTATGTCGGTGCTTTCCGAAACTGACGCGCGCGCGTCCGCGGCCGGCTGTGGAGGGACGCGCGGTCGGCCGGCGCCGCCTGCGACATCGCGTCAAAATATTGTTGACAAGGCGGGGATGTCAGGGAAGAATGACGGGCTGTTTCACCCCGGTCTGATTTCGGCCTCGCGGCCTGGTCGGGGCGGGTAGTTGGAGGGATACCCAAGCGGCCAACGGGGGCAGACTGTAAATCTGCTGGCTTACGCCTTCGGTGGTTCGAATCCACCTCCCTCCACCAGTTTTTTCGTTGTGGCAGTGCGGCATCCCGTAGCGGGAGTAGTTCAACGGTAGAACCTCAGCCTTCCAAGCTGATGGTGCGGGTTCGATTCCCGTCTCCCGCTCCATTGAACGCACGTATGCCACAATGGAACAACGCTCACGTAGCTCAGTCGGTAGAGCACCTCCTTGGTAAGGAGGAGGTCGAAGGTTCGATTCCTTTCGTGAGCACCATATTCAGTCTCCAAATCTTTCTACGATCACCGAGAAGAAGCAGCCATGGCCAAGGGTAAGTTCGAGCGCACCAAGCCGCACGTCAACGTGGGCACCATCGGTCACGTCGACCACGGCAAGACCACGCTGACCGCGGCGCTGACCAAGATCGGCGCAGAGCGCTTCGGCGGCGAGTTCAAGGCGTACGACGCGATCGACGCGGCGCCGGAAGAGAAGGCGCGCGGCATCACGATTTCGACGGCGCACGTGGAGTACGAAAGCCCGAGCCGGCACTACGCGCACGTGGATTGCCCGGGCCACGCGGACTACGTGAAGAACATGATCACCGGCGCGGCGCAGATGGACGGGGCGATCCTGGTGTGCTCGGCCGCGGACGGCCCGATGCCGCAGACCCGCGAGCACATTCTGCTGGCGCGTCAGGTGGGCGTGCCGTACATCGTGGTGTTCCTGAACAAGGCGGACATGGTGGACGACGCCGAACTGCTGGAACTGGTCGAGATGGAAGTGCGCGAGTTGCTGAGCAAGTACGACTTCCCGGGCGATGACACCCCGATCATCCATGGTTCGGCGCTGAAGGCGCTGGAAGGCGACCAGAGCGAGATTGGCGTGCCGGCGATCATCAAGCTGGTGGATGCGCTGGACAGCTACATCCCGCAGCCGGAGCGCGACATCGACAAGCCGTTCCTGATGCCGGTGGAGGACGTGTTCTCGATCTCGGGCCGGGGCACGGTGGTGACCGGGCGTATCGAGCGCGGGGTGATCAAGGTGGGCGACGAAATCGAGATCGTCGGCATCCGCGCCACGCAGAAGACCACGGTGACGGGCGTGGAAATGTTCCGCAAGCTGCTGGACCAGGGCCAGGCGGGCGACAACGCGGGCCTGCTGCTGCGCGGCACCAAGCGCGACGACGTGGAGCGCGGGCAGGTGCTGTGCAAGCCGGGCTCGATCAAGCCGCACACCGACTTTGAAGCCGAGGTGTACGTGCTGTCGAAGGACGAGGGCGGCCGTCACACCCCGTTTTTCAAGGGTTATCGTCCGCAGTTCTACTTCCGCACCACCGACATCACCGGCGCGTGCGAGCTGCCGGAAGGCGTGGAGATGGTGATGCCGGGCGACAACGTGAAGATGGCGGTATCGCTGATCAACCCGGTGGCGATGGACGAAGGCCTGCGTTTCGCGATCCGCGAAGGCGGCCGCACCGTGGGCGCCGGCGTGGTGGCCAAGATCATCAAGTAAGGCCCGCTGCGGCGACCTCGGTCGCCGCAGTCCGTCGGTTTGCAGGCGGCTTCGGCCGTCGGGTTCAGCGAAGGGCGGGCCGGAACCTTCGGCCCGCCTTCGCCGTCTAAGGGAAGTGCAGCCGTTTTACTACACGCCAGTAGCTCAATTGGCAGAGCAGCGGTCTCCAAAACCGCAGGTTGGGGGTTCGAGTCCCTCCTGGCGTGCCAATCTGCCGCTCCCTATCCAGTGACCTTGGTCGCACAGCAGCATAGAGTCGGATGAACAGCAAGATCGAGCATTCCAAAGGCACCACCGCGTCCTCGGGCGGCGATATCGTCAAGTACGTCGTCGCTGCACTGCTGGTGGTCGCGGGCCTGTTCGTCTGGTTCTGGTTCGGCGAGCCGAGTCGTGCGATGCAGTTGGGAGCCTGGTCCGGTCCGTTGCGCGGGCTGGCGGTCGTCGTCGGCCTGGTCGCGGCCGCCGCGGTGTTCCTGTTGACCGCCAAGGGCCGCGAGTCCCGCGAGTTCATATCCGAGTCCCGGTTCGAGCTGCGCAAAGTGGTCTGGCCGACCCGCCAGGAAGCGATCCACACCACCTGGGTCGTGGTCGTGGTGGTGATCATTCTGAGTCTGCTGCTGGGCGGGTTCGATTTCCTGATCCAAAAGCTGATGCAGTGGTTCGTGAGTCGTTGAGGAGAGTGCAGCAGTGAAGCGTTGGTATGTCGTCCACGCCTATTCAGGCTTCGAGAAGTCCGTGGCGCAAGCGCTGCGCGACCGCATTGCGCGTGACGAGATGGAGGAGCGCTTCGGCGATGTGCTGGTGCCGACCGAGGAAGTGATCGAGATGCGCTCCGGCCAGAAGCGCCGTTCCGAGCGCAAGTTCTTCCCGGGCTACGTGCTGGTGCAGATCGAGACCCACGAGGAAGGCGGTATTCCGCGCATCGACAACGAAAGCTGGCACTTGGTCAAGGAAACCCCGAAGGTGATGGGGTTCATCGGCGGCACCGCCGATCGTCCGTTGCCGATCCGCGACGAGGAAGCCGATGCGATCCTGCAGCGCGTCCAGGATGGCGTGGAGAAACCGCGTCCGAAGGTGCTGTTCGAGCCGGGCCAGATGGTCCGCGTCACCGATGGCCCGTTCAACGACTTCAACGGCGTGGTCGAGGAAGTCAACTACGAGAAGAGCCGCCTGCGCGTGGCGGTGCTGATCTTTGGCCGCTCCACCCCGGTGGAGCTGGAATTCGGCCAGGTCGAGAAAGCCTGAGCCTGCCGCGGCGCAGCTGTGCCGGGCGCCAAAATCTCTGCTATACTGCGCGGCTCGCTGTGCAGGCCTGTCGCCTGGCAGGACCGGAAGCCGCCGCGAGGCGGCTTTCTGCGCACTTCAAACGTGATGGCGGGACACGTGATTTTCCCGTCGCGATGGGGAGCCTGCGGTTTGGGCGCTAGCACCCGGAGACACTAGAAATGGCAAAGAAAGTCGTCGGTTACATCAAGCTGCAGGTGAAGGCCGGCCAGGCCAACCCCTCGCCGCCGGTCGGTCCTGCGCTGGGTCAGCGCGGCCTGAACATCATGGAATTCTGCAAGGCGTTCAATGCCGCCACGCAGAAGCTGGAGCCGGGCCTGCCCACGCCGGTCATCATCACGGCCTACTCGGACCGTACCTTCACCTTCATCACCAAGAGCACTCCGGCCAGCGTGCTGCTGAAGAAGGCCGCCGGCGTCGCCTCCGGTTCCAAGCGCCCGAACACCGAGAAGGTCGGCAAGGTCACCCGCAAGCAGCTCGAAGAGATCGCCAAGGCGAAGGAAGCCGACCTGACGGCCGCCGAGCTGGAAGCGGCGGTGCGTACGATTGCGGGTTCCGCCCGCAGCATGGGCCTGACGGTGGAGGGTTAAGCGATGGCACAGACCAAGCGACAGAAAGCGATCCGTGCTGCGGTGCAGCCGGGCAAGGCGTATCCGATCGACGACGCGCTGAAGATTCTCAAGTCCACCAGCAAGGCCAAGTTCGTCGAAGCCGTCGACGTGGCCGTGCGCCTGGGCGTGGATGCCAAGAAGTCCGACCAGCAGGTGCGCGGTTCCACCGTGCTGCCGGCCGGCACCGGCAAGAGCGTGCGCGTGGCCGTGTTCGCCCCGGCCGGCGCCAAGGCTGACGAAGCCCTGGCCGCTGGCGCCGAAGCCGTCGGCATGGACGATCTGGCCGAGAAGATGCAGGCCGGCGACCTGAACTACGACGTGGTCATCGCCACCCCGGACGCGATGCGCGTCGTCGGCAAGCTGGGTACGCTGCTGGGCCCGCGCGGCCTGATGCCGAACCCGAAGGTCGGCACCGTGTCGGCCAATCCGGCCGAAGCGGTGAAGAACGCCAAGTCGGGTCAGGTGCGCTACCGCACCGACAAGGCCGGCATCATCCACTGCACCATCGGCAAGGCCAGCTTCGAAGACGACGCGCTGAAGAACAATCTGCAGGCGCTGCTGCTGGACCTGGTCAAGGCCAAGCCGGCGACCTCGAAGGGCACCTACCTGCAGAAGGTCTCGGTGAGCTCGACCATGGGTCCGGGCGTCATCGTCGATCAGGCGTCGCTGTCCCTGAAGTAATTCGCAACGCGGCGCCGCCTCCCCGGAGGCGGCGCCGGTTCCACCCTTTTGAAGGCGCCGCCGAGGGGCAACCCGACGCGAAGCCGTCAAAGACCGCAGGCGCGGTCGGCGCATACCGACGACGGGCACGGAAGCTCGCTATGGCAAGGAGTCGCCGCCGGTACAGCGGGATCGCTTAATCCAGTCCCCGCGGGGACGCGCCGGCGTAGATGGTGCCGCCTTTCTGGAGTTTTTCTGGTTCAGGCCAGCCCGGGGTTTCCCGGGCGCGCTCACTCCAGGTCTGGAACGGCCACCAACTGGGATGCCATTCGGCGTCCCCGGCATCCAGGATGGAGGCCGCCCAGGACCGCACGCGGCAGGAGCCGCAAGCGGAGTTTGTTTGAAGCGGGGAGGCGAGATTCGCGATCGGGGACTGGCAAGAGCGGCGTTGTCGCTCCTGACGGATCCCGAAGCACCGATCCCGACTCCCGGCTTTAACGGAGGAGTGCAATGGCTCTCAATCTGTCCCAGAAGCAAGAAGTCGTCGCCGAACTGGCAGACGTTGCCGCGAAGGCTCACTCCTTGGTTGCTGCCGAGTACGCCGGCATCACGGTCGCCCAGCTGACCGCGATGCGCAAGAAGGCGCGCGAAACCGGTGTGTACTTGCGTGTCGTCAAGAACACCCTGGCCGCGCGTGCCGTTGCCGGTACCGAATACGAGTGCGTCCAGGACGCGCTGGTCGGTCCGTTGCTGTATGCGTTCTCGACGGAAGAACCCGGCGCTGCCGGTCGTCTGATCAAGGAATTCGCCAAGGGCAACGACAAGCTGCAGGCCAAGGTCGTGTCCGTGGGTGGCCAGCTGTATCCGGCCGCTCATCTCGAGGTGCTGGCATCGCTGCCGACCCGCGAGCAGGCGCTGGCCATGCTGGCACGTGTCCTCGCCGAGCCGGCGAGCATGTTCGCCCGCGCGGTCAAGGCAGTGGGCGACAAGCTCGGTGGTGGCGACGAAGCCCCCGCCGCAGCGGAAGAAGCCCCGGCCGAAACGGCTTAAGTTCGCGACACCTGAAACGGTTCACTAGAACCTCATCCAGAAAAAATTCCAAAGGTAATCACAATGTCCCTGTCTAACGAACAGATCGTCGACGCAATCGCCGAAAAGTCGCTCATGGAAGTGATGGAGCTGGTCAAGGCCATCGAAGAGAAGTTTGGCGTCTCCGCCGCCGCCCCGGTCGCCGCTGCCGGTCCGGCCGCGGCCGCCGCCCCGGTCGAAGAGCAGACCGAGTTCAACGTCATCCTGAAGGCTGTCGGCGAGAAGAAGGTCGAAGTCATCAAGGCCGTGCGCGCCATCACCGGCCTGGGCCTGAAGGAAGCGAAGGACCTGGTCGAAGGTGCTCCGCAGACCGTTAAGGAAGCCGTGTCGAAGGAAGATTCCGAGAAGTTCAAGAAGGATCTCGAGGCCGCCGGCGCGACCGTCGAAATCAAGTAATCGGCATCTTGCATCGCCAGCGTGTCAGGTGATGCATCGAAGGCTGGGGACGCAAGTCCCCGGCCTTTGGCCGTTGTTGCAAAGCCGGGGTTGGATGTTCGGCATGGGAGATTCGGGCGCGGTCGTTGATCCATCCCGAATCCCGTCATCCCCAATCTCGGCCTCACCGAGTTGGTAGTTGGAAGTAGCGGGAGAAGGCGTGCTGGTGCCGGCAATACCAGCGACTTCCAACTGACAATTTATGTTCACTCAGGGCCGCGGACGCGCGGCCCGTATAGCCAAGGTGATACCTCATGACGTCTTATTCGTTCACCGAAAAGAAGCGTATCCGCAAGGATTTCGGCAAGCAGCGCTCGATCCTCGAAGTGCCGTTCCTGCTGGCGATCCAGGTGGATTCCTACCGCGAGTTCCTGCAGGAGAACACCGACCCGAACAAGCGTTCGGACCACGGCCTGCATGCGGCCCTGAAGTCGGTGTTCCCGATCTCCAGCTACAGCGGCAACGCCGCGCTGGAGTACGTCGGCTACAAGCTGGGCGACCCGGTGTTCGACGAGCGCGAGTGCCGCCAGCGCGGCATGAGCTACGGCGCCCCGCTGCGCGTGACCGTGCGCCTGGTGATCTACGACCGCGAGTCGTCGACCAAGGCCATCAAGTACGTGAAGGAGCAGGAGGTCTACCTTGGCGAGATCCCGCTGATGACCGACAACGGCACCTTCATCGTCAACGGCACCGAGCGCGTCATCGTCTCGCAGTTGCACCGCTCGCCGGGCGTGTTCTTCGACCACGACCGCGGCAAGACCCACAGCTCGGGCAAGCTGCTGTACAGCGCCCGCATCATCCCGTACCGCGGTTCCTGGCTGGACTTCGAGTTCGACCCGAAGGACGCGCTGTTCACCCGTATCGACCGCCGCCGCAAGCTGCCGGTGTCGGTCCTGCTGCGCGCGCTCGGCTACTCGAACGAAGAAATGCTGGCCGAGTTCTTCGAGATCAACACCTTCCACATCGACCCCAAGGAAGGCGTGCAGCTGGAGCTGGTGCCCGAGCGCCTGCGCGGCGAGACCCTGAACTTCGACCTGGCCGATGGCGACAAGGTCATCGTCGAGGCCGGCAAGCGCATCACCGCGCGCCACGTCAAGCAGCTGGAAGCCGCCGGCGTCGCCGCGCTGGCCGTGCCCGACGAGTACCTGGTCGGCCGCATCCTGTCGCACGACGTGGTCGATGCCTCCACCGGCGAACTGCTGGCCAGCGCCAACGACGAGATCAGCGAAGACCAGCTGACCGCGTTCCGCAAGGCCGGCGTCGACGCCGTGGGCACGCTGTGGGTCAACGACCTGGACCGCGGCCCGTACCTGTCCAACACCCTGCGCATCGACCCGACCAAGACCCAGCTCGAGGCACTGGTCGAGATCTACCGCATGATGCGTCCCGGCGAGCCGCCGACCAAGGATGCCGCGCAGAACCTGTTCCACAACCTGTTCTTCACCTTCGAGCGCTACGACCTGTCCACGGTCGGCCGCATGAAGTTCAACCGCCGTGTCGGCCGCAAGGACGTCACCGGCGAGTCCGTGCTGTACGACCGGAAGTACTTCGGCGAGCGCAACGACGAGGAGTCCAAGCGCCTGGTCGCCGAGCACGCCGACAGCTCCGACATCCTGGACGTGATCCAGGTCCTGACCGAGATCCGCAACGGCCGCGGCGTGGTCGACGACATCGACCACCTGGGCAACCGCCGCGTGCGTTCGGTCGGCGAGATGGCCGAGAACGTGTTCCGCGTGGGCCTGGTCCGCGTCGAGCGCGCGGTCAAGGAGCGCCTGTCGATGGCCGAGTCCGAGGGCCTGACCCCGCAGGAACTGATCAACGCCAAGCCGGTGGCGGCCGCGATCAAGGAGTTCTTCGGCTCCTCGCAGCTGTCGCAGTTCATGGACCAGAACAACCCGCTGTCGGAAGTGACGCACAAGCGCCGCGTGTCCGCGCTGGGCCCGGGCGGCCTGACCCGCGAGCGCGCCGGCTTCGAGGTGCGCGACGTGCATCCGACCCACTACGGCCGCGTCTGCACCATCGAGACGCCGGAAGGCCCGAACATCGGCCTGATCAACTCGCTGGCGGTGTATGCTCGCACCAACCAGTACGGGTTCCTGGAGACGCCGTACCGCAAGGTCGTGGACGGCCAGATCACCGACGAGGTCGAATACCTGTCGGCGATCGAGGAAAACGAGTACGTGATCGCGCAGGCCAACGCGCTGCACGATGCCAAGAGCCGCCTGACCGAGCAGTTCGTGCCGTGCCGCTACCAGGGCGAGTCGCTGCTGAAGCCGCCGGCCGAAGTGCACTTCATGGACGTGTCGCCGATGCAGACCGTGTCGATCGCGGCCGCGCTGGTGCCGTTCCTGGAGCACGACGACGCCAACCGCGCACTGATGGGCGCGAACATGCAGCGCCAGGCCGTGCCGACGCTGCGTGCGCAGAAGCCGCTGGTCGGCACCGGCATCGAGCGCGCGGTGGCGCGCGACTCGGGCGTGACCGTGAACGCGCGGCGTGGCGGCGTGATCGAGCAGATCGACGCCGGCCGCATCGTGGTCAAGGTCAACGAGGCCGAGATCGGCGGCGGCACCGACGCCGGCGTGGACATCTACAACCTGATCAAGTACACGCGCTCCAACCAGAACACCTGCATCAACCAGCGTCCGCTGGTCAATGTGGGCGACGTGATCGCGCGCGGCGACGTGCTGGCCGACGGTCCCTCGACCGACATCGGCGAGCTGGCCCTGGGCCAGAACATGCTCATCGCGTTCATGCCGTGGAACGGCTACAACTTCGAGGACTCCATCCTGCTTTCCGAGCGCGTGGTGGAAGAGGATCGCTACACCACGATCCACATCGAAGAACTGACCTGCGTGGCGCGCGACACCAAGCTGGGGCCGGAGGAGATCTCCGCCGACATCCCCAACGTGTCCGAGCAGGCGCTGAACCGCCTGGACGAGTCGGGCGTGGTGTACATCGGCGCCGAGGTGCGCGCCGGCGACATCATGGTCGGCAAGGTCACGCCGAAGGGCGAGAGCCAACTGACCCCGGAAGAGAAGCTGCTGCGCGCGATCTTCGGCGAGAAGGCCTCGGACGTGAAGGACAGCTCGCTGCGCGTGCCGCCGGGCATGGACGGCACCGTCATCGACGTGCAGGTGTTCACCCGCGACGGCATCGAGAAGGACAAGCGCGCCCGCCAGATCGAGGAAAACGAGATCAAGCGGGTCAAGAAGGACTTCGACGACCAGTTCCGCATCCTGGAAAGCGCGATCTATGCGCGTCTGCGCACCCAGCTGATCGGCAAGGTCGCCAACGGCGGTCCGAACCTGAAGAAGGGCGACACCATCACCGACGTGTACCTGGACGGGCTGAAGAAGTCCGACTGGTTCGCGCTGCGGATGAAGGACGAGGAGCCGTCGGACGCGATCGAGCGCGCGCAGAAGCAGATCCAGGCGCACGAGAAGGAATTCGAGCGTCGCTTCGCCGACAAGCGCGGCAAGATCACCGCCGGCGACGACCTCGCCCCGGGCGTGCTGAAGATGGTCAAAGTGTTCCTGGCGGTGAAGCGCCGCATCCAGCCCGGCGACAAGATGGCCGGTCGCCACGGCAACAAGGGTGTCGTGTCGATGATCCAGCCGATCGAGGACATGCCGTACATGGCCAACGGCGAGACCGTGGACATCGTGCTGAACCCGCTGGGCGTGCCGTCGCGCATGAACATCGGCCAGGTGCTGGAAGTGCATCTGGGCTGGGCCGCCAAGGGCCTGGGTCGCAAGATCCAGAACATGCTCGAGGCCCAGGCCAAGGTCGCCGACCTGCGCAAGTTCCTGACCCAGATCTACAACCACGACCAGAAGCTGGGCGAGGACCGCGTGGACCTGGACCAGTTCAGCGACGCCGAGCTGCTGGCGCTGTCGAAGAACCTGACCGACGGCGTGCCGATGGCCACCCCGGTGTTCGACGGTGCGACCGAAGCGGAGATCAAGCACATGCTCGAACTCGCCGACCTGCCGATCAGCGGCCAGACCCAGCTGTACGACGGCCGCACCGGCGAGGCGTTCGACCGCCACACCACGGTCGGCTACATGCACATGCTGAAGCTGAACCACCTGGTCGACGACAAGATGCACGCGCGCTCCACCGGTCCGTACTCGCTGGTCACCCAGCAGCCGCTGGGCGGCAAGGCGCAGTTCGGCGGCCAGCGCTTCGGCGAAATGGAAGTCTGGGCGCTGGAAGCCTACGGCGCGGCCTACACCCTGCAGGAAATGCTGACGGTGAAGTCCGACGACGTGCAGGGCCGCAACCAGATGTACAAGAACATCGTCGACGGCGAGCACGAGATGGTCGCGGGCATGCCGGAATCCTTCAACGTCCTGGTGAAGGAAATCCGCTCGCTGGCCATCAACATGGAACTGGAAGACTGAGAGGCCGGGACCCGGGACCGGGGACCCGGGACCCGGAAGAGCAGGGGCCTTGCGCTTCTCGCTTTTCCGGGTCCCGGGTCCCCGGTCCCGGGTCCCGACAGATCCCTTCCCGCCCCGTTTTCGATACGAAATTCCTCCGACCCGGAGATACCCAATGAAAGACCTGCTCAACCTCTTCAACCAGCAGCGCCAGACGCTGGACTTCGACGCGATCAAGATCGCGCTGGCCTCGCCGGACCTGATCCGCTCGTGGTCCTTCGGCGAAGTGAAGAAGCCGGAAACGATCAACTACCGTACCTTCAAGCCCGAGCGCGACGGCCTGTTCTGTGCCGCGATCTTCGGCCCGATCAAGGACTACGAGTGCCTGTGCGGCAAGTACAAGCGCATGAAGCACCGTGGCGTGGTCTGCGAGAAGTGCGGCACCGAAGTGACCCTGGCCAAGGTGCGCCGCGAGCGCATGGGCCACATCGACCTGGCCTCGCCGGTCGCGCACATCTGGTTCCTGAAGTCGCTGCCCTCGCGCATCGGCCTGATGCTGGACATGACCCTGCGCGACATCGAGCGCGTGCTGTACTTCGAAGCCTACGTGGTGACCGAGCCGGGCCTGACCGCCCTGGAGCGCCGCCAGCTGCTGACCGAAGAGCAGTTCCTGACCGCGCGCCAGGAGCACGGCGACGACTTCGACGCCGCGATGGGCGCCGAGGCGGTGTACGAGCTGCTGCGCACGATCGACCTGCAGTCGGAGATGACCCGCCTGCGCGAGGAGATCGCCGGCACCGGGTCGGAAACCAAGCTCAAGCGCCTGACTAAGCGCATCAAGCTGGTCGAAGCCTTCCTCGAGTCGGGCAACCGCCCGGAGTGGATGGTGATGACCGTGCTGCCGGTGCTGCCGCCGGACCTGCGCCCGCTGGTGCCGCTGGACGGCGGCCGCTTCGCGACCTCCGACCTGAACGACCTGTACCGCCGCGTCATCAACCGCAACAACCGCCTGCGCCGCCTGCTCGAGCTCAACGCGCCGGACATCATCGTGCGCAACGAAAAGCGCATGCTGCAGGAGTCGGTGGATGCGCTGCTGGACAACGGCCGTCGCGGCCGGGCCATCACCGGCACGAACAAGAGGCCTTTGAAGTCGCTGGCCGACATGATCAAGGGCAAGCAGGGCCGGTTCCGCCAGAACCTGCTCGGCAAGCGCGTGGACTACTCCGGCCGTTCGGTGATCGTGGTCGGCCCGACCCTGCGCCTGCACGAGTGCGGCCTGCCGAAGAAGATGGCGCTGGAGCTGTTCAAGCCGTTCGTGTTCGCCAAGCTGCAGCGTCGCGGCCTGGCCACCACCATCAAGGCCGCCAAGAAGCTGGTCGAGCGTGAAGAAGCCGAAGTCTGGGACATCCTGGAAGAGGTCATCCGCGAGCACCCGGTGCTGCTGAACCGCGCCCCGACCCTGCACCGCCTGGGCATCCAGGCGTTCGAGCCGGTGCTGATCGAAGGCAAGGCGATCCAGCTGCACCCGCTGGTCTGCACCGCGTTCAACGCCGACTTCGACGGCGATCAGATGGCCGTGCACGTGCCGCTGTCGCTGGAAGCGCAGCTGGAAGCGCGCGCCCTGATGATGTCCACCAACAACATCCTGTCGCCGGCCAACGGCGAGCCGATCATCGTGCCGTCGCAGGACGTGGTGCTGGGCCTGTACTACATGAGCCGCGCCCTGGAGAACAAGAAGGGCGAGGGCATGGTGTTCGCCAACATCGCCGAGGTGAAGCGCGCCTACGACAACCGTGCGGTCGAACTGCACGCCAAGGTCAAGGTCCGCATCACCGAGACGGTGATCGACGAGGACGGCAACCGCAGCAAGAAGACCTCGATCGTGGACACCACGATCGGGCGTGCGCTGCTGGCCGAGATCCTGCCGGAAGGTCTGCCGTTCGCGCTGGCCAACACCGAGCTGACCAAGAAGAACATCAGCCGCCTGATCAACTCCAGCTACCGCCAGCTGGGCCTGAAGGACAGCGTCGTGTTCGCCGACAGGCTGATGTACACCGGCTTCGCCTACGCGACCCGCGCCGGCGTGTCGATCGGCATCGACGACATGCTGATCCCGGACGAGAAGAAGGGCATCCTGACCGAGGCCGAGGCCGAGGTGCTGGAAATCCAGGAGCAGTACCAGTCCGGCCTGGTCACCGCCGGCGAGCGCTACAACAAGGTCGTGGACATCTGGTCGCGCACCAACGAGCGCATCGCCAAGGCGATGATGGACACCATCGGCACCGAGAAGGTCACCAATGCCAAGGGCGAGACCATCGACCAGAAGTCGATGAACTCGCTGTACATCATGGCCGACTCCGGTGCGCGCGGCAGCCAGGCGCAGATCCGTCAGCTGGCCGGCATGCGCGGGCTGATGGCGCGTCCGGACGGCTCGATCATCGAGACGCCGATCAAGGCCAACTTCCGCGAAGGTCTGAACGTGCAGGAGTACTTCAACTCCACCCACGGCGCCCGCAAGGGTCTGGCCGATACCGCACTGAAGACCGCGAATTCGGGCTACCTGACCCGTCGCCTGGTCGACGTGGCGCAGGACGTGGTGATCACCGAGCCCGATTGCGGCACCACCGACGGCCTGACCATGACCCCGATCGTGGAAGGCGGCGACGTGGTCGAACCCTTGCGCGACCGCGTGCTCGGCCGCGTGGTGGCCGAGGACGTGTTCCTGCCGGGCAACGACGAGGATCCGATCGTCACCCGCAACACGCTGCTCGACGAGCAGTGGGTGGCCAAGCTGGAAGAGGCGGGCGTGCAGACGCTGAAGGTGCGCTCCACGATCACCTGCGAATCCTCGTTCGGCGTGTGCGCGCGCTGCTACGGCCGCGACTTGGCGCGTGGGCACCTGGTCAACATCGGCGAAGCGGTCGGCGTCATCGCCGCGCAGTCGATCGGCGAGCCGGGCACCCAGCTGACCATGCGGACCTTCCACATCGGCGGCGCGGCGTCGCGTGCGGCGGCAGTGGACAACATCACGGTCAAGACCACCGGTTCGATCAAGTTCAACAACCTCAAGTCGGTCGAGCACGCCAACGGTTCGCTGGTGGCGGTGTCGCGTTCGGGCGAACTGTCGGTGCTCGACGGCCACGGCCGCGAGCGCGAGCGCTACAAGCTGGCCTACGGCGCCACGATCACCGCCAAGGACGGCGACGCGGTCAAGGCCGGCCAGTCGGTCGCCAACTGGGATCCGCACAACCACCCGATCGTGTCGGAAGTGGCCGGCTTCATACGCTTCATCGACTTCATCGACGGCGTCACCGTCATCGAGAAGACCGACGAGCTGACCGGCCTGGCCTCGCGCGAGATCACCGACCCGAAGCGTCGCGGCACCCAGGCCAAGGACCTGCGCCCGATCGTGCGCATCGTCGATGCCAAGGGCAACGACCTGACCATCCCGGGCACCGACCTGCCGGCGCAGTACCTGCTGCCGCCGCGCTCGATCGTCAACCTGCAGGACGGCGCCGCCGTCGGCGTGGGCGACGTGGTCGCCAAGATCCCGCAGGAAGCGTCCAAGACCCGCGACATCACCGGTGGTCTGCCGCGCGTGGCCGACCTGTTCGAGGCGCGCAAGCCGAAGGATCCGGCGATCCTGGCCGAGCGTTCGGGCATCATCAGCTTCGGCAAGGATACCAAGGGCAAGCAGCGCCTGATCATCAAGGACACCGATGGTTCGGAGCACGAGGAGCTGATCCCGAAGTACCGCCAGATCATCGTGTTCGAAGGCGAGCACGTGGCCAAGGGCGAGACCGTGGTGGACGGCGAGCCGAGCCCGCAGGACATCCTGCGCCTGCTCGGCGTGGAGCCGCTGGCCGCGTACCTGGTCAAGGAGATCCAGGACGTGTACCGCCTGCAGGGCGTGAAGATCAACGACAAGCACATCGAGGTGATCACCCGGCAGATGCTGCGCAAGGTCGAGATCACCGACCAGGGCAACAGCAAGTTCCTCAACGGCGAGCAGGCCGAGCGCCAGCGCGTCATCGAGGAGAACGCCCGCCTGGTCACGCGCAACGAGTTGCCGGCGCAGTACGACCCGGTGCTGCTGGGCATCACCAAGGCGTCGCTGGCCACCGAGTCGTTCATCTCGGCGGCCTCGTTCCAGGAGACCACCCGCGTGCTTACCGAGGCCGCGGTCCGCGGCACCAGCGATACGCTGCGCGGCCTGAAGGAGAACGTGATCGTCGGCCGGTTGATCCCGGCCGGTACCGGCCTGGCCTACCACAGCCTGCGCCGTCGCAACTCCAGCGGTCTCACCGAGTCGGAGATGCAGACCCTGGCAGGCGGCAGCGCCGAGCCGGCGGTCGAAACGCCCGCGCCGGCGGCCGCCAGCAGCGAAGAGCGAGCCTGACCGGCCCCGCCCGCGGGGCCGGCCGATTCAAGCGAAAGGGGGTGCAGCGGATGCACCCCGTATTCCGGCCCGGGAGGGGCCAGCAAGTCGAATTTCCGTCGAGTTGACGGAGCTTTTACTTGCCCGCTATACTTTCCTGTCTCGGCAGGCCGTCCTTCGGCCTGCCTTCGTTTTCACGCATCCCAGGCCCCACGGCCTCAATCAGAAGAATCCACTGATGGCGACGATCAACCAGCTGGTCCGCAAGCCGCGGCAGGCGACCACCTACAAGAGCGCCTCCCCGGCGCTCGACAAATGCCCGCAGCGCCGCGGCGTCTGCACGCGCGTGTACACCACCACCCCGAAGAAGCCGAACTCCGCCCTGCGCAAGGTCGCCAAGGTGCGCCTGACGAACCAGGAAGAGGTCATCAGCTACATCGGCGGCGAAGGCCACAACCTGCAGGAGCACTCCGTGGTCCTGATCCGCGGCGGCCGCGTCAAGGACCTGCCGGGCGTGCGCTACCACACCGTGCGCGGTTCGCTCGACGCCGCCGGCGTCGCCAAGCGTCGCCAGGGCCGTTCCAAGTACGGCGCCAAGCGTCCGAAGAGCTAAGGGAAAGCACTATGTCTCGTAAAGGTTCCACTCCGCAGCGCACCGTCCTGCCCGATCCCAAGCACAGCAGCGAAACCATCGCCCGTTTCATCAACATGGTGATGCTGAGCGGCAAGAAATCGGTCGCCGAGAAGATCGTCTATGGCGCGATGGACGTCATCGGCGAGAAAAACCCGAATGCGGTCGAGCTGGTGCAGAAGGCGCTGGACAACGTCGCCCCGGCGGTCGAAGTCAAGTCGCGCCGCGTCGGCGGCGCCACCTACCAGGTGCCGGTCGAGGTGCGTTCCTCCCGGCGCATGGCGCTGGCCATGCGCTGGCTGATCGACTCGGCGCGCAAGCGCGGCGAGAACTCGATGCCGCGCAAGCTCGCGGCCGAGCTGGTCGACGCCTCGGAAAACCGTGGCGGCGCCATCAAGAAGCGTGAAGAAACCCACCGCATGGCGGAAGCGAACAAGGCGTTCGCGCACTACCGCTGGTGACCTTCCGGGCCTTGGGAACGGGGCCCGCCAGCACCATCTGAGTGCTGCCAGCTGCGCCGCTGAGCGCCGCACAAATCCGAAGGCCGCCGCAAGGCGGCGTTCGGCCATCCGCAATCCAAGAATTCCGAGAGGCTCCCTGTGGCCCGTACCACTCCCATCGAGCGTTACCGCAACTTCGGCATCATGGCCCACATCGATGCCGGCAAGACCACCACCTCCGAGCGCATCCTGTTCTATACCGGCGTCAGCCACAAGATCGGGGAGGTGCATGACGGTGCCGCGACGATGGATTGGATGGAGCAGGAGCAGGAGCGCGGCATCACCATCACCTCCGCCGCGACCACCGCGTTCTGGAGCGGCATGGACAAGTCGCTGCCGCAGCATCGCTTCAACATCATCGACACCCCCGGGCACGTCGACTTCACCATCGAAGTCGAGCGTTCGCTGCGCGTGCTCGACGGCGCGGTGTTCGTGCTGTGCGCGGTCGGCGGCGTGCAGCCGCAGTCCGAGACCGTGTGGCGCCAGGCCAACAAGTACGCCGTGCCGCGTCTTGCCTTCGTCAACAAGATGGACCGCACCGGCGCCAACTTCGACAAGGTGGTCGAGCAGCTGAAGTCGCGCCTGGGCGCCTACCCGGTGCCGATGCAGGTGCCGATCGGCGCCGAAGACGGCTTCGAGGGCGTGGTCGACCTGATCAAGATGAAGGCGGTCCATTGGGACACCGCTTCGCAGGGCACCGTGTTCGAGTACCGCGAGATCCCCGCCCACCTGGCCGACAAGTCTACCGAGGCGCGCGCGTTCATGGTCGAGGCCGCGGCCGAAGCCAACGAAGAGCTGATGGACAAGTACCTCAACGAGGGCGAGCTGTCCGAAGAGGAAATCGTCAGCGGCCTGCGCGAGCGCACCCTGAAGGTGGAAGTGGTGCCGGTGTACTGCGGCACCGCGTTCAAGAACAAGGGCGTGCAGGCGATGCTCGACGGCGTGATCCAGCTGCTGCCGTCGCCCAACGACCGTCCGCCGGTCAAGGGCATCGACGAGGACGACAAGGAAGACAGCCGTCCGGCCACCGACACCGCGCCGTTCTCGGCGCTGGCGTTCAAGATCATGACCGATCCGTTCGTGGGGTCGCTGACCTTCTTCCGCGTCTACTCCGGCACGCTGAACTCCGGCGACCAGGTGTACAACCCGGTCAAGTCGAAGAAGGAGCGCGTGGGCCGCATCCTGCAGATGCACTCCAACAATCGCGAAGAGATCAAGGAAGTGCGCGCGGGCGACATCGCCGCGGCGGTCGGCCTGAAGGACGTCACCACCGGCGACACGCTGTGCGCGCAGGACCACATCATCATCCTGGAGCGCATGGTGTTCCCGGAGCCGGTGATCTCGATGGCGGTGGAGCCGAAGACCAAGTCGGACCAGGAAAAGATGGGTATCGCGCTGAGTCGTCTGGCCCAGGAAGATCCCTCGTTCCGCGTCAACACCGACGAAGAATCCGGCCAGACCATCATCCGCGGCATGGGCGAGTTGCACCTGGAAATCATGGTCGACCGCATGAAGCGCGAGTTCAACGTCGAAGCCAATGTCGGCAAGCCGCAGGTGGCCTACCGCGAGACCATCCGCAAGGCGGTCAAGCAGGAAGGCAAGTTCGTGCGCCAGTCCGGCGGCAAGGGCCAGTATGGCCATGTCGTGCTCGAGATCGAGCCGCAGGAGCGTGGCCTGGGCTACACCTTCGAGAACGCGATCGTCGGCGGCGTGGTGCCGAAGGAATACATCCCGGCGGTGGACAAGGGCATCCAGGAAGCGGTGGCCAACGGCGTGATGGCCGGCTACCCGATCGTGGACGTCAAGGTGCGCCTGATCGACGGTTCGTACCACGACGTCGACTCCTCGGAAATGGCGTTCAAGATCGCCGGCTCGATGGGCTTCAAGGAAGGCTTCAACAAGGCCAACCCAGTGCTGCTGGAGCCGATCATGAAGGTCGAGGTGGTGACGCCGGAAGACTACCTGGGCGACGTGATGGGCGACGTCAGCCGTCGTCGCGGCATCCTGCAGGGCCAGGACGACAGTCCGTCCGGCAAGGTGATCAACGCGATGGTGCCGTTGGGCGAAATGTTCGGCTACGCCACCACGCTGCGTTCGATGTCGCAGGGTCGCGCCACGTTCTCGATGGAATTCGACCACTACGCCGAAGCGCCGGCCAACATCGCCGAGTCGGTCATCAAGAAGAGCTGAGATCAGCGAGACGGGATGCGGGACGCGGGCACAGCCAGTCCCGCATCCCGGTTCCTTGTCCCCCATTACGGATCAGAAGGTAACTACATCATGGCCAAGGGTAAGTTCGAGCGCACCAAGCCGCACGTCAACGTGGGCACCATCGGTCACGTCGACCACGGCAAGACCACGCTGACCGCGGCGCTGACCAAGATCGGCGCAGAGCGCTTCGGCGGCGAGTTCAAGGCGTACGACGCGATCGACGCGGCGCCGGAAGAGAAGGCGCGCGGCATCACGATTTCGACGGCGCACGTGGAGTACGAAAGCCCGAGCCGGCACTACGCGCACGTGGATTGCCCGGGCCACGCGGACTACGTGAAGAACATGATCACCGGCGCGGCGCAGATGGACGGGGCGATCCTGGTGTGCTCGGCCGCGGACGGCCCGATGCCGCAGACCCGCGAGCACATTCTGCTGGCGCGTCAGGTGGGCGTGCCGTACATCGTGGTGTTCCTGAACAAGGCGGACATGGTGGACGACGCCGAACTGCTGGAACTGGTCGAGATGGAAGTGCGCGAGTTGCTGAGCAAGTACGACTTCCCGGGCGATGACACCCCGATCATCCATGGTTCGGCGCTGAAGGCGCTGGAAGGCGACCAGAGCGAGATTGGCGTGCCGGCGATCATCAAGCTGGTGGATGCGCTGGACAGCTACATCCCGCAGCCGGAGCGCGACATCGACAAGCCGTTCCTGATGCCGGTGGAGGACGTGTTCTCGATCTCGGGCCGGGGCACGGTGGTGACCGGGCGTATCGAGCGCGGGGTGATCAAGGTGGGCGACGAAATCGAGATCGTCGGCATCCGCGCCACGCAGAAGACCACGGTGACGGGCGTGGAAATGTTCCGCAAGCTGCTGGACCAGGGCCAGGCGGGCGACAACGCGGGCCTGCTGCTGCGCGGCACCAAGCGCGACGACGTGGAGCGCGGGCAGGTGCTGTGCAAGCCGGGCTCGATCAAGCCGCACACCGACTTTGAAGCCGAGGTGTACGTGCTGTCGAAGGACGAGGGCGGCCGTCACACCCCGTTTTTCAAGGGTTATCGTCCGCAGTTCTACTTCCGCACCACCGACATCACCGGCGCGTGCGAGCTGCCGGAAGGCGTGGAGATGGTGATGCCGGGCGACAACGTGAAGATGGCGGTATCGCTGATCAACCCGGTGGCGATGGACGAAGGCCTGCGTTTCGCGATCCGCGAAGGCGGCCGCACCGTGGGCGCCGGCGTGGTGGCCAAGATCATCAAGTAAGGCCCGCTGCGGCGACCTCGGTCGCCGCAGTCCGTCGGTTTGCAGGCGGCTTCGGCCGTCGGGTTCAGCGAAGGGTCGGCGCAAGCCGGCCCTTCGCCGTTGTGGTCGCCGCCGTGGCGCCGGCTGGCGCCGGTGGAGCGTGGGGTGTTGCAGTCGGAAAATGCAGTCGCTATGATGGTCGGCTGGGCGCCCCTGGGTAGGGCGCCGGCAAGACAGCGAAAAGAGAAGCAGGACGCGGCTCGTGTTCGCAAGACCGGGAAGGTCGCGTTGTATGGAGCACTCAGCAGCCTCGAGTTGTTGACGCTGCTCGAACTGCGCATTATACTTTTCCGTCTGGGCAGGCCGGGTGACTGGTCTGCCTCAGTTTTTGGGCGGAGGAATAGCCCTCGCCAGCCGGCGCGCTCGGCGGCATACGACATCAGGAAATAACCGGGGCAGGTATCCCAAGAGGCCTTGCCCGTCGCTCTTTTAACGAAGGAACCCACCGTCATGGCGGACCAAAAGATCCGGATTCGGCTCAAGGCGTTCGATCATCGCTTGATCGACCGTTCGGCCAGCGAGATCGTCGAGACGGCCAAGCGGACCGGCGCGCAAGTGCGTGGCCCGATCCCGCTGCCGACCAAGATCGAACGCTACACCATCCTCGTTTCTCCGCACGTCGACAAGGACGCGCGCGACCAGTACGAGACCCGCACGCACAAGCGCGTGCTCGACATCGTCGATCCCAACGACAAGACCGTGGACGCGCTGATGAAGCTCGAACTCGCGGCGGGCGTCGACGTGCAGATCAAGTTGACCTGAGGGCTCCGACCATGGCGAAGAAGTATTCGTTGGGCTTCGTGGGCCGCAAGGCCGGCATGAGCCGCGTCTTCACCGAAGACGGCCGCTCCATCCCGGTGACCCTGATTGAAGCGGCGCCGAATCGCATCACCCAGCTCAAGACCGTCGAAAGCGACGGCTACAGCGCCGTGCAGATCACCGTGGGCGCCCGTCGCGCCGCGCTGGTCAACAAGCCGGCCTCCGGCCATTTCGCCAAGGCGAAGGTCGAGGCGGGTCGCGGTCTGTGGGAGTTCCGCGTCGAGGACGCCAAGCTGGGCGATTACGCCGTCGGCGGCGAGATCAAGGCGGACATCTTCGAGGTCGGCCAGAAGGTCGACGTCCAGGGCGTCACCAAGGGCAAGGGCTTCCAGGGCACCATCAAGCGGTACAACTTCCGCATGGGCGATGCCACCCACGGTAACTCGCTGTCGCATCGCGCGCCGGGTTCGCTGGGCCAGCGCCAGACCCCGGGCCGCGTTTTCCCGGGCAAGAAGATGTCCGGCCACATGGGCGCGGTGCAGCAGAGCACGCAGAATCTGGAAGTGGTCAAGGTCGACGTCGAGCGTGGCCTCATCGCCATTCGCGGCGCTGTGCCTGGCGCTGCCGGTGGCGACGTGATCGTGCGTCCGGCTAGCAAGGCATAAGGAGAGATGACGATGGAACTCGTTATCACGGGTAGCAACAACAAGGTCTCGGTCTCCGACGCCGTGTTCGGTCGCGATTTCAGCGAGGATCTGGTCCACCAGGTCGTCGTCGCCTATCGCAACGCCGGCCGCGCCGGCACCAAGGCGCAGAAGACGCGTTCGGAAGTCAACGGCACCACCAAGAAGTCGAAGAAGCAGAAGGGCGGTGGCGCTCGCCACGGCGCGCTGACCGCTCCGATCTTCGTCGGCGGCGGCGTGACCTTCGCGGCCAAGCCGCGCAGCTTCGAGCAGAAGGTGAACCGCAAGATGTACCGCGCCGCGATCTGCGCGATTCTTTCGGAGCTCAACCGCCAGGGTCGCCTGATGGTCGTCGAGGCGTTCGACGTCGAGGCCAGCAAGACCAAGGGCCTGATCGAGAAGCTGAAGGGTCTGGAGGTGGGCAAGCGCCCACTGATCGTGACCGAAGAGGCGTCCGAGCATCTGTACCTGTCCGCCCGCAACCTTCCCTATGTGGAAGTGCGCGACGTGCAGGGCCTGGATCCGGTGTCGCTGGTCGGGGCCGATACGGTCGTGATCACCGCCGATGCGGTCAAGAAGGTCGAGGAGTGGCTGGCATGAGCAGCAACGAAAAAATCTTCAGCGTGCTGCGCGCCCCGCGTGTCTCCGAAAAGACCGCGCGCCTGCAGGAGCTCTCCAACCAGTACGTCTTCGAGATCTCGAGCGACGCCACCAAGGCCGATGTCAAGGCTGCAGTGGAGCAGTTGTTCGACGTCAAGGTCGAGTCGGTCAATGTGTTGAACGTCAAGGGCAAGAACAAGTCCTTCCGTTCGCGCAGCGGCCGCCGCGGCGATTGGCGCAAGGCGTACGTGCGTCTGGCCGAAGGCCAGTCCATCGACGTAACGGCCAAGGCCTGAGGTCCATCCCATGCCATTGATGAAATTCAAACCCACTTCACCCGGCCGGCGTTCGGCCGTGCGCGTGGTCACGCCCGAACTGCACAAAGGCGCCCCGCACGCCGCGCTGGTGGAGAAGCAGAGCAACTCCGGTGGCCGCAACCACCACGGCCGCATCACCACCCGCCACGTCGGCGGTGGCCACAAGCAGCACTACCGCATCATCGACTTCAAGCGCAACAAGGAAGGCATTCCGGCGCGCGTGGAACGGATCGAATACGATCCGAACCGCACCGCCCATATCGCCCTGCTGTGCTATGCCGACGGCGAGCGCCGCTACATCATCGCGCCCAAGGGCCTGAAGGCCGGCGACCAGGTGATCGCCGGTTCGGACGCGCCGATCAAGACCGGCAACACGCTGCCGCTGCGCAACATCCCGGTCGGCACGACGGTGCACGGCATCGAGCTGAAGCCGGGCAAGGGCGCGCAGATCGCGCGTGCCGCCGGCGCCGCGGTGCAGCTGGTCGCGCGCGAAGGCATCTACGCCACCCTGCGTCTTCGCTCCGGCGAAATGCGCAAGGTGCCGGCCGAGTGTCGCGCCACCATCGGCGAAGTCGGCAACGACGAGCACAACCTCGAGAAGCTGGGCAAGGCGGGCGCCAAGCGCTGGCGCGGCGTGCGTCCGACCGTTCGCGGTGCGGCCATGAACCCCGTCGACCACCCGCATGGTGGTGGCGAGGCGAAGGCCGGTCAGGGTAATCCGCATCCGGTCACCCCGTGGGGCGTGCCGACCAAGGGTTACAAGACGCGCCATAACAAGCGCACCGAACAATTCATCGTCCGCGATCGTAGGGGCTAATCGACCATGGCACGTTCACTCAAGAAAGGCCCGTTCGTCGATCACCACCTCGTCAAGAAGGTGGAGGCCGCGGCCGGCAGCAAGCGTCCGATCAAGACTTGGTCGCGTCGTTCGATGATCCTGCCGGAGATGGTGGGCTTCACCATCGCCGTGCACAACGGCAAGAACCACGTTCCGGTGCTGGTCAACGAGAACATGGTCGGCCACAAGCTCGGCGAATTTGCCGTCACCCGGACCTTCAAGGGTCACGGTGGCGACAAGAAGTCGAGCCGGTAAGGAGAGATGACGATGGAAGCGAAAGCAATCCTGCGCACTGCGCGCATCTCCCCGCAGAAGGCCCGCCTGGTCGCCGACCAGGTGCGCGGTCTGCCCGCCGAGCGGGCGGTCAACCTGCTGAAGTTCTCGGATAAGAAGGCCGCCCACCTGATCAAGAAGGTGGTGGAGTCGGCGATCGCCAATGCCGAGAACAACCAGGGCGCGGATGTCGACGAGCTGAAGGTCAAGACCATCATGGTTGATGAAGGTCCGACCCTGAAGCGTTTCATGGCGCGGGCGAAAGGCCGCGGTACCCGCATCCTCAAGCGCACCAGCCACATCACTGTGGTTGTGGGCGCCGCCAAGTAAGCGGAAAGGAAAAGACGATGGGTCATAAAGTTCATCCGATCGGAATCCGCCTGGGTGTCTCCAAGGACTGGAATTCCAAGTGGTACGCCAACAAGGGCGAGTTCTCCGGTTACCTGGCGGCCGACCTCAAGGTCCGCGAAATGCTGCGCAAGAAGTTGGCGCAGGCGGGCATCAGCAAGATCCTGATCGAGCGTCCGGCCAAGACCGCGCGCGTGACGATCCACACCGCCCGCCCGGGCGTGGTGATCGGCAAGCGCGGCGAGGACATCGAGAAGCTGCGCAAGGAAGTGAGCGAGATGATGGGCGTGCCCGCCCACATCAACGTCACCGAAGTGCGCAAGCCGGAACTGGATGCGCAGTTGGTCGCCGAGTCGATCGCGCAGCAGCTGGAGCGCCGCATCATGTTCCGCCGCGCGATGAAGCGCTCGGTCGGCAACGCGATGCGCCTGGGTGCACTGGGCATCAAGGTCAACGTCGCCGGCCGCTTGAACGGTGCGGAAATCGCCCGTTCGGAGTGGTACCGCGAGGGCCGCGTGCCGCTGCATACGCTGCGCGCCGACATCGACTACGGTTTCGCCGAAGCCAAGACCACCTACGGCATCATCGGCATCAAGGTGTGGATCTACAAGGGCGAGATCTTCGATTTCTCCCAGGTTGGCCAGGAAAAGCAGGACGACTCCCCGCGCAACGATCGCAACGATCGCGGCGACCGTGGCGACCGTCCGTCGCGTCCGGCTCGTGAAGCGAGGTAACGGCAATGTTGCAACCCAAGCGAACCAAATACCGCAAGATGCACAAGGGCCGTAACGACGGCCTGGCGTGGAGCGGCAACGCCGTCAGCTTCGGCCAGTACGGGCTGAAGGCCACCGCGCACGGTCAGCTGACCGCGCGCCAGATCGAAGCGGCGCGCCGCTCGATCAGCCGCTACGTCAAGCGCGGCGGCAAGATGTGGATCCGCGTGTTCCCGGACAAGCCGATCACCAAGAAGCCGATCGAAGTGCGAATGGGCTCCGGCAAGGGCAACGTCGAGTACTGGGTCGCCCAGATCCAGCCCGGCCGCATGATCTATGAAATCGAAGGCGTCGGCGAAGATGTCGCGCGCGAGGCGTTCCGCCTGGCCGCTGCCAAGCTTTCGGTGACCACCACCTTCGTGACCCGGACGGTACGCTGATGGACATCAAACAACTCCGCGAGAAGTCGGCTGACGATCTGAAGTCCCATCTGACCGATCTGCGCAAGGAGCAGTTCGCCCTGCGCATGCAGCAGGTCACCGGGCAGCTGCCGAAGACCCACGAAACCCGCCGGGTGCGCCGCGAGATTGCTCGCGTGAAGCACCTGATCGGCAGCACGAAGTAAGGATGGCCGCCATGAGCGACACTAACGAAAGCAAGACGCTGCGCACGGTCGAAGGCCGCGTCGTCAGCAACAAGATGGACAAGACCGTCACCGTGCTGGTGGAGCGCCAGGTCAAGCACGCCTTGTATGGCAAGTACATCAAGCGCTCGACCAAGCTCCATGCCCACGACGCCGACAACACCTGCAACGAAGGCGATCTCGTGCGCGTGACCGAGATTGCGCCGATGTCCAAGACCAAGAACTGGCGGGTGGTTGAAATCGTCGCCCGTTCGGCCGGATAAGGGAGAGCTGAATCATGATCCAGATGCAGAGCTACCTCGACGTCGCCGACAACTCCGGTGCCAAGGAAGTGATGTGCATCAAGGTGCTCGGCGGCTCCAAGCGCCGTTACGCGCACATTGGCGACATCATCAAGGTCACCGTCAAGGACGCGATCCCGCGCGGCAAGGTCAAGAAGGGCGAAGTCTACGACGCCGTCGTGGTGCGTACCCGCAAGGGTGTGCGTCGTTCGGATGGTTCGCTGATCCGCTTCGACGGCAACGCGGCGGTGCTGCTCAACAACAAGCAGGAGCCGATCGGCACGCGCATCTTCGGGCCTGTGACCCGCGAACTGCGGTCCGAGAAATTCATGAAGATCGTCTCGCTCGCTCCTGAAGTGCTGTGAGCGGAGGACATACACATGGCTAACCGTATCAAGAAGGGCGACCAAGTCGTCGTCACCACCGGCAAGGACAAGGGCAAGCAGGGCGAAATCGTCCGCATCGACGGCGATCGGGTGATCGTCTCCAACGCGAACATCGTCAAGCGCCACACCAAGCCGAACCCGCAGGCAGGCGTCGCCGGCGGCGTGGTCGAGCGCGAAGCGTCGATCCATATCTCCAACGTGGCGATCGTCAACCCGGCAACGGGCAAGGGCGAGCGCGTTGGCTTCAAGGTGCTGGAGGATGGACGCAAACTGCGTGTGTTCCGCTCCAGCGGTGAGGCGCTCGACGCCTGAGGAATGACCCAATGAATTCCCGTCTCGAAAAGATCTATAAGGAAGAAGTGGTACCGGCTCTGATGAAGAAGTTCGGTTACACCAATCCGATGCAAGTGCCGAAGCTGGTCAAGGTCACCCTGAACATGGGCGTGGGCGAGGCGGCGACGAACAAGAAGATCCTGGAACACGCCGTGGCCGACATGGCCAAGGTTTCCGGCCAGAAGCCGGTGGTCACCAAGTCCCGTGTCTCGGTGGCGTCCTTCAAGATCCGCGATGGCTGGCCGATCGGCTGCAAGACTACGCTGCGTCGCGCCAAGATGTACGAGTTCCTGGATCGCCTGATCAACATCTCGCTGCCGCGCGTGCGCGACTTCCGCGGTGTTTCGGGTCGCTCGTTCGACGGTCGCGGCAACTTCAACATGGGCGTGAAGGAACAGATCATTTTCCCGGAAATCGACTTCGACGCCGTCGATGCGATCCGCGGCATGGATATCGCCGTCACCACCACCGCCAAGACCGACGCCGAAGCCAAGGCGCTGCTCGAAGCGTTCAAGTTCCCGTTCCGTAATTAAGGGTTAGACAATGGCAAAGACCTCCATGGTCAACCGCGACATCAAGCGGAAGAAGCTGGCGAAGAAGTTCGCCGACAAGCGCGACGCGCTGAAGAAGATCATCGCCGCCGACAGCTCGTCCTACGACGAGAAGGCCGAGGCCGTGGTCAAGCTGCAGAAGCTGCCGCGCGATTCGTCGCCGAGCCGCCAGCGCACCCGTTGCGAGCTGTCCGGCCGCCCGCGCGGTGTCTACCGCAAGTTCGGCCTGGGCCGCAACATGCTGCGCAAGGCGACGATGAACGGCGACGTGCCGGGCCTGCGCAAGGCCAGCTGGTAACGACCGGCGGCCCCGGCTCCATTCGCGGAGCCCGGGCAGCAGGGTAGTTGCGTACCCGCCAGCGGTTCAACCAACGAGTCCGACGGAAGTCGGACTTCTTGTCGTATAATTCGCCCCTTGCCTGCGGCTGGCAGGGGGCGTGGCAAAAAGGCCCTGGCCTTCTCCAGAACGTTCGCGCTCCACATCACAGCTTCATTCCACGGCTTCACATCACAAGATTTTCGCGAAAGCGGATATCGGTGCACTCAAAGGTAGACACCATGAGCATGACTGATCCCATCGCCGACCTGCTGGTCCGCATCAAGAATGCGGCCGCGGTCGGCAAGCCGACGGTGAAAATGCCGTCCTCCAAGATCAAGGTTGCGATCGCAGAAGTGCTGAAGGGCGAAGGCTACATCAGCGACCTGCGCGTCAACGCGATCGAGAACAACAAGTCCGAACTGGAAATCGTGCTGAAGTATTTCGAGGGCCGTCCGGTCATTGATACGCTCAAGCGCGTGTCGCGTTCGGGTCTGCGCCAGTATCGCGGCAAGGCCGAGCTGCCGAAGGTTCTCGGCGGCCTGGGCGTTGCCATCATTTCCACGTCCAAGGGCATCATGACCGATGCGCAGGCCCGTCAGGCCGGCGTCGGTGGCGAAGTCCTGTGCTTCGTGGCCTAAGGGAAGGAGTACTGACATGTCCCGCGTAGCCAAGAAGCCGATCTCCCTCCCGAAAGGCGTCGAACTGAATGTCCAGTCCGAGCTGGTGAGCGTCAAGGGCCCGAAGGGCACGCTGTCGCTGCCCAAGCCCGCTGGCGTCGAAATCAAGCAGGAAAACGGTGTCGCCACGCTGTCGGCGAACGAGCCGTCGCAGATCGCCATCACCGGCACCGTCCGCGCGATCCTGGCGAACATGGTGCACGGCGTGTCCGAAGGCTTCGAGCGCAAGCTTGAACTGGTCGGCGTCGGCTACCGCGCCACGATGCAGGGCAAGGACCTGAGCCTGGCGCTCGGTTTCTCGCACCCGGTCGTGTTCAAGGCGCCGGACGGCATCACCCTGGCCGCCCCGACTCAGACCGAGATCGTGGTGCAGGGCGCCGACAAGCAGCGCGTCGGCGAAGTCGCCGCCAAGATCCGTGGTTTCCGTCCGCCGGAGCCCTACAAGGGCAAGGGTGTGAAGTATGCCGGTGAAGTCATCATTCGCAAGGAAGCCAAGAAGGCATAAGGCAGGTCCTTCTGCTAGGAGCCCGGCCATCCATGGCCGGACTCTTCAATGCAAAAGCCTGTTCTCCTTCAGCTTCCGTAGGACACATACCATGAGCATCAACAAGAACATCGCCCGCCTGCGCCGCGCCAAGTCGACCCGCGCCCACATCCGTGAACTCGGCGTCGCCCGCCTGTCGGTGCTGCGCACCGGCCAGCACCTGTACGCGCAGGTCTTCACCGCCGACGGCTCCAAGGTGATCGCTGCGGCGAACACTCTGCAGGCCGACGTCAAGGACGGCCTGAAGAGCGGCAAGAACAGCGAGGCCGCCGCCAAGGTGGGCAAGCTGATCGCCGAGCGCGCCAAGGCCGCGGGCATCGAGAAGGTCGCCTTCGACCGCTCGGGCTACCGCTACCACGGCCGCATCAAGGCGTTGGCCGACGCCGCGCGCGAAGGCGGCCTGCAGTTCTGATCCTTGCGGAGGCGGCATTTGTGCCGCACCCGGCCTGCCGATGCGGGTTGCATCGGACCTCGGCGCGCCTTGTGCGCGCGCCCGGGGAACACAGTTCCAGTCAACAACGACAAGCGGCATGCAAGCCGTCAATCTTTCAACTACCAAGGAATACGCAATGGCTGAAGAACAGCGTGCACCGCGGGGGCGTGATCGCGACCGCAACCGCGAAGAGAAAGTCGACGACGGCATGATCGAAAAGCTGGTCGCGGTCAACCGCGTCAGCAAGACGGTCAAGGGCGGTCGCCAATTCACCTTCACCGCGCTGACCGTGGTCGGCGACGGCAACGGCAAGATCGGTTTCGGTTACGGCAAGGCGCGCGAAGTGCCGGTCGCGATCCAGAAGTCGATGGAGTATGCGCGCAAGGGCATGCTCAACATCGACCTGAACAACGGCACCCTGTGGCACCCGGTGAAGTCCGGCCACGGCGCGGCGCGCGTGTTCATGATGCCGGCGTCGGAAGGTACCGGCGTCATTGCCGGCGGCGCGATGCGCGCCGTGCTGGAAGCGGTGGGCGTCAAGAACGTGCTGGCCAAGGCCGTCGGTTCGCGCAACCCGATCAACCTGGTGCGCGCCACCCTGCGCGGCCTGGAAGACATGCAGTCGCCGTCGCGGATCGCGGCCAAGCGCGGCAAGAAGGTGGAGGAACTCAACCATGGCTAATGAGTCCAACAAGACGGTGAAGGTGCGCCTGGTGCGCGGCCTGCGTGGTACCCAGTCGCGTCACCGCCTGTCGGTGCGTGCGCTGGGCCTGAACAAGCTCAACGATGTGCGCGCACTGAAGGACAGCCCGCAGGTGCGCGGACTGATCAACAAGGTTCAGTACCTCGTCCAGGTTGAGGAGTAATCGACCATGACTATGCAACTCAATGATCTCAAGCCCGCCGCTGGCGCCCGTACCGAGCGTACCCGCGTCGGCCGCGGCATCGGTTCCGGCCTGGGCAAGACCTGCGGCCGCGGCCACAAGGGTTCGTTCGCGCGCAAGGGCGGCGGCAAGATCAAGGCCGGCTTCGAAGGCGGCCAGACCCCGATGCAGCGTCGTCTGCCGAAGATCGGCTTCCGTTCCAAGATCGCCAAGGATACCGCCGAGGTGCTGTCCTACCAGCTCGACAACCTGCCGGAAGGCGAGATCGATTTCGCCGCGCTGCGCGCCGCGAAGCTGGTCCCGAGCACCGCGAAGCAGGCCAAGGTCGTGCTCAAGGGCGAGCTGAGCAAGAAGTTCGTGCTCAAGGGCATTGCGGCGACCGCCGGTGCCAAGGCGGCAATCGAAGCTGCCGGCGGCAGCGTGCAGGAGTAACACGCAGATGGCGCAGGCTGGCATGGGTAACCTCGGCGGCGGGCTCGGCAAGTTCACGGAGCTTCGCCAGCGCCTGTTGTTCGTTCTCGGCGCATTGGTCGTCTATCGCATCGGTTGCTACGTACCGGTGCCGGGCGTCAATCCCGAAGCCATGCTTGCGCTGATGCAGGCGCAGGGCGGCGGCATCGTGGACATGTTCAACATGTTCTCGGGCGGCGCCCTGCACCGTTTCAGCATCTTCGCGCTGAACGTGATGCCGTACATCTCGGCATCGATCGTGATCCAACTGGCCACGCACATCTTCCCGTCGCTGAAGGCGATGCAGAAGGAGGGCGAATCCGGCCGGCGCAAGATCACCCAGTATTCGCGCATCGGCGCGGTGCTGCTGGCGGTAGTGCAGGGCGGCAGCATCGCGCTCGCGCTGCAGAACCAGACGGCACCCGGCGGCGCTCCGGTGGTGTACGCCCCCGGCATGGGTTTCGTGCTTACCGCGGTGATCGCGCTGACCGCTGGCACCATCTTCCTGATGTGGGTCGGCGAGCAGGTCACCGAGCGCGGCATCGGCAACGGCGTGTCGCTCATCATCTTCGCCGGCATCGTCGCCGGCCTGCCGGCGGCGTCGATCCAGACCGTGGAGGCTTACCGCGACGGCAACATGAGCTTCATCTCGCTGTTGTTGATCGTGCTGACGATCCTGGCCTTCACCTTGTTCGTGGTGTTCGTGGAGCGCGGGCAGCGCCGGATCACGGTGAACTACGCGCGCCGCCAGGGCGGCCGCAACGCGTATATGAACCAGACCTCGTTCCTGCCGTTGAAGCTGAACATGGCAGGTGTGATTCCGCCGATCTTCGCCTCGAGCATCCTCGCCTTCCCGGCGACGCTGTCGATGTGGTCGGGGCAGGCCGCGTCCAACAGCACCTTCGGCAGCTGGTTGCAGCGCATCGCCAACGCGCTGGGCCCGGGCGAGCCGGTGCACATGATCGTGTTCGCCGCGCTGATCATCGGGTTTGCGTTCTTCTATACCGCGCTGGTGTTCAATTCGCAGGAGACCGCGGACAACCTGAAGAAGTCCGGCGCGCTGATTCCCGGCATCCGTCCCGGCAAGGCCACCGCCGACTACGTCGACGGCGTGCTGACCCGCCTGACCGCCGCCGGCTCGCTGTACCTGGTGATCGTGTGCCTGCTGCCGGAAATCATGCGCGCGCAGTTCGGCACCTCGTTCCATTTCGGCGGCACCTCGCTGTTGATCGCGGTCGTGGTGGTGATGGACTTCATCGCGCAGATCCAGGCGCACCTGATGTCGCACAGGTACGAAAGCCTGTTGAAGAAGGCCAACCTCAAGGGCGGCTCGCGCGGCGGTCTCGCCCGCGGTTGATTGTACAATTCGATTTCCTTCCGCGAAGACGCCCCTGGTTCCCAGGCGCAGTCTTCCGACTTGAAGGGCGGCCCGTGCAGCGGTCTCGTGCGTGGGTGAGATGTGGTGGCCCTGCGCTGGAGTAGCGCGGGCGGCACGGGCGGATCCTCGCCCGGCCAACGACATCCGGCGCCGGAGCATGGGCACACTCCCCATGCCGGGCCTGCGGAACCGAAAGGTTCCACGGGCTTCCATGTAACCCGAGACCTTGCTACACTTACAAGTTCACTTTTTGATCATCCTGCCGGAATGGCGCCGCGGCGCGCCGTCGGGCCATCCTTTTCAGTTGGAGAACCGCGTCATGGCGCGTATTGCAGGCGTCAACCTGCCAGCCCAGAAGCACGTCTGGGTCGGGTTGCAAAGCATTTTCGGCATCGGCCGTACCCGTTCGAAGAAGGTTTGCGAAACCGCAGGCGTGACCTCGACCACCAAGATCCGTGACCTGTCCGAGCCGGAAATCGAGCGCCTGCGCCTCGAAGTCGGCAAGTACATCGTCGAAGGCGACCTGCGTCGCGAAGTGGGCATCGCCATCAAGCGTCTGATGGACCTGGGCTGCTACCGCGGCCTGCGCCATCGTCGCGGCCTGCCGCTGCGCGGTCAGCGCACCCGCACCAACGCCCGCACCCGCAAGGGCCCGCGCAAGGCGATCAGGAAGTAAGGGACAGACATGGCCAAGCCCGCAGCAGCAAAGACCAAGAAGAAGATCAAGCGCGTCGTCACCGACGGCGTCGCCCACGTTCACGCTTCGTTCAACAACACCATCGTGACCATCACCGATCGCCAGGGCAACGCCTTGTCCTGGGCGACCTCCGGCGGCGCCGGTTTCCGCGGTTCGCGCAAGTCCACGCCGTTCGCGGCGCAGGTGGCCGCCGAGAAGGCCGGGCGCGCTGCGCTCGACTACGGCGTGAAGTCGCTGGAAGTGCGCATCAAGGGCCCGGGTCCGGGTCGCGAGTCCGCCGTCCGTTCGTTGAACAACGTCGGATACAAGATCACCAACATCATCGACGTGACGCCTATCCCGCACAACGGGTGCCGTCCGCCGAAGAAGCGTCGCGTCTAAAGGAGCGATAAGAAATGGCTCGTTATATCGGTCCTACCTGTAAGCTCGCGCGCCGCGAAGGCGCCGATCTTTCCCTCAAGAGCCCGGCACGTGCGCTGGATTCCAAGTGCAAGCTGGAGCAGAAGCCCGGCCAGCACGGCGCGACCGCCCGCAAGGGCAAGCTGTCCGACTACGCCACCCAGTTGCGCGAGAAGCAGAAGGTCAAGCGCATCTACGGCCTGCTGGAGCGTCAGTTCCGCAACTACTACAAGAAGGCGTCGACCAAGAAGGGCAACACCGGCGAGAACCTGCTGCAGCTGCTGGAAACCCGCCTGGACAACGTCGTCTACCGCATGGGCTTCGCCGTCACCCGTCCGGCCGCGCGCCAGTTGGTGTCGCACCGTGGCGTGCTGGTCAATGGCAAGTCGGTGAACCTGGCCTCTTACCAGGTCAAGGCCGGCGACGCGATCGCCCTGTCGGAAAAGGCCCAGAAGCAGTTGCGCGTGCAGGAAGCGCTGACCGTCGCCGAAACGCATGACCTGAACCCGTCCTGGGTCGAGGTCGATTCGAAGAAGTTCAGCGGCGTCTTCAAGGCGGTGCCGGATCGTGCGGACCTGCCTGCCGACATCAACGAAGCGCTGATCGTCGAGTTGTATTCGAAGTAATCACATTGGAGAGCCTCCGGCAACGGAGGCTCGTCAGGAGAACCCGCAACATGACGGTTACCGCCAACCAGGTTCTGCGCCCCCGTGGGCCGCAGATCGAACGCCTTACCGACAACCGCGCCAAGGTCGTAATCGAGCCCTTGGAGCGCGGGTATGGGCATACGCTGGGCAACGCCCTGCGTCGCGTGCTGCTGTCCTCGATCCCCGGCTTCGCGATCACCGAAGTCGAGATCGACGGCGTGCTGCACGAGTACACCACGGTCGAAGGGCTGCAGGAGGACGTGCTGGAGGTCCTGCTCAACCTCAAGGACGTGGCCATCCGCATGCACACCGGCGACAGCGCCACGCTGTCGCTGTCCAAGCAGGGCCCGGGCACGGTCACTGCCGCCGACATCAAGACCGACCACAACGTCGAGATCCTCAACAACGACCACGTGATCTGCCACCTGACCAAGGATACGGCGATCAACATGCGTCTGAAGATCGAGCGCGGCTTCGGCTACCAGCCGGCCGCCGCGCGGCGCCGTCCGGACGAGGAAACCCGCACCATCGGCCGCCTGGTTCTGGATGCGTCGTTCTCGCCGGTGCGCCGTGTCGCCTACGCGGTCGAGTCCGCGCGCGTCGAGCAGCGGACCGACCTGGACAAGCTGGTCCTGGACATCGAGACCAACGGCACCATCGACGCCGAGGAAGCGGTGCGCACCGCCGCCGACATCCTCAGCGACCAGCTGTCGGTGTTCGGCGACTTCACCCATCGCGATCGCGGCGCGGCCAAGCCGGCCAGCAGCGGCGTCGATCCGGTGCTGCTGCGCCCGATCGACGATCTGGAGCTGACCGTGCGTTCGGCCAACTGCCTGAAGGCCGAGAGCATCTACTACATCGGCGATCTGATCCAGAAGACCGAAGTGGAGCTGCTCAAGACTCCGAACCTGGGCAAGAAGTCGCTCACCGAGATCAAGGAAGTGCTGGCTCAGCGCGGCCTGTCGCTCGGCATGAAGCTGGAGAACTGGCCGCCGGCCGGCGTCGCCCAGCACGGCATGCTCGGCTGATCCAGGCGACACCGGTTCCCCGCATGCGCGCCATGCGGGGAACCGCGTTTTAGCGTTATCCGCAGCGATGGGCCTGAACGCCCACGCTGCCGGTCGTCCAGGACGGGCGGCCAAGGGCCATCCGCAGTCCGTGCTCCAACGCCAGGAAGGCGACAGCGAATCCCAGTCGTTTCACCATTCATCCAGGAACCAAGACCATGCGTCACCAGAAATCCGGCCGCAAGTTCAACCGCACCAGCGCCCATCGCCAGGCGATGTTCTCCAACATGGCGGCCTCGCTGTTCAAGCACGGGCTGATCAAGACCACTTTGCCGAAGGCCAAGGAACTGCGCCGCGTCGCCGAGCCGCTGATCACCATCGCCAAGGTCGATGGCGTCGCCAACCGCCGCCTGGCCTTCTCGCGCCTGCGCGACAAGGAAGCGGTGGGCAAGCTGTTCGTCGAGCTGGGCCCGCGTTACCAGTCGCGTCCGGGCGGCTACCTGCGCATCCTGAAGTGCGGCTTCCGCGCCGGGGACAACGCGCCGATGGCGTACGTCGAGCTGGTCGACCGCCCGACCGCGGTGGCCGAGGAAGTGGCCGAGTAATCCGGCCCTCCGCGCGGCAGCAGAAAAGCCCGGCATGTCCGGGCTTTTTTGTTTTTGTTTCTGTGCCCGCGGCGGCGCAATCCGCCGCACCGGGCGGTTCCCGTGCACGCGCTGCATGCGTTGCCGTCGCGTCCCCCTCCCGCGCCGTTCGGCACATGGTGGCGATGCAGGCGATGGCGGATAATGCCGGTTCGTTCACTTGAGCCCGACCCGATGAACCCGTTACGCTGGAGTTTCCGCGCGCAGTTCCTGCTCGGCTTCGCGATCTGTGCCGCGTTGCTGGGCTATGCGATCTACGTGCAACTGCAACTGGGCATCGAGCCCTGCCCGCTGTGCATCTTCCAGCGCATCGCGTTCGCTGCGCTGGGGCTGCTGTTCCTGCTCGGCGCGGTGCACGGTCCGGCCCGCAGCGGCGGACGCAAGGCCTATGGCGTGCTCGCTTTCCTCGCCGCGGCGGCCGGCGCCGGCATCGCCGGCAAGCACGTGTCGGTCCAGCTGTTTCCCGATCCGATGGCCTCGTGCGGTCCGCCGTTGGGCTTCCTGCGCGAGACGCTGGGACCGTTCGAGGCGATGCGCCGGGTCCTGACCGGGACCGGCGACTGCGGCAATATCGACTGGCGCTTCCTGGGCCTGTCGATGCCGATGTGGTGCCTGATCTGCTTCGTGCTGTTGGCGCTGTTCGCGCTGTATGCCGGGTTCAAGGCCAGTCGGCGTCCGCTGCACTGAGATCGTTGCGATTCGGTACCGTCGCGGGGGAAAGCGTCGCCCGATTCAGTGGCGGGCGACGACGATCGCGAATTGAATCCGCAGGAGCGGCTTCAGCCGCGACGAACGAAGTCGGATCGCGTCGGCTCCGACATTGGTCGGGGCCGAAGCCCCTCCTACAGGGACCTTCCACGCTTGCTTTAGGCGCTTGCTTGAATACCTGGGGCGCAGGACTGGACCAGGCTCGCGGCGGCGACAGCGAGGCAACCTTCCCCGGTGCCAGGCCTGCCCGTCCCACGGGCCGGCCTGCCGCTTCCACGCCTGCCTCAGAAGTCCTGCTGCAGGCTCAGGTACACGCCGCGGCGCGGCGCCCACTGCGGCGCAAACACGCCGATGCCGCCGCCGTCGCGCAGTTGGTAGCTGCGATCGAGCACGTTGAGCACGGCCAGTTGCGCATGCAGCGGATGCGCGCCGGGCGCGAAATCGTGGCCGGCGCTGAGGTTCAGCTGGAAGTACGACGGCAGTTCGCCGCCGTTGGGCACGCCGTCGGCATCGGTGCGCAGGCCGCTGCCGAACAGGTAGTTGGCGCCGATCCTGCTGTCGTCGGCGATCGCGTAGCTGACCCCCCCGGAAGAGGTGAATTTCTGATCGTGGTCCAGGTGGATCCAGTTGTCGTGGATGTAGGCCAGTGCGTCGGAATCGAAGTTGTACAGGTTGGTCATGACCTGCTTGCCCATCGCCTTGCTGTAGGCGACGTTGAAGTAGGCGGTGAGCGGCCCGTTGTTGTAGTCGGCGCTGAACTCGGCGCCGCGGATGCGGCCGTCGCGATAGTTGAAGGTGGAATAGATGTAGGCGGCGCCGAACTGGCCTTCGTCCTGCAGGCGGTCGGCCTTGCGGTAGTAGGTGTCCAGGCCCAGGGTCAGGTGCTCGCCGACCGCCTGCGAGATGCCAAGATCGTAATAGTCGCTGCGTTCGCTCAGCGGGGTGGTCGCGCCGCCGGCAACCGAGTGCTGGTTGGTGGTGCCGTCGTACAGGGCGATGTCGCTGGTGGAGATCAGTTCGCTGGCCGGCGGGGTGAAATAGCGCGCATAGCCGGCGTGCACGGTGGTGTCCTCGCTGGCGCGCCAGACCACGCCCAGGCGCGGGCTGAGTTGGCCCTGGGTGTTGCCGAACGCCTTGTAGCGGTCGCCGCGCACGCCGTAGTTCACGGTCCAGTCGTCGCCGAGCTTCCACTCGTCCTGCAGGTAGAGCGCGTAGGTGCTGGCGTGGAAGCGGCTGGCGTCGGCGATGAAGAGCGGTGCATTGCTGGTCTGCTTGCCGTCGGCATCGGCCGGGAAGACATAGGAGTCGTTGCTGGCGATGGCGTGCTCGAAGTTGCCGTACACGCCGTAGCGCAGGGTGTGCGAGGCCCCCCAGGGAGTCGAGAAGTCGGCCTGCACGGTGTTGGCGCGGTTGCTGCGGTCCACCTGCGAGGCGACGCCGTTGAAGATCAGGTCGCCGGCGATGTCCGGCGAGAACGCGACGCTGCTGTAGCGCTGGCCGGCCGACAGCTGGTAGCTGGTGGCGCCGAGCGAACCCTGCAGGACCAGCGTGCCGAAGCGGGTGTTCTCGCGCTGGTTCTCGTCGAGCGTGGACGAGTCGAAGTCGGTCGTGCCCAGGTAGTCGAACGCCGGGGTCTGCCCGGGATTGTTCGGAATCTGGAAGCGGTTGTTGGCGTAGCCGACCAGCAGGCTGAGCCGGGTGTCCTCGTCGACCAGGTAGCTGAGGTCGGCGAAGCCCTTGCCCTGGTGCGACTTGTCGTGCTTGGGGGTGCGGCTGTCGACCGGGTTCTCCAGGCCGATCTTGTTCTGCGCGTAGTTGCCGCTGGCGAACCAGCTCCAGCGGCCGTTGCTGCCCCGCCAGGAGGCATTCGGGTTGATCGTGCCGAAAGAGCCGCCGGTGATGCCGACGCTGCCGCCGTTGCCCAGTTCCACGCCGTTCTTGGTGGTGATGTCGACCACCGCGGCGGTACGGTCGCCGAACTGTGCCGGTAGCGCGCCGTCGAGCAGCTTGACGCTCTTGATGGTGCGCGGGTCCAGGCTCTGGCCGAAGCCGGAGATGGACTCGGGGATCAGCACGCCGTTGATGCGGTACTGCAGGTTGGCGTGGTCGCCGCGCACGTGGATGCCGCCGTAGGAATCCTGGACCACGCCCGGCGCCTGCAGCAGTACCTGGTTGAGCGGGGTGGAGGCGCCCAGCGGCAGCCGCTCGATGTCCTCGGCCGTGATCGCGTATTGGCTGCTGCCGATGTCCGGCGACAGCGCGTTGCGCGCCGCTTCCAGCTTGGCGGTGACGGTGACCGCATCCAGGTCGGTGGTGCGTTCGGGGCCGGCGTCGGTGCTGGCCGCATCGGTAGCGAACGCGAGGCTGGGCGCGGCCAGCAGGACAAGGGCGATGGCGGCGGAGAGGGGGCGTGGCGTCATGGCGGGGGCGAGACCTGGAGTGGACGGGGGGAAAGATTTGTTATTTAGTAACATTCTGCTTTCGCGGTGGCTTTGACGTAGGCCGGAAGTCATGCCTGCCATGCGCACTTTGCCTGCCGTTCATGTCCTTGCCGCGGCGGTGGCGACGGCTGCGCAACCGCGTCACGCAGTGCTTTGCGTCGCGGCCAGGCTCTGCGAACATCGCAGGCTGCCAAGGAGTCCTTTCATGAACCTGTCCGTCCCCGTGGTCGCGCCCGAATCCGCCCAGCCGTCCTGGGCGCCTGCCAGCTGGCGCGGCAAACCCGCGCTGCAGATGCCGGTGTATCCGGACGCGCAGGCGCTGGAGGCGACGCTGGGCGAGTTGCGCCACCTGCCGCCGCTGGTCACCTCGTGGGAGATCTTCGCGCTGAAGAAGCAACTGGCCGAGGCGCAGGAAGGCAAGCGCTTCCTGCTGCAGGGCGGCGATTGCGCGGAGAACTTCAGCGATTGCGAGTCGGGCACGATCTCCAACCGGCTCAAGGTGCTGCTGCAGATGAGCCTGGTGCTGGTGCATGGATTGCGCCTGCCGGTGGTGCGGGTCGGGCGCTATGCAGGCCAGTACGCCAAGCCGCGCTCGGCCGACACCGAGACCCGCGACGGGGTGACCCTGCCCAGCTACCGCGGCGACGTGGTCAACGGCCCGGAGTTCACCGCGCAGGCGCGCGTGCCCGATCCACGGCGGATGATCACCGCGCATTCCCGTTCGGCGATGACGATGAACTTCGTGCGCGCATTGATCGACGGCGGTTTCGCCGACCTGCACCATCCCGAGTACTGGAACCTGAGCTGGGTCGGCTATTCGCCGCTGGCCGAGGACTACCAGAAGATGGTGGCCTCGATCGGCGATGCGGTGCGCTTCATGGAAACCCTGTCCGGCGCGCAGCTGTACAACCTCAACCGGGTCGACTTCTATACCTCGCACGAAGCGCTGCTGCTGCCGTACGAGGAAGCGCTGACCCGCGAGGTGCCGCGGCAATGGGGCTGGTTCAACCTCAGCACCCACTATCCGTGGATCGGCATGCGCACCGCGGCGCTGGACGGCGCGCACGTGGAATATTTCCGCGGCATCCGCAATCCGATCGCGATCAAGGTCGGGCCGTCGGCGCAGCCGGATCAGTTGCTGCGCCTGATCGACGTGCTCAATCCCGAAGACGAACCGGGCCGGCTGACCTTCATCCATCGCATGGGCGCGGCGCAGATCGCGCAGAAGCTGCCGCCGCTGCTGGACGCGGTGAAACGCGACGGCCGCCGCGTGCTGTGGGTGTGCGATGCGATGCACGGCAATACCGAGAGCACCAGCAACGGCTACAAGACGCGGCGCTACCACAACGTACTGGGCGAGGTGGAGCAGTCGTTCGACATCCATGCCGCGGCCGGCACGCGGCTGGGCGGCGTGCACCTGGAGCTGACCGGCGAGGACGTCACCGAGTGCACCGGCGGCGCGCGCGAGCTGACCGAGCGCGACCTGGAGCGGGCCTACCGCTCCAGCGTGGATCCGCGGCTGAACTACGAGCAGTCGCTGGAGATCGCGCTGGCGATCGTGCGCAAGCAGAACGGGCGCAGCGTGCCGCTGACGATGGACTGACGTCTCGCCCTGCCGCCGCTGCGCGCGTGCGGATGCGCGGCGTGCACCATGCGCGCATCGCCGCGCCTGCTCCCGGGCGCGACCGAGGGCGGACCATCGGCAGCCACTTCTGCGGGAACATGGGCGAGAGCGCCTGTTGTCAGGCGAGAGCCGCGCGTGCTGCGACTGTGAACGCCGGTGTCGCCGCCGGGCTGCGCCAGGATCTGTGTGGCGTCGCGATGATCTGTGCGCACACCGCTCGCATTCACGCCGCCGGCGCGCATGCCGCTGGGTCGCGTCGCGTCGCGTCGCGCCGGCGCCACGCCGCGTCGCTCGACATCGCGCTCATGCTTGCTTTGCCACGCTGTCGCGACTTCTCCCCCTTCAAGGAGCGCATCTTGACTCTGGATCTCGACTGGATCCCGTGGCGTACCTACACGCTGCCGATCGGCGCCGCGGTCGTGCTCGGCTTCCTCGCCTGGTGGCTGCTGCTGGGCATCGCGCAGCGCATGCGCGGGCGCGACTACCGCCGCGCCCGCGTCATCGGCGTCATCAGCGTGCCGATGGCCTTCCTGCTGCCGATGCTGATGCTCAGTTTCGCGCTGGAATCCACGCCGCTGGACGAGCGCGCGCTGACCGACCTGCAGCATCTGCTGCACATCGGCATGATCGCCTGCGTGACCTGGCTGCTGGTGCGTGGCGCCGCCGCACTGGAAGCGGCGATCCTGCGCAGCTATCCGATCGAGGTGGCCGACAACCTAGCCGCGCGCCGCGTCCAGACCCAGACCCGGGTGCTGGCGCGGGTGGCGATGGGCACGATCATCCTGCTCGGTACTTCGGTGGTGCTGCTGACCTTTCCGGCGGTACGGCAGATCGGCACCACGCTGCTGGCTTCGGCGGGCATCATCGGCCTGGTCGCCGGTATCGCCGCCAAGCCGGTGTTCGGCAACCTGATCGCCGGCCTGCAGATCGCCTTGACCCAGCCGATCCGGCTCGACGACGTGGTCATCGTCGAAGGCGAGTGGGGCCGCATCGAGGAGATCGGCAGTTCCTACGTGGTGGTGCGCATCTGGGACGAGCGGCGCATGGTGGTGCCGTTGACCTGGTTCATCGAGAACCCGTTCCAGAACTGGACCCGCAGCAGCGCCGACCTGCTCGGCACCGCATTCCTGTGGCTGGACTACCGCACGCCGATGGCGCAGCTGCGCGCCGAGCTGGAGCGGATCTGCAAGAGCGAACCGCTGTGGGACGGACGCGTCTGCGTGACCCAGGTGACCGAGACCAGCGAGCGCACGATCCAGGTGCGCCTGCTGGTCAGCGCGCGCAATTCCGGCGATGCGTTCGACCTGCGCTGCATCGTGCGCGAGCGGATGATCGATTTCCTGACCCGCGACCACCCGTATGCCTTGCCGAGGATGCGCGCGGAGATCGCGTCGGAAGCGGCACCGCCGTTGCGGCCGGCGCCGGCCGCGTCCCTGGATTCGGCGGCAATGCGCTCGCCCGGCGCCGAGGACGGCGCGCCGGCGCCGCCGGTGGCGGCGGATCTGGCCGCACCGGGGCCGGGCGCGGTGTAGCCCCGCCCTGCGCGGTGGCATCGCCCTGCCGCCATCGCTTGCTTGGCGCATGTGCTGTTGCGTGGCGCATGGCCCAAGGCCGAAGGCCGAAGGCATGTTTTTCATCTGCCTGCTGGCAATGACGCGGGCACGAGCGACCCGGATCGCGACGGCGTACTCGGGAGCGCTTGCCGCGGCCGATGGCGCGCGAGGCCACCTGGCGCCCGCTCCCGCTGGCTGCTGGAACAGACGTGGAAAACGCCGCAATCCGGTTCGATCAGGTGTGGCTCGTTCCAAGCGCGCCAGTCGCGCCAGTGGATACCAGGCGGTCCCGGCCAACGGCAGTCCGTCGCTGGACTCAATAGCATGGGGCCGGGTTGGAATAGCCGGCCACCTGCCGCGCCGGCTTGCGCTCAGCGCGCGGAACGCCGCCGGCGCCGGACCAGGTCACGGGCCAGGATACCGACCACGGCGAGATTGATCGCCAACACCGCCCAGGACGCCCAGCCGGGATGGCGCACGATCGCGTAGATGTCGAACGGCAAATAGATGGCGGCGGAGATGCAGCCCAGCATCGACGCCCAGGCCTTGGCGCGCCACAGGCCCCAGGCTTCGACGATATGCAGCACGCCATAGGCGAGCATGCCGGCCGCGGCCAGATGCAACGCGCCCGGATTGATCATGGTGAGCAGCGACGGCAGCGCGCCGTGCTCCGGGTCCAGGCTGAAACGGACGATCAGCCGGTCCACCGCCGCGCGCAGCGGCAGCGGGCCCATCAGTTCCAGGCCCGTGGCCGCGAGCACCGCCAGCAGGCCCTTGCCGGCCTCCAGCAGTGCGATCAGGTGCAGGCCCGGATGCGCGTGCGGATCCGGGTTGTACGCCTTCTTGCTGGCCACGGGAGGTCGGCGATCAGCCGCCGCGACCGGCGCGCTTGCGATCGCTTTCGGTCAGGAACTTCTTGCGCAGGCGGATTTCCTTCGGGGTGACCTCGACCAGTTCGTCGTCCTCGATGAAGTCCAGCGCCTGCTCCAGGGTGTACTTGATTGCCGGGGTCAGCTTGATCGCATCGTCCTTGCCCGACGCGCGCATGTTGGTCAGCGGCTTGGTCTTGATCGCGTTGACGGTCAGATCGTTGTCCTTGGAGTGGATGCCGACCAGCTGGCCTTCGTACACGTTGTCGCCTTCGGCGGCGAACAGGCGGCCGCGCTCTTCCAGCGGCCCCAGCGCGTAGGCGGGGGTGGCGCCGGCGGCGTTGGCGATCATCACGCCGTTCTGGCGCTTGGCGATGGCGCCCTGTTCCTTCGGGCCGTAGTGGTCGAACACGTGGAACAGCAGGCCCGACCCCTGGGTCAGGGTGCGGAACTCGTTCTGGAAGCCGATCAAGCCACGCGCCGGGATCATGTAGTCCAGGCGCACGCGGCCCTTGCCGTCCGGCTCCATGTTCTTCAGCTGGCCCTTGCGGATGCCCAGCTTCTCCATCACGCCGCCCTGGTGCTGCTCTTCGATGTCCACCACCAGCTGCTCGACCGGCTCCATCTGCTGGCCGTCGATCTCCTTGACGATGACTTCCGGGCGCGACACCGCCAGTTCGAAGCCTTCGCGGCGCATGTTCTCGATCAGCACCGACAGGTGCAGCTCGCCGCGGCCGGAGACCAGGAACTTGTCCGGGTCCGAGCCTTCCTCGACCTTCAGCGCGACGTTGTGCAGGGTCTCGCGCTCCAGGCGCTCGCGGATCTGGCGGCTAGTGATGAACTTGCCGCCGCTGTGGTCCTTGCTGCCGGCGAACGGCGAATTGTTGACCTGGAAGGTCATCGAGATGGTCGGCTCGTCCACGGTCAGCGCCGGCAGCGCTTCGGGGGCGTCCAGCGCGCAGATGGTGTCGGAGATGCTCATGTCGGCCACACCGGAGATGGCGACGATGTCGCCGGCCTCGGCTTCCTCCACTTCCACCCGCTCCAGGCCCATGAAGCCGAGCACCTGCAGGATCTTGCCCTGGCGCTTCTTGCCCTCGCGGTCGACGATGCTGACCGGCATGTTCTTCTTGATCTTGCCGCGCTGGATGCGGCCGATGCCGATCAGGCCGACGAAGTTGTTGTAGTCCAGTTGGCTGATGCGCATCTGGAACGGACCGTCCGGGTCCACCTGCGGCGGCGCCACGTGCTTCATGATCGCTGCGTACAGCGGGGTCATGTCGCCTTCGCGCGCGCTGTCGTCCAGGCTCGCGTAGCCGTGCAGCGCCGAGGCGTAGACGATCGGGAAGTCGAGCTGCTCGTTGGTCGCGCCGAGCTTGTCGAACAGGTCGAACACCTGGTCGATCACCCAGTCCGGACGCGCGCCCGGGCGGTCGATCTTGTTGACCACCACGATCGGCTTGAAGCCCATCGCGAACGCCTTCTGGGTGACGAAGCGGGTCTGCGGCATCGGCCCGTCCATCGCGTCGACCAGGATCAGCACCGAGTCCACCATCGACAGCACGCGCTCCACTTCGCCGCCGAAGTCGGCGTGTCCGGGGGTGTCGACGATGTTGATGCGGTTGCCCTGCCAGGTGATGGCCGTGTTCTTGGCCAGGATCGTGATGCCGCGCTCCTTTTCCTGATCGTTGCTGTCCATCACGCGCTCGGCCAGCACCGTGCGCTCGGACAGGGTGCCGGACTGCTTCAGCAGGCAGTCGACGAGGGTGGTCTTGCCGTGGTCGACGTGGGCGACGATGGCGATATTGCGAAGATTTTCGATGGACATGCGAAAGGGGGCCAACCGGCGCCGGAAAGAAAGGAAAGTAAGCCGTCTATCATACCTGGATCCCGGCCCGCCTGCCGGTTCAGGATGGCGGCGGTGGCGCTCAGTCCCGTGATCGGGTGCCGGAAGCGGGCCAAGCAGGCCGCCATGTATCCTATGCGCCCCCCATGACGCCCTCGTTTCCAAGGAGTCCCATGTCCCTGATCGCCCATTTCGACACCGCCCGCGGCCCGATCAAGATCGAGCTGTATCCCGACAAGGCGCCGCTGACCGTGGCCAACTTCGTGAACCTGGCCGAGCGCGGCTTCTACGACGGGCTGACCTTCCACCGCGTGATCGCCGACTTCATGATCCAGGGCGGCTGCCCGGAAGGCTCCGGCCGCGGCGGCCCGGGCTACCGCTTCGAGGACGAGACCGACAACGGCGTGCGCCACGAGCGCGGGGTGCTGTCGATGGCCAACGCCGGCCCCAGCACCAACGGCAGCCAGTTCTTCATCACCCACACCGCCACCCCTTGGCTGGACGGCAAGCACACCGTGTTCGGCAAGGTGATCGAGGGCCTGGACGTGGTCGACAGCGTCGTCCAGGGCGATGTGATCAACAAGGTCGCCCTCGAAGGCGACGCCGATGCGGTGCTGGCGGCCAAGGCCGACCGCGTCGCCGAATGGAACCGCCTGCTCAGCGCCTGATCGCTGTGCGTGCGCGGCCGTGCAGGCCGGCCGCCGCTGGCCTGCGTGCTAGCATTCGCCGGCTGACCGCCGCGCCCGCGCCCGAGCCTCGATGACGATGCGTCCTCTCCTAATTGTGCCTGCTGCTGCTCGGAATCGGCGGCGGCGGTGTGCATGCGTGGTGGCGCGGCGGCCAGTCGGCGGCGCTGGCGGACCGCGATCCGCGGCGGCTCACCGGCGAGGACGGCATCGTGATGCTGGCCGCCGACTGGTGCGGCTACTGCCGTCGGCAACAGGCCGATTTCGCCCGCGCCCGGGTCCGCTATCGCGTCCTCGACGTGGAGCAGGAGCACGGCCGCCGCGCGGCCGCCGCCCTGGGCCGCGAGGGCGTGCCGATCACGGTGATCGGCCAGCGCGTGATCGATGGCTACGACACGGCCGCTCTGGACGCGCACCTGCTCCGGCTCGGCTATCGCGTCTACTGACCCTATCCCTTTTTTAGCAGAGGAATCCCCCCCCATGAAGACACCCGTACGTGTTGCCGTGACCGGTGCCGCCGGCCAGATCGCCTATGCCCTGCTGTTCCGTATCGCCTCCGGCGAAATGCTGGGCAAGGACCAGCCGGTGATCCTGCAGCTGCTCGAGCTGCCGGTGGAGAAGGCCCAGGCCGCGCTGAAGGGCGTGATGATGGAGTTGGAGGACGGCGCGTTCCCGCTGCTGGCCGGCATGGTCGGCACCGACGACGCGGAAGTGGCGTTCAAGGACGCCGACGTCGCCCTGCTGGTCGGTGCGCGTCCGCGCGGTCCGGGCATGGAGCGCAAGGACCTGCTGCTGGAGAACGCCAAGATCTTCACCGCGCAGGGCGCGGCGCTGAACAAGGTCGCCAGCCGCAACGTCAAGGTGCTGGTGGTCGGCAACCCGGCCAACACCAACGCCTACATCGCGATGAAGTCGGCGCCGGACCTGAACCCGAAGAACTTCACCGCGATGCTGCGCCTGGACCACAACCGCGCGCTGAGCCAGCTCGCCGCCAAGCTCGGCAAGCCGGTCGGCGGCATCGAGAAGCTGGTGGTGTGGGGCAACCACAGCCCGACCATGTACCCGGACTACCGCTTCGCCACCGCCGACGGCGCCTCGATCGGCGACGCGATCAACGACCAGGAGTGGAACGCGGGGACCTTCATCCCGACCGTCGGCAAGCGCGGCGCGGCGATCATCCAAGCGCGCGGCCTGTCCTCGGCGGCCTCGGCGGCGAACGCGGCGATCGACCACGTCCACGACTGGGTGCTGGGCAGCGGCGGCAAGTGGGTGACGATGGGCATTGCCTCCGACGGCAGCTACGGCATTCCGGAAGGCGTGGTGTTCGGCTTCCCGGTGACGACCGAGAACGGCGAGTACACCCTGGTCAAGGACCTGCCGATCGACGCGTTCAGCCGCAAGTACATCGACAGGACCCTGGCCGAGCTGGAAGAAGAGCGCAGCGGCGTGGCGCACCTGCTGGGCTGATCGCACGCACGATCACGTCACCGGGCGCCGGGCTGTGCCCGGGGTTCTGCGTTGTGCGGGCCGGAACGCGATGGACATGCGCCGCTGGCGGCTGTTCGTCGCTGTCGCCGACCGGCAGCGTCGTCGGTGGCGCCATGCGTTGCGGCAGCACCCGGTCCGGCGCCAGCCAGGCCGTAGAGAAGATACGGCCTGGCTGGGGTGCGGCGGCGCCGTGGATGGCGGCGGTGCCGGCTGCGTCCCGTCGCGCAGCGCCGTCGGCATGCGAGTCCTGCGTCCGACACCGGATGGCGGCGCCGCAACCTGTGCAGGCCGGGTATCTCCGGTGTCCCCCCCCCTCGGCCTATTTGCTGCGTTTGACCATGGCGAGTGTGCTCACGAACAGCGCGTGCCTGGCCTGCTCTTCGCTGATGTCGCCCGACACCACCGCTTGCGAAAGCGAGTCCGCCGCACCCAGCAGCGCCCATAGCGCTGCCGGCGACACACCGGTCGGCCCGGAAAACGGTGCCAGGATTTTCCGGCATTTTTCGATGAAGACCTGCTGGTAATGCCGCTTGACCGAGGCCAGCTCCGGCGAGCCGCCGAGCGCGGCCAGCACGCTCGGAATCTCCCGCCCTTGCGCCAGCACGCACGCCACGTAGCGCGAGGCGATCACGCTCGCCTTGTCTTCCAACGTCGGCTTCGAGGCGGCGATGGCCGCATCGATGATGGCCGTCTGGCGCGCATCGAAATCTTTGTAGAGCGCAGCCAGCAATCCATTGCGCGTGCCGAAGTGGTCGTAGACCACCGGCTTGCTGACGCCTGCATCCTCGGCGAGCTGCCCCAAGGTCAGCGCATCGGTTCCCTTGCTGCGGATCAGCGTCCACGCGACGTCGAGCAACTGGCGGGTTCGCGCCTGGCGGGACAAACGCCGACGTGGCGTTGCGTCGGGCGTGCGTGCGCTCATGCCGGGATGCTCTCGCTGCGGGTGGCGGCGGCAGCGCAAAAAATGCGCCGGCCAATGGCGTGCGCCGATGCGTAGTGCGCCTGCGGGAATGCCGGATCCGGCAGCAGAAGCAGTTCCGATGTCTGCACGCGTGCGCCGCAGTAGCCGAAGATGCCGTGGTCGATCTGCGTCTTCATCGCGCCGAAGTAGCCGTGGCGCGCATAGGTGCGCTGATCGGCGCCGCCGATGGCGAGCAGGTGGACACGCAGGCGCGCGAGCTTGCCGACCAGCCTTCCGTTCGCGTCGTCCTCGTAGGCCCAGCCCTGGGTGAAGACGCGGTCGATCCAGCCCTTGAGCAGGGCGGGAAAGGACCACCAGTAGATCGGATAGACCAGGATCAGGGCGTCGGCGCGGTCCAGGCGCGCATGTTCCGCGGCGATGTCGGTGTCGGGAGCGGTGGTCTTCAGCTGTACCGCGACGTCGTTGCGGGTAAACCGCGGATCGAACCCTTCCTGGGCCAGGTCGGCGATTTCGAAGGTGTGCCCCGCATCGGCCGCCGCCAGACCTGCGCCCAGCTGCGCAGCGACGGCGTGGGTATGAGAGCGTTGATCCGGATGGGCTACGACGATGACGGCGTGCATGGGGTGGTCGGCTCCAGTAGAACGATATCGACCAATGGTAACCTACTGTTGGTAGGTAGTTGGGCGGCGTTGGCCGCATGCAGCGCATGGAGGCACCCGCAGGGAGTGCGGATGCCGCGCGCCGACACGATTGCAGGGGCGCGCAAAGGCGCGCGTGGGAGCTTGCACAGATGTGGGGGCGCTTCGGCGGCGGCACTCCGATGCCGAAGCTGCCTCGGCCCGATGCGTCACGGTGTGCTACGTTGCCGCAGCCATTCGCCTGGGAACAACGTCTATGCACACGTCGTATCGATGGATCGGGTCGCTGGCGCTCGCCAGCGTGTTGCCGCTCGCCGCCTTGGCCGCGGACGGCGGTTACCGGCAGCCGCCGGAGCCGCTGCTGAGCGTGATGCGCGCGCCGCTGAATCCATCGCCGCGGTTGGATCCCTCCGGCAAGACCGTGTTGCTGGTGCAGCGCACCCAGTATCCGCCGATCGCGCGCGTCGCCGAGCCGTACCTGAAGCTGGCCGGCGTGCGCGTGGAGCCGCGCAGCCACAGCCGCCACGACATGGCCAACGGCTATGGCATCCGCACCTGCCTGGAAGGCTTCGCCCTGCTCGACGTGGCCAGCGGCAAGCAGACCACGGTGGCCTTGCCGGCCGGCGCCTGTCCGGCGCTGCCGGTGTGGTCGCCCGACGGGCGCCGCTTCGCCTTCGGCAACACCGCCGCCGACCGCGTCGAGCTATGGCTGGGCGACGTCGCCAGCGGCCGCGTGCGCCGGATCGACGGCGTGCAGCTCAATCCGGTGCTGGGCGGCGAGATCCAGTGGCTGGGCGGCAGCGACACGCTGCTGCTGAAGACCGTGCCGCAGGACCTGGGCGCGGCGCCGCGCAAGGCGGCGGTGCCGCCGGGCCCGGAGGTCAAGGAAACCATCCAGGGCAAGGGCGAAAGCAGCACCTACGAGGCGCGCGACACGCTGTCCAGTCCCGAGGACGAGGCGCTGTTCGCGTACTACGCCACCTCGCAGCTGCTCAAGGTCGATGCCGCCACCGGCAGCCAGAGCAAGGTCGGCGCGCCGGCGGTCTACACCGCGGTCGACGGCGCCCCCGACGGCCGCCACGTGCGCGTGGAGCGACTGCAGCGGCCGTATTCCTACGTCACCACCTACAGCCGCTTCGCGCACGACGTCGCGGTGCTGGACCTGGCCAGCGGCAGCGAGCGCGTCCTGGCCGACCTGCCGGTCGCCGACCGGGTGCCGGTGCAGGGCGTGCCGACCGGCCCGCGCGCGTATTCCTGGCGGGCCAACCAGCCGGCGACGCTGGTGTGGGCCGAAGCGCTGGACGGTGGCGACTGGAAGGCGAACGTGCCGGCGCGCGACAAACTGCTGACCCTGTCGGCGCCGTTCACCGCCAAGCCGCGCGAACTGGCGCGGGTGACGCAGCGCTATGCCGGGCTGTCCTGGTTCGCCGAGGGCGCGCAGGCGCTGCTGGACGAGTACGACGAGAACCGCCACTGGCGCCGCACTACGCTGCTGGACGCGGACCGCCCCGGCCATGGCGGCCGCGTGCTGTTCGACCTGTCCACCGACGACCTGTACGCCGATCCCGGCACCCCGGAGATGCGCGTGCTCGCCAACGGCGAAGCGGTGCTGCACGAGGACCGCGGCGCGTTGTTCCTGAGCGGACAGGGCGCCTCGCCGGCCGGCAACCGGCCGTTCCTGGATCGCTACGAGCTGGCCAGCGGCAAGACCGAGCGCCTGTTCCGCAGCGACGCCAGCGTCGACGAGGTGTTCGCCGGTTTCGCCGGCGACGACGTGGCGCGGCTGCTGACCTGGCGGCAGTCGCCGGTCGATCCGCCGAACGTGTACCTGCGCACGCTGGGCCAGGCGCGGCCGGGCGCGGCGGCGGGCGAGGCGGCCTACGCGTCCAGCATCGTGCCGGTGACCCGCTTTCCCGACCCGACGCCGCTGGTACGTCAGATCAAGAAGCGCTTGGTGACCTACAAGCGCAAGGACGGGGTGGAGTTGTCGTTCACCCTGTACACGCCGCCGGGCTACCGGGAAGGCACGCGGGTGCCGGCGATCCTGTACGCCTATCCGCTCGACTATGCCGACCCGTCCAAGGCCGGCCAGGTCAGCGGCGCCAACGAACGCGATTTCACCCGCCTGAGCTCCTACCAGCTGCTGCTGCTGGCCGGCTACGCGATCATCGACGACACCGCGTTCCCGATCGTCGGCGATCCCAAGACCGCCTACGACACCTATCTGCAGCAGCTGGTGGACAACGCCAGCGCCGCGGTAGACAAGGCGGTGGAACTGGGTGTGGTCGATCGCCAGCGGATCGGCGTCACCGGTCACAGCCACGGCGCGCTGATGGCCGCCAACCTGCTGGCGCATACCGACTTGTTCCGCGCCGGCGTGGCCACCAGCGGCAGCTACAACAAGACCCTGACCCCGTTCGGCTTCCAGAACGAGCGGCGCTCGTTCTGGGCCGCGCCGCAGGTCTATGCGCAGGCCTCGGCGTTCTTCCATGCCGACAAGATCGACGAGCCGCTGCTGATCGTGCACGGCATGGACGATGCGAATCCCGGTACCGAGACCACCCAGGCGCCGCGTCTGTTCCAGGCGATCCGCGGCAACGGCGGCACCGCGCGCCTGGTGCTGCTGCCGTTCGAGCCGCACTGGTACACGGCGCGCGAGTCCAACGAGGACCTGGTCGCCGAGATGCTGGAGTGGTTCGACCGCTACGTGAAGAATGCCGCGCCGCGCGCCGCCGCGGCGCAGAAGCAGTAGCCGCGCGGGCATAGGCGCGGCGGGGCCGTGGCCTGCACCGCTTCGACCAATGTTGGAAGGACGCCCGCGCCGCGCAGGGACCATGCTCGGCGCGGCTGCATCGCCTCGGGAGGGGCCGCATGGGCTACGCCAGGCTGTACCGGCGCTCGATCGAGCGGCCGGAGGAGTTCTGCGCGGAGCAGGCCAGGGCCATCCACTGGCAGCGGCCGCCGCAGACCATCCTGGAGAGTACGACGACCCGCCGTTCCGGCGCTGGTTCGGCGGCGGGCTGACCAACCTGTGCCACAACGCGGTCGACCGGCACCTGCCCGAGCGCGCCGCGCAACTGGCGCTGGCGGCGGTGTCCAGCGAGACCGGGCAGACCCGCGAATTCACCTAATGCGCAGCTGCATGACGAGGTCAACGCCTTCGCGGTGCTGCTGCGCCTGGACGTGCAGCGCGGCGACTGCGTGGTGGTGTACATGCCGAACATGGCCGAGGCGGTGTTCGCGATGCTCGCCTGCGCGCGCATCGGCGCGGCGCACTCGGTGGTGTTCGGCGGCTTCGCCGCGCACAATCTGGCGCTGCGCATCGACGATGCGGCGCCGAAGCTGCTGATCGCCGCCGACGCCGGCAGCCGCGGCGGCAAGATCATTCCCTACAAACCGCTGATCGACGCCGCCTGCGTGGAGGCCAGCGCGCCGCCGCCGAAGCTGCTGATCGTCTCGCGCGGGCTGGATCCGGCGCAGCCACGCATCGACGGGGGCGACGTGGATTACGCCGATCTGCGCGCGCAAGTCGGCGCCGCGCCGGTGCCGGTGGTCTGGCTGGAGTCCAACGCACCCGGCTACCTGCTGTATACCTCGGGCACCACCGGCAAGCCCAAGGGCGTGCAGCGCGACGTCGGCGGCTACGCGGTGGCCTTGGCGCTGTCGATCCGCACGGTGTTTGATTGCGCGCCCGGGCAGGCGATGTTCTCCACCTCCGACGTCGGCTGGGCGGTCGGCCATTCGTACAACGTGTACGGACCGCCGATCGCCGGTTGCACCTCGCTGCTGTACGAAGGCTTGCCGGTGCAGCCGGATCCCGGCGTGTGGTGGGCGCTGTGCGAGCAATGCCGGGTGCGCACGATGTTCTCCTCGCCGACCGCGATCTGCGTGCTGAAGAAGCACCCGCCCAGCCACATCCGCGACCACGACCTGAGCGCGCTGCAGTCCCTGTTCCTGGCCGGCGAACCGCTGGACGAGCCGACCGCGTGGTGGATCGGCGCGGCGCTGGGCAAGCCGGTCATCGATACCTACTGGCAGACCGAGACCGGCTGGCCGGCGCTGACTCTGCTACCGGGGCTGGAGATGAAGCCGGTCAAGCCCGGCTCTCCCGGGTTCCCGAACCTGGGCTACCGGAGGAAGATCGTCGAGGAGGCCGGCGCCGAGGTGCCGGACGGACGCAAGGGCGTGCTGGTGATCGAGCCGCTGTTGCCGCCGGGCTGCATGACCACGGTGTGGAGTGACGACGCGCGTTTCCTGCGCAACTGCTTCGGCCGTTTTCGGGAACTGCTGTACAGCTCGCCGGACTGGGCGATCCGCGACGAGGACGGCTATACGTTCATCCTTTGCCGCACCGACGACGTGATCAATGTCGCCGGGCACCGCCTGGGTACGCGCGAGATCGAAGAAGCCATCGCCGGCCATCCGGACGTGGCCGAGGTGACGGTGATCGGCATGCGCGACGAACTGAAGGGGCAGGTGCCGGTGGTCTTCGCCATGCTGAAGCAGGCAGCGCCCGATGCCGCCGCCATCGCCGCGCAGCTGCGGCAATGCGTGGTCGAACGGCTCGGTGCGGTGGCGCGTGGCCGGCGCAGGTCCACCTGGTGCAGATGTTGCCGAAGACGCGTTCGGGCAAGCTGCTGCGGCGCTCGCTGCAGGCGCTGGCCGAGCAGCGCGATCCGGGCGACCTGTCGACACTGGACGATCCGCGCGCGCTCGACGCGATCGGCCGGGTCTTGCGGCGCGGAGCCGCCGCCGCGTGCCTGCACCGCGCCGACCGCTGCGAGCGAGCGCCATCGCATGCGGGCGAAGATCGGATGGTGCCGCGACGCTGCTGCGCGGATGCGGTGAGAGCGTCCGCAACGCGGCGGCTGCAGGTGCGGGTCGGTGTCAGCCGCCGGGACGGGCGTTGTCGGTCGGGGACTGTCGCGGCTGCAGCTGCCCCTGCAGTCTCACTGCAGGCCTTCGGCGTGCAGTGCCGCCTGCACCTGCGGGTCGGCGGCCATGCGCACGAAGAAGCGCTGCAGGTTCGCGCCGAGTTCGATCCGCAATGCCTGCGCCCAGCGCAACGTCACGAACAGATAGGCATCGGCGATCGAGCGTTGTGCGCCGCCGAGCCAGGCCTGAGTCTGTAACGGCGCGTCCACGCGAGCGAACAGCGTGTGCAGGCGCTCGCGCGCATGCTGCTGGGTCCGCGCGATCGCCGCATCGTCTTCGAGGTAGCGCGTGCTGCCGAACAGGGGATGGAACGCGGGGTGCAGGTCGGCGTTGAGAAAGGCGAGCCAGCGCTGCACTTCGGCACGGCTGCGCGCGCTGCCGTCGCCGGCCAGCTGCGCGGCCGGGACCAGATCGGCGATGTAGTTGAGGATCGCCGAATTCTGGGTCAACACCCAGTCGTCGGACTGCAGCGCGGGTACCGCACCGGCGGGATTGACGGCGAGATAGGCCGGCGCCTTCATCGACGCGGCGTCGAGCAGCACCAGTTCGAACGGCAACTGCGCCCAGCGCAGCACGATGTGATCGGCCAGCGAACAGGCGCTGGGCTTGGCATAGAGTTTCATCGCGGGAAGTCTCCACATGCGGAAAGGGCCGGCAAGCCTACCCGGCCGCATGTGCATATGGCGATACCGGGGATCAGGATGCGTCGCGCGGCCGCAGTTTCTGCACGCGGTAGAACGTATGGTCGCCGATCGTCGCGACCTGGTAGGCGTTGCGCCAGCTCGGGCGGGCGATCGCATGCGCGGCGAAGTGGCTGGCGCCGGGCACGATCTCCTTGCGCTGGCCCTGCGGCAGCGCCCAGTTGCGCTCGGCGGCGAAGGCGACATCGACCGCATCGGCCCAGGCATCGTCGTTCTTCAGTTCGGTGCCGGGCTTCACCAGGCCGGGCGCGAACTGCTTGCGCGCGGTGACCACCTGGCACATCGAGGTACCCCACAGGCCGCTGTCCAGGCGCCGCAGCGCGACTTCGGCGACCGCCTGCTGGCCGCGCAGCGTCTGGTCGCGTGCTTCCAGGTACACGGTGGTGCTCAGGCACAGCGAATCGGCGGCCGGTTGCGGCAACAGCTGCGACAGCCAGAGTATCCAGGCCAGTTTCATGTCACTCCTTGCTCCGTATGGGCCGTTGCGGGGCTGCACCGGGTGGCGCGGCAACGCAATGCGGCTTGGCGTCATGGGGAGGCGGCCTGTCACGGGCCGCCCGGGTGCCGGCGCGCTCTGCGGCGCCGGCGGATCCGCCAGGATGGGCGGATCGGAGGTGGCGCGCACGATAGGTGCCGCGTCCCCAATCGCAACTGAACCCCGATCGTTGACAGGCTTCACAGGTTCTGCCGCGGCGGCGGTGCCGGCGCTTAGAACCTGTTCACGATCTTTCCCGGGTAGTGCAAACTCTGCGGATGCGCACAAAGACGTATCCGAGTGCCATGAGCCGGGAGCGGTTCGAGCAGATCCGCCCCATTCTGGAGCAGGCGCGCAAGCGTACCAAGCCACGGACCGTGGATCTGTAGGACGTGTGGTGCGCGGTGCTGTACCTGCTGCGCACCGGCTGTCAGTGGCGAGCGCTGCCCAGCGACTTCCCGAAGTGGCGCACCGTGCACTGCTACTTTGCCAAGTGGAGCGAACCAGACGATGAAGGAGTGAGCCTGCTGGAGCGGGCGCTCAAAAAATCAGGTTGGCGCGGCCCGCCAGGGACAGGGGCGCAACGCTTGCAGCACGTTCTTGATCGTGGACGCACAGAGCGTGAAGAACACGGACACGGCCGGCCAGAAGGGTTATGACGCGGGCAAGAAGGTCTCGGGGATCAAGCGTCGCATCGCCGTCGATACCCAAGGCCTGCCGCATGCGGTCGCGGTGACGAGGGCGGAAGTGACCGACCGCAAAGGCGCGCTCCAATCCCTGGATCGTTGCAAGCCGAACCTGGGACACGTGCAAAGCCTGTTGTGCGATAGCGGCTATACCGCAGAACCATTCGCCGAAGGCGTACGAGAGATCCTGGGCAAGCAAGTCACGGTGCAGATCGCCAAACGCAGCGAACTGCACACCTTCAAGGTCATGCCCAAGCGCTGGAGCGTCGAACGCAGCTTTGCGTGGCTGGAAAAGAACCGAAGGCTATGGAAGAACTGCGAGCGCAAGCTCAACACCAGCTTGCAGTTCATCCACCTGGCATGCCTGACACTACTACTCAAAAGATCGTGAACAGGTTCTTAGGGAACTGGCGGCGTCGCATCAGCAAGACATAGGTCCTGACCACCGGATTCGGGGGGCCAGCGAGTTGCGCCAAGCGCTGGGCGCGGTCCGGCCAGTGCTTGCCAGCGATCGCCGGCACGGGCAGATCCTCGAACCATGGGTCGTGGTCGTGCGCGTAGTGCGGCGCGGACAGCAGCGCGGCGAGCAGCGCGACGCCGCGATCTCGGGCCGCGCCGGGCGGCGCGTATTCGAGAGAGCGCAGCAGCGTGCGCTGCACGCGGCGATGCCTTTCAGGGTGTTCCGAGGCGAGCTTCCAGCACACACGGTGCGATAGCGCCAGCGCATCGCCGTGCGGATCGCACAGGCGCTCGGGCAGTACCGCCGGCGCCAGCAGCGGCCGGCCGACCACCGCACCCAACAGCAATGTCCGGCAGCGCATGCTCGCCACCGCCAGGCCGGCGATGCGTTGTAGTTGCGGCCTCAGAGGGTGTTTCCTAAATAATTTCTCGCGCGAGTCTGGAGGCAAGCATACGTGCCAGACCCAGGCCACTGCGTTCTGCATCGGCCTGATGGGCGGCGTGCGCGGCCAGCGCCGGATGGCCTGGCCGAGATGCGGCCCGGTGCGGTGCTGGCATAGCTGCTGCGGTTCCGCGACCAACTGTTGGCCGAGACCGGCGTGGAGCGCGCGAGGGTGGTCGGCGCGGGCCTGGCGATCTCGGTATTCTTCACCGGACAGGGCCGGCAGATGGCCGGGCCGCCGGCACTGGAGGACTGGTCCCAGGTGGAGCCGGGGTGATCCTTGAGGACGCGCTGGGTTGCGCGATCATGGTGGAGAACGACGGTGCGGCAGTGGCCGAGAGCCTGTACGGGGTCGGCCGCGACTGCCGCGATTTCGCCTACCTGCATCTGATCAACGGCTTCGGCGGCGGCATCGCCGATGGCCGGCTGTCCCGCGGCCATCGCGGCAACGCCGTCGAGTTCGGCGGCATCTGGACCGTCGCCGGTCTGGCGCCACCGCTGCCGGAACTGCGCATCGCCCGCACCGCCGGCGACGCAGCGACCCTGGGCGCGGCGCTCATGCCCCCTGCCGCGTGCCTTCTTCGTCTGAGCGGGCGCAGCGCCTGCAGGCATGGTTGGGTCACGGGCGCACATCCCCTGGTGTCGGCCTGCCGCGCCCTTGCACGGGCACGGCGCGGCCCATCCCGCTTGCGGGCACAGGCCGCGGTGCGGACAGCAGCGCCAGCAGCAGGCACAGCGCGCCGCAGGCCAGCGGGCCGGCCGCCATCGCCCAGCGCAGCAGCCTGCCATCGTCGGCGCGGTAGTCCACCGCGCCCAGCAGCAGTCCGATCACCGCGATGCCAGCGGCCAGCGCCACCTGCGCGCTGGCGCTCAACGCGGCGAAGCACAGTGGCTGCTGGGCGACCGCGCGCTTGGCGGTCTGCTGCGCATGCCAGGCCCAGACCAACTGGCCGCCGCCGCCGCCGATCGCGCCGATGCACGCGGCCGCCAGCACGCTCAGCTGCGGCCGCGCCGGCAGCGCCAGCGCGAACAGCGGCGCGCTCAGCAGCAGTGCGGTGCCGAGCCAGGCCAGGCGCTGCCGCGGCGCATGGCGTCGGCCCAGCCGCACGGCCAGCGGCTGCACCAACACCGCGCCCAGCGCATAGGCGACCAGCACCGCGCTGCCCCAGCCCGGCGACAGCAGACCGTAGGCGGCCACGTACGGCGCCAGCTTGGTGAAGGCGGGCAGGGTCAGCGACACCGCGGCGATCAGCGCCAGCGGCTGCCACGGGATCGCGCGCCAGGACGGGGCCGGCGCGGCAGATGCAGGCGCGCCGGGCGGCATGGCGGCCGGCGCGGGCGCGGCATGACGCTGCAGCACGCGGTGCAGGCGCCATGCGCACAGCACCGCCACCGCGGCCAGCAACGTGCTGGCCTGCAGGACGAAGGCCGCGCCGCCGGCGCCGCGCGCCAGGACCGCGCCGACCACCGCGCTGACCAGCAGCGCGGCGACGCCGCTGCCGGCCAGGCGCAGCGCGCTGGCGCCGTCGTGGCCGTGCCACGGCCAGTGCACCAGACTCAGCAAGGTGTTCTGCGCCACATCGCAGGCGGCATAGGCGATGCGGAACTGCAGGCTGACCACCAACACGTAGCCCAGCCGAAGCGACGCCGGCAGCAGCGGCGCGGCGAACGCCAGCAGCAGCGCCAGCGCCGCCGTGGCCAGCCCCAGCCATTGCAGGCGCCCGCTACCGGCCACCGCGCGCAGGTGCCGGCGCAAGCGCCAGCCGGCGCCGAGGCCGATCGCCGCACTGGCCAGCAGGCCCAGCGCCAGTACCAGTCCGGCCGCCGCCGCCCCCAGCCCGGCGTGCTCGGTCAGTGAATACAGCAGCAGCAATTCGCTGGCGTACCACAGCAGGCTCTTGCCGAAATGCGCCAAGGCATAAGCCGCCAGCGCCGCCGGTGGCAGCGACGGCAGCGGGGAAACGGGCTGTTGGGTCCATTGCATCCCCGGCTTATAGCGGTGCGATGCGACAACACCAAGTCCGGCCGCGCCGAACGGCCGCCCGCCGGGATCGACGCCATCGACCGGGCTGCCCGGGCCCACATCCGATGTCCCTGCGCATGCCCTTCCCGTTCGCTCCGTGCCTGGCGGCCTGGGCCGCAACGCCGGCATCGGCGACGCCCGCGCAGCCGCGGCGTGCCGATGTCTATTCAAGCGTCCGCAACCCGCTGCAGATGCTCAAGGGCGATCCGGACGCCGCCGGGCTGCACCGCGGCTCGCCGAAAGCCGCCGCCAGGCCAGCGAAGCGGCGCAGCTGTACATCGCGGGCGTGGCCGACGGTGCAGAGGGTGTGCAATGGTGCACGGACACGGGCGTGCTGCGGCACGAACTGGCCGATCGCGTCCACACTGCGCTCAGCGCGTTGCCGCCGGCGCAGCTGCAGCAGCGCGCGTCGACCTGGGTGATCCAGGCATTGCGCGCGTGTTTTCCCTGCCGTCCCGGCCGAGTGCGCCGCCTACAGCTGCGCCGCCAGCCGGCTGCCCTGGGCGATGGCGCGCTTGGCGTCCAGTTCCGCGGCGACGTCGGCGCCGCCGATCAGGTGCGCGCTGCGGCCCGCCGCCCGCAGCGCAGCGTGCAGCTCGCGGCGCGGTTCCTGGCCCGCGCAGATCACCACGGTGCCGACCGGCAGCCGCTGCTCGACGCCGTCCACGCGGATGCGCAGCCCGGCATCGTCCATGCCCAGGTACTCGACCCCGCCGAGCATGGTCACGTCCTTGGCCTTGAGCGTGGCGCGGTGGATCCAGCCGGTGGTCTTGCCCAGCCGCGCGCCGGGGCGGCCGGGACTGCGCTGCAGCAGCCACAGCGTGCGCGCCGGCGGCGTCGGCTGCGGCCTGCGCAACGCGCCGCGCGCCTCGAACTGCGGATCCACGCCCCATTCGGCCATCCACCGCGCCGGATCCAGCGCGGTCGATTCGCCGGCATGCGTCAGGAACTCGCCGACATCGAAGCCGATGCCGCCGGCGCCGATGATCGCGACCTTGTCCGCGGCCGTCACCCGGCCCCGCAGCACGTCGAGATAGCTGACCACGTTGGGGTGGTCGGCGCCGGGGAAATCGACCGCGCGCGGCACGATGCCGGTGGCCAGCACGACCTCGTCGAAGCCGGCCAGCAGCGCCGCATCGGCGGTGGTCTGCAGGCGCAGGTCCACGTCGCCGGCGGCGAGCGTGTGACGGAAGTAGCGCAGCGTCTCGTGGAATTCCTCTTTGCCGGGAATGCGCTTGGCCAGGTTGAACTGCCCGCCGATCTCCGCGGCGCTGTCGAATAGGGTCACGCGGTGGCCGCGTGCGGCGGCCACGCTGGCGCAGGCCAGCCCGGCCGGGCCGGCGCCGACCACGGCGATGCGCTTGGGCGCCGCCGTGGGCAGGTAGTTCAGGTCGGTCTCGGCGGCCGCGCGCGGATTGACTAGGCAACTGGCGGTCTTGTTCTCGAACACGTGGTCCAGGCACGCCTGGTTGCAGGCGATGCAGGTGTTGATCGCCTGCGCCTGGCCACGCCGCGCCTTGTCCGGCCATTGCGGATCGGCCAGCAGCGGCCGCGCCAGCGACACCATGTCGGCGCCGCCGCCGGCGAGGATGCGCTCGGCCACGTCGGGCATGTTGATGCGGTTGCTGGCGATCAGCGGCACCCGCACGTGCGGCTTGAGCTTGGCGGTGACGCCGGCGAACGCAGCGCGCGGCACCGAGGCGGCGATCGTGGGCACGCGCGCCTCGTGCCAGCCGATGCCGGAATTGATCAGCGTCGCGCCGGCCGCTTCGATCGCCTGCGCCTGCGCCACGATTTCGAGCCAGTCGCTGCCGTCCTCGACCAGGTCCACCAGCGACAGCCGGTAGATGATGATGAAGTCCGGCCCGCAGGCGGCGCGGATGCGGCGCACGATCTCCACCGCGAAGCGCATGCGCCTGGCCGCATCGCCGCCCCAGGCATCGTCGCGGCGGTTGCTGCGCGGCGCCACGAATTCGTTGATCAGATAGCCTTCCGAGCCCATCACTTCCACGCCGTCGTAGCCGGCCTCGCGCGCCAGCCGCGCGGCACGCGCATAGGCGCCGATCTGGCGCTCGACCCCGCGTGCGGACAGCGCGCGCGGCGTGAACGGATTGATCGGCGCCTTCAGCTGCGACGGCGCCACCGACAGCGGGTGGTAGGCGTAGCGTCCGGCATGCAGCAGCTGCAGACAGATCTTGGCGCCGTGCGCGTGCACCGCGCGGGTCACCTGCCGGTGCGGGCGCACTTCCCACGGCCACGACAGCTTGCCGCCGAACGGCTTCAGCCAGCCGACCACGTTCGGCGCGAAGCCGCCGGTGACGATCAGTCCGGCGCCGCCGGCGGCGCGCTCGGCGAAATACGCGGCCAGCTTGGGAAAGTCGCGCGCGCGATCCTCCAGGCCGGTATGCATCGAGCCCATCAGCACCCGGTTGCGCAGCTGGGTGAAGCCCAGGTCGAGCGGGGCGAACAGATGCGGATAGGCGACGGAGGACGGATCGGACTGGGCGGAGGCGGGCGACATGCCTTGGATACGCTTGCGTACGGAAGCGCGCAGGGTGCCGCGAAACCCGCGCCACGGCAAGAGGGGACCGCGGTGGTGGCCCCGAATCGCAGCGCTGCAACCCGGCCGGCCGTATGCCGGCGCCGTGCTGCGCCGCATGCGGCAACGGCGGTCGCCACCAAGCGTATCGACAGCGCTTGTAGGTGGGGCTTCAGGCCCGGTCGGGCTATCCCGGTAACGTCCGGTCGGGGCTGAAGCCCTTCTACACGGGTTACGGGGCATGCATGCCGGGTCAGCCCCAGCCGGCCAGCGCCAGCTTGCCGATGGTGCTGCCCGATTCCAGCCGCCGGTGCGCCTCGCGCAGGTTGGCCGCGTCGATCGGCGCCAGCGTCTCGGTCAAGGTGGTGCGCAGTGCGCCGGCGTCGATCAGGCTGGCCGCGCGCGCCAGGATCCGGTGCTGCTCGATCATGTCGGCGGTCTTGAAGCGCGCCCGCGCGAACATCATCTCCCAGTGGATGCCGATGCATTTGGCCTTGTATGGATCGCCGATGTGCAGCGCGCCGGACGGTTCCACGATCAACCCGACATGGCCTTGCGGCGCGACCAGTTCGCCGAGCGCATCCCAGTAGCGCTCGGTGTCGGCCAGATTCAACGCCGCCTCCACCTGCGCGATGCCCAGCGCCTGCAACTGCGGCGCCAGCGGCTGGCGATGGTCGATCACATGGCGCGCGCCCAACTGCAGGCACCAGTCGCGGGTCTGCGCGCGCGAGGCGGTGGCGACGACCTCGAAGCCTGCGTGCCGCGCCAGCTGGATCGCGATCGAACCGACGCCGCCGGCGGCGCCGATCACCAACAGGCGGCGGCCGCGGTTGCGCTCGTCGTCGAAGTCGAACGGCATGCGCTGGAACAGCAGCTCCCACGCGGTCAGCGTGGTCAGCGGCAGCGCCGCCGCTTGCGCGAAGTCGAGCGTGGCCGGCTTGCGCGCGACGATGCGCGCGTCGACCAACTGGTACTGCGCGTTGCTGCCGGCGCGGGTGATGTCGCCGGCGTAGTAGACCTCGTCGCTCGGCGCGAAGCCCTCGACCTCCGCGCCGACCGCCTCGACCACGCCGGCGGCATCGTAGCCCAGCACCCGCGGCTGCGCTTCCACCTGCGGCTTGGGCGCGCGCAGCTTGGTGTCGACCGGATTGACCGACACCGCTTCCACCCGCACCAGCAAGTCGAAGCCGGTGGGGGCGGGGGGCTTGGGCAGGTCGGCATCGAACAGCGATTGCGGATCGTCGATCGGCAGGTAATGGGTCAGGGCGACGGCTTTCATGATGTCTCCAGGAGTGGGGAAGCGGTGATCGGAGTGCGTTGCTGTCGGCGTGCGCTGCGCGCGGCTCACACCGGGCGCGGATTGCGCTCGGCGAAGCCGCGCTGGTGCCAGTACGGGTACCGCGGCACCACCGCGCTGGCCGCGTCCAGACGCTGTACCTGCGTGGCGTCGAGGTTCCAGCCGACCGCGCCCAGGTTCTGCCGCAACTGCTCCTCGTTGCGCGCGCCGATGATCACGCTGCTCACCGTGGGCCGCTGCAGCAGCCAGTTCAGCGCGATCTGCGGCACGCTCCTGCCGGTCTCGGCGGCGATCGCGTCGAGCGCATCGACCACCCGGTACAGGCGCTCGTCCTCGACCGGCGGCCCGGCCTCGGTGACCTTGCTGTCGTGCAGGCGGCTGCCCTGCGGCAGCGGCTGGCCGCGGCGGATCTTGCCGGTCAGCCGGCCCCAGCCCAGCGGGCTCCACACCAGCGCGCCGACACCCTGGTCCAGGCCCAGAGGCATCAGCTCTTCTTCGTAGTCGCGGCCGATCAGCGAGTAATAGGCCTGGTGCGCGACGTAGCGCGACCAGCCGTAGCGGTCGGCCACCGCCAGCGACTTCATCAGATGCCAACCGGAGAAGTTGGACACGCCCAGGTAGCGGATCTTGCCGGCGCGGACCAGGTCGTCGAGCGCGGACAGGGTTTCCTCCACCGGCGTCTTCGCATCGAAGCCGTGCAGCTGGAACAGGTCGATGTAGTCGGTGCCCAGGCGGGCCAGCGCCGCCTCCACTGCACGCACCAGGTGGAAGCGCGAGGAGCCGACGCTGTTCGGGTCGTCGGCGTCGAAGCGGAAGGTGGCCTTGGTCGAGATCAGCACCTGGTCGCGGCGGCCCTTGATTGCCGCGCCCAGCACCGATTCGGCGGCACCGCCGGAATAGATGTCGGCGCTGTCGAACAGGTTGACCCCGGCCTCCAGGCAGATGTCGATCAGGCGTCGCGCCTGGTCCACGTCCGAATTGCCCCAGGAGGCGAAGAACGCGTCCGCGCCGGCGAAGGTGCCGGTGCCGAAGCTGAGCACGGGGACCTTGAAGCCGGAGGCGCCGAGATGACGGTATTCCATGGTTGAGACTCCTTTGCGGGGGAAGTAATGAAGACGCGTGCTTCAGTGCGGCGCAGCGGTCGTGGCGCGCGCATCGCGCGTGTCGCCGAGTACGCGCGCGGCGGCCTCGGCCATGGCCGCATAACCGGCATCGCCGGGGTGCAGGTGGTCGCCGGAATCGAATGCGGGCAGCATGCGGGTGGGGTGCGCGGGGTCGCGGAGCAGGGCGTCGAAATCGATGATCGCATCGAAACCGTTGCCGTCGCGTATCCATGCGTTGACCTGCTGGCGCACGCGCTCCTTGTCCGCGCTGTAGTAGCCGCGGATCGGCGTGTCCGGCAGCGCGCCCTCGAACGGGGTCAGGGTGGCGCCGATCACGCGCAGGCCGCGCGCCTGCGCACGCTGCAGCAGCTGGCGATAACCGGCGATCAGTTCCTGTGCGGGCACCGGCGCGTCGTCCGGCGCGAACGGCGTGGCGTACCAACTGATGTCGTTGATGCCGATCAACAGCAGCAGCGTGCGCACGCCGGGTTGCGCCAGCACGTCGCGGTCCAGCCGCGCCAGCGCATTGCTGCCCATCCGGTCGCGCAGCATGCGGCCGCCGGAGATCCCGGCGTTGAGCACCGCCACGCGCTGCGCCGCCAGCCGCGTGGCCAACTGGTCCGGCCAGCGCCGGTCGCTGCCCGGGGTGGACGCGGCGCCATCGGTGATCGAATCGCCGAGCGCCACCACCGCGCCGACGGCATCGGCGCGGCGCACCTGGATGCCGCTGACGAACAGCCGCACCGGCAGCGCCGCGGCATCGGCCAGCGCCGTGTCCGCAGTGCGTTCGCCGTCGGCCAGCCAGGCGCTGTGCAGGCCTTCCCAATGGAACGTGGCCGGTGCGGTCGGCTGCGGCAGGTACAGGCTGATACTGAGTTGGGCCAGGTCCGGCACCGCCAGCGCGACCGGGTCGCTGAGCATCGGCGCACCGGCGGGGATGGTCACCGCGCGCTGCCCGCCGAAGCGCAGCGCGCGCTCCGAACCGGGCACGGTCGCCGCGCCGTCCGCGGCCAGCGCCAGCTGCGCGGCGCCGATGTGCAGCGGTTCGCGGCCGTAGGCGTTGGACAGTTCCACGCGCACTTCATTGCCGCCCAGGCTGATCCACGCCACCTGGCGCACGGTCTGCCGCCACAGGTTGAACGGGGTCCGGGTGGGGAACGGGAAGTCCGCCGCCCATAGCGGCTGCGGACTCGCCTGCCAGGTCGCGATCCAGTCGCGCCCGGTCGCGCCGGCGGGCGCCGCAAGCGCGCCCAGCAACGCCGTGGCCAGTGCGGCCTGCCACAAGTGCCAGTTCATGCCGCACCGCCCGTGGCGCATGCCGCCGCCGCCGCGTTCTCGGCGGCGGGCGCGGGCGACAGGCGCAGCGCCAGCAGCGCCGCCGCCAGCCCGGCCGCGGTGACCAGCGCGGCCGCCCATGGCAACTGCGCCAGACTGCCGCCGTGGTCGATCACCCGCCCGCCGAGCCAGGCACCCAGCGCATTGCCCAGGTTGAACGCGCCGATGTTCAGGCTCGACGCCAGGTGCCTCCCGGCGTCGCCGGCCTTGCCCAACACCCACACCTGCAACGGCGCCACGGTGGCGAACGCGGCCACGCCGAGCAGGCCGACGCACAGCGTCATCGCCGGCGCCGAGCGCAGCGCGAAGGTCAGCGCCGCCAGCACCAGCGCCAGCAAGCCCAGGGTCAGCGGCAGCGCGTGCCGCGGGCGCCGGTCGGCCAGACGCCCGCCGAGCACGTTGCCGACCACCATGCCGACCCCGAACACCAGCAACAGCGGCGAGACCGCGCTGTCGGCCAGGCCGGTGAGCCGGGTCAGGATCGGCTGGATGTAGGTATAGACGGTGAACACGCCGGCATAGCCGAGCACCGTCGTCGCCAGCCCGAGCAGCACCGGCGCACGGCCGACCGCGCGCAGTTCCTCGCGCAGCGGCGGCGCGGGCGCGCTGGCGCCGTCCGCCGGCACCAGTGCGGCGATCACCACGGTGGCCAGCAGGCCGATCGCGGCCACCGCCCAGAACGTCGCGCGCCAGCCCAACTGCAGGCCCAGCCAGGCGCCGGCCGGCACCCCGAGCAGGGTGGCGATGGTGAGTCCGGTGAACATGGTCGAGATCGCCGAGGCCTTGCGCTGCGGCGGCACCAGGCCGGTGGCGACCACCGCGCCGACGCCGAAGAAAGTGCCATGCGCCAGCGAGGTGACCACCCGCGCCGCCATCAGCGTGGCGTAGTCCGGGGCCAGCGCGCAGGCCAGGTTGCCGGCCGTGAACACCAGCATCAGCGCCACCAGCACCTGCTTGCGCGGCCAGCGCCGGCTGGCCACGGTCAGCAGTGGCGCGCCGGCGAATACGCCCAGCGCGTATCCGGAAATCAGCAGTCCGGCGGCGGCCACACTGACCTGCAGATCGGCTGCGACCTGCAGCAGCAGGCCCATGATCACGAATTCGGTGGTGCCGATGCCGAACGCACCGGCCGTCAGCGCGAACAGCGCGATCGGCAGGCGCGGCGGTGGCGGGACGGCGGGCGACTGTGTGGGGGACGAGATCATGTTATGAGGGTGCTGCTGGATGGGAAGAACACAGCCTGGGCCCGCGCTTTACCTTCGGAAACTGGCAAGATATTGAGTGACTTTCAACAGAATCGATAAAATGGACCGGATCGGCGACATCGCCCTGTTCCTGCGCGTGCTCGACCTGGGCTCCATCAGTGCCGCGGCGCGCAGCCTGGACCTGTCGGTGGCGGTCGCCAGCCAGCGGCTGAAGCGGCTCGAGCGCGAACTCGGCGTGCGCCTGTTGCACCGGACCACGCGGCGCCTGCACCCCACCCCGGAAGGCTTGCAACTGGCCGAGCAGGGGCGCGCGCTGGTCGAGGATCTGGAGTCGCTCGCCGGCGGCCTGCGCGCGGCCGGACGCACCGCCGCCGGCACCTTGCGGGTGACGATGTCGGCCACGTTCGGGCGCCAGTACGTGTCGCCGCTGCTGCCGCAGTTCATGGCCCTGCACCCGCAGGTGCGGCTGAGCGTGCACCTGAGCGACAACGTGGTGGATCTGGTCAGCGAAGGCTTCGACCTGGCGATCCGGATCGGAGCGCTGCGCGATTCCAGCCTGGTCGCGCGGCGCCTGGCCGGCAATCGCCGCGTGCTGTGCGCCGCTCCCGGTTACCTGCGCCGCCATGGCGAACCGGCGACCCCGGCGCAACTGGCCATGCACGCCTGCCTGCTGCTGACCGGCGCCGAAGGCCGCCAGGACACCTGGCGCCTGCGCGGGGCCGACGGCGAGGTCGGGGTCCGCGTCAACGGACCGCTGGAATCGAACTTCGGCGAGGTGTTGCGCGACGCGGCGCTGAACGGCCAGGGCATCGCCCTGCATTCGGTGTGGCACGTGGCCGAGGACCTGCGGCACGGGCGCCTGCGCCAGGTCCTGCCGCAGTACGCGATCGCCGAGACCGGCATCTACGCGGTGATGCCGCAGCGCCGGCTGATGCCGCCGCGGGTGCGCGCCTTCGTCGAGTTCATGCAGGTACAGCTGGCCGATCCGCCGCCCTGGGAGCGCCCGTCGTGAGACGCACACGGCATCCCGTTGCACTGTCTACAAGGGTGTACGAGCTGCGGGAAGCGCCGCATTGCATGTCTTTCATGAAGCTGTATACGGTAAATCCGTACCGCTGAAGGCCTGGCACCGGATTTTCACATGTTACGTGGCCGTTAACGTCGTCTTCACCATGTCGAGCATAATGTGCGCGGCGATGGCGTGCGGAAACGGCCGTCTGGATGTGACAAGACATCTGTAACTGAACCATGCCTTATCGGTTTCTATATCCCCGAAACAAGGAGCTGCATTAATGAACAAGAAAATTCTCACCGCCGCGTTGCTGGGCGGTCTGGCCGTCGCCCAGGCAGCGTCCGCACAGGAATTCGATGACCGCTGGTACCTGACCGGTTCGGCTGGCTTCAACTTCCAGGACAACGACCGTCTGACCAACGATGCCCCGTTCGTCACCCTAGGCCTGGGCAAGTTCGTCAGCCCGAACTGGTCCATCGACGGCGAACTGAACTATCAGAACCCGAACTTCGACGCCAACCAGGATCTGAACTGGAGTCAGTACGGCATCTCCTTCGACCTGCGTCGCCACTTCATCCAGGAAGGCCGCGGCTGGAACCCGTACCTGCTGTTCGGCCTAGGCTACCAGCGCTCGGAAGAAGAGTTCGACACCCGCGGCGCCGTGTCTCCGGGCCAGCGCAAGGACGGCAACTTCGCCGCCAAGGCCGGCGTCGGCCTGCAGACCACCTTCGACAAGCGCGTTGCCGTGCGTGCCGAAGTGGCCTACCGCGCCGACTTCGACGACCAGAGCGTTGCCGCTTCGTCGAACAACTGGTTCGGCGACGTGCTGGCCTCGGTCGGCGTCGTGATCCCGCTCGGCCCGCCGCCGGCCCCGCCGGTCGCTCCGCCGGCTCCGGTCGCGGCCCCGAGCTGCGCCGACCTGGACACCGATGGCGACGGCGTCAACAACTGCGACGACAAGTGCCCGGACTCCAAGCCTGGCCAGACCATCGGTCCGGACGGTTGCCCGGTGCCGGTGTCGATCGACCTGAAGGGCGTCAACTTCGACTTCGACAAGGCGACCCTGCGTCCGGACGCGATCGCGATCCTGAGCGAGGCCACCGAGATCCTGAAGCGTTACCCCGACCTGAAGGTCGAGGTCGCCGGTCACACCGACTCGAAGGGTAGCGACGCCTACAACCAGAAGCTGTCCGAGCGTCGTGCCACCGTGGTGTACGACTATCTGACCAAGAACGGCGTGGACGCGTCGCGTCTGGTCGGTCCGATCGGCTACGGCAAGAGCCGCCCGATCGCGCCGAACACCAACCCGGATGGTACGGACAACCCGGAAGGCCGTGCGAAGAACCGTCGTACCGAGCTGAACGTCCAGAACTGATCGGACGCTTCATGCCTGAAGCAAAGCCCGGCCTTGCGCCGGGCTTTGCTTTTGTGCGTCCGATAAAGGTCATCGCGGACTTGTGGGGTCGCGACGGGCTTGACCAGTGATGCCCCATCGCGACTGAAGTCGCTTCCACAGCAGCTGCGAGCGAGGCGCCGAACAGCCCCGCTAAGCTTAACTTTTTCAGCCTTCCCAATTATTTAGCGCATGCAGTGCCGGTGACAGTTGAAACTGCGCCTGGCCCTGCCTACACTCGCGGCGTCGCCTTGCCTGAATGGAAAAAAACGATGCTGCGTATCGCTATGGCCGGCCTGCTTGGTCTTGCCCTGATTCCTGCTGCGCATGCCGCACCGGATTGCTCCGGCGACATCCTGCCCAAGCCCTTGCCGCTGCCAGCCACGGTCGCTGCGCCGGTCGCCTCCGAGCTGTATACGCGCAATGTGCAACTGGGCATGCCCAGCGGCGTGCTGGCCCAGTCCTACAGCGGCGACCAGTCGCTGGACCGGGTCCTGCTGCGGCTGCGCGCCGAAGGCTGTCAGAGCCTGGCCAATGCGATCCCGGCCGCCGCCGCGGTCAAGCCCAACGATCCGGCCGCCTACAAGCCGACGACCGCGTTCGACAACACCCCGTGGCGCTTCGACATGAGCCAGAACGGCAAGCGCATGACCGCCGAGGAATTCGATGCGTGGATGAAAGCGCGCGGCGTGCGCGTGGTCAAGGCGCGTCCGGCAGCCGTGCCCGCCGCGGCGGCGGTCGACGCGCCGAAGCCGGTCGAAGCCAAGTAAGCGCGCCGCGCGGCTGCCCGACGCGCCTGCGCACGAAGCGCGAGCGGTGAAGCCTCCGCATCCCCGCCGCCCCGCGCCGCGCACGGCGGCGCCCTCGGCCACGGCCACGCGGTTGCCGCGCACCGTCGCGGCCGGCGAGGCCCGCCATGGCCTGGCGCGTACCCTGTCCAAGCTCGGCCTGTGCTCGCGCAGCGAAGCCGCGCACTGGATCGCCGCCGGCCGCGTCGCGGTCGACGGCCGTACCGTCACCGATCCCGAGTTCCCGATCCTGCGCGGCCGGCACCGTCTTGCGCTCGACGGCGCGCCGCTGGCCGCGACGCGGCGCATCTACCTGATGCTCAATAAGCCGCGCGGCCTGGTCACCACTGCGCAGGACGAGCGCGGCCGCGACACCGTCTACCGCTGTTTCGACGGCGCTGGGCTGCCCTGGCTGGCCCCGGTCGGGCGCCTGGACAAGGCCAGCGAGGGCTTGCTGCTGTTCTGCAACGATCCGCAATGGGCGGCGCAGGTCACCCACCCCGCCAGCGGCCCGGACAAGACGTATCACGTGCAGGTCGATGCGGTGCCGGACGCGGCGCTGCTGGCGCGCATGTGCGCTGGTGTCGTCGCCGCCGGCGAGCTGCTGCGCGCCAAGCAAGCGCAGCTGTTGCGCCAGGGCGACAAGCACGCCTGGCTGGAAGTGGTGCTGGACGAAGGCCGCAACCGGCAGATCCGGCGCCTGCTCGCCGAACTGGGTGTGGACGTGCTGCGCCTGGTGCGCGTGGCGATCGGCGGGCTGGCGCTGGGCGAACTGGGCAAGGGTGGCTGGCGTGAACTCGGCGCGGAAGAAGTCCAGACATTGGTGGCAGGGAGTGGGGATTGAATCGGGCTCGGACTTGAGACGCGGGACCCGCGTTTTCGCAAGTGTGCTGCATCGTGTAGGAGGGGCTTCGGCGTCGATGCTTGATCGGTAAGGCGTCGGAGCCGAAGCCCCTCCTGCAGAAAGCCGTCAGGCTGAAATGGGGGAAAGTTGCTTTTCTGCAAAAAGCGGCACTTTTCTCATCAGATCGTTCGACAGCGATTTGCGCCGGGGCGGCGTCCTGCGGTCCCCGGTCCTGGCTCCTCAGATCACCGCCAACTCGCGACCAATCCGAACGAACGCGTCGATCGCCCGGTCCAACTGCTCGCGGCTGTGCGCGGCGCTGATCTGGGTACGGATCCGCGCCTGGCCCTTGGGCACCACCGGGAAGAAGAAGCCGATCGCATAGATGCCTTCCTCCAGCAGCCGCTCGGCGAAGCGCTGCGCCAGCGGCGCGTCGTACAGCATCACCGGGCAGATCGGGTGGGTGCCGGGCTTGATGTCGAAGCCGGCCGTGGCCATGCGCTCGCGGAAGTGGCGGGTGTTCTCGACCAGTCGCGCGCGCAGCGCGTCGGCCGCGTCCAGCATCGCGAACGCCTTGATCCCGGCGGCGACCACGTGCGGCGGCAGCGAATTGGAGAACAGGTAGGGGCGCGAGCGCTGACGCAGCAGTTCGATCACCTCGCGCCGGCCGGTGGTGAAGCCGCCCAGCGCGCCGCCCATGGCCTTGCCCAGGGTGCCGGTGAAGATGTCGATCCGGTCCATCACCCCATTGACCTCGGCCGAGCCGCGGCCGGTGGCGCCGAGGAAGCCGGTGGCATGGCATTCGTCGATGTGCACCAGCGCGCCGTATTTGCGCGCCAGCGCAGCGATCTGGTCGAGCGGGGCGATGAAGCCGTCCATCGAGAACACGCCGTCGCTGGTGATCAGCTTGGTCTTGCAGCCGGCCGCGTCGGCGGCCTGCAGCTGCGCCTCCAGGTCGGCCATGTCGCAATTGGCGTAGCGGAAGCGCTTGGCCTTGCACAGGCGCACGCCGTCGATGATCGAGGCGTGGTTGAGCGCGTCGGAAACGATCGCGTCGTGCTCGCCCAGCAGCGGTTCGAACAGACCGCCGTTGGCGTCGAAGCAGGCGGCGTAGAGGATGGTGTCCTCGGTGCCGAAGAACGCGGCGATCCGCGCTTCCAACTGTTTGTGCAGGTCCTGGGTGCCGCAGATGAAGCGCACCGAGGCCATGCCGAAGCCGTGGCTGTCCAGCGCGTCCTTGGCCGCGGCGATCAGCGCCGGGTGGTCGGCCAGGCCCAGGTAGTTGTTGGCGCAGAAGTTCAGCACGCGGCGCCCGTCGGCCAGCACGATCTCGGCGGCCTGCGGGCCGACGATGATGCGTTCGGACTTGAACAGACCCTGCGCGCGGATCGCGTCCAGTTCGTCGGCGTAGCGCCGGGTGAGGCGGGAGTCGGTCATGGCGGGCAAGCATGCGCAAGCGGAAGAAGCGAAGATCTTAACGCGCCGTGTGCGAAAATCGGCGGGCGTCATGCACAAATGGCATAAGCACCGCCGACGAAGTCACTTCACCGGCCGCATGCGGCTGCACAGCATGGCGCACTGGCCGTGGCTTCCATGGCCTGCCCGCCGTGCCCTCGACCCTGTTCCGGAGATCCGTCCATGCCCAGCCTCCTGCCGCGCCGATTCGGCCTGCTGCTCGCGCTGTGCGCAGTCGCCTGCACCGCCGCCGCGCGCGACGTGCAACTGCTCAACGTGTCCTACGATCCCACGCGCGAGCTGTACCGCGACTACAACGCCGCCTTCGCCAAGCATTGGGAACAGACCCACAGCGGCGACAAGGTCACCGTGGAGACCTCGCACGGCGGCTCCGGCAAGCAGGCGCGCTCGGTCATCGACGGGGTCGAGGCCGACGTGGTGACGCTGGCGCTGGCCTACGACGTGGACGCGATCGCCGAGAAGGGCAAGCTGATCGACCCGGGCTGGGCCAAGCGCCTGCCCGACAACAGCGCGCCGTACACCTCCACCATCGTGTTCCTGGTGCGCAAGGGCAACCCAAAACAGATCAAGGACTGGCCGGACCTGTTGCGCACCGGCGTGTCGGTGATCACCCCGAACCCGAAGACTTCCGGCGGCGCGCGCTGGAACTACCTGGCCGCCTGGGCCTATGGCGACCATATCTTCAAGGGCGACCGCGAGCGCATCCTCGGCTACATGCGCGCGCTGTTCCGCAACGTGCCGGTGCTGGACACCGGTGCGCGCGGGGCCACCACCACCTTCGTCCAGCGCGGCATCGGCGACGTGCTGCTGGCCTGGGAGAACGAGGCGTTCCTGGCGCAGGAGGAACTGGGCAAGGACAAGTTCGAGATCGTGGTGCCGAAGCTGTCGATCCTGGCCGAGCCGTCGGTGGCGCTGGTCGACAGGAACGTGGACAAGCACGGCACCCGCGAGGTCGCCGAGGCGTACCTGAAGTACCTGTATTCGCCGGAGGGACAGAAGATCGCGGCCAAGCACTACTACCGCCCGCGCCATCCCGAGTACGCCGACCGCGCCGATGTGGCGCGCCTGCCGAAGGTGCAACTGGTGACCATCGACCAGGCGTTCGGCTCCTGGGCCAAGGCCCAGGCCGAGCATTTCAACGATGGCGGCCTGTTCGACCAGATCCAGGCGAGCAAGTGAGGCGATGGGCGTGAATGCCGCCGCGGTCGCGCGATCCTCGTCGCGTCGCAGGGTGATCCCTGGGCTCGGCCTGAGCCTGGGGATCACGCTTGCGTGGCTGGGGCTGGTGGTGTTGATCCCGCTGCTGGGCGTGGTGCTCAAGACCAGCGGGCTGGGCTGGCACGGCGTGTGGCAGGTGTGGAGCGAGCCGCGGGTGTTGTCGGCGCTGCAGGTCAGCTTCGGCACCGCGTTGGCCGCCGCCGCGTTCAATGCGGTGATGGGCACCTGGGTGGCCTGGGTGTTCGTGCGCTACCGCTTTCCTGGCAAGCGCCTGTTCGACGCGATGATCGACCTGCCGTTCGCGCTGCCGACCGCGGTGGCCGGCATCGCGCTGACCGCGCTGTACGGCGGCAACGGCTGGATCGGGCAGTGGCTGGAGCCGCTGGGGCTGAAGATCGCCTACACCCGGCTCGGCATCGTGGTGGCGCTGGTGTTCGTCGGGCTGCCGTTCGTGGTGCGGATCGTGCAGCCGGTGCTGGCCGAGGCCGAGCGCGAAGTGGAAGAGGCCGCGGCCACGCTCGGCGCCGGCCGTTGGCAGACCATCCGCCGCGTAGTGCTGCCCGGGCTGTGGCCGGCGGTGCTGACCGGGTTCGCGCTGGCCTTCGCGCGCGGCATCGGCGAATACGGCTCGGTGATCTTCATCGCCGGCAACCTGCCCAATGCGACCGAGATCGCGCCGCTGCTGATCACCATCCGCCTGGAGGAATTCGACTACCCCGGCGCCACCGCGATCGCCGCGGCGATGCTGCTGCTGTCGTTGCTGATGCTGCTGGTGGTCAATGGCGTGCAGGCACGGTTGGCGCGGCGCGGCCTGGCGGCGCACTGAGATGAACGATACCGTGTCCACGTTGACCGTCCCGCTCCCGGAGAATGCGTTGAGCGCATCGCTGCCTGCCGTCCGCCGCCGCGCTGCATCGGTCACCACCGAGCCGCGGTGGGTGCAGGCGCTGCTGATCCTCGGCGCGTTGGGCTTCCTGCTGTCGTTCCTGTTCTTGCCGCTGCTGCTGGTGTTCGTCGAGGCGGTGCGCAGCGGCCTGGGCGTGTTCTGGCGGGCGGTGTCCGATCCGGATGCGCTGGCGGCGATCCGCCTGACCCTGCTGGTGACTGCGATCGTGGTGCCGCTGAACCTGGTGTTCGGCGTGGCCGCGGCCTGGGCGGTGAGCAAGCACCGCTTCCCGGGCAAGCGCCTGCTGGTGAGCCTGATCGACCTGCCGTTCTCGGTGTCGCCGGTGGTCGCCGGCCTGGTCTTCATCCTGATCTTCGGCCGCAGCGGCTGGGCCTGGCCGCTGATCGACGAGGGCTGGCGGCTGCACCTGCCGGTGTTCGGCGAGGTGCTGCTGCAGTTGCCGCGGATCGTGTTCGCGCTGCCCGGCATCGTGCTGGCGACGACCTTCGTCACCTTCCCGTTCATCGCCCGCGAGCTGATGCCGCTGATGGAGCAGCAGGGCAGCGACGAGGAACTGGCGGCGCTGAGCCTGGGCGCCAGCGGCTGGCAGATGTTCTGGCGGGTGACCCTGCCCAACATCCGCTGGGGCCTGCTGTACGGCGTGCTGCTGTGCAGTGCGCGGGCGATGGGCGAGTTCGGCGCGGTGTCGGTGGTGTCCGGGCATATCCGCGGGCGCACCAACACGCTGCCGTTGCACGTGGAGATCCTCTACAACGAGTACGCCTACAGCGCCGCGTTCGCCTGCGCCAGCCTGCTGGCCCTGACCGCGCTGCTGACCCTGGCGCTGAAGTCCTACCTGGAATGGCGCCACGGCGAATCGCTGGCCGCCAATCACCGACACTGAGGTTGCGATGACCATCCGCGTACAGCACCTGGGCAAGCGTTTCGACGATTTCGCCGCGCTCGACGACGTCAGCCTGGACATCCGCCAGGGCGAACTGCTGGCGCTGCTGGGGCCGTCCGGCTCGGGCAAGACCACGCTGCTGCGGGTGATCGCCGGGCTGGAGCATGCCGACGCCGGGCGCGTGCTGATCGACGGCGAGGACGCGACCGGGCTGCCGGTGCAGTCGCGCCGGGTCGGCTTCGTGTTCCAGCACTACGCGCTGTTCCGGCACATGACGGTGCGCGACAACATCGCCTTCGGCCTGCGCGTGCGCCGCGGCGCCGAGCGCTGGGCCGAGTCGCGCATCCGCGCGCGCGTGACCGAGCTGCTCGCGCTGGTGCAGTTGGACGGGCTGGAGGCGCGCTATCCGACCCAACTGTCCGGCGGCCAGCGCCAGCGCGTGGCATTGGCCCGCGCGCTGGCGATCGAGCCGCGCGTGCTGCTGCTGGACGAACCGTTCGGCGCGCTCGACGCGCAGGTGCGGCGCGACCTGCGGCGCTGGCTGCGCGATCTGCACGACCGCACCGGGCTGACCACGGTGTTCGTCACCCACGACCAGGAAGAGGCGCTGGAGCTGGCCGACCGCGTGGCGATCCTCAATCGCGGGCGCATCGAGCAACTCGGCAGCCCGGCCGACGTCTACGACCACCCGGTGTCGCCGTTCGTGTACGGCTTCGTCGGCGTGGTCAATCGGTTGCCGGCGCAGTTGCACGACGGCCAGTTGCAGGTCGCCGGGCTGGCGCTGCCGGCGCCGGACACGCCGCTGTCCAGCGGCCCGGTCGACCTGTACGTGCGCCCGGAAGATCTCGCCCCCGGCGCCAGCGGCTGGGCGGCGACGGTCCTGTGGTCGCAGCGCAGCGGGTCGCGCCTGCGCCTGCGCGCGCAGCTGGCGCATGGCCAGGACGAGGTGGAAGTCGAGTTGCCGGCAGGCGAGGGCGCAACGCGCTATGCGCCGGGCCAGGTCGTGCAGCTGAGCGCGCGCCGCTTCGGCGTGTTCGCCCAGGGTAGTTGACCTGCGCGCCGGGACGTGCCGCCTGTTCACTGGCGCGCCTGTTCTACCGTATGTTGAACCGGCCAGCGGCGCACGGGGGGCGATCGGTCAGGTTCCGGACTCGCTCGTAGGACGACCTGGTTGATGGAAAAGCCGAAAATATGCGAATTTTATTTGGCAACGTTCCATTACATGGATAGGTCAATGCGATGAATCGCAACATGGTTGCGGCACGGCTTGTCGTTGTAGTTGCACTTGCCATCGCGGTTTTCGGCGCAGTTGATTTGTTTGGAACACGGCAGCAAGCCGACCACCGGGCCTTGGGAGCTGTGGCGCCAAGTCAGCCTCAGGGTCGGACAAACAGCGGGGACGGCAAATCTGAAAAACCGGACGCAGCCGACCATGTGCCGCCCGCCGTCACAGGAATGCAAAGGCGCGAGCCCTCTGACGTGGCCGCTGCTGCGGCATATGAATTGGTTGAAACCAACCTGCGCTGTCAGACGGATCGCGAAGCATCGCTTGCGGGAGAGCATCTTGGAAGCACAAGCGAAGAACTCTGTCGGGATCTATCGTTCGATCCGCTGAGCAGAGAGGAAATCTTCAATGCGATCGCGTATGCCGCTGAGCATGGAAATGTCAGAGCGCAGCTTGATTACGCTCTGTACGCCGCCAGGATTTTTGAGGATGAACGCAATTCTCTCAACCCGAGCCTGATCCGGGAATACAAGAGAAATGCCCTCCGATTCCTTGAGTCGGCTGGAAACGCAGGGCAATCACAGGCTTACGTTCGATTGAGTGATATCTATAAAAATGGCGCCCTCGCTCCTAAAAGCCCTGTCATGGACTATGCCTATGCCGAAGCATATTTCCAGGCGGGGACGAGCTCCTACGGCGCATCCTTTTTGAATGGCGCCGCAGCTGGACTGGACAGGGAGCAGATACGCCGCGGAAAGGAACTTGCGAATCATATTCTCAACGGAAGGAGTGCGTCGAAGTGACGATTAAGAACACGCTCGCTAAGAATACGTCCGCGCCGCCCAGCCTACCTGTACGTCAAACTTAGTGCCGTTTTCCTCCTGAAAAATAAAGTGAATCGTAACGGGAGGGGTAATGAGGGCGGAGGTGGCGGGGCGGAAGTGAAGGCGGCGGCGTTGGCGTATCCCGGAGAGCGACCAGGGCGACGGCGCCGATTGCGCGTGGGTGTGGACGCAGGGGACCCCGCACGTCGCAGGAGGGAGTTCGGCGCCGACGCGCCCTGTCGCGGAAGTGTTGCACTGCAAGAATCGTTATGTTAAAAATTTATGAATACAACCTGTAGCCCGGCGCTGAAGTTCCCCCCCCCCCCCCCCCCACACACACACACGAACCGAAGGAGAATCAACGGTGAACAAGATCAAGCTTGGTGCCGCCCTGGCCGTGGCGCTGGCCGCCTCTCCGTTGAACGCATTGGCCCAGGACGAGGCGCCCGCATCGCCGTTTACCGGCTCCTACGGCGTGGTCAGCGACTACGTGTTCCGCGGCGTGTCGCAGACCCAGGAAGACCCGGCGTTCCAGGCCGGCATCACCTATACCTCGCCGTTCGGCCTGTACGTCGGCGGCTGGGGCTCCAACGTCGACTTCGGCGAGGGCGACCCGGATTGGGAAGTGGACGGCTTCATCGGCTACAACGTCGATTTCTCCGAGAACTGGAACTTCGACGTGATGGTCAATCGCTACGCCTATCCAGGTGCCGGTGGTTCGAACTACAACGAGTTGATCACCAAGACAAAGTTCCTGAAGACCTATGCGCTGACCGTTGCCTACACCGACGATGTGTATGGCCTGGACGAGGACAGCTTCTACTACGCGCTGGACGGGAATTGGACGCTGCCGCACGACTTCAGCATCGGTGCGCACGTCGGCCGTACCACCTATGCCAACGCGCTGGCCCAGTACCATGACTACACCGACTACAGCGTCAGCGTCGGCAAGATGGTCGGACCGCTGGCGCTGAACGTGGGTTACTACGACACCGACAACAAGGGCAACCAGAACTTCGGCAAGAAGCTGGCCGACCACCGCGTCGCGGTCTCGGCGACGATCGCGTTCTGATCGCGCGTTCTGGTCGCGTGTGAATCGAAAGGGCGCCGCAAGGCGCCCTTTTGGGGTTCTGCCCCCCACCGCGGGCGCGCCGCGCGGCCGACCAGCGCGACTGCCGCCATCGGCCGCCCGCCAGGCCTGCGGTTGCGGGGTCGGCATCGACCTCCAGCGCCGGGAACCGCGGTCGCGGCCCGGCAGCGGCTACCAGCTCAGCACCACCTTGCCGGCCTTGCCTTCTTCCATCAGGTCGAAGCCCTTCTGGAACTCGTCGATGGTCAGCTGGTGGGTGAGCACCTTGCCGAGCGGGAAGCCGGACAGCACCAGCTGGGTCATCTTGTACCAGGTCTCGTACATCTTGCGGCCGTAGATGCCTTGCACCGTCAGGCCCTTGAAGATGATCTTGTCCCAGTCGGCGCCGGCGCCGCGCGGCATGATCCCGAGCATGGCGATCTTGCCGCCGTGGTACATGCAGTCGAGCATGTCGTTGAACGCGCGCGGGTTGCCGCTCATCTCCAGGCCGACGTCGAAGCCCTCCATGTGCAGGTCGGCCATCACCTCCTTGAGCGAGGCGTTGGCGACGTTGACCACGCGGGTGGCGCCCATGTCGGCGGCCAGCTTGAGGCGGAAATCGTTGACGTCGGTGACGACCACGTTGCGCGCACCGATGTGCTTGCAGATGCCGGCGGCGATGATGCCGATGGGGCCGGCACCGGTGATCAGCACGTCCTCGCCGATCACGTCGAACTCCAGCGCGCAGTGCGCGGCGTTGCCGTAGGGGTCGAAGAACGCGGCCAGCTCGGACGGGATCTGGTCGGGGATGGGCCACAGGTTGCTGGCCGGCATCAGCATGAATTCGGCGAAGGCGCCATTGACGTTGACGCCGATACCGACCGTGTTCGGGCACAGGTGCGGGCGGCCGCCACGGCAGTTGCGGCAGTGGCCGCAGACGATGTGGCCTTCGGCCGACACGCGCTGGCCGACCTGGTAGCCGGTGACCGCCGAGCCGAGCTCGGCGATGCGGCCGACGAACTCGTGGCCGATGGTCAGGCCAGGCCTGATCGTGCGCTGGCTCCATTCGTCCCACAGATAGATGTGCAGGTCGGTGCCGCAGATCGCGGTCTTCTCCAGCTTGATCAGCACGTCGTTCGGGCCGGGCACCGGCACCGGCACCTGTTCCAGCCAGATGCCCTTGGCTGCGTCGCGCTTGACCAGCGCCTTCATTGTTTGCGCCATGTTGGCAGGATTCGGGGTTGAGAGGGCGCGAAGTATAAGCTGCCCGCCGGCGTGGCCATGTTGCGGCGGGGGGGGAGGGGGGGGGGGGGGGGGGCGCCATAGGTCACGGTCGCCGCCCTGGCCTGCGCCCAGGCCGCCCGTGCCAGCCAGGGCATGTGGGTACCGCAGCAATTACCGGATATCGCCGGCCCGCTGCAGCAGGCCGGCCTGAGGCTGCTTGGACTCAAGTTCCCAGTGCAACACCTCACAGAGCGCAGGAGGTTGCGCTGGGCAAACAGTCCAGTCATCTGCGTGTTGAGGAACGCGCGGTGCTGCAGGTGGAGCGCGATCGAGGAACGCGCTTGCGCAAGATCGGTCGCCGGTGGGGATGCCGTGCATCGACGCCGAGCCGCCAGGTCGGTGGTCTGCAAGGGCCGGTGTCCTGTGCGCACGCGGCGGCGGCGGCCTATCGCTCGCGCCGCTCGCGCTGCGTGCGCCCTCGCCGGCCCCTGGAAGGTTCGTCGTTGTTCCCGTGCGTCGATGAGCGCCTGGTGTACGAGCGCTGGTCGCCACAGCAGATCGCGGCCGCACGGCGGGACAGGCATCCGGACGCTTCCAGCCAGCGGGTCAGCCACGAGAGGATCGCTGCGGCGATCGACACGCAGCGGGGGGGGGTCTGAACAAGGCGCTGATCCATGCATGGAGAGGGGGCCAGCCCACACCAGGTGGCAGGCGCACGACAGCGGCGGTGCGCTCGTGGGCGCCGGAGGAGCTGCGCATCGTGCATGGCCCGGACCCGGTGAAGCAGCGCCTGGCGCCGGGGCATGGGGAGGGCGCCCTGATCGAAGGCGCGTTCAACCGTTCATGCGTGGGCGCACTGGTGGAACGCAAGACCCGCTTGGTGGTGCTGTGCAGGATGGACGGTGGCACGGCGCAGGCGGCGGTCGAGGGGTTTCCCCGGCAGATGAAGCAGCGGCCGGCCTTCCTGGGTGAGAGCCCGACCGACGACCGCGGAACGGACCTGCTACGAGGAACGGATGCAGCGGTTGAACAGCCAGGTCCGGTTCGCCGATCCGCATGCGCCGTGGCAGCGCGGCAGCAACGAGAACACCAACGGTCTACTTCGCCAGTTCCTGCCCAAGGGGGCGGACCTATCCGCCGTCAGTCAGGAATACCTCAATCACATCGCGTTGCTGATGAACACTCGCCCTCGCCAGACACTTGGCTGGAAGACGCCTAGCGAGGCAATGGAAGCGGACATCGCAGCGTTCAAATCACGTGTTGCACTTGATTCTTGAGACCGCCGTTTCAAGCGCATCGACGCGGCGGCGCAGAAGCCGGCCGCGGAACGTGCGGTGCTGGCCTGGCTGAAGCGGCAGGGCCGCGACGGGCGCGCCGCGCTGCAGGCGCATGCGCGGTTGCCGGCGCTGGACCAGTGGCCGGCCGGCGCCGATGCGCCGCCGCGCGCCTGGCACGCGCGCTACCTGCACTGGATCCTGCAGGAAGTGGCGCCGGCGCCGCGCAAGAACTGAACCTGGCGCGGCAGCGGCCGCCACCGCGCGGCCTGCCGCTCGCTAAACGCGGACTGCAGCGGCGGAGCGGGACGCGATTGGGGGTTCCCGGCGACAGAGCAGGTATCATGCCGCTCCGTTTTCGCTCGCGAGACGGGCCCTCTATCCCTCAACGGAATTTCGCAGCATGCGCATCCTGCTCGCTCGTCACGGCGAAACCCCGTGGAACGCCGAAGGCCGCTACCAGGGCCAGATCGACATCCCGCTGTCGCCGCTTGGCGAAGCGCAGGCGCAGGCGCTCGGCGCCCGGCTGCGCGAGGTGCCGCTGACCCGCGCAGTGGCCTCGCCGCTGTCGCGTGCGCAGAGCACGGCCCGCCACGCACTGGGTGCGCAGCGCGAAGCGATGCTGCTAGCCGATCCGGACCTGCAGGAAATCGCCCATGGCGAATGGGAGGGCCTGCTCGCCAGCGAGATCAACGAGAAGGATCCGGCGCGGCTGCGCGCCTGGCGCGAGGAACCGGACACGGTGCTGATGCCGGGCGGCGAGTCGCTGCGCCAGGTGCTGGACCGTTCCTGGCGCGGTCTGACTCGCGCCGCCGAGGGCCTGGGGGAGGACGACACCTTGCTGGTGGTGGCGCACGATGCGGTCAACCGGGTGATCCTGTGCCGGGTGCTGGGCCTGCCGATCGCCAAGCTGTGGAGTTTCCGCCAGGCGCCGACCACGCTGAATCTGCTCGAAGGCCCGGATGTGGAACATCTGGAAGTGGTGCGCCTGAACGACTGCGCGCACCATACGCCGTTCTTCGGCGAGGCCAAGCATCGGGCGCTGTAGGCGACGAAATCCGCAAGTTTGGATTAGCGGCTCCCAGCCCTAACCCAGTGCACGTTTTTGCTTTTGCTGCTTTTGCTTTTGCTTCGCTTTTCGGGTCCCGTGAGACGCGGCGCGTCGCCCCGGGTGTGCTTTCTTTTGGTTACTTGTTCTTTGCACAAGCAAAGAAAAGTGACTCGCGCGCGCGAAAGCTTGTGCTTCTTCGATGTGACGCGATCGAGACGCACCTCGTCGAAAGGCTCAAAATACATAGATGAAAACCCTCCCCGAATGGCTCGCCTACATCGAGCAGCAGCACCCGCAGGACATCGCGATGGGCCTGGAGCGCGTGCGTGAGGTGGCCGCGCGCATGGGCCTGATCCGGCCGGCGAAGAAGGTCGTGACCGTCGGCGGCACCAACGGCAAAGGCTCGACCGTGGCCTTCGTCGAGGCGATCGCGCGCGCCGGCGGCTGGGCGGTGGGCAGCTACACCTCGCCGCACCTGCTGCGCTACAACGAGCGGGTACGCCTTGGCGGCGAAGAGGCCAGCGACGCGCAACTGGTGTCCGGCTTCGCGGCGGTGGAGGCCGCGCGCGGGCAGACGCCGCTGACCTATTTCGAGTACGGCACGCTGGCGGCGCTGTGGCTGTTCCAGCAGGCCGCGCTGGACCTGGTGGTGCTGGAAGTGGGCCTGGGCGGGCGCCTGGATGCGGTGAACCTGGTCGATGCCGACGTGGCGGTGATCACCACTGTCGACATCGACCACACCGACTGGCTCGGCGGCGACCGCGAGGCGATCGGTGCGGAGAAGGCCGGCATCGCGCGGCCGTGGAAACCGCTGGTGCTGGGCGAGATCGATCCGCCGTCGAGCGTGCTGCGCCGCGCCTATGCGATCGGCGCCAATGCGATCCGCGCCGGCAGCGATTTCTTCCATGAGTCGATCGACGCCGACCACTGGCGCTGGCGCGATGTCGGCACCGAGTTGGAGCTGCAGACCCCGCAGCTGCGCGCACCGGTGCAGCGCGCCAATGCCGCCACCGCCATCGCCGCGCTGCGCGCGCTGCGCAAGGGCTTGCCGCGCACCGCTTACGCCGAGGGCATCGCCGCGGCGCGGCTGCACGGACGCCTGCAACCGTTCATGCGCGACGGCGTGGAGGTGCTGGTCGATGTCGGCCACAACCCGCAGGCCGCGCGTGCGCTGGCCGCGACGCTGCAGGCGCAGCCGTGCGCCGGCGTCACCCGCGCGGTGTTCGCCGCGCTGGCCGACAAGGACGCGGCGGGCGTGGTGCAGGCGCTGGCCGGACAGGTCGGCGCCTGGCATCTGGCCGGGCTGCCCGGCGCGCGCGGGCAGAGCGGCGCGCAGTTGCAGGCGCGCCTGGCGGCGACCGATGCAGCCGCCGCCAGCGTCGCCGACAGCGTGGCGCGGGCGCTGCAGCAGGCCCTGGCGCAGGCGCGGCGCGGCGACCGGGTGCTGGTGTTCGGTTCGTTCCACACCGCCGCCGATGCCTTGCACTGGCTGCATTCAGCCGCTTGACCCCGCCCGGAACCGGGCCGACCTTATAATCCCTGCGGCACTCCGCCATGCCGCCCCCCAAGCTTTCCGTGGATACCGTCCTGAAACAGCGACTGATTGGCGCCCTTGTCCTGGTGGCGCTCGCCGTGATCTTCCTGCCGATGCTGGTCAAGGGTCCCGCGCCCGACAGCGGCGTCGCCAATGTCCCGCTGAAGGTCCCGGACGCCCCGGCCGACGGCCAGTTCCAGACCCGTGAGCTGCCGCTGGTGACGCCGGGCGATGCGCCAACCGGCGGTGCCGTGGGCATGGCCGGCGCGCCTGCGGCGCCCGCGCCGGTGCAGAACAACCCCGATGCCGCCGACCTGGCCGACCCGGCATCCGCCGGTAGCGCCGCCCAGCCGCTGCCGCCGACGATGGCGGCCGGCAACTATGCGGTCAATTTCGGCGCCTACGCCACTCCGGGCGACGCCGATGCGGTGATCGCGCGGCTCAAGCAGGCGCAGTTGCCGGGCTTCCGCGAGACCGCCACGATCGGCGGGCGCCAGGCCTGGCGGGTACGGATCGGCCCGTATGCCGACCGTGCTCAGGCCGAGTCGGTGCGCCTGCAGGCAGTCAGGGTGCGCAACGACGTCAATGCGCAGGTGGTGACCCTGGACGCAGCGAGCGCCACCTCGGTGGCTGCCGCCGCGGCCCGGGCCGCCGCCGCACCGGCCCGGACCCAGCCCTTGCCACCGGAGCCGGCCAAGCCGGTGGCTGCGGCCAAGCCGCCTGTCGCCACGGCGCCCAAGCCTGAGCCCGAGCCGGTCAAGGCGGCCGCGACGCCGGCCTCGGTCGCCGCGGTCAAGCCGGCCCCGAGCGTGCCGCCGGCGCCGGCCGCGGCCGGTACCGGCTTCGCCGTGCAACTGGGCGCCTTCGGCAAGTCCGAGGACGCCAACGCGTTGCGCGACAGGGTCCGCGCCGCCGGCTTCAGCGCCTTCGTCGAGCAGGTGCGGACCGACAAGGGCGCCTTGAGCCGGGTGCGGGTCGGCCCGGTGGCCAACCGCGCCGACGCCGAGCAACTGCGCGTGCAGGTCGCGGCGAAGGTCGGCATCAGCGGTATGGTACGTCCACATCCTTGACCGGGCCTTGGCCCAAGGAGTCGCAAGCATGGACCAGGGAAGGGCACGGCGGCGCGCCGGCGCCATCGCGCGGCGCGGCCGCGGGAGGCACGCATGATCGATCTGGTGCTGCTGGCGGTGATCCTGGTCTCGGCACTGCTCGGCGCCTTGCGCGGCTTCGTCGGCATCGTGGTCGGCACGCTGTCGTGGCTGCTGGCCGGGTGGGCCACCTTCCAGTTCGGCAGCGATGCCGGGCGCTGGCTGGCCGACGGCGCGCGTCCGAGCATGACCTACTATCTGGGCGGCTATGCGCTGACCTTCGTGGTGGTGATGGCGGTGGTCGGCGTTGTCGGCATGGTGATCCGCAGCGCGGTCCGTTCCACTGCGCTGTCCGGCACCGACCGTGCGCTGGGCTTCGGCCTGGGGGTGCTGCGCGGCGGGTTCTTCGCCGCGGTGCTGGTGTTGCTGATGAGCTTCACCCCACTGACCCGCGAGCCGGCCTGGCGCCAGTCGCTGCTGCTGCCGGTGCTGGATCCGGGGGTGCACTGGATGCGCGCGCAGCTGCCGGCCTGGCGCATGCCGCAACTGAGCATGCAGCAGATGGATTTGGGCAAGTTGCCCGCGGCAGGCGATAATGCCGCCCTGGGCGATGCCCTGTCGGCCAGCGGCCTGCAGGACATCATGTCCAAGGCCCTGGGGCGTCCAGCCGCATCGGCGCAGCCCGGCGGCGATCCGGCGCAGGATCTGCCTGCGAACATCGATCCGGCGCAGGCGCGTCCGGCAGCGACCGATCCGGCGCGCGTCGAACCCAACGGCCAGGCACGGCCACCTTCCCAATAGCGGCGCAGTCGCCGCGGAGAGTGTTCAAATGTGTGGCATCGTCGGAATCGTCGGCAACCAGAATGTCGCAGCGCAACTGTACGACGGCCTGGCCGTGCTGCAGCACCGCGGTCAGGATGCCGCAGGCATCGCCACTGCCGATGGCACCCGCTTGCGCGTGCAGAAGGCCAACGGCCTGGTCCGTGACGTCTTCGACGAGAAGCGCATGGCGGTGCTCGAAGGCCGGGTCGGCATCGCCCACTGCCGCTACCCCACCGCCGGCTCCGAAGGCATGGACGAGGCGCAGCCGTTCTACGTCAATTCGCCCTACGGCATCGCGCTGGCGCACAACGGCAACCTGATCAACACCGAGGCGCTGCGCCAGCAGGTGTTCGAGGCCGACCGGCGCAACATCAACACCGACTCGGATAGCGAAGTGCTGCTGAACGTGTTCGCCTACGAACTGGACGCGCAGCGCATGCTGACCCCGGAAGCGGCGATCCGCGCGGTGGCCGGCGTGCACCGCCGCTGCAAGGGCGGCTATGCGGTGGTGAGCGTGGTGCTGGGCCTGGGCCTGGTCGCGTTCCGCGATCCGCACGGCATCCGTCCGCTGGTGCTGGGCAAGCGCGAGGGCGCGGAGGGCGACGAGTACATCGTCGCCTCCGAGTCGTCGGCGCTGGACATCCTTGGCTTCACCCGCCTGCGCGACGTGCGCCCCGGCGAAGCGCTGGTGATCACCGGCCGCGGCGAGCTGTTCTCCGAAGTCTGCGCCTCGCCCACCGGCCACACGCCGTGCATCTTCGAGTACGTGTACTTCGCGCGTCCGGACTCGATGATCGACAACGTCTCGGTGCACAAGGCGCGCATGCGCATGGGCATGAAGCTGGGCGAGAAGATCCTGCGCCTGCGCCCGGACCACGACATCGACACCATCATCCCGATCCCCGACACCTCGCGCGACGCGGCGCTGGAAATGTCCAACGTGCTCGGGGTCAAGTACCGCGAGGGCTTCGTCAAGAATCGCTACGTCGGCCGCACCTTCATCATGCCGGGGCAGGGCGAGCGGGTGAAGTCGGTGCGCCGCAAGCTCAACCCGATCCACCTGGAATTCCGCAACCGCGTGGTGCTGCTGGTGGACGATTCGATCGTGCGCGGCACCACCAGCCGCCAGATCGTGCAGATGGCGCGCGAGGCCGGCGCGCGCAAGGTGTACCTGGCCAGCGCCGCGCCGCCGGTGCGCTACCCGAACATCTACGGCATCGACATGCCGGCCGCCGACGAACTCATCGCGCACGGCCGCAGCGAGCAGGAGATCCAGGAATTCCTGGGCTGCGACTGGCTGATCTACCAGGACCTGGAAGACCTGGAGACCGCGGTGCGCGAGGGCAACCCGGAACTGAAGACCTTCGATTCCTCGTGCTTCAACGGCCAGTACACCACCGGCATCGAGCCGGGCTATTTCGAGCGCATCCTGCAACTGCGCTCGGACGAAGCGAAGAAGAAGCGCCGCGCCTGACGCGGCGTTGCGTGGCGCACGGATGCAGGATGCGGACGCCGGCGGGGATCTGCTGCACGCGGCGCGGCTGTGCCTGGCCGCCAGCGCGCCCGAGGACAAAGTCGCGCTGACCCAGCGCTGCGCCGCTGCGTTCGCCGCCGGTGCAATGCGCGTGCCTGCGCAGCCCGGCGAACCCGAGCCGATCGGCATGCCTGGCCGCCCGCCGCGGCCGCTGTTGGTGCACCCGCGCGACCTGCCACGGCGCGGATTGGGCAGCGCCGAAGGCCGGGCCGCCTTCATTCACGCGATCGCGCATATCGAGCTCAACGCGATCGACCTGGCCTGGGACGCGGTGTACCGTTTCCGCGGGCTGCCCGAGGCGTTCTACGCCGACTGGGTGGCGGTGGCCGCCGACGAAGCGCGCCATTTCCTGCTGCTGCGCGATCGCCTGCGTGCGCTGGGCTACGATTACGGCGATTTCGCCGCGCACAACGGACTGTGGGAGATGTGCGAGAAGACCGCGCACGATGGCCTGGCGCGCATGGCGCTGGTGCCGCGCGTGCTGGAGGCGCGCGGGCTGGACGTGACCCCGGGCATGATCGTCAAGCTGCGTGCGCTCGGCGACGACGCCACCGTCGCGATCCTGGAACTGATCCTGCGCGAGGAGGTGGCGCATGTCGCCGCCGGCTCGCGCTGGTACCGCTGGTATTGCGAACGCGCCGGCATCGAGCCGCGCGCCCGTTTCGCCGAACTGCTGCGCGACTACGCCAGCGGCTATCTGCACGGCCCGTTCAATTTGCAGGCGCGGCTGTTGGCCGGCTTCGACGAGGACGAACTGATGGCATTGCGGCGCCAGGCCGGTTGAGGCGCCGCGCTACGGTGCGCATGCGATCCTGCTGCGCGAGCCGGCATCGGCTAATCCTGTATTTCTGATCCCGGATCCGGCGCCGCTGCTCGATGGAAAGGCGTCCACGCCTTGGTCGCGCATGCGATGTGACCACGGAAACATGGATGAGTATCACAGCACATAATGGAATGGCCATCTCTGAGTTGCAGCGCGGTGGATTTCGTCGCTTGTGCTGAACCCCGACTGAGCGGCTAATCGGAGTTCCATGCGCTGCGCCCGACGCCTTCTGCGTGAGGACGACGCTGCGTCTCTTCTCACCACGCCGGGCGTACGACATGAAGTCGATGTGCTGCCTTAGCGCGATGCTTGCTCTGTGTGTCGCCGGTTCAGCCTCCGCGGCCGGAAAACCCCTGTTCCAGAGCAGTCAGTACATTTCCAAGGTCATACCCGGCGAACCCGCGTTGAGTCGCGTGCTGGCCAATCCGTCCACCGGCGCGGTGCAGAGCGTGCGCGTGGACGCCGCCGCGGTGGATGCCACGCAGGCGCAGCTGGAACTGGACCTGCTGGGCCAGCACGTCACCGCCACGCAGACGAAGACCGAACAGTTGGAAGGCGGCAACAGTATCTGGTACGGCAACCTGGGCAACGCCGCCGCGCCCAAGGCGCGCGCGCTCCGGCCTGGATCCGCTGAACTCGGCGATCCTGGTGCGCAGCGGCGACACCATTACCTGCAGCATCCGCAGCAACGGTACGCTGTTCCACCTGCGCCCGATCGCCGGCGGCGGCCACGTGCTGGTCGAGGTCGACGAGAGCCGCATGCCGGCCGAGCATCCGGCCGACTACGCGCTGCTGCCGACCATCCAGATGCCGCAGGCCGTGGTCGACGACCGCGCCACCACCGCGGCTGCCTCTGCCGCTCCGACCGCGACCATCCGCGTGCTGGTGGTGACCACCAACCAGGCGGTGACCAGCTACGGTGGCAGCATGCAGTCGCTGGTGCAACTGGCGGTGGCCGAGTCCAACCAGGGCTATACCAACAGCAACGTCGGCATCAACATGGTGCTGGCCGGCTACCAGACCACCAACTATCCCGAGTCGGGCGATTTCAGCACCGACCTGGGCCGCTTCCGCGGCACCAGCGACGGCTACATGGACAGCATTCACACCACGCGCAACAACGTGGCCGCCGACGTCGGTGTGTTGATCATCGACAATTCCAGCTATTGCGGCCTGGCCTCGGGCATCGGTTCGACCGCGGCCACCGCGTTCGCCGCAGTGTACTGGAGCTGCGTTACCGGCTACTACACCTTCGCCCCCGAGATCGGCCACCTGCAGAGCGCGCGCCACGACCCGGCCAGCGATCCGAGCACCTGGCCGTACGCATACGGCCATGGCTACCGCTACGGCAACAACTGGCGCACGATCATGGCCTACGATTGCAGCAGCTGCCCGCGGCTGAACTACTGGTCCAATCCCAACATCTCCTACGCCAGGGTGCCGATGGGCATTGCCAGCACCGCCACAACCAGCGCGTGCTGGTCAACACCAAGGCCACGGTCGCTGGGTTCCGCTGAGCGGTGCAGCGCCGTTCGCTGTGGCTATGCTGGACCGCAAAACCGGCGATGCCGGTGACCTGTGGTCCACTTCCGGGAATTGGCGATTTTGAAGAGCATCGGGATGCCGGCCGCGCTGGCGCTGGCAGCGCTGGGCATGGGCTGCAGTCCGGCGGCGGATCCAGCGGCGACGCCGCGCTCGGCGCCTGCGCCCGCTGCGGCACCTACCGCGACCATGCAAGCGCGGGCGGTGCCATTGGACGCCACCCGCGCGCTGGCGATGCTGGAAACACGCCTGCAATCGGACCGGACCTATCCCGATCCGCAATGCCTGAGCTACGAAAACGAGGGCAATGCCTGGACCGACATGGCGGCATCGGCGGCGCCTGCCGCCACGCCCGAGGCGGTCGACGTGGCCGTGCGCGAGATTCACGGCGGCGCCTGTCAGGGCGATCCGCAGACCGCGCCGGTGAGGGACCGCTACCGGGTCGAGCGCTCCGGCACCATCCTGTGCTACGACGTGGTCAACGGCGACTACGTCGGCTATGCGCAACGCACCCGCGATCGCGCCGGTGGCATGCTGTAGCCGATCCAGGGCCGCCGCGTCGCGGCGGCGTTACAACTGCTGCAGCGTGCAGCCCTGCGCGTCCACGTGCAGCACCGAGCCCTGTTCATACCAGTCGCCGAGCACGATGCGGCTGCAGGCGCGCCCATCCACGTCCAGGGTATGCAGCGCCGGCCGATGGGTGTGGCCGTGGACCATCCGGCTCACCCCGTAGCGCGCGAAGGTGGCCTGTACCTCGGCCGGCGCCACGTCGGTGACGGTCTCGAACTGTGCGTTGTCGCCCTGCTTCATTGCCGCCTGGCGCGTCTGGCTGGCCGCGCGCGCCTGTTGCGCAAAGGCGATGCGCGCGGCCAGCGGCTGCGCCAGAAACTGCTGCTGGAACGCCGGGTCGCGGGTCCGCGCGCGGAACGTCTGGTAGGCGGTGTCGTCGGTGCATAGCAGGTCGCCGTGCAGCAGCAGCGCCGGCTCGCCGTAAAGGTCGATCACGCACGGATCGGGCAGCAGGCGCATGCCGGCGCGGCGCGCGTAGTCGGCGCCGAGCAGGAAGTCGCGGTTGCCGTGCATGAACGATACCGGCACGCCGGCATCGCCCAGCGCATGCAGCGCGAGCGCTACCGCGTCGGCCGCCGTGGACGGCGTGTCGTCGCCGATCCACGCCTCGAACAGGTCGCCGAGGATGTACAGCGCCTCGGCGCGGCGCGCTTCGCCGCGCAGGAAACCGAGGAACAGCTCGGTGATCGCCGGCCGGGCCGGATCCAGGTGCAGGTCGGAGATGAACAGCGTGGTCATGGGGCATTGTACGGCCGGGACCCGGGGACTCGGGATTTTCGCGATTGCGCCGCATTTCCGCTTTTCTGTAGGAGGGGCTGCAGCCCCTCCTACAGAAAAGCGGTTGGTGTGAAGTTGCAAAAAAGCCGCTTTCCCCTTCGAACCCGAGTCCCGAGTCCCGGCCTTCACCCAAGCAAGGCCGGCATCGGTAGCAGCCACAGCGACACGCCGGCTAGCAGCGCGCCGATGCCGGTGGCGGCGAGCACGTCGCTGGGGTAGTGCAGGCCCAGCACCACGCGCGACAGCGCCACGCAGGCGACGAACGGGATCAGCAACGGGGCCAGCCACGGGTAATAGGCCAGCGCGACGATGCCGAACGACACCGCATGCAGGGTGTGTCCGGACGGAAAACTGAACTCGTCCAGCGGCGCCACCCAGGCGCGGATGCGCAAGTCCGCCGCATAGGGGCGGGGGCGCCGGGTCCAGCGCTTGAGTGCCTTGTACAGGCTCAGTGCGACCACGCCGGTGGCGGCCATGTGTGCGGACGCGAACACCCCGTCCATGCCATCGCAGACCACCAGCAGGGTCATCAACGCGTACCAGAACATGCCGTCGCCGAGCCGGCTGACCATCGCGAAGAAGCGGCGCACCGAGCGTCGCCGGCACCAGTGGTTCGCGCGCCGGCACCAGCGCGCTTCGTGCCCGCGCAGGATCTCAAGCCGCGTCGACGGTGGCATGCGCCCTCCTGCAGGAAGCCAGCTCGCCGAGCAGCGCGTCGAAATCCGCCACCACCCGTTCCGGGCGCAACTGCTGCATCGCCGCGCAGGCGGCAACGCCCAGGCGCCGGCGCAGGGCATCGTCGCCGGCCAGGCGCAGTGCCGCGGCGAGGAAGCCGGCGTCGTCGGCCACCGCCGCACCGTTGAGGCCGTCGCGCAGGTATTCGCGCGCCGCGCCGTAGTCGAAAGCCACCGTGGCCACGCCGCTGGCCATCGCTTCCAGGGTCACGTTGCCGAAGGTCTCGCTGCGGCTGGGGAACAGGAACAGGTCGCCGCTGGCGAAGTGGCGCGCCAGCGCATCGCCGCGCTGCACGCCGCAGAAGACGAAGTCGGGATTTTCCTGCGCCAGACGCCCGCGCATCGGGCCGTCGCCGACCCAGACGAAGCGCGCGTGCGGCCGCACCTGTTGCAACTGACGGAACGCGCGCACCGCCAGCGGCAGGTTCTTTTCCGAGGCGATGCGGCCGACGTACAGCACGGCGCAGCCGTCCGCATCCAGGCCCCATTCGCGGCGCAGTTGCGCATCGCGGCGCTGCGGTTCGAACTGGCGGCTGTCCACCGCACGCGCCAGCAGGCGCACGCGCTCGAAACCCTGCCCGGCGAGGAAGTCCTGCAGCTCGCGGGTCGGCACCAGGGTCGCGTCGGACCGGTTGTGGAAGCGCCGCATCCAGCGCAGCGCGGTCGACTGCAGCCAGGCCGCACCGTACTGCGGCAGGTACTCGTCGAAGCGGGTATGGAAACCGGACGCGATCGGGATGCCCAGGCGCCGCGCGGTGCGCAGCGCGGACCAGCCGAGCGGGCCTTCGGTGGCGATGTAGACCGCGTCCGGCGGCGTGGCCTGCCACAGGCGCGCCAGACGCCGCGGCGCGGGCAAGCCGAACTTCAGGCCGGGATAGCGCGGCAGCGCCGCACCGCGCACCAGATGCGCATCTTCCACGTGCAGATCGCCGGCCTGGCGCGGGCGCACCACATCGACCCGATGGCCACGCGCGCGCAAGCCCAACTCCAGCCCCTGCACGGTCAGCGCGACGCCGTTGACCTCAGGAGGGTACGTCTCGGTGACGATCGCGTAGCGCATGCCGGGGCTCCAGTTTGCCAAAGCTTCGCGCGAGGCGGTGAAGCGGACATGTCCGGCGCATGTAGAAACGATGACGCCGGCCCAGGGCGTCTAGCCGGGCTGCAGCCGAGCGCTCGCCGCGTCCACGATGGCCGGACTTCTCGCCGTGCCGCCGCCGATCCGAAGCGCTTCGCAACGGCCGCAGGCCGGTCATCCCCCATCCCGATCCCGGCCGTCAGGCCACGAACGGCCGGAAACTGATGCCCAGCCCGGCCATGCCTTCGATCTCGCCGATCAGGTCGGCGCGTTGCAGCGGCCGCGATTCGATCCACGGCTGCGACAGGATCAGGTTCAGGTTGTTGCCATCGGCCTTCAGCTCCAGCGACGGGATCGAATCGGACTCGTGCGCGCGATGCAGCAGCACCGCCAGCCGCAGCAGCGCGGCCTTGCGCTTGGCGCCGAGCAGCAGGCGGTCGGGCAGGGCGTCGAACGCGGTCTTGGGCACGTTGCGGCGATGGGTGCGCACCAGCGCCGCCAGCACCTGCTGCTCCTGCCGCGAGAAGCCGGCGATGTCGGAGTGCTCGAGCACGTAGGCGCCGTGCACGTGGTATTGGCTGTGGGCGATGACCTGGCCGAGCTCGTGCAGGCGCGCGGCCCAGCCGAGCATGCGGCCGTCGTCGGCATCCAGCGCCCAATCGGTGGCGACCTGCTCGAACAGCGCCATCGCCGTGCCTTCCACGCGCGCGGCCTGGGCCTCGTCGATGCCGTAGCGCTGGGTGAGCGCGGCGATCGCGGTCTGGCGCGGATCGTTTTCGCCGCCGCGGCCGAGCATGTCGTACAGGATGCCTTCGCGCATCGCCGCCTTGCTGACCATCAGGCGCTGCAGGCCCAGGGCCTGGAACGCGGCTTCCAGCACCAGCACGCCGCCGGCGATGATCTGCCGGCGGTCGGCGGACAGGCCGGGCAGGTCGATGTCCTCGATGCGCTTGGCCAGCAGCAGGCGTTCGCGCAGCTGCGGCAGCGCTTCGGCGGTGATCGCGCCCTTGGTCAGCTTCATCGCCGCGCAGATCTCGCCGATCGCCTTGTGCGTGCCCGACGAGCCCAGCGCTTCGTGCCAGCCCAGCGCGCGGTACAGCCCGGCGAACTGCTGGAACTCGGCGCCGATCTCGGTCAGCGCGTCCTTCCACTTCTTCTTCGACAGCTTGCCGCCGGGGAAGAAGCGCCGCGTGCTGGCGATGCAGCCGGCCTGCAGGCTTTCGCGTTCCAGGGTCTGGAAGCCGCGGCCGATGATGAATTCGGTGGAACCGCCGCCGATGTCGATCACCAGCCGGCGCTGGTCGGGCTTGGGCGGCTGCGCATGCGCCACGCCCAGGTAGATCAGGCGCGCTTCCTCGCGTCCGCTGACCACTTCGATCGGATGGCCGAGCGCGGTCTCGCCGGGGATCAGGAACGCCTGCGGCGAGCGCAGCTGGCGCACGGTGTTGGTGGCCAGCGCGCGCACCCGCAGCGACGGCACGTCGCGAATGCGCTGGCCGAAGCGCGCCAGGCACTCCAATGCGCGTTGCCGTGCGTCGGCCGACAGCCGGCCCTTGCTGTCCAGGCCGTCGGCCATGCGCACTGTCTCGCGCAGGCGATCCACCACCCGCAACTGTTCGAGTTGATACCGCGCCACCACCATGTGGAAACTGTTGGAACCCAGGTCGACGGCGGCCAGCAGGTCGCCATCGCGCAACGACGTGTACGGGGAGATGGGAGGCATGGGCGGAATGGTAGTCGATCGCGACGGGTGCCGTTCACCGACGCGGCGGCGTGGCTCAGAGCCCGTCGAGCAGCGCCAGCTGCGCCGAATGCGGCGGCTGGTCCTGGCCCGGCGCCAGCTTGCGGTAGTTGCCGCTGGCGTCCAGCTCCCACGCGTTGAGATTGTCGTCCAGGTAGTTCTTCAGCACTTCGCGCTGGATGCGCGCGATCAGTGTCGGATCCAGGATCGGGAAGCAGGTCTCCACCCGTCGCAGCAGGTTGCGCTCCAGCCAGTCGGCGCTGGCGCAGAACAGCTCCGGCGCACCGTCGTTGCCGAACCAGTACACGCGGCTGTGCTCGAGGAAGCGGCCGACGACCGAGCGTACCCGGATGTTGTCCGACACGCCCGGCACGCCCGGACGTAACGTGCACGCGCCGCGCACGATCAGGTCGATCTCGACCCCAGTCTGCGAGGCGGCGTACAGCGCGCGGATCACCTGCGGCTCGTTGAGCGCGTTCATCTTGGCGATGATGCGCCCGGGGCGCCCGGCCAGGGCCAGCTTGGTCTCGCGTTCGATCCGGTGCAGCACGCCCGGATGCAGGGTGAACGGCGATTGCAGCAGGCGCTTGAGGCGGATCTTCGGCGCCAGCCCGGACAGCTGCTGGAACAGCAGGTGCACGTCGTTGCAGATGTCCACGTCGGCGGTGATCAGGCTCAGATCGGTGTAAGCGCGCGCCGTGCCGCTGTGATAGTTGCCGGTGCCCAGGTGCACGTAGCGGCGCAGCTTGCGGCCCTCGCGGCGCACGATCAGCAGCATCTTGGCGTGGGTCTTGTAGCCGACCACGCCGTACACCACCTGCACGCCGGCTTCCTGCAGGCGATCGGCCAGGCCCAGATTGGCTTCCTCGTCGAAGCGCGCGCGCAGTTCGACCACCACGGTCACGTCCTTGCCGTTGCGCGCGGCCAGCACCAGCGCATCGACGATGCCCGAGTCCTTGCCGGTGCGGTACAGGGTCTGCTTGATCGCCAACACCTGCGGATCCACCGCCGCTTGCTTGATCAGGTCCAGCACCGCGGTGAACGCGTCGAACGGATGGTGCAGCAGCACGTCGCCGGCGGCGGCGATGTCGAAGATGCCGTCGTTGTCGCGCAGCGTGCGCGGATTCATCGGCGGGTACTTCAGGTCCGGGCGCTGCACCAGGTCGTAGACCTGGTTGACCCGGCTCAGGTTGACCGGGCCGTTGATGCGGTAGACCGCGTTCTCCGGCAGCGCGAAGTTCTGCAGCAGCGTGCGCACGATCGGCTTCGGGCAGTCCTCGGCGATCTCCAGCCGCACCGCCGGCCGGTAGCCGCGGTCGACCAGTTCGTCGCGCAGCGCCAGCGCTAGGTTCTCCACTTCCTCCTCGTCCACCACCAGCTCGGAATTGCGAGTCACGCGGAACTGGTAGGACCCCATCACCTCCATGCCCGGGAACAGTTCGTCGACGAAGGTGGACAGCACCGAGGACAGGAACACGAAGCTCTGCCCGCCTTCGGCCAGGCTTTCCGGCAGCTGGATGATGCGCGGCAGCGAGCGCGGCGCGCGCACGATCGCCAGGTGACCGACGCGGCCGAACGCGTCGGTGCCCTTCAGCACCACCACGATGTTCAGCGACTTGTTGAGGATCTTCGGGAACGGGTGCGCCGGATCCAGGCCCAGCGGCGACAGCACCGGCATGATCTCGTTGCGGAAGTAGGCGCGCAGCCAGCGCTTCTGCCGCGCGTTCCAGCTGTGGCGGCCGAGCACGCCGATGCCGGCGTCCTTCAGCGCCGGCCGCAGCACGTCGTTCCAGCACCGGTACTGGTGGTCGACCAGCTGCGCGGCGCGGTCGTGGATGGAATTGAGGATCGCGCTCGAACTCAGCCCGTCCGGCGCCGGCGGCAAGCCGAATTCCAGCGCATGGCGCACGGTGGCGGCGCGGATCTCGAAGAACTCGTCGAGGTTGGTGCAGGAAATGCACAGGAAGCGCAGCCGTTCCAGCAGCGGCACGCTCGGATCCTGCGCCTGCGCCAGCACGCGGAAATTGAAGTCCAGCTGCGACAGTTCGCGATTGAGGTACAGCGACGGGTCGCGCAGCGGGTCGCTGGGAACGTCCGGTGGCGGCGTGGGCGGCAGGGCGGCGGCGCGTGGCATGAGGGTACTCGTTAGGCCGAGATCAGGGTGGCACGGTCGTGTCGCGGATGCACGCGGCCCGCGCCGAAGTGGCACGAGAACGTGCTGCCCTTGCCGACTTCGCTTTCGATGTCCAGCCGCGCCTGATGCAGGCCCAGCACATGCTTGACGATCGACAGCCCCAGTCCGGTGCCCCCGCTCTCGCGCGAACGGCTGCTGGAGACGCGGTAGAAGCGTTCGGTGATGCGCGGCAGGTGGTGCGCGGGGATGCCGTAACCGCTGTCGCGCACCGACAGCACCGCACCGTCGCCTTCGCGGGCGAAGACGATGCTGATCGCGCCGCCCGCAGGGGTGTAGCGCACCGCGTTGGTGACCAGGTTGGAGAACGCGCTGTGCAGTTCCTTGTTGGAGCCGACCAGGTCGATATCGGCCTCGTCGTGTACGTCGATGCGGTGCCGGCCCTGGCTGTGCGCCTCGGCCTCGCGGCGCAGCGTGGCCAGCATCGGCGCCATCGAGATGGTCTCCTCGTTGGCGTGTTCCTGCGATTCCAGCCGCGACAGGGTCAGCAGGTCCTCGACCAGCTGGGTCATGCGCTGCGACTGCTTGCGCATCTCGGCGAGCATCGGCCCGGAATCAGGGAAGTCCTCCGGATCGAGCATGTCCAGGTAGCCATGCACCACGGTCAGCGGCGTGCGCAGTTCGTGCGAGACGTTGGCGACGAAGTCGCGGCGCACCTGCTCCAGCTGCAGCAGCTTGCTGACGTCGCGCGCGACCAGCAGCCAGTAGTCGTCGGAGTAGGGGATCAGGCGCAGGTTCAGGCGCAGCCGGTCGTCGATCGGCGAGGGCGTGTCCAGCATCGGTTCGGCGTTGCGGCCGCCGGCCAGCCAGTGCGCCAGCGGCAACGGCTGCAGGCGTTCCACCACCGGCACGTTCAGGTCGCCGGGATGGCGCAGGCCGAGCAGGCTGCCGGCGGCCTCGTTGAACCACTGGATGCGCTGGCTGTTGCGGTCCACCACCACCACTGCATCGGGCAGCGCCGCGGCGGCGGCGCGGTAGGCGCGCAGCATGTCCAGCAGGCGCCGCTTGCGCGTGCGCATTTCCGCCTGACTGCGGTACAGCAGCCGGTCCAACTCGTTCCACACGCCGGTGCCGGCCGGCGGCACCCAGCGCTGACGCGCGGTCAGCCGGCGCAACACGCGGCGCAGGCGCCAGTAGTGCCAGGCCATTACCGCCAGCGACATCAGGGTCAGCGCCATCCACGCATGGCCGCCGAGCCAACCGACCAGCACCGCCAGCAGCAGCAGCGCGGCCAGAGTGCCGAGGGTCTTGAGCCAGGCAAAACGGATGTGGCGGGGCATCGGAAGCGCACTCTGTCGCAATGGATCGTGGTCCTTGTGCCGTTTATAGCAGGCGCCGCAGGCCGCAGTCAGATGGACGACGAGAAGCGATAGCCGGAGCCGCGCACCGTCTGCACCATGTTCTCCACCGCGAACGGCTCCAGGGTCTTGCGCAGCCGGCGGATGTGCACGTCGATGGTCCGCTCCTCGACATAGACACTGCCGCCCCATACGTGGTCGAGCAACTGCGCACGGCTGTAGACGCGCTCCGGGTGGGTCATGAAGAAATGCAGCAGGCGGTACTCGGTGGGGCCGATCGGCACCGGCGCCTCGCCGGCGAACACGCGGTGCGCGGCGCCGTCGATGCGCAGGCTGCCGACCGAGACGCTGCCGTCCTCGTCGTCGTCGCGGGTACGCCGCATCACCGCGCGGATCCGCGCCAGCAGCTCGCGTGCCGAGAACGGCTTGACCACGTAGTCGTCGACCCCGGCTTCCAGGCCGCCGACTCGGTCGTTCTCCTCGCCGCGCGCGGTGAGCATGATGATCGGCACCTCGCGGGTCATCGTGTCCTTGCGCCAGCGCCGGGCCAGCTCCAGGCCGCTGGTGCCGGGCAGCATCCAGTCCAGCAGGATCAGGTCGGGGACGCGGTCGGCGATGGAGGTCTGCGCTTCCCGCGCGTCGCCGGCGTGGACCGGTTCGAAGTCGCCCTTGCGCAGGGCGAATGCCACCATGTCGCGGATGGCGGGTTCGTCGTCGACGATCAGGATGCGTTTCTGCACGACGGCACCGTGGCACTGGGGGAGAGGTCGCCAGTAGACTACGGTTTTGTGACTATTCGATGACTTCCCGGGCGCCGTGTTTCAGCGCTGTAGCACGTCTGGGTCCTGCACGCCCTGGCGGCGCAGCTCCAGCACAGTGGGAGTGATCGCGGCGATGCGCGCGTCGATGCGCGCGCGCGCCACGTAATCCAGGTCGTCGCGCTTCTTCAGGTTGTTCAGCTGGATCAGGGCCTGTTCCGGGCGTCCGTTCAGGTAGGCGGCCTCGGCATAGGCTTCGCCGGCGCGGTTGCCGTCCCCGGCCAGTTCGCAGGCGCGGGCGAAGGTACGCTGGAACACCGGGTCCTCGGCGGCCGCAGCCAGCAGCGGCCGCAGCACCGCCTGCGCGCGCTGGCCCGCCGCGCGTCCGCCCTGCTCGTTCAGCGCCGCGGCATAGCTCAGCGCCACCGCGTTGTTGCTCGGCAGGCGCTTGAGCAGGGCGTCGAAGCGCTGGTTGGCCTGCTGGCTGCGACCGCTGCGGGACTCGGTCTCGGCGACCGCCAGGCCCAGCCACCAGCTGTCCGGGTGCACCTCCAGCAGTTCCTCCAGTGCCTGCGCCGCCGCCTGCTGGCTGCCGCCGCCACGCAGCCTTGCCAGCGCCAGGCCGTAGCGCTGGGCGTCGCTGAGGCCCTGCTTGCGGCCCTGGCGCAGGCCCTCGTACTCGCGCACCGCATCGGCCGGGGTGTTGGCGCTGAGCACGCGCAGGCGCTCGCGGGCCCAGTCGAACTGCCCGCTGGCGCCGCGCGCGTAGTTCCCGAACGGCAGTTGCAGGCCCCCCGGCAGCAGCGGGTTGCTCGGCGCGCCCAGCGGCTGGCTCAGCGACACGTCGTTCGGGTCGACCCGTTCCTGCAAGGTGCCGCCCGGCACGCTGGTGGTCAGCGTCACCATGTGCTTCTTCATCTGCTCGGCGCGCTGCCGCGCCTCGCTGATGCGGGTGGTGGTGACCGGGTGGGTCATCAGGTAGTCGGGGGTGCTGTCGCCGCCCTGGTTGCCGCGCATCGCCAGCGACATGCGCTCGAAGAAGCCGGCCATCGCGTCGACGTCGTAGCCGCTGCGCTGCAGGGTGCGGATGCCCAGGCGATCGGCCTCCGATTCGTTGGAGCGGGTGTAGTCGATCTGGCGCTGCTGCATCAGGCCCATGCCGCTGGCGATCGCCGCCTGGGTGGCGTCGCCGCTGGAGCGGCCGCCGGCCTGCTGCGCGGCGACCACCGCGGCGAGCATGCCGAGCAGGATCGGCACCTGGTCGCGTTGCGCCCGTTCCACGCCGCGCAGCACGTGCTGCTGGGTGATGTGCGCGATCTCGTGCGACAGCACCGCGGCGACCTCGTCCTCGCGCTCGGCGGTCAGCACCAGGCCGGCGTTGACCGCGACGTAGCCGCCCAGGGTGGCGAAGGCGTTGATCTGGCGGTCGCGCAGCATGAAGAAGGTGTACTTCTGCTGCGGCTGGTCGCTGTTGGCGCCGAGCCGGGTGCCCATGGTCTGCAGCCAGTCGTCGATCAGCGGGTCCTCGAGCACGTAGTCGTAGTTGCGCAGTTCGGCCAGCATCATCTTGCCGTACTCGGCCTGGCGCGCCGGGGTCAGCAGCTCGCCCGCCGAGGAGCCGATGTCCGGCAGCTTGTTCTCCTGCGCCGGCGCGACTGCGACGGCGGTAGCCAGGGTGATCGCGAAGGCAAGCGGCAGCGGGCGCAAGGGAAGCTCCAGGGAGAAGGCGGGGCGCCGCGGGCGGCGTCCGGGAACGATGTGGTGAATCCAGGGCAACCCGCAGTGTTGCGGCGGCGGGCTCGAAAATCCAGCCGCCCGCTACCATAGTGGCTTGGACCTCTTTCCTTGCCCGGAGTTTCCCGTGGACACCCAACATGCCGATGACGGCCCGGCCGGCGGGCCGCCGATCACCCTATACTCCACCGCGATCTGCCCGTACTGCGTGGCCGCCAAGAATTTCCTGAAAAGCAAGGGCCGCAGCTGGACCGAGGTGCGCATCGACCTCGACCCGGCCGAGCGCGAGAAGATGGTCGCCCTGGCGCGGCGCACCAGCGTGCCGCAGATCTTCGTCGGCGACATCCATGTCGGCGGCTACGACGACATGATGGCGCTGCACCGCGCCGGCCAGCTGGAGCCGCTGCTCGATGGCAAGGCGCCGGGGTCCCCGGCATGAGCGCGGCGGACGCCGGCGGCGAGGGCCAGGACCGGCTGCGCGAGTTCACCGAGTTCCGCCAGCGCATGAACCAGCGCATCCTGGCCGAGCCGAACCAGGTGATGCGGCGCTTCTTCGCGCTCGACACCCAGACCTACCAGGCCGGCGCGCTCGACGTGAAGACCAAGGAACTGCTCGGCCTGGTCGCCTCGCTGGTGCTGCGCTGCGACGATTGCATCAGCTACCACGTGGCCCAGTGCAAGCAGGCCGGCGTCGGTCGCGACGAATTCTTCGAGACCTTCTCGGTGGGTCTGGTGGTGGGCGGCTCGATCGTGATCCCGCATCTGCGCCGGGCGGTGGATTTCCTCGACCGGCTCGACGCGGGCGCGGCTGACGCGCCGCAGGAACACGCGCACGGCTGAGCAGCCGAGCAAAGCGACCCGGCACGCGCCGCCCGCGGCCGGCGCGCTGCGTTTTGCGCCTGCGGCGGTTTGGGGGCCTTCACCGGCTTGGGGCATAATTACCGTTGAAATCTCCTTGCGCCTGCAGCCCGGGCTTCCGGCTGGCGCCCCCCTCTGTACGGAAACCGCACCCCTATGACGCAGACAATCACGGTCATCCGTGGCGATGGCATCGGCCCCGAGATCATGGACGCCACGCTGTTCGTGCTCGACGCGCTGAACGCCGGCCTCACCTACGAATACGCCGACGCCGGCCTGGTCGCACTGGAGAAGCACGGCGATCTGTTGCCTGCCGCCACCCTGGACTCGATCCGCAAGAACAAGATCGCGCTGAAGAGCCCGCTGACCACGCCGGTGGGCGAGGGCTTCAGCTCGATCAACGTGGCCATGCGCCGCCAGTTCGACCTGTACGCCAACGTGCGCCCGGCCAAGTCGTTCCCCAACACCAAGTCGCGCTTCGGCGCCGGCGTGGACCTGATCACCGTGCGCGAGAATACCGAAGGCGCCTATCTGAGCGAAGGCCAGGAAGTGTCGGCCGACGGCGAGACCGCGGTGTCGATGGCCAAGGTGACCCGCAAGGGGGCTGAGCGCATCGTCCGCTACGCCTTCGATCTGGCGCGGGCGACCGGCCGCAAGAAGGTCACCGCGGTGCACAAGGCCAACATCATCAAGTCCACCTCGGGCCTGTTCCTGAAGGTGGCGCGCGAGGTGGCGGCGAACTACCCGCAGATCGAGTTCCAGGAAATGATCGTCGACAACGCCTGCATGCAGTTGGTGATGCGTCCGGAGCAGTTCGACGTCATCGTCACCACCAACCTGTTCGGCGACATCCTCTCGGACCTGTGCGCCGGCCTGGTCGGCGGCCTGGGCCTGGCCCCTGGCGCCAACATCGGCGTCGATGCGGCGATCTTCGAGGCCGTGCACGGCTCGGCACCGGACATCGCCGGGCAGGGCAAGGCCAACCCGTGCGCGCTACTGCTGGGCGCGGCACAGCTGCTGGACCATGTCGGCCAGCCGCACAACGCCGAGCGCCTGCGCAGCGCCATCGTCGCCACGCTGGAAGCCAAGGACGGGCTGACCCCGGATCTGGGCGGCAGCGGCAACACCATGGGTTTCGCCAAGGCCATCGCCAGCCGTCTCTGAGCGCCAGCGATCATGCAAGAAAAAGGGCGCCCTGGGCGCCCTTTATTCTGTCCTGAAGCTGGCCGGCTCAGCGGAACGGGCTTTGGCCAATCCCGGCTCCCATCAGTTCCGCGACTGCAACTTCGACAGCAAGCGCAAGAACTCGATGTACAGCCACACCAGGGTGACCATCAGCCCGAACGCGCCGTACCACTCCATGTATTTGGGCGCACCCTGCTCCACGCCGCTCTCGATGAAGTCGAAGTCCAGCACCAGGTTCAGCGCCGCCACCACCACTACGAACAGGCTGAACAGGATGCCGATCGTGCCGGAGGCATGGATGTAGGGGATCTGGATGTTGAAGAAGCCGAGCACGATGGTCGCCAGGTACACCAGCGCGATGCCGCCGGTGGCGGCCACCACGCCCAGCTTGAAGTTCTCGGTGGCCTTGATCAGCCCGCTGCGGTAGGCGAACAGCAGTGCGAACAGGGTGCCGAAGGTCAGCAGCACCGCCTGCAGCACGATGCCGTTGAAGCGGTGCTCGTACAGCGCCGAGATCGAGCCCAGGAAGAAGCCTTCCACCAGTGCGTACAGCGGCGCGGTGATCGGCGCCCAGGTTTTCTTGAAGGTGGTGATCATGGCCAGCACGAAGCCGCCGATGGCGCCGCCCAGCACGTAGCCGACGATGCCCGGCGCCACCGCCTCGTTGCCGGCGCCATCGATCGTGATCGACTGGCTCCACGCGAACACGGCCGTCAACACGGTGAGCAGGAGTAGGGCGCCGGTCTTGTTGGCGGTGCCGTTCAGGGTCATCGCCTCGCCGTCGCGCGAGACCACCGCGCCGCTGCCAAGGTCGAGGAAAGTGGATTCCTTCAAGGCGGGGTTGCCGCTGCGGATCATGCTGTTTCTCCCTGTGAAATTGACCATTGGCCATATCGGCCGCAAGTGCCGAGAATAGCGCAGGTCGCGTTGACGACGCATGCCGTTGACACCGGGCCGCGAGGTTCCCACAATAGCCGGCCTTTCCGGCTTCGGCCGCAAGGGTGTTCCGCCGGGGTATAGCGCAGTCTGGTAGCGCGCCTGCTTTGGGAGCAGGATGTCGGGGGTTCGAATCCCTCTACCCCGACCAGTCCGATACTCAGCGGCGGAGAGGAATGCGACAATCCGGTCCGGGCGCCCGTAGCTCAACCGGATAGAGCACCGGCCTTCTAAGCCGGCGGTTACAGGTTCGATTCCTGTCGGGCGCGCCACACCGGCGCAGGCCAGGGCGTTGCAAAGGTTCAATGGTGGCTGTAGCTCAGTTGGTTAGAGTACTGGATTGTGATTCCAGATGTCGGGGGTTCGAGTCCCCTCAGCCACCCCATTGATCGCGTGATCCGATGCTTCGCGGGATGTTGCAACGAGGCAAAAAAGCGCATAAACTGCGCGATCAAGCTTCAAGGGCCGTTAGCTCAGTTGGTAGAGCAGTTGACTCTTAATCAATAGGTCCAAGGTTCGAATCCTTGACGGCCCACCAAATAAAACAGCCACTTGGCGCAAGCCAAGTGGCTGTTTTTCTATCTGCCGGGAAAATTGCCGGGAAAAATAGCGCCGGCGCGCGCGCTATTTGCGACGCGTCGGCGGCGGGACCGGCGGCAGGTCGTGGGCATACCGATTGGTCGTCTCGGGGTTGGCGTGCCCCGCGGCGTCCTGCTTGTCGGCTCGGTTGCCGGCGGTATCGGTAACGCCGCGATGCTTCAGACCATGCTGGTCTACGACCTGTTCCACGTCGTGGCCAAGTATGGCCGGGAGGTCATCCACCGGGTGCGGGTGGATGCGGCCAATCAGTGGCGCCACGACAAGCTGGCGCGCAAGGCGGTCAGCGTGCGCATTGGCTGCTGTTGCGCAACCGGCGCCATCTGGCCGAGCACGAGCAGGTCGAGGTGCTGCAAGCCGATCAGTCGCTGATGACGGCCGAGGTGATGAAGAAACAACTCAAGGCGCTATGGAACGCGCCCACCGCCTGGGCCTGGCGCCGGGCGTGGAATCGGTGGCTGCGCCATGCGCAAGAAAGCCAGATCCCGGCGCTGATGCACTTCGCCAAGTGCTTGCGCCCCTACTGGCGCGGCATCCTCAGCCGGGTGCGCTGGCCCATGCGCACCGGCCTGCTCGAGGGCATCAACAACCGGATCAAGGTCATCAAGTGCATCGCTTCGGCTACCGCGATGACGCCTACTTCTTCCTCAAGATCCGCGCCGCCTTTCCCGGAGTGGGGAGATGAACCTTTTTCTTTGCCGGCAGGCCTGCAACAATGTGCCGGCAGGCGCTTCCGGCGCCGCGACGCGAAAGTGGCGGAATTGGTAGACGCCCTGGTTTTAGGTACCAGTGCCGCAAGGCGTAGGGGTTCGAGTCCCCTCTTTCGCACCACCGAGGCGCCGCTTGCTCCCCGCTGCCGCCGGCGTTTCCATGCGGCGGCGGCCTCGCCCGGGCGCGCTGGCAGGTGCCGCCGGAATAGGCGAAACTATCCGGCTGCGGCGCCGTCCCGTGCCCGCGTCAACCCGTACGTTTTTCTACATCGTACCGAGAGCCACGGGCTCCCGGTGGCAGGAGTCCATATGCAAGCCTCGATCGAAACCACCGGTACCCTGGAACGGCGTCTGACCTTCACTCTGCCGGAGGAGCGCCTGGAGACCCATATCGGCGGCCGCCTGCGCGAAGTCGCGCGCACCGCGCGGATCAAGGGCTTCCGTCCCGGCAAGATTCCGCCGAAAGTGATCGAGCAGCGTTTCGGGCCGCAGATCCGCGCCGAGGCGCTGGACGGCCTGCTGCGCGAGACCTTCGACTCGGCGGTGCGCGAGCACGCGCTGCGCCCGGCCGGCAACCCGCGCATCGACCGCGCCGGCGACAACGAATTGCAGTTCGTCGCGACCTTCGAGGTGGTGCCGGACTTCGGTGACATCGACGTGGCCAAGCTCGAGGTGATCCGCCATGCCGCCGAGGTCACCGACGCGGACATCGAGCAGATGATCGAGAACCTGCGCCTGCAGCGCCGCACCTGGCAGCCTGCCGGGCGGCCCGCGCAGGACGGCGACCTGGTGACGCTGGACACCTGGTCGCAGGCCGACGACGAGCGCCTGCCGGCCGAGGGCGTGGAGAAGGGCAGCAGCGTGATCGGCTCCGGCGTCATGTTCCCGGCGATCGAGCAGGGCCTAGTCGGTCTGTCCAAGGACGAGGAAAAGACGCTGACCGTCGATTTCCCGGCCGACTGGCGCGTGCCGCAGTTCGCCGGCAAGCAGGTGCAGGTGCATGTGAAGGCGGTCGATGTCGCCACGCCGGTGCTGCCGGACGTGGACAAGGAGTTCATCAAGAGCTTCGGCGTGAAGAGCGGCGATGCCGAGCAGTTTCGCAAGGACATCCGCATCAACCTGGAGCGCGAGCTCAAGGGCGCGCTGATGAACCGGCTGCGCCGCGAGGTCGGTGAGCAGCTAATCGCCGCCTACGCGTCGGTGGAGATGCCGCCACGCCTGGTCGAGAACGAGGCGCGCTCGATGCTGGCGCAGCAGGTGGAGCAGATGCGCCGCTCCGGCCGCGATCCGGGCCAGGTGCCGGACGACGCCCACCAGGGCTTCGTGGACGCCGCGCGCAAGCGCGTGCTGGTCGGCCTGTTGGTCGGCGAGGTCGCCCGCCGCAACGAACTGCGCCTGGACGCCAAGCGGGTCTCGGAGACGCTGCGCCTGATCGCCTCGACCTACGAGGAACCGGAACAGGTCATTGAGATGTACCGCAACGACCCCCAACTGATGGGAGGACTGCAGAGCCGTGTGATGGAAGAGCAGGTGATCGACTGGATCGCCGAGCGCGCCCGGCACACCGAGCAGGCGATGACGTTCCAGGAAGCCATTCGGCAGTAGTGCCAGTCCCTCGCAAAAGCCCGCACATTCCTGTGCGGGGATTTAACCAACAGCAGGAGTTCCCGCGTGGACAATGTGACCAAGGCCCTGAATCTGGTTCCGATGGTGGTCGAGCAGACTAGCCGCGGCGAGCGTGCCTACGACATCTATTCGCGCCTGCTCAAGGAGCGGCTGATCTTCCTGGTCGGTCCGATCGACGATCACATGGCCAACGTGATCGTGGCGCAGATGCTGTTCCTGGAAGCGGACAACCCGGAAAAGGACATCAGCATCTACATCAACTCGCCCGGCGGCGTGGTCACCGCCGGCATGGCCATCTACGACACCATGCAGTACATCAAGCCGGACGTGAGCACCATCTGCGTCGGCCAGGCGGCCTCGATGGGCGCACTGCTGCTGGCCTCGGGCGCGGCGGGCAAGCGCTACGCGCTGCCGAACTCGCGGGTGATGATCCACCAGCCGCTGGGCGGCTTCCAGGGCCAGGCCACCGACATCGACATCCACGCACGGGAGATCCTGACCCTGCGCGCGCGGCTGAACGAAATACTGGCCAAGCACACCGGCCAATCGCTCGAAACCATTGCGCGCGATACCGAACGCGACAACTTCAAGAGCGCGCTCGACGCACAGGCCTACGGGCTGGTCGACCAAGTGCTGGAGCGCCGTCCGGAAGAGTCCATCCAGCCGGCATAAGGCTTGCTTGTACTGCAAAATGCAGCGTATTCCGCAGGGCCGGGGTCGGGCTAGCGTCCTCCTGGCCCTGTGCTATTCTCGAAATCGAACCCCCGTTCATCGGGTGGGGTAACTGGGTAAGCGAAGCAATGAGCGAAGACCGGCAAGGCCGTTCCGGCGACAGCAACAAGATTCTCTACTGTTCGTTCTGCGGCAAGAGTCAACACGAGGTCCGTAAGCTGATCGCCGGGCCGAGCGTGTTCATTTGCGACGAATGCGTCGAGCTGTGCAACGACATCATCCGCGAGGAGTTGGAGGAGAAGGCGCAGTCCGCACGCAGCAGCCTGCCCAAGCCCAAGGAGATCCTCGAGGTGCTGGACCAGTACGTGATCGGGCAGCTGCGCGCCAAGCGCACGCTCGCCGTGGCCGTGTACAACCACTACAAGCGCATCGAGAGCCGTCAGAAGAACGACGAAGTCGAACTGGCCAAATCCAACATCCTGCTGGTCGGTCCGACCGGTTCGGGCAAGACGTTGCTGGCCGAGACGCTGGCGCGGCTGCTCAACGTGCCGTTCACGATTGCCGACGCGACCACGTTGACCGAGGCCGGTTATGTCGGCGAGGACGTGGAGAACATCATCCAGAAGCTGCTGCAGAAGTGCGACTACGATGTCGACAAGGCGCAGCAGGGCATCGTCTACATCGACGAGATCGACAAGATCTCGCGCAAGAGCGAAAACCCGTCGATCACTCGCGACGTGTCCGGCGAAGGTGTGCAGCAGGCGCTGCTGAAGCTGATCGAGGGCACGGTCGCCTCGGTGCCGCCGCAGGGCGGGCGCAAGCACCCGCAGCAGGAATTCCTGCAGGTGGACACCAAGAACATCCTGTTCATCTGCGGCGGCGCGTTCGCCGGGTTGGACAAGGTGATTCAGCAGCGCTCAAACGACACCGGCGGCATCGGCTTCGGCGCCAAGGTCAAGAGTTCCGAGCGCAAGCGCGAAGTCGGCAAGATTCTGGCGGACGTGGAGCCGGAGGACCTGATCAAGTTCGGCCTGATCCCCGAGTTCGTCGGTCGCCTGCCTGTGGTCGCCACGCTCGAGGAACTGGACGAACCGGCCTTGATCAAGATCCTGACCGAGCCGAAGAACGCGATCACCAAGCAGTTCAAGAAATTGTTCGAGATGGAAGGCGTGGAGCTGGAATTCCGCCACGACGCGTTGCTGGCCATCGCCAAGAAGGCGCTCAAGCGCAAGACCGGCGCGCGCGGCCTGCGCACCATCGTCGAGTCGGTGCTGCTGGACACGATGTACGAGCTGCCGTCGCAGGAAAACGTCAGCAAGGTGGTGGTGGACGAGTCGGTGATCGAGCACAAGTCCGAGCCGTACCTGATCTACCAGACGCCGCCGCCGGCGCCGAAGGTGGCCTCTGCCGAGTGAGTGCCGGGCGAACCCGCAGCGCCGCGGTCTGCGCGGCCGGCTAAACGGTTGAAGGGAAAGGGGCTTTTCCGCTGCCCTTGCATCATCCGGCCGATGGCCCCATAACGGGGCCATCGGTGTTTTCATGCCCGCAAGTTGCGCATCCCCGCCTCCCAATCGGAACCCTCATGGCCCAGTCCCCCTCCGAAGTCCTCGATCTTCCGGTCCTGCCGTTGCGCGACGTCGTGGTCTTCCCGCACATGGTCATCCCGCTGTTCGTCGGCCGCGACAAGTCGATGCGCGCGCTCGAGCACGCGATGGAGGCCGACAAGCGCATCCTGCTGCTGGCGCAGAAGTCCGCCGAGACCGACGATCCGGTGGCGGCCGACCTGTACAACGTCGGAACCCTGGCGCAGGTGCTGCAGCTGCTGAAGCTGCCCGACGGCACCATCAAGGTGCTGGTCGAGGGGCTGTTGCGGGTCAGCGTCGACAAGGTGGTCGAGCGCGACGGCGCGCTGCAGGGCGAAGGCCGCGAGATCGATGCCGCCGAATCGCGCGAGGAGCGCGAGGTCGAGGCGATCGCCCGCTCGCTGATGTCGCTGTTCGAGCAATATGTCAAGACCAACCGCAAGCTGCCGCCTGAACTGCTGCAGACGCTGGCCGGCATCGACGAGCCAGGCCGCTTGGCCGACACCATCGCCGCGCACATCGGGGTGCGCCTGGCCGACAAGCAGCGCCTGTTGGAAATCCTGGAAGTGGGCGAGCGGCTGGAGATGCTGGTCGGCCTGGTCGATGGCGAGATCGACGTGCAGCAACTGGAGAAGCGCATCCGCGGTCGGGTCAAGTCGCAGATGGAGAAGAGCCAGCGCGAGTACTATCTCAACGAGCAGATGAAGGCGATCCAGAAGGAACTGGGCGACCTCGACGACGCGCCCGGCGAACTGGAGGAACTGGCGCGCAAGATCGCCGAGGCGGGCATGCCCAAGCCGGTGGAGACCAAGGCCAAGGCCGAGCTCAACAAGCTCAAGCAGATGTCGCCGATGTCGGCCGAGGCCGCGGTGGTGCGCAACTATCTGGACTGGCTGCTGGGCGTGCCGTGGAAGAAGCGCAGCAAGGTGCGCAAGGACCTCAAGGTCGCGCAGGAAACCCTGGACGCCGACCACTACGGCCTGGAGAAGGTCAAGGACCGCATCCTCGAATACCTCGCGGTGCAGTCGCGGGTGAAGCAGATGAAGGGCCCGATTCTGTGCCTGGTCGGCCCGCCCGGCGTCGGCAAGACCTCGCTCGGCCAGTCCATCGCCAAGGCGACCAACCGCAAGTTCGTGCGCATGTCGCTGGGCGGCGTGCGCGACGAGGCGGAGATCCGCGGCCATCGGCGCACCTACGTCGGGTCGATGCCGGGCCGCATCGTGCAGAACCTCAACAAGGTCGGCAGCAAGAACCCGCTGTTCGTGCTCGATGAGATCGACAAGATGTCGATGGACTTCCGCGGCGATCCGTCCTCGGCGCTGCTGGAAGTGCTCGACCCGGAGCAGAACAACGCGTTCAACGACCACTACCTGGAAGTGGACCTGGACCTGTCGGAAGTGATGTTCGTGGCGACCTCCAACTCGTTGAACATCCCCGGGCCGCTGCTCGACCGCATGGAGGTGATCCGCATCCCCGGCTACACCGAGGACGAGAAGCTCGCCATCGCCATGCGCTATTTGGTGCCCAAGCAGCTGAAGGCCAACGGCCTGAAGGGCGACGAGCTGGAGATCGCCGCCGACGCGATCCGCGACATCGTGCGCTACTACACGCGCGAGTCCGGCGTGCGCAACCTCGAGCGCGAAGTCGCCAAGATCTGCCGCAAGGTGGTCAAGGAAATCGCGCTGGCCGGGCCGCAGCCAGTGCTCGCCAAGAAGCCGGCGGCCAAGAAGGGCGCGGCGGCGCGCAAGGACAAGGCGTGGGTCAGCGTCGGTTCCAAGAACCTGGACAAGTACCTGGGCGTGCGCCGTTTCGACTTCGGTCGCGCCGAGGAGCAGAACGAGGTCGGCCTGGTCACCGGCCTGGCCTGGACCGAGGTCGGCGGCGACCTGCTGCAGATCGAGTCCACGCTGGTTCCGGGCAAGGGTGCGGTGATCCTCACCGGGCAGCTCGGTGACGTGATGAAGGAATCGGCCTCGGCGGCGCTGTCGGTGGTGCGCTCGCGCGCCGAGCGGCTCGGCATCGAGGTCGACTTCCTGCAGAAGCACGATGTGCATCTGCACGTGCCCGATGGCGCCACGCCGAAGGACGGCCCCAGCGCGGGCATCGCGATGGTGACCTCGCTGGTGTCGATGCTGACCAGGGTGGCGGTCAAGGCCGACGTGGCCATGACCGGCGAGATCACCCTGCGTGGTCGTGTCTCGGCGATCGGTGGGCTCAAGGAGAAGCTGCTGGCGGCGCTGCGCGGCGGCATCCGCACGGTGATCATCCCGGAGGAGAACCGCAAGGATCTGGCCGACATCCCGGACAACGTGACCCGTGACCTGAAGATCGTGCCGGTCAAGTGGATCGACGAAGTGCTGGACCTCGCACTGGAGACGCCGCTGAAGCCGAAGCCCGCCGCCAATGGCGAACGGGCACTGTTGCGGCGCAAGCCGAAAGCATCCTCGAGCGCACGCGTCAAGCACTGAGAGGCGCTGAACCGCAACCGCCCAAGTCGCTCAAACCCGCGCCGTTGCTGGCTTTTCGGCTTGCGCGGGTAGGAGGCCGCTGGTATAAATGCACGACTTGCGAGCACCGCGAACGGGCGTGCTTGGTAGTGAAAAACCCATCGGGGCCCCGCCGCAGGCGGGGCAGGCCAAGCCGACACCCGATCCTCAATTCCGCGGTTTTCTGCCGCACATGGAGTCATCACGAAAATGAATAAAGCCGAACTGAACGACGCTATCGCCGCCGCTGCCGATATCTCCAAGGCCGAAGCCGGTCGCGCCGTCGACGCCTTCGTGTCCGAAGTCACCAAGGCGCTCAAGAAGGGCGACAGCGTGACCCTCGTGGGCTTCGGCACCTTTCAGGTGCGCGACCGTGCCGAGCGCACCGGCCGCAACCCGAAGACTGGCGACTCGATCAAGATCGCCGCGTCGAAGAATCCGACCTTCAAGGCTGGCAAAGCGCTGAAGGATGCCGTAAACTAACCGACTCGCTAGGGTGCTTAGCTCAGCGGTAGAGCGTCTCCTTTACACGGAGAGGGTCGGGGGTTCGAAACCCTCAGCACCCACCAGAGCACCGAGCGGCAGGTTTCAAAAGCGGAGTGGTAGTTCAGTCGGTTAGAATGCTGGCCTGTCACGCCGGAGGTCGCGGGTTCGAGTCCCGTCCACTCCGCCAGTTGCACCGAAGCCCCTGAGAAATCGGGGGTTTCGTTTCTTGAAGCATCCGCCGCGCTACGCAGATGCGCAGAGAATGCGCGGGCCTTCGCGCCTGCCTCCGTTCAAAAGCGGAGTGGTAGTTCAGTCGGTTAGAATGCTGGCCTGTCACGCCGGAGGTCGCGGGTTCGAGTCCCGTCCACTCCGCCAGTTTTGCGCGCGAAACCCCGAGCGATCGGGGGTTTCTTTTTTGCCTAAGGCGCCGCCGGCGGCGCGCCATTCTGTCGCGGGGCATGAAGCGGGTTAAACTGCGCGGCTCGCCAACAGGCCTCGGTTCCCAACCAATGCTGCAGAAACTTCGCGAAAAGACCTCGGGCTGGATCGCCACCGCGATCATCGGCCTATTGATGATTCCGTTCCTGTTCGTCATCGATGGCAGCTACCTCGGTGGCGTCGGCGCCAACAATGTCGCCAAGGTGCAGGCGCCCCCGTCGTGGTGGTCGTCGGCGCCGTCGTGGTGGCCGGCCTCGTTGCTGTGGCGGCACCACGAGGTGAGTACGGAGCAGTTCCGCGCGCGCTTCGAGGAGGCGCGGCAACAGGCGCGCCAGCAGCAGGGCGACGACTTCGATCCGCGCGAATTCGAGAGCGCCGACAACAAGCGCAAGGTGCTCGACCAACTGATCGACGAGCAGGTGGTGAAGCTGGCCGCCGAGCAGGCCGGCGTGGTCATCGGCGATGCCGCGGTGCGCGACTACATCAGCACCATCCCGGCGTTCCAGAACGACGGCAAGTTCGACCCGGAGCGCTACCGCCTGGCCCTGGCCTCGGGCGCGCCGCCGCGCACCCCGGCGATGTTCGACCAGTTGGTCCGCGACGGCCTGCAGCAGTCGCTGATCACGTCCGCGCTGATGGAGTCGGCATTCGCGACCCAGCAGGAAGCCGATCGCCTGCTGAAGATGCTCGGCGAGACCCGCGACGTGGACCTTGCATTGCTGCCGGAGCAGCCAGCCGACAGCACGCCGGTCAGCGACGCGCAGGTGCAGCAGTGGTACGACGCGCACCGGTCCGACTTCAAGCAGCCGCAGCGGGTGTCGATCGAATACGTCGAACTGAACGCGGCCAACCTGCCGCCGGCCAAGCCGGCCGATGAGGCGGCGCTGCGCAAGCGCTATGAGGACGAGAAGGCCCGCTTCGTCGAGCCCGAGCAGCGCCTGGCCTCGCACATCCTGATCAGCGCCGGCAAGGACGCGGCGTCGCAGAAGGTCGCCGAGGCCAAGGCCGCCAAGCTGGCCGCCGAGGCCAAGCGGCCGGGCGCCGATTTCGCCGCGCTGGCCCGCACCAACTCCGAGGATCCGGGTTCCAAGAACGCTGGCGGCGACCTGGGCTGGGTCGAGAAGGGGGTGATGGTCAAGCCGTTCGAGGACGCGCTGTTCGCGATGAAGCCCGGCGAGATCGTCGGCCCGGTGAAGAGCGAGTTCGGCTACCACGTGATCCGTCTGAGCGAGGTCAAGGGCGGCAAGGGCAAGGCGTTCGAGCAGGTGCGCGACCAACTCGCCAGCGAGCAACTGCAGGCCGACAACGAGAAAGCCTTCAGCGAGCTGAGCGGCAGGCTGGTGGACCTGGTCTACAAGAATCCGACCGCGCTGGCGCCGGCGGCCAAGGACGTCGGGCTGCCGGTGCAGACCCTGGGGCCGTTCTCGCGTGCCGATGCAAGCGGCATCGCAGCGCAGCCGGCGGTGCTGCGCGCAGCGTTCTCCGACACGCTGATCCAGGACGGAACGGTCAGCGACCCGATCAACCTGGGGCCGAACCACAGCGTGATGCTGCGCGTCATCCAGCACCTGCCGGAGCAGACCCAGCCGCTGGCCAAGGTCCGCGAGCAGGTGATCGCCGCGGTGCACGCCGACCGCACCGCCAAGGCCGCCGCGGCGAAGGCCGACGCGCTGTTGGAGCGGCTGCGCAAGGGCGAGACGCTGCAGGCGCTGGCAGGCCCGGAGAAGCTGCAGGTCAGCCCGATGCCGGGACTGGCGCGCACCGTGCCGATGCCGAGCCCGGAGGCCAATCGCGCGATCTTCAGCGCGCCGTTGCCGGCCGCGGGCAAGCCGTCGGTGGGCAAGGTGGAGCTGTCGGCGGGCGGTGCCAAACGCTACGCGCTGTTCGTGCTCAACAAGGTGAATCCGGGCGATCTGAGCAAGGTGCTGGCAGAGCAGAAGACGACGCTGAAGCAGCAACTGGGCCAGATCGAGGGCGCTGCCGCGGCGAAGGCCTACGTCGACGCGATGCGCAAGCGCTACAAGATCAGCGTGCAGGAAACGCAACTGTAAGCGCCGTTCGCCCGGCGATGCGATGCGAACAAGCCCGGCCCTGCCGGGCTTGTCCGTTTCTGGAACCGGCGCGCGTTGGACCCACCCGGGCGCGCCAGGCGACTAGCAGAGCATTTTCGATTTATTTATTTACGTATGTGCAGAAGCGAAGTCGTTGGGGCATTCGTGAGATCCAGGCCGTTGCCAATACACTCAACTCCAGGCCTCGAAAAACGCTTGGTTGGAAGACACCGGCCGAAGCACTGGACGCGTATCTGAAATCTGTTCAACAATCTGGTGTTGCGACGACCGGTTGAATCTGCCCTTCCTGAACTTGAAAATGGAGTGGGTCTGGCAGCGCCGCTACGCCAATCACAACGACGCCATTGCCGACATCACCCACGACAGCAGCGCCTTCTACAACACCCACCGGCCGCACTCCACCCTCGGCTATCGATCTCCGGCCGACTACGAGAAAGCCGTCACCTGAAACCCTCTATCTCCGTGTCCACCAAAACTCGACCACGGCACCGAGGCTAGCCTATCGCTTGGATAGATTTAAATCGAAAGCGCTCCGGATTGCGGCGATCCTGCGGAAGGTCAGATTGATCCGCTCGCCGACCGGTCTGACGGTGCGCGGCAGGGCGTGCCGGTATAGGCGCTGGGTATCCCCGCCCATCAGCAGCAATCCGCCGGGCGTCAGTTCCAGCGCCTGGCGCAGCGCCGGCTCGGTGCAATGGCGCAGCACGAAGCGGCGAGTTGCGCCCAGACTCAGCGAGGCGATTAGCGGACGCGGCCCCAGTTCCTTTTCGTCGTCGCTGTGCCAGCCCATCGCGTCGCGCCCGTCGCGGTAGCGGTTGGCCAGCACGCTGTTGAACGCCACCCCGGTTTCCGCCGCCAGCCGCGCGCGCAGCGGCCGCAGCGCCGGCGGCCACGGATGCGGCGCGAAACGGGTGCCGGAATAGCGGTAGCTCGCCTCCGGATCGCCGATCCAGCAGCTCAGCCGCGGCGAATCGACCAGCCGCCCGAACAGGCGGATGCGATGCACCTCCCAGCTCACCGCCTCCAGCAGTTGCGCGAACAGCGCCGCCGCGTCCGCCGGCGCCAGCCAGCCGGGCAGCCAGCGGACGTCGGCGCCGGGCAGGTCGAGTTGCATCGCGCCACGCTAGCATGCCTGCAGGCACCCATACGCCGGCGTGCGGAATTTGCCCCGCCACGCACAAAGCCTGAAAATGCAGGCAGCCGGAACGAGCCAACGGGAGCGGAGCAGATGACGGGATCGGAGGGCGGCGCCAGCGCGCCGGCGTCAGTGGAACGCGACGTCATGGAATACGATGTGGTCGCCGTCGGCGCGGGTCCGGCCGGGCTGGCGTTCGCGATCCGGCTCAAGCAGCGCAATCCCGACATCTCGGTCTGCGTGATCGAGAAGGCCAGCACCGTCGGCGCGCAGATCCTGTCCGGCGCGGTGATCGAACCCGCGCCGCTCGACGCGCTGCTTCCCGGCTGGCGCGACAACCCGCCGCCGATCTGCGTGCCCGCCGGCGAGGACGAGTTCTGGCATCTGAGCAAGGACGGCGGGCGCAAGTTCCCGATCGTACCGCCGGGCATGCGCAACCACGGCAACTTCATCGTCAGCCTCGGCGCGCTGTGCGCGTGGCTGGCGCCGCAGGCCGAGGCGTTGGGCGTGGAAATCTATCCCGGCTTCGCCGCCGCGCAGACCCTGCATGGCGACGACGGCACCGTGCTCGGCGTGCGCATCGGCGACATGGGCGTGGCCAAGGACGGGACGCACAAGCCCGGCTACACCCCCGGCATCGACATCCGCGCCAAGGTCACGGTGTTGGCCGAAGGCGCGCGCGGGCACCTGACCAAGCGCCTGGTCGAGCGCTTCGCGCTGGACGCCGATAGCGACCCGCAGGCCTATTCGATCGGCATCAAGGAACTGTGGCAGCTGCCGGAAGGCCGCGTGGTGCCCGGCAAGATCGTGCACACCCTGGGCTGGCCGGCGGACAACGCGACCTACGCCGGCAGCTTTTTGTACCACCTGGAGAACAACCAGGTGGCGTTGGGCTACGTCAGCGGGCTGGACTACCACGACCCCGAGTACCGGCCGTGGGAGGCATTCCAGCAGTGGAAGAACCACCCGTTGATGAAGCCGCTGCTGGAAGGCGGCACCATTTTGTCGGCCGGCGCCCGCGCCATCGCCAGCGGCGGCTGGCAGTCGCTGCCGAAGGTGGAGATGCCTGGCGCGCTGCTGATCGGCGATAGCGCCGGCCTGCTCAACGTGCCCAAGATCAAGGGCACCCACCAGGCGATCCGCAGCGGCATGCTCGCCGCCGAACACCTGGCCGCCGGCGCGGCGCTGGACCCGGCCGGCTTCGACGCCAAACTGCGCGGCTCGGAGGTGATGGCCGAGCTGCGCCAGGTGCGCAACATCAAGCCCGGATTCAAGAAGGGCCTGTGGTTCGGCCTGCTCAACGGGGCCTGGGAGACCCTGGTCAAGGGCGCCTCGCCGTGGACGCTGACGGTGGGCGCGGACTGGTCCGCGCTGGACCGGCTCGGCGCGCACGAACAGCCCAGGCGCGACTACGTGCCGCGCACGCTGGCGCCGCGCGACCGCCTGCAGGGCGTGTACTTCGCCGCCACCGAACACGACGAGGACCAGCCCGTGCACCTGCAGGTGCTGGACCCGCAGATCTGCGTGACCCGCTGCGCCGAGGAGTACGGCAACCCCTGCACCCGCTTCTGCCCCGCGGCGGTCTACGAGATCGTCGACGACGCGGCCGGCAAGCGCCTGCAGATCAACGCCGCCAACTGCGTGCACTGCAAGACCTGCGACATCAAGGATCCCTACCAGATCATCAACTGGGTCGCCCCGGAAGGCGGCTCCGGGCCGAACTACCAGAACCTGTGAGCGCTTCTGCCCTGCTCGCGCGGACCAGAACGGCGCTCTATCTGTCGCTGCGCGCCGCATTCCGTGCGCTGCCGCTTTCGCAGGGCGACCGCGACCGCTTGCGCACCCGTTTCCTGGCGTGCTACGCGGGCATCGTGCCGCCGCCGCCGCGCGGCCAACTGGCGCAAGGCCAGGTCGAGCGCCGGCCGCGGGTGCGCGCCGACGAACCCGCCATCGGTTACCTCCCTGGCCGCTCGGCGCCGCTGCCGGAACCGATGCCGGCCACCCTGGTGGCGTTCTATCTGCCGCAGTTCCACCCGATTGCGGAAAACGACGCCTGGTGGGGCGCTGGCTTCACCGAATGGCGCAATGTCACCCGCGCGCTGCCGCAGTTCGAAGGCCACGTCCAGCCGCGCCTGCCCGCCGACCTGGGCTTCTACGATCTGCGCAACGCGCAGAGCATGCGGCAACAGGTCGCCCTGGCGAAGCAGTACGGCATCGGCGCGTTCTGCTTCTATTTCTACTGGTTCGGCGGCAAGACCCTGCTGGAGACGCCGCTGCGCCAATGGTTGAGCGACGCCTCGCTGGATCTGTCGTTCTGCCTGTGCTGGGCGAACGAGCAGTGGTCGCGGCGCTGGGACGGCCGCGACGACGACGTGCTGATGGCGCAGGCGCACAGCGCACAGGACGACCTGGCCTTCATCGCCCACCTCGCCGATTACCTGCGCGATCCGCGCTGCCTGCGCATGGACGGCCGGCCGATGCTGCTGGTGTACCGGCCGCATTTGCTGCCGGAACCGACAGCGACCGCGCTGCGTTGGCGCGCCTGGTGCCGGGACCATGGGATCGGCGAGATCCACCTCGCCTATGTGCAGGGCTTCGAGCGCCCGGACCCGCGCAGCATCGGGTTCGACGCGGCGATCGAGTTCCCGCCGAACATGAGCAACCCGACCTCGCTGGCTGCGACGCAACGCCTGCTCGATCCCGAGTACCGCGGTACGGTGCTGGACTGGCGCGAACTGGCGGCCGAGGTCGGCTCGCGTTCGTTGCCCGACTACCTGCTGCACCCGGGGGTCAACCCGGGCTGGGACAACGAACCGCGGCGCCCGGGCGCCGGGCGCGTCTACCTGCATGCGTCGCCGCGCGGCTACGAAGACTGGCTGCGGACCACCATCCACGTGCGGCTGAAGGAGCGCCGCGCCGACCAGCGCCTGGTGTTCATCAATGCCTGGAACGAGTGGGCCGAAGGCGCCGTGCTGGAACCCGACGTGCGCCTGGGCCATGCCTACCTGGATGCCACCCGCAAGGCGCTGTGGCCGGCGCGCGCCCGCGACGCGGCGCAGCCGCCGTGGGCGATCGTGCATGCCTGGTATCCCGAGGTGCTCGGCGAGATTCTGCACAGCCTGGTCGCCACGCGGCTTCCATGGCGTGTGCTGGTCACCACGTCGGCCGAACAGGTGCGCGCCGTGGAGACGCAACTGCGCGCGTGCTCGCTGCCGCATGAGGTGATGGTGCTGGAAAACCGCGGCCGCGACATCCTGCCGTTCCTGCAGGCCGCCGAGCGCTTGCTCGACGAAGGCGTCGAGGTAGCGCTGAAGCTGCATACCAAACGCAGCACGCACCTGGACAATGGTGATGCATGGCGCGGCGAACTGCTGCAACGACTGACCGGTGCCGAGCGCGCCGCACGGATCCTGCAGGCCTTCGCGGCCGATCCCACGCTCGGCATCGTCGCCCCCGAAGGCCACCTGTTGCCGCTCGCCGACTACTGGGGCGGCAACCGCGCGGCGGCCGACTACCTGCTGCGCCGGACGGGCCGCTGCGGCCTGCCGCTCGAGCACGCGCGTTTCGTCTCCGGCAGCATGTTCTGGGTCCGGCTCGACGCGCTGCGACCGCTGCTGGACAGTGGCCTGTCGGCATCGGAATTCGAGACCGAACAGGGCCAGATCGACGGCACCCTGGCGCACGCGGTGGAGCGGCTGGCGGCACCGCTGGCCGTGCAGGCCGGCTATCGCGTGATCGATGCCGCCGCCTTGCTCGCGCTCGCGCCGAGCGCGACGTCCGGCCACTACCCCTACGCGCAGCGCGGCGCCTGACCGGTCGCGTTGCGGCGCGACGCTACGGCAGCGTCGCCATGCGCCGGAACGGCACCCCGGTCTTGGCGACCAGTTCCGCCGCGTCCACGCCGTCGGCCGCCTCGACCAGCACCAATCCATCCGCGCTCACGTCGAACACCGCCAGGTCGGTGATGATGCGGTCGACCACGCCCACCCCGGTCAGCGGCAGGTCGCACTCGGGCAGGAGCTTGTGGCTGCCGTCCTTGGCCACGTGCTCCATCAACACCACCACGCGCTTGACCCCGGCCACCAGGTCCATCGCCCCGCCCATGCCCTTGACCATCTTGCCCGGCACCATCCAGTTGGCCAGGTCGCCGCGCGCGCTGACCTGCATCGCGCCGAGGATCGCCAGGTCGATGTGGCCGCCGCGGATCATCGCGAACGAATCGTGGCTGCCGAAATAGCTGGCGCCGGCGCGCGCGGTGACGGTCTGCTTGCCGGCGTTGATGAGGTCGGCGTCGACCTCGTCCTCGCTCGGGAACGGGCCGATGCCGAGCAGGCCGTTCTCCGACTGCAGCCACACGTCCACGCCTTGGGGAATGTGGTTGGCGACCAGGGTCGGCAGGCCGATGCCCAGATTCACGTAGGCGCCGTCGGTGAGTTCGCGGGCGGCGCGCTGCGCCATGTCGTCGCGGGTCCAGGCCATGTCAGGCGTCCTTCTGGCGCAGGGTGCGCTGTTCGATGCGTTTCTCGGGATGCGGGTTGTGCACGATGCGATCGACGTAGATGCCGGGCAGGTGCACCTGGTCCGGGTCGATGCTGCCGGTGGCAACGATCTGCTCGACCTCGGCGATGCAGACCCTGCCGGCCATCGCGCAGGCCGGGTTGAAGTTGCGCGCGGTCTTGCGGAACACCAGGTTGCCGGCGGGATCGGCCTTCCACGCCTTGACCAGGGCCACATCGGCCTGCAGTGCGGTCTCCAGCACATAGTGCTTGCCGTCGAATTCGCGCGTCTCCTTGCCCTCGGCGACGACCGTGCCATAACCGGTGGCGGTGAAGAACGCGGGAATGCCGGCACCGCCGGCGCGCAGGCGCTCGGCCAGGGTGCCCTGCGGATTGAACTCCAGTTCCAGTTCCCCGGACAGGTACTGGCGCTCGAATTCCTTGTTCTCGCCGACATAGGACGAGATCATCTTGCGGATCTGCCGGGTCGCCAGCAACTGGCCCAGGCCGAAGCCGTCGATCCCGGCATTGTTGGAGATCACCGTCAGGCCGCGCACCCCCGCATCGCGCAGCGCCGCGATCAGCGCCTCGGGGATGCCGCACAGGCCGAACCCGCCGACCGCCAGGGTGTGGCCGTCCGCCACCAGGTCGGCCAGCGCCGTGGCCGCATCGGGGAAAAGCTTGCCGCGTCGCCCGGTCGCCCGGGTGGAGGTGTCGCCCATTGGCCCGCATCCGCATTGAGAAGTAGACCGGTAGTTTAGCCGCTCGCCGGTGGCGGCCCGCTGCGCACTGCGCAATGACCGGTTAAGGGCGGAACGTTACACTCCAGCCTTCCCCATTCAAGGTCCCTCCCTATGCCGCTTCCCGCATTCAAGGCCTACGACATCCGCGGCCGCGTGCCCGACGAGTTGAACGAGGACCTGGCCCGCCGCATCGGCGTGGCGCTGGCGGCACAGCTCCACGGCGGACCGGTGGTGGTGGGCCACGACGTGCGCCTGGCCAGCCAGCCGCTGCAGGACGCGCTGTCGGCCGGCCTGCGCGCCAGCGGCCGCGAGGTCATCGACATCGGCCTGTGCGGCACCGAGGAGGTCTACTTCCAGACCGATCACCTCGGCGCCGCCGGCGGCGTGATGGTCACCGCCAGCCACAATCCGATGGACTACAACGGCATGAAGCTGGTACGCGAGAATGCGCGCCCGATCAGCTCCGATACCGGCCTGTTCGCGATCCGCGACACCGTCGCCGCCGACACCGCGGCCGCCGCCGCGCCGACCGCCGCCGAGCAGCAGCGCCCGGACAAGACCGCCTACATCGAGCACCTGCTCAGCTACGTGGACGTGCCGACGCTCAAACCGCTGACGCTGGTGGTCAACGCCGGCAACGGCGGCGCCGGCGCCATCGTCGACCTGCTGGCCCCGTACCTGCCGTTCGAGTTCGTGCGCGTGTTCCACGAGCCGGACGGCCACTTCCCCAACGGCATCCCCAACCCGCTGCTGCCCGAGAACCGCCAGGCCAGCGCCAACGCGGTCAAGGCGCACGGCGCGGACTTCGGCATCGCCTGGGACGGCGACTTCGACCGCTGCTTCTTCTTCGACCACACAGGCCGCTTCATCGAGGGCTACTACCTAGTCGGCCTGCTCGCGCAGGCGATCCTGGCCAAGCAGCCGGGCGGCAAGGTCGTGCACGACCCGCGCCTGACCTGGAACACCGTGGAGATGGTCGAGGACGCCGGCGGCGTGCCGGTGCTGTGCAAGAGCGGCCATGCCTTCATCAAGGAGAAGATGCGCGGCGAGAACGCCGTCTACGGCGGCGAGATGAGCGCGCACCATTACTTCCGCCAGTTCGCCTACGCCGACTCCGGCATGATCCCGTGGCTGCTGATCGCCGAGCTGGTGTCGCAGTCCGGCCGCTCGCTGGCCGACCTGGTCGAGGCGCGCATGCAGAAGTTCCCGTGCAGCGGCGAGATCAACTTCAAGGTCGCCGACGCCAAGGCCGCGGTGGAGCGGGTGCTGGCGCATTACGCCGATCAGTCGCCGGCGCTGGACCACACCGACGGCGTCAGCGCCGAGTTCGCGCAGTGGCGCTTCAACCTGCGCAGCTCCAACACCGAGCCGCTGCTGCGGCTGAACGTCGAAACGCGCGGCGACGCCGCCCTGCTGGAAGCGCGGACCGAGGAACTGTCGGACCTGATCCGCGCCTGAAGCCCGCCCTCCGACGCACGCTGGAGTTTTCCGCGCCCATGAGCGACGTCCTCCCCATCATCCTCTCCGGTGGTTCCGGCACCCGGCTGTGGCCGCTGTCCCGCGAGTCCTATCCGAAACAGTTCCTGCCTCTGGTCGGCGACAAGAGCATGCTCCAGGCCACCTGGCTGCGTGCGGCGCCGGTGGCCGGCCATGCCCCGATCGTCGTCGCCAACGAGGAACACCGCTTCGTCGCCGCCGAGCAGCTGCAGCAGATCGGCGTCAAGCCGATGTCGGTGCTGCTGGAACCGAAGGGGCGCAACACCGCGCCCGCCATCGCGGTCGCCGCGCTCGAGGCCGCGCGCGACGGCGCCGATCCCCTGCTGCTGGTCCTGCCGTCGGACCACGTGATCCGCGACGAGGCCGCGTTCCAGGCGGCCGTGCGCGCCGCCTCGGCCGTCGCCGAGCAGGGCAAGCTGGCGACCTTCGGCATCAAGCCGACCGCCCCGGAGACCGGCTACGGTTACATCAAGGCCGCGCCCGGGCAGGACGTACGCGCGATCGAGCGCTTCGTCGAGAAGCCCGACCTGGCCACGGCGCAGCGCTACTTCGCGTCGGGCGAGTACTACTGGAACAGCGGCATGTTCCTGTTCCGCGCCTCGCGGTATCTTGAGGAACTGCGCAAGTTCCAGCCCGCGATCGCCGACGCATGCGTGAGCGCCTGGAACGGCGCGAAGCGCGATGCCGATTTCACCCGTCTCGACGCGGATGCATTCGCATCCAGCCCGTCCGATTCGATCGACTATGCCGTGATGGAGAAGACCGCCGACGCGGTGGTGGTGCCACTGGACGCGGGCTGGAACGATGTCGGTTCCTGGTCGGCGCTGCTGGAGGTCTCGCCGCAGGACGCCCAGGGCAATGCCCACCACGGCGACGTCATCCAGATCGATTGCCGCAACACCTACGCCTACGGCTCGCGCCTGATCGCAATGGTCGGCCTGGAGGACGTGGTGGTAGTGGAAACGCCGGACGCCGTGCTGGTCGGCCATCGCGACCGCATCCAGCAGGTCAAGGACGTGGTCGGGCAGATCAAGGCCGATGGCCGCTCCGAGGCGACCTGGCACCGCAAGGTCTATCGTCCTTGGGGCGCCTACGATTCGATCGACAACGGCCATCGCCACCAGGTCAAGCGCATCACCGTCAAGCCGGGCGCCGTGCTCAGCCTGCAGATGCACCACCACCGCGCCGAGCATTGGGTCGTGGTCAGCGGGACCGCCGAGGTCACCCGCGGCGATGAGGTCCTGCTGCTCACCGAGAACCAGAGCACCTACATCCCACTCGGGGTGACCCACCGCCTGCGCAATCCCGGCAAGCTGCCGCTCGAGCTGATCGAAGTGCAGTCCGGCAGCTATCTGGGCGAGGACGACATCGTCCGGTTCGAGGATACCTACGGCCGCACCTGAGGCGCGGACCGCCGAAACGGAAGCGGTAGGCCGCGGCCTGCCGCATTTTTGGGTTCTTCACCCAATTGAGTGGAGAGGCACGCGACCGACCGGTCGGACTTGCTGTTGTCTAGGCGACAAACGGAAGGTCGGTCGTGGCCGAACAGGACTGCATGTCCCAGTCGGGCGGCTGGAAGGGATACCCTGTCGGCAAGTGGCGCCATGAAGTGCGCGGGGGAGCAGCGCTGGCTGGTGATCGAACCGGAATCGGTGCGCGCAGCGGTACTGCATGGGTTGCGGCGGCGTGGTGAATGCCATTCACGACCGCACGATGCGACACATCCGCGGCCTGCCGGCGTTTGAAGACCCGGTGGCGGAGTTGCATGTGCCTGGCCTGCGGCTAGCTTGCCGATTCTGCGGTCCGCGGCTGGAGCGACGGGATTGGCGGGAATCGCATTGCCGAGTGACGCGGCGACTGGCCGACAGCGTGGTCCGGCTGTGCGAGGCGACGTCGGTGCGGCATACCGCTGGCTGGCGCCGGGTCGACTGGAAGACGGCAAGGCGATCGGCACACGGCACCTGCAGCGCACCTTGGGGCCGGTGGACCTGGACGGGGTGCGCCGGCTGGCGATGGACGAGTTTGCGATCCAGAAGGGCCATCGCTACGCACCGTGGTGGTGAACGTGGAGCGCAAGCGGGGGCTGTGGGTGCGCCGGGGCCGCTCCCGGGCCGAGGTCGGATCGTTCTTCGAAATGCCCGGGCCTGGCGCCGAGCCTGGAGACAGTGGCGAAGACATGCCCGGGAGAGCCAAATCCGGGCCCTGATGTGCTTTGCCAAGTGGCCGCGACCTTGCCGGCGCGGCATCCACAGCCGCGTGCGACCGTCCGTCCATCTCGATCTCCGCATCGACCATGGCGAAGCGCTCGGCGAGCGATGGGCGGAGGGCGCCTACGACATTCTGGTCGCGGCCTGGCCGGGGAACGGCGGCGATCCGGAGGAGAAGTGGACGCTCGGCCTTCATTGGGTCTGCGGCATCGACGACGAACTCGACCCGGACGCGCCGCTCGACGTGATCGTCTATGGCGAGCATTGCGCATGGCGGCGTTGGATGTTCGACCGGCTCGCCGATGCCGGACGCGACTTCCGCGTCGCCGTCACCAGCGCCAACCCGACGGCCATCGCCGCGGCGATCGAAAACGGTCTCGGCGCCGGCTCGCCCGCCACCGACAACGTGCGGCCGGACACCATGCGTGTGGTTGCTCTTGGCCCCGGACGCTGCGAGCGCATCGGGGTCGACGATGGCCTGTTCGCCGCAAGACGGCAGAGCGAGGGCACATGGCACATGGGCGGCCATGGCATTGCTCCGCGAAAGCCTGCATGCCATGACCCGGCCATGGAACGACGTCGCGCCCGATACCGCACACGCATGACCGAACCGATGCGCATTGCCGAGCAACGCCCTGTCGTCCATTGCATAGCCGTGGAGGGCAATAGCGGGAAAACGGTGGCGGGAAGGGGGGGATTCGAACCCCCGAGGCGCTATAAACGCCTGCCTGATTTCGAGTCAGGTACATTCAACCGCTCTGCCACCTTCCCGGATGGTCCCCGGCGGACCGGGGCGTGCATCATACGGTTCCTGCCCGGGGCGGACAAGCGCCCGTCGCTGCGCCGCCATGAACCCCGCCTGCCCTGCGGCGGCGGCGGGATTGCCTGTTGTCCGCTTGGCCGCGATGATGCCATTCGAATGACAGGAAGCCGGCCAGCCGCGGGCGCGCAATGATCGAATTCGGACACCTCACCCACGTCGGCCTGCGCCGCGCACTCAACGAGGACACCTACTACGGTGACAACGAGCTCGGCCTGTGGCTGGTCGCCGACGGCATGGGCGGCCACGCCTGCGGCGAGGTCGCCAGCGCCCTGGCGCGCGAGGCCATCGTCCGCGAGGTGCGCAGCGGCACGCCGCTGGCTCAGGCGATTCGCATCGCCGACGAAGAGATCATCCGCGCCGTACGCCGGCGCAACGACACCTTGCCGATGGGCACCACCGTGGTCGCCGCGCGCGTGCAGGGCAACCGCTTCGAGGTGGCCTGGGTCGGCGACAGCCGCGCCTACCTGTGGCGCGACGGCAAGCTGGCCCAGCTCAGCCAGGATCACAGCTACATGCAGGAACTGATCGCGCAGGGCGCGCTGACTGCCGAGCAGGCGCGTGCGCACCCGCACCGCAACGTGGTCACCCAGGCGCTGGGCGTGACCGATCCGCTGCATCTCAACGTGGCCACGATGACCGGCGAGCTGCGCCCGGGCATGCAGCTGCTGCTGTGCAGCGACGGGCTGACCGAGGAAGTGGACGACCCCGGCATCGCCGCCACGCTCGGCCACCACGACTGCAGCGCGCAGGAATGCGTGGACACGCTGGTGGCCGCCGCGCTGGACGGCGGCGGCTCGGACAACATCACCGTGGTCCTGGTGCGCTGCCACTGAGCCCGGGCGCCCGGCGCGCCGGCGCAGGCCGTGCCGCGAATCGGCACACGCGGCGGCGGCGCCTCCGCGCCTTCGCAGCACGCGCGTCGTCGCTGCGCCGCGCCGGGCCACTGCGGCGCGCCAGCGTCGGCGCGTCCCGGCGCCGCGACCGCTCAGCCGGCCACGGCGGCGGCGGCCAGCGCCGGCTCGAGCGCGTCCCACAGCGCGTGCCCGGCTTTCTTGCGCAGCTGTTCCAGCCAGGCCTGGTGCGCTTGCAGCTCCGACGCCGTCGGCAGTACCCGCGGCCGCGGCAGCAGCATCGCCATGTCGAACGCCGCGTGCTGGTCGTCGCCCTGGCCGGCGCGGTCGTCGGCCAGGGCGAAGCCGATTTCCTCCTGGCCCGAGGTCAGCGCGATGTACACCTCGCTGAGGATCTGCGCATCGAGTAGCGCGCCGTGCAACTGCCGATGCGCGTTGTCCACGCCCAGCCGCTTGCACAGCGCGTCCAGCGAATTGCGCTGGCCCGGGAAGCGCTCGCGCGCCAGCGCCAGCGTGTCGATGACCGAGGCGCGGTCGAGGATGCGTCCGTAGGACGCACCCAGCCGCGACAGTTCGTAGTCGAGGAAGCCCAGGTCGAACGAAGCGTTGTGGATGATCAGTTCGGCGCCGTCGATGAAGCCCAGGAACTCGTCCACCACCTCGTGGAACTGCGGCTTGTCGGCGAGGAACTCCAGGGTCAGGCCGGTGACTTCCTGCGCGCCGGGCTCGAAGTCGCAGTCCGGACGCAGGTAATGGTGGAAATTGCGTCCGCTCGGACGGCGCTCGAGCAGTTCCACCGCGCCGATTTCGACGATGCGGTTGCCCTTCTTCCATTCCAGGCCGGTGGTTTCGGTATCGAGGATGATCTGGCGCATGCGGCTCGCTGCAAGGGAAATCGTGGAAAGGATCAGGACGCGACCGCGGCGGCGCCGGCGCGTACCCGCAGCGCCTGGTTGCGCGCCAGCACGTCCACCCGCTCGTTGTCCGGATCGCCGTTGTGGCCCTTGACCCAGCGCCAGTCGATCGTGTGCCGGTGCGCGGCGGCATGCAGGCGCTCCCACAGGTCGCGGTTCTTGACCGGGTCGCCGCCGGCGGTCTTCCACTGCCGCCGCACCCAGCCCGGCATCCATTCGGTGATGCCCTGGCGCACGTACTGCGAATCGGTGTGCAACACGATCTGGCAAGGCTCGTTGAGCGTCTCCAGCGCCATGATCGCGGCCATCAGCTCCATGCGGTTGTTGGTGGTGTGCGCCTCGGCGCCGGCCACTTCGCGCTCCAGGCCCTTGTAGCGCAGCAGCGCGGCCCAGCCGCCGGGGCCGGGATTGCCGAGGCAGGCGCCATCGGTATGGATATCGACAGTCTTCATGTACGTCCAGGAATCAGATGGAGACGGCTGAACCGCGCCAGCGTATCGGCGCGCGCAGCGCAATGGGGCCGATGCCGGCGGCGCTGCGTTTCTCCGCCTGCAGCAGGCACACTGCCCGCAACGGCGCGCCGGAGGGCGCCGCGCCGGCCGCGCCGCGGGTCGGCCAGACCGGCCCGAGATAGCGCAGCGGATCGGTGCATGGCAGCCCGGCCTGCTCCAGCAGGCCGCGCCAGCTGCCTGGCGGCCGCGCCACCAGGCCCTGCCGGCGCCAGCGCAGCCGGTACGGGCTCATCGCATTGAGCGCGAACAGCCAGATGCAGCCGCCCGGCAGCAGCACCCGCTCGCACTCTTCCAGCAACGCCGCGGCGTCGGCGCCCAGCACGTGCTGCAGCACGATCGCGCCGAGGCTCTCCGACGGCAGCGGCAGCGGCAGCGTGCACACCAGGTCGCCGGCATAGCCGCGCACGGTGCGGTGCAGGCGCATGCCGCGCCCTGGAAGTTCGTGCGCCAGCGGCGCGAACGGCAGCGGCGCCAGCCACAGCCAAGGCTGCGCGGGGCGGCCGAGCAAGGCATCCAGGATCAAGGGTTGCTCGGCCTGGAGCAGTTGTTGCGCCACCCCTGTGTCAAACCAGGATGAGACGGCGGCTTGACGAGGGAACGGGGCGGCAGGCATGGTGCCAATTCTATGCGACTGATCGCCCTGCCCGCATTTCAGGATAACTACATCTGGGCGATCGCCGCCGCGGACGGCCGGGCCTTGCTGGTCGACCCGGGCCAGGCCGCGCCGGTGTTCGAGGCGATGGCGCAGGGACTGCAACCGGCTGCGGTGCTGCTGACCCATCATCACCACGACCACATCGGCGGCGTGGCTGCGTTGCGCGAGCGCTGGCCGGAGCTGCCGGTGTACGCCCCGGACGAGCCGCGGATCCCGATCGCCAGCCAGCGCGTCGGTGACGGCGACACCGTCCGGGTACTGGACTGGGAGCTACAGACCCTTGCCGTGCCTGGACACACCCGCTCGCACGTGGCCTATGCCGGCCACGGCCATCTGTTCAGCGGGGATACCCTGTTCAGCCTGGGCTGTGGCCGTATGTTCGAAGGTACGCCGGCCCAGATGCTGGGTTCGCTGCAACGGTTGGCTGCCCTGCCCGGCGCCACCCTGGTGTGCTGCGGACACGAATACACCCTGGCCAATGCGGCATTCGCCGTCACGGTCGATCCCGCCAACGCTGCCTTGCGGCAGCGCCATCAGGAAGCCCAGGCCATGCGTCACGCTGCCCGCCCCACCGTTCCCATCGCCCTCGCCAGCGAAGTGGCGACCAACCCGTTCCTGCGCACCGCCTCGGCGGCGGTGCGGCAGGCGGTCGGCGCCCGGCTCGGCCGCGGCATCCGCGACGACGTGGAAGCATTCGCCGAATTGCGGCGCTGGAAGGACGAATTCCGCGCATGAGGTCGCTGGCGTTGACGGCGGCACTGATGCTGGCGACGGCATCGGCCGCGGCCCCTCCCGCGAGCGCGACCGTACCGATCGGTGCCGCACTGGAGCAGACCGTTGCCGGCTTGAACGTCCTGCCGGTGGGTGTCGCGGCCTTGCCGCCGCCGACCACACGCAACGGCCGCGCCATCCTGGCCAGCTTCCGCGACGGTCTGGCCGACGCGCAGTGCGACGGCGGCGCCAGCGACGCGCGCTGGAAGCAACAGTTCTCGCGCGCACCGGCGCGTCTGGCCAACGAGGACGAAGACGTGCTGCCGCTGTTCGGCTATGTGGTCGACGAACTGCGCGCAGCCGACCTGCCGACCGAGTTCGCGCTGATCCCGTTCGTGGAGAGCGGCTATCGCCCTGCCGCGCGCAACACCGGCGGTCCGGCCGGGCTCTGGCAGTTCATCGCCGGCACCGCGCGCAACCACGACATCCCGGTCGAAGGCGGCTACGACGGGCGCCTGTCCGCGGTCGATTCCACCCGCGCCGCGGTGCGCTACCTGAAGACCTTGCATGGCATGTTCGGCGGCGACTGGCGCTTGGCGATCATGGCCTACAACGCCGGCGAGTACCGCATACTGCAGTCGATGCGCCGTGCCGGCATGAACGCGCAGAACGCGCAGCCGGACAAGCTGCCGGGGCTGTCGCCGATCACCTACGCCTACGTCGAGAAGCTGCACGCGCTGGCTTGCGTGTTGGAACAGGCGCAGACCCGCGACGAATGGATGGTCTCGCTGGACCGCGAGGTGCCGATCCTGCAGGCGCGCACCCTGCCGGCCGGCATGGCGCTGGACGACTGGGCGCGGCAGCAGGCGCTGCAGGGCAACCAAGTCGCGCGCCTGAACCCGGCGCTGGGCAGCGCGCGTAGCAGCAAGCGTACGCTGCCGGTACTGGTACCGGCAGGCGTCGGCGGCAGTGCCGCCACGACCGCCGCCGATGCGCTGGCGGCAACGCAACCGCAGGTCGAGACAGCGACGGACAGGAGCCTCGCCCGCGCCACCGAGCCCGCGCCGCCGCGCCGCCGCGCCCACACTGCGGCCGAACCGCGCCGCACCCACACGGTCCGCAACGGCGATACCGCCTGGAACATCGCCAAGCGTTACGGCATCACCGTGCAAACGCTGCTGACGAAGAACGGCCTTTCCGCACGCAGCGTGCTGCGCCCGGGCATGGTGCTGAGCTACGAAGAATAGGCCGCTTTCGCTGCGGCCGGACCCCCGGGGGTGCAGGGCAAGCGGAGCTGGCCGGGTCGGGCCAGGGCCTTCATGGCCGCATCACCGCAGCGACGCACCGTTAGGGATGGTCTGAACAACTCCCTCTGATCCTGCGACAATCGTACAAAGCCCAACAGGACAACGACGATGCAATTGTCTTTCGGCGACGCGGAGTACAACGGCAAGCGCAAGCAGACGCGGCGCGAAAGGTTGCTGGCCGAGATGGATCAGGTGGTGCCGTGGAAAGACCTGCTGGCGCTGATCGCGCCGCACTATCCGAAGTCGGGCCATCCGGGCCGTCAGCCGTACCCGCTGGAGACAATGCTGCGCATCCACTTTCTGCAGCAGTGGTACGCACTGAGCGACCCGGGCGCGGAAGAAGCCTTGTACGACACGGCGTCGATGCGCCGTTTCGCCAGGATCGGCGGGTTGGATGAGGTGCCGGACGAGACCACGATCCTCAACTTCCGCCGGTTGCTGGAGACGCACGATCTGGCGCGCACGCTGTTCAACCGGGTCAACGCGCACCTATCGCGCAAGGGCCAGAGCCTGCGCGGCGGCACCATCGTGGACGCCACGATCATTGCCGCGCCCAGCTCGACCAAGAACAAGAACGGCGAGCGCGACCCGGAAATGCACCAGACCAAGAAGGGCAATCAGTACTACTTCGGGATGAAAGCGCACATCGGCGTGGACGATGAGTCCGGGCTGGTGCACCACTTGGAATGCACGGCGGCCAACGCCGCAGATATCACCCAGGCGCACAAGCTGCTGCACGGCAAGGAAGACACGGTATGCGGCGACAGCGGCTACACCGGGCTGGCCAAGCGCGAGGAGATGGCGAGCAAGCGCAAGCTGCGCTATCTGATCGCGGAGAAGCCCTCGAAGCTGAAGCAGATCAAGAGCAAGCGCGAATTGAAGTGGGCACAGCGCTGGGAGCACGCCAAGGCCAGCCTGAGGGCGAAGGTGGAGCATCCGTTCCGGGTGATCAAGCGCCAGTTTGGCTACGTCAAGGTGCGCTATCGCGGCCTGGCGAAGAACACGGCGCAAGTGCTGACGCTGTTTGCGCTGTCGAACCTGTGGCTGAAGCGAAAGCAGTTGCTGCCTGTCGTGGGGAGGGTGTGCCTGTAATCCGGGAAATACCCCGGAAATGCGCCGGAAACGGCGAAAAACCGAGGGTCTGAGCGCCGTGGGCGTGGTCGATATGGCTTGCCTCATCCTCCGACCGCGTTGATCAGACTATCCTTAGAGCATTTTCGATTTATCTATTTACGTATTCGCATGAAGCGAAGTCGTTGGAGCATTCGTGAGACGTGGACACATCCAGTCGTGTGCCGATCTCGGTCCGCAAAGCATCCACGGTTCGCTTGGCGGCTTTGCGTAAAAGGGCCTTGCGCTTGGAGAACATCGTCTCGATCGGATGGAGGTCGGGCGGTGCGGTGGCAAGTAGAGCTATTGATTCGAAATAGTTGATCTTGACATCTGGAAATCGCTTCTCCTGTGGGGGACATGGAAAAACGCGACATGAGATCGCTTCCTCGTGAGGCACGGGAAGAGCGGCGTCGGCAGGCGATCGCCCTGCGCAAGCGCGGCTGGACCTACGAAGAGATTGCCGAGCAGACGGACCTGTCCCGTACGGGGGTGTTCGACATCTGCAAGCGATCTGCGCTCGAAGGCGCGACGGCCTTGCGCGACGAACCCGGCGGACGTTCGGTGAATGGAGGTTGCGCGCTGACGCAGCAACAGGGAGTGGGCCTTCGCGTCCTGGTGCGCGAGCGGATGCCGGGCCAGTCGAAGATGTCGTTCGCGTTTTGGAGGCGACATGCCGTGCGGGCGTTGATCCGGCCGCGATGCGGTTTGACGCTGACATGGCAGGGTGTCGGCCTGTATCCGGCGCGCTGGGGCTTCACACCGCAAAAGCCGATGAGGCGGGCCTGCGAGCAGCGACGGAAGCGGTGCAGGCATGGCGGAGCGAGACGTCCCCGGAGATGGCGCGCCGGGCAAAATGAACCGCCCCGGATTTTGAGGAGGCTCGAACTCTTGAGAGAATAGAGCCATGAACAAGAAATCAAGCAAGTTTTCCCCTGAAGTCCGCGAGCGTGCGGTGTGCCTGGTTCGGGAGCAACGCGGCGAGCATTCATCGACGTGGGCTGCGGTCGAATCGATTGCACCAATGATAGGCTGCACGCCTCAGACGCTGCTGGACTGGGTCAAGCGCTCCGAGATAGATAGCGGCGAGCGGGATGGCATCAGCACTGCTGAGCGTGAACGTCTCAAGGCACTGGAGCGTGAGGTCAAGGAATTGCGTCGAGCCAACGAGATTCTCAAGACCGCTAGTGTTTTTTTCGCGCAGGCGGAGCTCGACCGCAAACTGAAGTCGTAAATACTTATATCGATCGCTACCGGGATGGCCACGGGGTCGAGCCGATCTGCAAGGTATTGCAGGTTGCCCCATCGGCGTACCGGCGTTATGCAGCGCGGCAACGTAACCCTCAATTGTGTTGCGCCCGCAGCCAGCGCGACGCGGTACTGCGTATTGAGATCGACCGGGTGTGGCACGCCAACATGCGCGTGTATGGTGCCGATAAGGTCTGGCGGCAGTTGAACCGTGAAGGCATTGCTATCGCACGTTGTACGGTGGAGAGATTGATGCGTCAGCAAGGACTTCAGGGAGCACGGCGCGGCAAACATATTCGCACCACGCGTGCCGATCCGAAGGCGTCATGCCCGCTGGACCGAGTCAATCGTCAGTTCAAGGCGGATCGTCCCAATCAGCTTTGGGTCTCCGACTTTACCTATGTATCGACTTGGCAAGGTTGGCTGTACGTCGCCTTCGTTATCGACGTGTATGCCCGGCGTATCGTTGGCTGGCGCGTGAGCAGCCGCATGACGACGGACTTCGTCCTGGATGCACTGGAACAGGCGCTCTATGCTCGCCAACCGGAGAGCAAGGTTAGCCTGATCCATCATTCCGACAGAGGATCGCAATATGTTGGAATTCGCTACAGCGAACGATTGGCCGAAGCCGGCATTGCGCCATCGGTTGGCAGTCGTGGGGACAGCTACGACAACGCCTTGGCCGAAACCATCAATGGTCTATACAAGGCGGAATTGATTCATCGTCGTGGACCCTGGAAAACCAGGGAATCCGTCGAACTGGCCACGCTCGAATGGGTGGCCTGGTTCAACCATCATCGACTGCTGGAATCCATCGGCTATATCCCTCCGGCAGAAGCTGAGGCAAACTACTACAGCCAATTCATGAGCACTGCCTTGATGCCGGCTTAACTTAAACCAAATAGCCTCCGCGAAAGTCGGGGCGATTCAAAAACCGAAGGCGCGCAAATCCAGTGGGGCGAGGAAACGGGGCTGGGCTTGGACGATGTACGAGGCCGCTCCTACGCACCGATGGGCAAGACGCCCGAGCGGCGCGTGGCGAGCCGACGCGAAGGCCTGTCGGTGACGTCGACGGCGACCAATCGCGGCCAGGTGCGCTGGAAAGTCTTCGAGGATGCGATGAACGCCGATATCCCGCTCGATTTCCTGAAGCGGCCGATCGAAGACATGCGCAGCAAGAAGGTGTTTCTGATTCTCGACAACCTGAAGGTTCATCATGCCAAGCCGGTCGAGGCGTGGCTGGCCGAGCACGTCCAGGAGATCGACGTGTTCTACCTGCCGTCGTACAGCCCGGAGCCGAACCCCGACGAGATGCTCAACGCCGATCCGAAGGCGAACGCGATGAAACAAGTTCCGGCGCGGACCAAGGGACAGTTCAAGAAAGCGGTCATCAGCCATCTGCGTGGTCTCCAGAAATCGCCACAGCGTGTCGCTCGCTATTTCATGCATAAACCGATCCGCTATGCAGCTGGATTCAAGATCATGTATCTCTGATCAATAAGGTGGCGCCGACCGCTTCGATCGCTTCCCTGACACCGGCCACTTTCAGTGGCATGACAGGTCGTCGGCGACCACGATGTCGCCCGGGCGCAGGGTGGGGCACAGGCGCCTTTGGATATAGGCGAGAAAAGCAGCGCCATTCATTGGGTCGTCCAATCCCCATGGGTCGGTGATCGCATCATGGCGTAAGCCGGCAATGAAGGCGGTGGTCTTCCAGTGACCGTAGGGGGCCGAGGCGATACAGCGCTGGCCGCGTGGCGAACGCCCTCGCCGTCGCGTCATGCGGGTCGTCGTCGCTGTGTCGTCCAGAAGCGCCAGGTGCGTTGAATCCCACCGGGGCTGATCGTGCGCCCACTCAATCCGCGCCTGTTGCACGTCGGCGCGAGATCGCTCGCCGGCCTGCAGCGTTTTGTTTAAAACTCAAACCCCGCCTGTCGAGTCGATGCCACAGCGCCGGCACCTCGAGCTCCATCCCTTCCCCGACCCGACGCTCGCTCAACTCCACCAGCGTCAGGTCCGGCGTCGCAGCAATCCACTGCCGAATCTGCGCTTCCTTGTGCGCGATCGACGATCGTCGATGACCGCCCATCGGCAGACTCTGGCGCTGCCCTTCTTTTTTCCCATCGCCTGCGGACTTGATACACCCACACGCGGCTCACTTCGTAGCGCCTGGCGATGGCCGTCGCACCTTCACCGCGTTCCAATGCTCCCAGAACACGGTCGCGCAAGCCTTGTGAATAGGCACGCATCGCCACTTCCTCGGGGAAACCAAGGCTAGCTATCGCTTGGATATAGTTAAATCAAAAGCGCTCTGGGATCAGTGTCGCGGTACCGGTACGATCATCGGCTGCGGCGCCAGCGCCTTCGCGGCATCCGTTTGCCCCTGTTGCAGGGTCCAGCCGACCACGTCGCCGGTCAGCTGCGCCAGCGCCTGGCCGAAGGCGTCGGCGACCTGCGCCTGGGCGGTGCCGGCCGCCGGCTGCGCGGCAAGGAAGGTGCGCGAGGCGACCACGCGCTGGTCGGGCGTGTACAGCAGCTTGGCGTTGAGTTCGATCGTGGCCGAGGGTACCTCGCGGCCGGCGTAGTCGGATTCGAAGCGGCGCAGGTCCAGCACCAGCTTGTAGTCGGCGCGGATGCCGGTGCCGAGCCGGGCCACGCCGGGGATGCGCCCGGAATCCTCGAACGCGCGCAGCAGCGTGTCTTCGAGCATGTCGGTGGCCGGCTGCGCCCAGCTGACGCCGCTGTACACCTGCAGTTCGTCAGGGCTGGGCCGCACTGCGATGCGCGGGCTGTCGACCACGCGTGCGGCGCTGGGCTTGGTGATCGCCAGCTGCCAGGCCACCTGCGGCCAGGACGGGTCCGGCGCCACGCGCACGTCGGGCGCGTAGATCGTCACCGGGTCCTTGCCACTGCCGGTCAGCGCGGAGCAACTGGCGAGCAGCAGGGCCGGGACGGCGATCAGGAGGGCGCGCGTCGGCTTCATTTGGGTTCGAACTCCTTCGGGGCGTCGCGGCCGAGCAGGTAGCGCGCGGGGTTGTTGTCCAGGCGGTCGCTGACCCGGCGCAGGTCGCGGATCAGCCTGCGCAGTTCGGTCAGGGTCGGGCCGAGCTGGCCCAGGCCGTCGTTGGCGAAGCTGTTGATCGAGGCGCGGTTCTCGCCCAGGATCTTGTCGGCGTTGCCGGCGGCCGAATCCAGCTTGCTCAGCGTGGTTTCCAGCTGGTCCAGGATCGGCGGCAACTGCTGCACAAGGTTCCGGTCCAGGCGCTGGATGGTGCCGTTGGTGGTCTTCAAGGTCACGTCGAGATTGCGCGCGGCATCGCGCGCGCTGAGGATCAGCGACTGCATGCCCTGGTCGCGGTCGGCCAGCGAACCGCTGATCGTCTCCAGGTTGTGCAGCGTGGCGGCGATGCTGGCCACGTTGCGATCGCTGAGCACCTCGTCCAGGCGTTCGACGATGCGGTTGGCGGTATCGGTGATGTTCTGCAGCGCCGACGGCGTGGTCTGGATGATCGGCGCGTCGCTGCTGTCGATCGAGGTCAGCGACGGCGCTTCGGGAGTGCCGCCGGAGAGCTGGATGATCGACGGCCCGGTCAGGCTGGTGATGCCCAGCTTGGCGCGGGTGTCGCTCTTGATCGGCGTGGTCGAGTTCAGCCGCACCCGCGCCATCACCTGGCGCGGGTCGTTCGGCGCCAGGGTCAGTTCGGTGATCGAGCCGACCGCGATGCCGTTGTATTGCACCGGGCTGCCCACCGACAGGCCGGTGACCGCCTCGCGGAACACCACCCGGTATTCCTGCCAGGTGCGGTCGGACGAATACTTGGCCGCCCACAGCCCGAACAGCAGCAGGGCGAGCCCGGCCACGATGGTGAAGGCGCCGATCAGGACGTAGTTGGCTTTGGTTTCCATTGCTCAGGCGTTCTCGGTCCAGGCGGTTTTGGCGCCGCGGGCCGCGCGCGCGCGCGGGCCGTGGAAATACTCCTGGATCCATGGATGGTCGACTTGCTCGATTTCGGCCAGCGGGGCGGCGGCGATGACCTTGCGGTCGGCCAGCACCGCTACGCGGTCGCAGATAGCGTACAAGGTGTCCAGATCGTGGGTGATGAGGAACACGGTCAGCCCCAGCGCTTCCTGCAGAGTGCGGATCAGGCGGTCGAAGGCGGCCGCGCCGATCGGGTCCAGCCCCGCGGTGGGTTCGTCCAGGAACAGCAGCGGCGGATCCAGCGCCAGCGCGCGCGCCAGCCCGGCGCGCTTGCGCATGCCGCCGGACAGCTGCGAGGGCAGTTTGTTGATCGCATCGGCCGGCAGTCCGGCCAGCTTCACCTTCAGCAGCGCCAGTTCGTAATGCCAGCTGTCGGGCAGTTCGCCGAAGTGCTCCTTCAGCGGCACCTGCACGTTCTCGCCCACGCTCAGCGAGGAGAACAGCGCGCCGTCCTGGAACAGCACCCCGGTATTGCGCTCCACGTGCAGGCGGTCTTCGCGGCGCTTGGAGTCGGTGTCCACGCCGAGCACGCGGATGCGGCCGGCGTCGGGATCGCGCAGGCCGAGGATGCTGCGCATCAGCACCGACTTGCCGGTGCCCGAGCCGCCGACCACGCCGAGGATCTCGCCGCGGCGCACGTCCAGGTCCAGGTCTTCGTGCACGGTCTGGGTGCCGAAGCGATTGAGCAGGCCGCGCACCGAGATCGCGCGTTCTTCTTCGGGAATCGGGAGCGGGGAATCGGGAATCGTCAAGGCATGCACTCCCGGCCGGATGCACAGACGCAGTCGGCTTTCTCCATTCCCGATGTCCGATTCCCGATTCCCGGCCTCACGTCACCACCCCACGTTCATGAACCACAGCGCGGCGATCGCGTCGATGATGATCACCAGCGAGATCGTCTGCACCACGCTGGAGGTGGTGCGCTCGCCGACCGATTGCGCCGTGCCTTCCACGCGCAGACCTTCCAGGCAGCCGATCAGGCCGATCACGATCGCGAAGATCGGCGCCTTCGACAGCCCCACCAGCATGTGCCGCAACTGGATGGTGTCGTGCATGCGCGCCAGGTACATCTGCGGCGGGATGCCCAGGTCGAAGGCGCCGACGGTGACGCCGCCGGCCAGGCCGGCGATCATCGCCACGAAGGTCAGCAGCGGCAGCATCACCAGCAGCGCCACCAGCCGCGGGATCACCAGCAGGTCCATCGGGTCCAGGCCCAGGGTCTGGATCGCGTCGATCTCCTCCCGCGCCTTCATCGCGCCGATCTGCGCGGTGAACGCGCTGGCGGTGCGCCCGGCCAGCACGATCGCGGTCAGCAGTACCGCGAACTCGCGCAGGAAGGCGATGCTGACCAGTTCCACCACATAGATCTCGGCGCCGAAGTCGCGCAGGATGGTCGAGCCTAGGAACGCGATCACCGCGCCGACCAGATAGGACAGCAGGGCCACCAGCGGCACCGCGTCCAGTCCGACCTGTTCCATGTGGTGCACGGTGGAGGTCAGGCGGAAGCGCCGCGGCGCATGCATCAGGCGCAGCAGCTTGACCAGGGTCTCGCCGAGAAAGCCGACCAGCGCGACGATTTCCTTGCCGTTGCGGTGCACCGCGTAGCCCAGCCGCTCCAGCGCCGCGGCGAACCCATAGTCGCGCTTGCGCTTGGGGCGGTCGTCGGCGACGTCCTCGATGGTGCTGACCAGCGCCTGGTGGTCCTGGCGGAAGTGCAGCGCCTCGGGGGCGATGCCGTTGCGGGTGGCGTGGCGCATCAGCTGTAGTACGCCGGCCGAATCGAGCTGGCCGATGTCGCTGGCGTCGATGCCGCTGGTGCCGGGCGGCAACGCGCGCAGCACTTCCGAGGACGCCAGCGCGGTGGCCAGCGTCCAACTGCCGGACAGCCGTACCTGCGAGGGATCCTGGTCGTCCTGGCGGAGGATAGGCGGTTGGGGTTCGATCATGGGGGGCCGGGGAGTCCGGACGCGAGCATACCTGTTTCGCCGCCGTTGCAATGTCGTCGCGCGCGACAGGGTGGCTGCGCGCGGCGTTCACGCCATACTAGGGCCTGTCGAAGCGATCGAAACAGGCCGCGCCGCGCTTGCGCGCGCGGTCAGGAACAGCGAGGGAACCTATGCCGATAAGCGACGTGGTGACGACACAGCCGCGCGCGCGCGCAAGCGCGACGTGCCGGGCGGCCGTCGGCGCCGCGCGCCGGGAGACGGCGCTTGGCGGCGCCACGCATGGCGATCGGCGCGCCGCCGCCGCGGCCGTTCCCGGCGCCGCCGTCAGGTCCTAGCCGGCATGCCCGCCGCCGCCATCGTCAGCCCGTCCACCAACGCCACTTATGCACAGCGGATCGCCTTCGTCTCCGAGATCGCCGGCCGCCTGCACACCTACGGCACCACTGCGCAACGCCTGGAGGCGGCCGTGGTGGCGTTGTCGCAGCAACTGGACCTGGACTGCGAGCCCTGGTCCAACCCGACCGGGCTGATCCTCAGCTTCAGCGATCCGACCAAGGCGATCGGCTCCAGCGACATCACCCGCGTGGTGCGGTTGGCGCCGGGCGACAACGACCTGCACAAGCTCAGCGTCGCCGACAGTATCGCCGACGACGTCGCCAGCGGGCGCATGAGCGTGGCCCAGGGGCATACCGCGCTGCGCCAGCTGGACCGCCCGCCCGGGCGCCGCTGGAAGGCGATGCAGGTGCTCGGCTTCGGCTTGGCCGCGACCGGCGTGGCCGGGCTGTGGCGGCTGCCTTGGCCGGACATCGCCACCGCCACCGCGATCGGCCTGCTGATCGGCGGGCTGACCCAGCTCACCGACACGCGTCCGGCGGCCAAGGAAGCCAACGAGGCGCTGGCGGCGCTGCTGGCCGGCTTCGTCGCCGCGCTGGTGGCCACCTTCGTGGCGCCGCTGAACCTCAACTCGGTGATCATCGCCTCGCTGGTGGTGCTGCTGCCGGGGATGGCGCTGACCAACGCGGTCAACGAACTCACCAGTCAGCACTGGGTATCGGGAACGGCGCGCTTCGCCGGCGCGGTGACCACCATCCTCAAGCTGACCGTGGGGGCGGTGATCGCGGTGACCCTGGCCAAGCTGCTGGGCCTGCAGCCGATGGTGCACGCGTCGCGGCCGCAGACGCTGTGGGTGGAATGGGGGGCGCTGCTGGTCGCGTCGTATGCGTTCGCGCTGCTGTTCAAGGCCAGCGGCCGTGATTATCCGTGGGTGATGGCGGCCTCGGCGGCCGGCTACGTGATCGCGCGCGTCGCCGGCGAGGCCTGGGGCAGCCCGGTCGGCATCTTCCTGTCGGCGATGTCGCTGACCGCGGCCGGCAACCTGTTCGGCCGGGTGGTGCAGCGGCCGGGCGCGCTGGTCCGGCTGCCCGGCATCATCATGCTGGTGCCGGGCAGCGCCAGCCTGCGCGGGTTGCTGACGCTGGTGCAGCAGCAGGACGTGCTCGGCGGGCAGTCGGCGCTGCTGGCGGTGACCAACATCGTGATGGCGCTGGTGGCCGGCCTGCTGTTCGGCAACCTGCTGGTGCCGGCGCGGAAGAATCTGTAGCGTCGCGGCCATCGCGGCGGGCATGGAAAACGCCGGTTCGCACCGGCGTTTTCCATGCAATCGGTCGATCCCGGATCAGTCTCTGAGAGCGGCGGACCTGGTCGCTTTCTTGGCGACTTTCTTGCTCGCTTTCTTGGCGGTCTTCTTGGCCGGCGTTGTCGGCTTGGTTGTTGTCGCGATCAGGAAATCCTCGACCTTCCTGCCCTTGGACACCTGCTCGGCCAGCCAGCGCGGCTGCTTGCCGCGGCCGGTCCAGGTTTGCGCCGCATTGGCCGGATTGTGGTATTTCGGCGCCACCTTGCCCAGCTTGCGGCCCGGCTTCGGCCCCGGTTTGTTAGCAGCCTTGCGCCCGCGCTTGGCGACCGGAGCGGCGTCGCCGAAGACTTCGTCGATGCTGTAGCCATGCGTCTTGGCTAGGCGCGCCAGGTGGGTGCGGACCTTGGCGATGGGGGTGCGCTTGGCCACGATGGTCTGTTGTTTCTTGGCCGTCTTGATAAGAGCGCCCAACTGCTTGGCCGACAGGCCGCTGAGATCGATGGTCATCTTTACTCCGCAAAATGGATGGTGGGCATGCCGCCATTCCGTGGCTAGGACAGGATCATAATGTCGCTTTATCGGATTGACAAATATTCCGGTTATTCCGACCGCCGGTCGCCGGGAATCGGCGCGCGCATGATATCTATACGCGTCGTATTCGGGTTGTCAAATCAAGCGTCGTACCGGCCCGGTTCGGTGGGGAATACCGGTGCAGGAAATGTCGCGGCGACGGCCGCGAAAAAAAGCCGGGGTATATCCCCGGCCTTTTCGATCAATCCTGCAGGCGCGCCAGCAGGGCGGCGCGGTCCAGGTTTTCGGCGTCGCCGCCGCTGCGCGCCCGATACTCGAAGCTGCCTGCGGCCAGGCCGCGCTCGGAAACCACCACGCGGTGCGGAATCCCGATCAGTTCGATATCCGCGAACATCGCGCCGGCGCGCAGGCCGCGATCGTCGAGCACGGCATCCAGCCCCGCCTGCCGCAGTTCGCCCAGCAGCGCCGCGCCGGCCGCATCGATCGCCGGGTCGCGCTTGGGATTGATCACGCACACCGCCACCGACCACGGCGCCATCGGCTGCGGCCAGCGGATGCCGGCCTCGTCGTGGTTCTGCTCGATCGCCGCGGCGACGATGCGCGAAATGCCGATGCCGTAGCAGCCCATCGCCATCGCCACCGTCTTGCCGGTCTCGTCCAGCACGGTGGCGCCCAGCGCCTGCGCATACTGGCGCCCGAGCTGGAACACGTGGCCGACCTCGATGCCGCGCGCCAGGCGGATCTGCCCACCGTCGTGCGCGGGCTCGCCCTCGACCACGTTGCGCAAGTCGGCCACGGTCTCCGGCTCCGGCAGGTCGCGGCCCCAGTTCACCCCGGCCAGGTGGAAGCCGGCTTCGTTGGCGCCGACCACGAAGTCCGCCATCGCCGCCACGTCGCGGTCGGCGACCACGCGGACCGGCCGGCGCGGGGCCACCGGGCCCAGGAAGCCCGGCTCGCTGCCGAGGTGGGCGCGGATCTCGGCGTCGCTGGCCATGCGGTAGCCGGCCAGGCCGGCGACCTTGCCCAGCTTGATTTCGTTGACCGCGTGGTCGCCGCGCACCAGCGCCAGCACGAACACGTCGCCGGCCATGACCGCGACCGACTTGGCCGTGCGCTGCAGCGCGATGCCCAGCAACTGCGCCACGGCGTCGCAGGTCTTCTGGGTGGGGGTGTCGACCTTGCGCAGTTCCTCTTGCGCGGCCGCGCGCGGCGCCGGATCGGCGGCGACCGCGGCCTCGACGTTGGCCGCGTAGTCCGACCCGGTGGAAAACGCCAGCGAATCCTCGCCGGACTCGGCCAGCACGTGGAATTCCTGCGAGGCGTCGCCGCCGATGTCGCCGGAATCGGCCTGCACCGCGCGGAACGCCAGACCCAGGCGGGTGAAGATCCGGCTGTAGGCGGCCTTCATGTTCTCGTATTCGCGCGCCAGGTCCGCGTCGTTGACGTGGAACGAATAGGCATCCTTCATCAGGAACTCGCGCGCGCGCATCACCCCGAAGCGCGGCCGGATCTCGTCGCGGAACTTGGTCTGGATCTGGTAGAAATTGACCGGCAGCTGCTTGTAGCTGCTCAGCTCCTGGCGCGCGAAGTCGGCCGCGGCTTCCTCGGCGGTGGGGCTGTAGCAGTACTCCTGCTCCTTGCGGTCCTTCATCCGCAGCATCAGGCCGCCGAACTTCTTCCAGCGCCCGGTGGCCTCCCATAGTTCGCGCGGCTGGATGGTCGGGAACAGCACTTCCACGGCGCCGGCATGGTTCATTTCCTCGCGGACCACCGTTTCCACCTTGCGCAGCACGCGCAGCCCCAGCGGCGACCAGGTGTACAGGCCGGAAGCCAGCTTGCGGATCATGCCGGCACGCAGCATCAGCCGGTGGCTGACCAGCTCGGCATCGGCCGGCGTTTCCTTGGTGGTGTGCAGGTGGAACTGGGAAAGGCGCATCGAGGGGCTTCGCTGACGGCGGGAGCCCATTTTGCCAGTCATTGCCGGCACTGCGGGAATGCGCGGCGGCCGCGCGCGCTCACTCGGCCGCGGCCGGCTGCGGGCAGTAGGCCTTGATCGCCGCTTCGGCCAGGGATTTCTGCGCTGCGCGCTGGGCCTCGTCCAGTTCCCCATTCGGCTTGCCGTCGCCGTCGCTGTCGGTCAGCACCTTGCCCGGCTTGCCGAGGATGTCCAGGTTCTTGCGCGCGCTCAGGCAACTGCCGTTCTCGGCCGGCGCGTCGACCTGGGCGGCCTCGGCCGGGGCGCCGCCGTGGCTGCCGACCCGCCGCGCCTGGTACTTGCCGCCCGGCGGCGGGCTCTCCGAATAGTGGGTGACGCCCTGCGCGTCCTTCCATTGGTACAGGGTGGTGGCGCCGGTCACGCCGCTGGCGGCGAGCAGGGACAGGCAGCAAAGCCGGGGCAGGGCGCGCATCGCGTTCTCCAGGGCACGGGGCGAGGCGCCGATTGCAACACCCGCCGACGGGCCTGGCAAGTCGATTAAACTGCCCGGCATGGACCCATCCCGACCGCCTCCCCGTTCGCGCACCATCTACCTGCTGCCGAACCTGTTCACCACCGCCGGCCTGTTCTCCGGCTTCTACGCCATCATCGCCGCCGCCAACGGCCAGTTCGTGCAGGCCAGCGTGGCGGTGTTCGTCGCCGCGGTGATGGACGGGCTGGACGGGCGGGTGGCGCGGCTGACCGGCACCAGCAGCGAATTCGGCGTGCAGTACGACTCGCTGGCGGACCTGGTCAGCTTCGGCATGGCCCCGGCGCTGGTGATGTACCACTGGTCGCTGTCGGCGCTGAAGTTCGACGGCAGCGTGATGGGCCGGGTCGGCTGGTCGGCGGCATTCCTGTATGCGGCCTGCGCCGCGCTGCGTCTGGCGCGTTTCAATACCCAGGTCGGCACCGTCGACAAGCGCTGGTTCGTCGGCCTGGCCAGCCCGGCCGCGGCGGGACTGATGATGGCCTTCGTGTGGGCGTTCGCCGACGGCAACCTCGGCTGGGACGGTGAGCAGCTGCGCTACGTGGCGCTGGGCCTGACCGTGGTCGCGGCGCTGCTGATGGTCAGCCGCATCCGCTTCTGGAGCTTCAAGGGCGGCGCCAAGAACGGCCCGCGCGCCGACCGGGTGCCGTTCCTGATGCTGGTGCTGGCGTCGGTGGTGATCGCGGTACTGGTCATCGACCTGTCGCGCGCGTTGCTGGCGATCGGCGTGCTGTACGCGCTGTCCGGTCCCGGCTACTGGCTGTGGCGGCGCTGGCGCAAGCTGCCGGACGCGGCGTGAGCGAGGCGATGGCCGGTTCCGCGCCATTGTGGTCGCCCGAGCAGCACGGTTGGCTGCAGGCGCTAGGGCATACGCTCTATCTGGGCGCCGACGCGGCCGTCGCGCAGGCAGCGCAGGCCGAGGCGCGCGCCGCCGCCGCTGGCGCGCCGGCGCCCATGGTGCCGGCCGAGCGCGCCGCGCCGACCCATGCGCCGCGCGCGGCGGCGCCATCGCCGACGCCTGCCCAGCCGTCGGCGCGGGGCCTGGCGCCGGCGGCGCCCGCGGACGATCCCGAGCCGCGGCGCACGGCGCCCGCGCCGGCCGCACGCCGTGCCGGCCTGCGCCTGCCCGACCGCCTGCAGATCGCGCTGCTGCGGGCCTCCGGGCGCAATCCGAACGACCCGGCCACGCAGACGCTGATGGCGACCTGGCCGCTGGCCGAACTGCGCGGCAACGCCGCCGCCAAGCGCGCGCTGTGGCCGCAGCTGCGTGCGCTGCGCAAGCAGGCGCCGCGATGAGCGCGCTGGGCTCGGCGTCCTCGCCGGCCGCGGCGACGCTGCGCGCGCTGCGCGAGGCCGATCTGGAGACGGTGATGGAGATCGAACGCCGCGCCTATCCGTTCCCGTGGACGCGCGGCATCTTCCGCGACTGCCTGCAGGCCGGCTATCCGGGCTGGGTGCTGCTGGAGCAGGGCCGGATCGTCGGCTACGGCGTGATCAGCGTGGCCGCCGGCGAGGCGCACATCCTCAACGTCTGCGTCGCGCCGGAACGGCAATCGCGCGGCTACGGCCGCCTGCTGCTGCGCGCGCTGATCAAGTACGGCGCCGACCTGGGCGCGCGCCGCGTGTTCCTGGAAGTGCGCCCGTCCAATCCCAGCGCGATCGCGCTGTACCACAGCGAAGGCTTCAACGAGATCGGCCGCCGCCCGCGCTACTATCCCGCCGCCAACGGCCGCGAGGACGCGCTGGTGATGGCGATCGAACTGTTCTTCGAAGGCATGTCGTAGCGGGCGAGGTGGTCCTGCCGCTGGCACGCCAACGGTGGCCGCGCGCTGTCGCGCCTCTTTCTCCCCGCATCCATACTGCCGGCGAGGCCATGGCCTCGCCGACCGCAGGCATCGGCACTCGCGGCTTTTTATGAGCCTGGATTGGCGCAGTCATCCGACTCAAGGATGAGCCGGTCGATGCCATGTCTGGCTTGTATCCGCTGAAGGCCGTTCGTCGAGCGCCGGCCAATGATGCCGATCGCGGGAGCGAAAAGCGCCGAAGCTCGGGCCCTTTCCGGCAAGGATTCCGATGCGTCGTGGAGACAGGCGAGGCGAGTCATTTGGTCGCCTCCACGAAAAGCGAGTAGTGCCGGCCATGGCCGTCGCACGCGCGCGCGTTGTAGCTGAAGTCGTCGACCAGCAGTTGAGGATGCGCGCTGGCCTGGAAATCCGATTCGACCACCTTGCCGAAACCCGTATCCGACAGCAGCTGGCGCAGCGTGTCGAAGTCGTAGCCGAACTTGTGATTGTAGCTCAGCACCTGCTGGTTGGCGCCGCAGAACAACAGGATGTAATCGAGGCTGGCGATGCCTTCCCTGCCGAAGCCCTCCTTGAGCGGGTAGAATTTCTGCCGCGATTCGAAGAACCCGCGGTCGCGCCCGGCATAGGCGGCCAGCAGTTTCCGGACGTCGGGCACGACCAGGCGCAGGGTGCCGCCTTCGTCCAGCACGCGGTGGATCTCGCGCAGGAACAGCGGCGCCTGGTCGTGGTAGCGCAGGTGTTCGAGCAGGTGCGCAGAGTAGGCGAAGCCGGCGCAGCCGTCAGGCAGTGGCAGGCCCCAGTTGACGTTCAACATCAGATCGCCGCCGCCGGCGTCGATGTTCAGCCAGTTCTGGAGCAGATGGTGCGCCGAGCCGAAATGGATCTTCAGGTCGCGGGTGCCGGCAGCGATGCCGAGCGCGCGGGTCTGTCGCTCTACAAAGGATTCGCGCGCGCCTTTGAGGAGGCCATGGGCATTCCACAGTTCGCGTTCGGCCCGCGCCAGCATGTCGCGTACTTCAGCGAAGTCGAGCTTCTTGCCCGGATCGGCCTGGGCGCCGCGGCTGGTGGTTTCGGAGAACTGCTCGAACACCGAGATGTGATCGAACACGCTGTCGGTCAGGCGCACGATGTTCTGCAGCAGCACGTCGTTGGACGTGGCCTCGCACAGCGCCGGCTCGTCGCGCACGAAGCGCGCGGGGTCGCCGGGGGCGAACATGTTCCAGGGACGTGTGGGCACTTGCTCGGCGGCGGCGTGTTTGGTCATCGGGGGATTCCTCAGGCGGTCGCGCCCGCCGCGTCTCAGCCTAGTTCCTTGCGGAAGTTGAGCCGCACCACTGCATAGCCCAACTGTTCGTTGAGTTTGATCATGTTCGAATTGTCGATGCGGACGTTGCTGTCCATGAATTGGGATCCCATCGCCCGGGCCCATTCTTCGCCGAGTTCTTTCAGCTTCTGGGCCATGCCGCGGCCGCGGTGATCCGGATGCACCCACAGGCACTGAATGTGGCAGGCCGGGCGTTTGTCGATGGTCATACGCTCCAGACTGATCGCTCCGACCATCGCCTCGTCGTCGAACGCGGCCAGGCAGTGGTATCTGTGGTCGACCCGGCTCAGGCTGGCGATCAGCGCGTCGGTCTTTTTCTTGCGTTCGTCTTCCGAGTCGGCCACGTAGGCGTTGGACGAGTCGCGCCACGCATACTCCCGGAACAGATTGAAGGTATAGGCTTCCTGGTAGTTGCCAGGATCGATGACGCGGTAAACGATCGCCATACGGTGTCGTACCTGTAGAGGACGGCGATCGCGTGGACCGCCGGCGTGGGTGCTTGCTCCCGCCTTTGCCGCGGGCCTCAGGTGCCCAGTCGGGCGCCGAACAGTTTGCGCAGTTTCAGCCGTACGTCCAGCGGAATCGGCGACGCGGTCGGCGTGTCGAATTCTTCGTCGTGGCTCAGCTCCTGGAAGTGGTCCTTCGATAGCTTGCTCGCGCCCCTGAGCAGGTCCTGGGCCGCACCTGGATAGGCGTCGACCATCATCTGCGCGAGGTAGTAGAAGTAGGCGCGGCCGTACATCCGACTCGGATATCGGGCTTCATAGTTCTCGCGCGAGTACTTGGGATAGCAGCCGTCGATGATCGCCTTGGGCGTGAGCCAAAGCGGATACAGCATGTCGACCTTGCCCATCGGCCCGCATGGCTTGGGGAAAGGCACCTTGCCGGCGCTGAGGTAATAGAAGACGTCCGACAGGCAGTCCTCCAAGTTGCTGCCGATGACAATCTGCCTGGCGCCGCGTTCCAACGCGACGGATTCGAGAACGCGCCGCACGCCGTAGACACCGAGTACTTCCAGGTCGTCGCCAGGGAATGCCTGCTCGAACGCGGTGACCCAGTCGCGCTTGGGATCGGTGAAGCCGAGGATCCTTGCGGTCTCCTCGTCCTGGACCAAGCGCAGCGACAGACCTTGCTCGGCGCAGATCGCCGAGGCCCGGTCGGCGCCCTTGTCCCAGTCGGGAATGCCGAGCATCATCACCGGCAGGATGTTCCCGCGCGAGACCAGCCCGGACTTGACGATCGCGCCGAGCAGGGCGTTGCTGTCGCCACCGCCGCTGACGCCGATCACCAGGGGTGCGTCGCGCACGCCGGACAGTTCCAATGCCTCCTTGACCTGCGCGGCCACCAGTTCCTGTGCCTGCGCCGGCCCCAGCATTTCGGTGACGAAGCCTTCCGCACCGCCGGGACTGGTTTCGCGCAGCCGGATCCAGGTCGAGGCGTCGGGTCGTTCGCGCACCACCTCGCCGCCGCCCAGCAGCGCGTAGTAGTCGATGTTCCGGTTCGGGAACATCACGACCTCGGCAGCGCCGACGTACTCGCCAAGCGGTTGGTACGGCTTGACGAACAGGGTCAGTTCGCCCTGTGGATCGCATAGATAGGTCGAGACCTGTGTGGTGGGAATGCCGTATTTGCGGCACACGTCCACGATCGAGTCGGTCCCGCCTGCCACCAGATATCGATCGCCGTGCGCGCTGCGAAAGGTTATTTTGATTTGCTTTTGCACGGTCTGACGAGCCTCCCTGGCCGGTGCTTGATGATCGAGGGAAGAACGGAGAAAACGTTGTGGATGTATGCGTTGATGTTCTGCACGCGCCGCGCCATCGCGATCACGTCTTCGGTCTCCTCGGCCTCGATCAGCGAGACCTTGGCCTCCAGATCATCGGGTAGGAGCATGACGTTCAGGACCGGCTGGCCGCGCTTGATGATCAGGTCCGAGGACGGATGCCACCACTCGAACACGAAATTGACCGGGCGGATCCAGTTGCGGATGTTCCAGCGCCCTTGCAGCACCAGGCCCGGCAGCGTCGGTTGGAAGAAGGTGGTGGTCAGCGGCGAAAGGTACTGCACGTCCACGTCGTGGTCGGACAGGAAGTAGTAGTTGAGCATGAGTTGCAGCAATGGCTTGTCGGCCTCGCGCCACTCGCTCTTGGGGTGGACCTTGATCAACGCGGCTAGCTGCTCCGGCCGGATCGAGGATTTTTCACCGACCGACAGCTCGCAGCCTGCTTCTGACAGCTCGCACTTCAGGTGCAGGTCGAACGGGCTGCGGATGACGAACAGGTTGCGCGAGAAGTTCTGATACGCCGGACACTGCAGAAACATGCCGGAGTGTTTTTGTTCTACGGGTTGCCACGAGTAATGCGCTGGATCGAACCAGATCGCACGCGCTTCGAGCGAGCGCGGCAAGAACCAGCCGACGATGGTTTGTTGCATGCCCGACTCCCGAACGGCGCGACGCTCCTGAACTCCTTGCGCACGCGCGGCCGGGACGGCCCGGCCGCGCGCGGCGGATCAGCCGTGGCAGGTCGGGCTGCAGGCGTTGAGATACTGCTCAAGGCGGTATTCGGATACTTTGACGCCGTCGGCACGCAGGCCGGTCAGCGCGGTGGTCTTCAACGCAGCATTGCCGACAACCGACGATCGCACCTCCGAGCGGAACGGACCCGTTTCGGTGTGTTCGGCGGATTTGGGCTGGGCATGATTCAACAGGTTCATATCATTCTCCTTATGCAATCAACCGTTGTGATTTATCAAAGCGACCGCGAGCCGACAGACGAATGAGGCTGGGTGCGTCATCGACCCGCTTGCATCATTAGCATTCTTGGCGGCGGGTTGGCAAGAGGCTTGAACGCAGAATGTATGGAATATTTCATTTCTTGGCGTTGGATGCCGTGGCGGTCGCCGAGACCGACCAAGCCGCCGCCGGCCCGGGCGGATCGGCCGGCCGTTGGACGCTTTGCGCAGCCGGAGTCCCGCAGCCGGCGGTGCCGTCGCCGGCCCGGCGGTGGCGGTCTCGCGTCCTGCGCATGCCGTTGCCGATGAACGGCCACGCCGGACGGTCGTCGCGGCAGGTCCGGCTCAGTCTTCGGCCGCTTCGCATTCGATCGCAGCGAAATTTCCCGAGGTCGCCACGCGATGCATCGCACGCAGGCCCTGGCGGCCGAAATCGACCACGTCCGCGCGGTTGTGCAGCAGGCCGCAGTTCTCCCATAGCACCACGTCCAGCTCGCACCAGTCGTGTCGATAGATGACGGTTTCACGCACCTGGCACGCGTAGACCGTCTTCAGGATGCCCTCGCTTTCCTGACGCGACAGGCCGCGCAGCTGGCGCGTGCCTGGCGCGCAGAACACGAAGCGGCGTCCAGTCACGGGGTGCGCGCGCACTATCGGCTGGGCCAGGCCCCTGCCGGGTGGAACCTCCGAGAACGGAATCGGCGGCAGATACCAGTACAGGTCCTTCAAGAGGTTGCGGAAGCCCGGCGACATGGCCTCGTAGGCCAGGAACTGATTGGCGAACAAGGTCGCGCCGACGCCAGACGGGCAGGCGATGCAGTGCAGCATGGTGATGCCGTGCGGAACCCGCGCGTAGGCCAGCCCATCCGAATGCCAGGCCACGCCGTAATCCACCGTCGGCGAGCCGGGCTTGTTGCTCAGATACAGGACATTGGGATGACCAGAAACCTGATGGCTCTCGGGTCGGCGCGCGATGCCCGGTTCGGGTTCGCCGAAGCAGCGGGCCAATCGCAATTGGTCGGCCGGCGGCAGGCGCTGGCCGCGCACGATCAGGATCTGGTGGTCGACCAAGGCCCGGCGCAATCCGGCCACAGCAGCTTCGTCGAAGGGCCGACTGAGGTCGATGCCGAAAATCTCCGCGCCGAACCTGCCCAGCGGGACGATTTCGAACGGAACGCTGGAAGAATCGGATCGGCTCATACTCGCTCGATGGTAATGAATCGTCGGCACGGCGGATGCGTATTGATCAATCTACTGTGAAGCCGTGGCCAGGACAACCGTGCAGCCATGGCGCCATCGTTGTTCATGGTCGCGCGATGTCGGCCGCCTTGCGCGTCAGCAGCGGCGACAGCAAGGCCAGCATCGCGAAGGGAATCAGCAGAGGCAGTGGCGTGGCGACCGCGGCCAGCCCGGGCACGACCAGACTGATCAGGAACGAACCGGTCCGGTTGAGCGTGTCGCCGGCCACGATCACCGGACCCATGGCCCAGTTCGGGGTGATGGCCGCGCCGATCACGATCCCGCACAGGCGGAAGAAATAAAGGCCCACGCCCAGAAGCAGGCTGCCCAGAAGCAGGCCGCGCGCACCGCCGGCAGCGGCGGCGACGATCACCGAGAGCACGCCCAGTACCGAGGATATCCAGGGAAAGGACCCGATCCATTGCGGCCAGCGCCTGAGCGCGGTGCCGCCGAGCAGGCTGGCCGCGATCATGCTGGCGGTGGTCAGCATCAAGGCCTGTCCGAGCAGGTCGGTCGGCAGCCGGCTGCTCCCGGCCACCGACGCGGCGACCCACAGCGGCAGAGCCACGTTGAAGGTGGTATAGGCTAGATGATTGACGCAGCGGAACAGAGTGAGTCCACGGATCTCGGGGTGGCTGAGGATCAGCCGATAGCCTTGGAGGAATCCGGTCTTGCCGCTCGCGTAAGGCCGCGCATCGCCGCCGCCGCGCATGCCCGTCCACGACGCCGCGGCCAGCAGGTGAGTGGCCGCGGTGATGAGAAAACACCAGCGATAGCCCAGTTGCTGGATCAACAGCACGCCGGCCAGTTGCGCGATCAGCAATCCAATCTGCTGCGCGCTCTGGAAAAAGGAGAAGAAGCTGGTGCGCTGCGCATGCTCGAGGCGCGAGTGCAGGAAGCGCATCAGGTTGGGCTGCGCCAGCGCGGCCACGAACGCCTGCACGAACGCCACGCCGAGACATTCCAAGCCGCTGGGTTGTCCGCGTTCGGACAGATACAGCGACAGTGCCGCCGCGGCGAGCGGTGCGGCGACACCGGCGTTGAATGCGCTGATCTTCTGCAATGCCCAGCCGGCCGACAGGCCGAACACGGCCACACCGAGCAGATTGAAGATCATCACGTTCGAACTCAGGTGCCCGCTCGGATCGAGTTCGAACAGACGCGTGATGATCGCCAGGTGGCCGATCTGCGTGCCGGCCAGCGATAGCGTCGCGCCGGCGCCGAGCAGGGACAGGCGATGCGCCTGCGTGGCAGTGCGTCCGCTGGCGTTCATGTGCCGCGCCCCGTTGCCGCCGCATCGCCGTGGCCGTGCCGGGACGTTTGATCGGAGCGTGGGGCGATCAAGCGCGGTGGATGCCGTTCGCCCTCCATCGCCGTTGCTCCTGCGGGATTGGATCGAGTCGGTGGGTGGGTTCGGCGCGGTGCGGGCCGGCGCGGCAGCAGGATATCGAACTGGCGAATCGCGGCACAAGTTGCCGCGGCCGCCTTCGGGTTATGCTGCGCGTTGCCTTCCTGCGCACCGCACAGGTTTGGGAACCCATGCGTTTTCGTGTCGTGCTGATCACCACACTGGCCCTGTTCATCGTCCCCGCCTGGCCGACGCGTGCGCGGGATGCGCAAAGCCCGGCCACGCCGGAGCGAAGCGAGCTGCGGCTGGCCGGGCTGTCCGAGCCGGTGGAGATTCTGCGCGACCGCTGGGGCATCGCTCACATCTACGCCAAGAACGAGGGCGACCTGTTTTTCGCTCAAGGCTACAACGCCGCGCGCGATCGCCTGTTCCAATTCGAACTGTGGCGGCGCCAGGCCACCGGCACTGTTGCGGAAGTGTTCGGTCGCAAGGAACTCAGGCGCGACATCGGCGCGCGGTTGCACCAGTTCCACGGCGATATGAAGCGCGAGTTGGCGCTTTATCACCCGCGCGGCGAGCGGATCGTTGGCGCTTTCGTACGCGGGATCAACGCTTATATCGGCCAGACGGAGCGCGATCCTTCGCTGTTGCCGCTGGAGTTCCGCCTGCTCGGAATCAAGCCCGGGCGCTGGACCGAAGAAGTGGTGGTCTCGCGCCATCAGGGCTTGCTGGCCAATCTCACCATCGAAGTCGAAATCGCGCGTGCCGTGGCTGCGCTGGGCGCCGACCGGGTGCGCGCGCTGGGCTTCTATCAAGGCGGCGAGCCTTTGCTGCGGCCCGATCCGGCGATCGACCTGGCGGCAATTCCGGACAACGTGCTCGAACTCTACAAGGCTTTCCGCGCTCCGCTGAGCTTCGCGCCCGAGCAGTTGGCCGCCGGTCATCGCGTGGCGCCGTCCGCGCGCGACGCCGCGCGGGCAACCGCCGAGGTGGCCAACCCGCTGGATATCGGCAGCAACAACTGGGTGATCCACGGCTCGCGGACGCAGAGCACGTTCCCGATCATGGCCAACGATCCGCACCGCGCACAGAGCGCGCCGTCGCTGCGCTACTGGGTGCACCTGGTAGCGCCGGGTTGGAACGTGATCGGCGCCGGCGAGCCGGTGCTGCCGGGCGTATCGATCGGCCATAACGAACACGGCGCGTGGGGACTGACGATCTTCGGCAACGACAGCGAGGATCTCTACGTCTACCAGACCCATCCCGAGGATCCCGATCAGTATCGCTATCACGACCGCTGGGAACGCATGCGCATCGTCAAGGACACCATCGCGGTCAAGGGCGATGCGCCGGTGGCGGTGGAATACAAATACACTCGGCATGGCCCGGTGTTGTTCGAAGACCAGGCGCGGCATACCGCTTACGCCTTGCGCGCGGCGTGGATGGAGCCGGGTAGCGCCCCATACCTGGCCAGCCTGCGCATGAATCAGGCGCGCAGTTGGGAGGAGTTCCGCGAGGCGTGTACCTATCATCTCATCCCGGCCGAGAACATGGTGTGGGCCGATCGCAAGGGCAACATCGGTTACCAGGCCGCCGGCGTCCAGCCGCGTCGGCGCAACTGGAGTGGATTGCTGCCGGTCGCGGGCGACGGGCGTTACGAGTGGGATGGCTATCAGCCGATCACCGATCTGCCAAGCGCGCATAACCCGGCGTCGGGTTATCTGGTCACCGCCAATCACTATCTGATGCCCAACGACTATCGGTGGCCGGAGGCGATGCATTTCAACTGGGCCGATCCGTACCGTGCCTCACGCATCACCGAGTTGCTGGGTTCGGGCCGCCTGTACAGCGTGGCCGAGGTCGCGCGGTTGCAGAACGACGACCTGTCGATCCCGGCGCGCAGCCTGGTGCCACTGCTGCGCGATCTGCCGCTGGCCGACCCGCGCGCGGTGCAGGCGCGCGACGTCTTGCTGGCCTGGGACTATGTGCTCGACAAGGATTCTGTGGCCGCCGGCATCTACGCAATGTGGCAGCGGCGGCTGCTGGCCAACGTGCGCGCGGCGATGTTGCCTCCTGGAGTGACCTTGTACATCTCGATGAAGCGCAGCATCGATTGGCTGCTTGCGCCGGGCGGCGAGTTCGGCGCCGACCCGGTTCAAGGCCGTGACGCGTTGTTGGCGCGTAGCCTGTATGAAGCGGTCGCCGAGTTGCGCGCCAAGCTGGGACCGGACATGCAGGGTTGGCGCTACGGCCAGGACAAGTACCACCACGTCGTGATCCACCATCCGCTCGCCAACGCGGTCGACGCAGCGACGCGGGCTCGACTCAACGTAGGCCCGGCGCCGCGTGGCGGCGACAGCTACACGGTCAGCGCGACCGGCGGCCAGGACAATCAACTGGCCGGTGGCTCGTTCAAGATCGTGGCCGACACCGAAGACTGGGACAACTCCATCGGCCAGAACGCGCCCGGCCAGTCCGGCGATCCCGACAGCCGCCACTACCGCGATCTGTTCGCGATGTGGTCGCAGGGAAAGTATTTCCCGGTGGCGTATTCGCGGGCGAAGGTGGAGGGCGTGACCGAGCAGGTGGTATTGCTCAAGCCGGCCGACGCCGTCGCGGCACCGGCGCAATAGGGGCCGCGACCCGGTGCGGCGCGTCCGGCTGCCGCCCTGCTCGCGGTCTTGCCGGTCGATGGCTTCACATCAGAAACGAGAGCCATGAGCGGTGCGCGATCGGCATCGAAGTCGCGTCCATCATGTACGTTCGATCCTGTCTCGCCTTCGTCTTGGCATCGACCCCCCTCCACACTGGGGCATTTCCATCCGGGCGATCGACCTGATCGCGATGCATCACAGCGCAGGCTCCAACGAGATCGGCCGCCGCCCACGTAACGACCCCGCAGCGAACGGCCGCGAGGACGCGCGGGCGATGGCGATCGCGCTGTTCTTCGAAGATATGTCGTCGCGATTTACAGCTTGGCGCGCTGCTCGCGCAGTCCGTCCAGCTGCGTGGTCCAGTCGGCCAGGCGCATGCGCTCCTGCTCGACCACCGCCGCCGGTGCGTTCTGCACGAAGGTGGTGTTGCCGAGCTTGCCGTTGCACTTGCCGATCTCCGCGTCCACGCGCTTGATCTCCTTGTCCAGGCGGGTGCGCTCGGCGTCCAGGTCGACCAGGCCTTGCAGCGGCACCAGCAGCCTCAACTCGCCGACGATCGCCGCCGCGGCCGGCGGCGCGTCCCGGGCGCCGTCCAGCCACTGGATCGCCTCCAGCCGCAGCAGGAACTTCAGCTGCGAGGCGAAACGCTCCACGCGCATGCGGTCGTCGGCCTGGCCGCCCTGCAGCAGCAGCGGCACCAGCCTGGCCGGCGGCACGTTGAGCTCGCTGCGCACCCGGCGCAGTGCCGAGACCATCGCCTTGAGCCACTCGATGTCGGCCTCGGCGCCGGCGTAGGCCGCCACGTCCAGGTCGCCGGCGCGCGGATACGGCTGCAGCGAGATGGTCGGCGCGGCGATGCACAGGCGCGGCGCCACCTGCTGCCACAGTTCCTCGGTGACGAACGGGGTCAGCGGGTGCAGCAGGCGCAGCAGCGTCTCCAGCACCTGCAGCAGGGTGTGGCGGGTGCTGTCGGCGGCCGCGGCATCGTCGCCGTTCAAGGCCGGCTTGGTCAGTTCCAGGAACCAGTCGCAGAACTCGTTCCAGGCGAACTCGTACAGGCACTGCGCCAGCAGGTCGAAACGGTAGGCGGCGTAGTGCGCCTGCGCTTCGGCACTGGCCTTGTCCAGCCGCACCAGGATCCACTTCTCGGCATCGGTGACCGGTCCGTGCTGGCCAGAACCGGCATTCGGAGCGGTGCCCGCGTGGTTCGCCATCTGGGCGCGCGGCGACGCGTTCGTGATCGGCGCCGCCTCCGCGTCTTCCTGACGCGTATTCATCAGCACGAAGCGGCTGGCATTCCACAACTTGTTGCAGAAATTCTTGTAGCCCTCGGCGCGGCCCAGGTCGAACTTGATGTCGCGGCCGTGGCCGGCCAGCGCAGCGATGGTGAAGCGCAGCGCGTCGGCGCCGTGGGCGATGATGCCCTCGGGGAATTCCTTGCGCGTGGCCTTTTCGATCTTCTCGGCCATGCGCGGCTGCATCAGCCCGCTGGTGCGCTTGGCGACCAGGGCCTCGATGCTGATGCCGTCGATGATGTCCAGCGGGTCGAGCACGTTGCCCTTGGACTTGGACATCTTCTGCCCGTCCTTGTCGCGGATCAGGCCGGTGATGTAGACGTCGCGGAACGGCACCTGGCCGGTGAAGCTGTCGGTGGCCATGATCATCCGCGCCACCCAGAAGAAGATGATGTCGAAGCCGGTGACCAGCACGCTGGACGGCAGGTAGCGGTCGAAGCCGCGCTCGGCCATCGCCTGCGGATCGGGCCAGCCCATCGTCGAGAACGGCCACAGCTGCGAGGAGAACCAGGTCTCCAGCACGTCGCTGTCCTGGTGCAGGGCGACGTCGGCGGCGAGGCCGTGCTTCGCGCGCGCCTCGGCCTCGTCGCGGCCGACGTAGCAATGGCCGGCGTCGTCGAACCACGCCGGAATGCGGTGGCCCCACCACAGCTGGCGGCTGATGCACCAGTCCTGGATGTTCTCCATCCAGTGCCGGTAGGTGTTGATCCAGTTCGGCGGCACGAACTGGACCTGGCCCGATTCGACCAGCGCCAGGCCGCGCTTGGCCAGCGCGTCCATCTTCACGAACCACTGGTCGGTGAGGTAGGGCTCGATCACCTGGCCGGTGCGGTCGCCGCGCGGCACCTGCAGTTTGTGCGGCTTGGTTTCGACCAGGATGCCGAGGTCTTCCAGCTCGGCCAGTACCGCCTTGCGTGCGTCGTAGCGGTCCAGGCCGCGGTAGCGCTCCGGCGCGTTGTCGTTGATCGCCGCGTTCGCGGTGAACAGGTTGATCATCGGCAACCCATGCCGCACGCCGACCTGGTAATCGTTGAAATCGTGCGCCGGCGTCACCTTGACCACGCCGGTGCCGAAGGCGCGATCCACGTAGTCGTCGCCGATCACCGGGACCTGGCGGCCGCTCAGCGGCAGCGTCACCGTCCTGCCGATCAGGTGCGCATAGCGTTCGTCCTGCGGATGCACCATCACCGCGGTGTCGCCGAGCAGGGTTTCCGGGCGCGTGGTGGCCACCACCAGGTAATCGCGGGTTTCGCGCAGGGTCTCGTGGCCGTCGGCGTCGCGTTCGACGTGTTCGTAGCTGGCGCCGTCCTCCAGCGCGTAGGCGATGGACCACAGGAAGCCGTCTTCCTCCACGTTCTCCACTTCCAGGTCGGAGATCGCGGTCTTCAGCACCGGGTCCCAGTTGACCAGGCGCTGGCCGCGGTAGATCAGGCCCTGCTCGTGCCAGCGCACGAACGCCTCGACCACCGCCGCCGACGGCTGCGGGTCCATGGTGAAGGCGCTGCGCGACCAGTCGCTGGAAGTGCCCAGGCGGCGCATCTGCCGCTCGATGGTGTCGCCCGACTGCGTCTTCCACTCCCATACCTTGCCGATGAAGCCCTCGCGTCCCAGCGAATCGCGGGTCTCGCCCTTGCCTTCCAGCGCCAGGTTGCGCGACACCACCATCTCGGTGGCGATGCCGGCGTGGTCGCTGCCGACCTGCCACAGCGTGTCGAAGCCGCGCATGCGGTGGTAGCGCACCAGCGCGTCCATCAGCGTCTGCTGGAAGGCGTGGCCCATGTGCAGGGTGCCGGTCACGTTCGGCGGCGGCAGCAGCACCGTGTACGGCTCGCCCTGCCCGGACGGCTTGAAGTAGCCGGCCGCCTCCCACTGGGCGTACAGGCGCGATTCGAAGGAGGTGGGGTCGTAGCTGGAGGCGAGTTGGGTCATAGCGAAACCGGGAAATGAAATGCGAAGAAATAAGTACGGGTGGGAATGGGACGCTGGCTTCTGCGCCGCTAGTCGACTTGCGCCAACTTCCGTATTCCATCCCGGAACTTACGGAAGCTTGGAGATTGATTCAGTTCCACGTCCATCCTTGGACCGATCTGGCTGGCCCATGCATGCTTGACCTCACCGGGCAATGGCCACCCTGCTTTGCGGATTGCGGTCGAGCCGCCAGGGTGGATGGCATCCGCCAACAGCTCCCAGGTACCACAGATGCTGTCTTGCTGGTAGTTGGCAAGAATGTCTTTCCGGGCTTTGGGATAGGCGGCAAGAAGCGCCGGCCTGTCGCCTAGTAGCCAGGCTTCCATTTCCTCAATTGCCAAACGGAACAGCGTGTTGGGTGCTGAAGTGCATCGCGCCAGCAAGTCTTTCAGTTCCCTCAAGAATGCGCTGCAGTCACGCTGGTCGGTATCCACGACTACGACGACCACATCGATTCCGGGTGTCCTGCCGTAGCCATTGAGCACACGTGGCAATTGGTTCAGCAGTGCTCGCTTTGCGGGGTCCGCAGCGGTTGAAAGGCCGCGAGGAATCCGGCCAATGCCCTTGTAGTCGATGATGCGCCAGGTATGGGGATGTCCATATTGGCCAATGACCCGAGGCAGGAGGATTTCGATCAGCTTTGCTCCGGAACTGTCCTCCGCCAAGACTTCGATGTGCATGCTTATTTCGCGTCCAGATAGTCGCTATACCACAGTCCACCCAAAGGCAGTCCCTCATCCACGAGATTGCGCACCAGTTCTATGTCTGAGGCACGACGAATGTTGGAGAAACCGTTGCTGTTCTTTTCGAGGATCCACACTTCCGTTGGGGAAAGCGCGTCCACGAAATAGGGCTGGTGCGTGGTGACGAAAATCTGTGGTGCGTTCTTCTTTCCGGTCGCATGGTTGCGTAGTTCGTGTGCGAGCGAGTCGAGCAGACGGTGGTACAGTCCGTTTTCGGGTTCCTCGATGCAGATGAACGGCGGTGGGTCAGGATCTTCCATTAGTAGCAGATAGGCGAATATTTTCAGGGTGCCATCTGACATTTGTCCTGCATAAAATGGATCCCCAAACGCGCCATCGTTGAACTGCAACAGTACTCGCTTGTCTTCTGTCACTGTGGTGCTGATGCTGTGCACGCCAGGAATCTTGGTTGCAATACGGTCCAAGATCGACTTGAAGCGTTCCTTATGCTCGCGCTCCATGTACTGCACGACATTGCCGAGGTTCTCGCCATGTATGTCGAGATGCCGTTGCGGTCCAGCCGTTGGAATCGAGCGGGCGGCATCCGGATGAAAGTACGACAGGTACCAGCCCTTCAGGAAGTCACGGAAGCGCTTGATACGTGGATGCTCTTTCAGAGTTCCGAGTGTGGCGATGCCCAGTTGCCGAAGATCGGTCAGTTCGACGTCTTCCTGTGCGCGGTCTTCCTCGCCGCTGGCGGTTTCTACCGCCTCTTCGCCAGCCCACACCTTGCCGATGCCATGGTGCAAGCGTAGGAAGGGATAAGGCCGGCCGTGCTTCTGTCCTTTGCGGCGCTGTTTAAGAACCTCAGACTCCACAAATGGCCGGCCGCCGCTATCCAGGTTGATTGCCAATTCGTACGTAATAGGGCGTTCGCCCTTCGCCTCACGATAGTAGATATCAAACCGAATGGGTTCCTCGACTCCTTGCGAGCGCATCCGCTCAAACCCGCCGCGCTGCTTGACGTCGCATGCCGACTCCACATTGGTGGACAAACAATCGGCGACAAAGCCAAAAGCATCGAATAAGGTGCTTTTACCCGCGCCGTTCTTGCCAATGACAACCGTGAAAGGCGTCAACGGATCACCCTGCTGCTCGGTGGAGAGCCTTCCTAGCGTAATGTCACGCAGTGCTCGGTAGTTGCGAACACGGAACCCTTCGATCAAAGCCATTGCATTGCCTCACATGTCGTATTTGCTGAGTTCGAAGCCCTGCGCCTTGTACTGCTTCCAGCGCTCGCGCAGCGGTTCGCGCGCGGCGGGATCGGCCGGCACCACTTCCAGCACGCGATCGCAGGTGCCCAGGTAGGCGTCGTCGCGCAGGTTGATCACCAGCGCGCGCGACGGCGCTTCCACGCCGGGCGGGACGATCAGCACCTGCGCCTCTTCCTCGTCGACATCGGCGCCGGCGATCTGGTGCGGGATGTAGGCATCGGGGTCGAACGCCCACAACAGCTCGTCCAGCTCCTCGGCCTGCGCCTGGTCGCGCGCCAGCACCAGCGTCCACAGGTTGGCGTCGTTGGCCTTGCGCGCCAGCTCGCAGACCAGCCGCAGCGGCTCGGCGAGGAAGCGCGGCTTGGCGATCAGATAGAAATCGGCGCGCATCAGGGGCCGGGACCAGGGACCGGGGACCGGGGACCCGTGAGGCCGGGACTGGGAACTGGGGACTCGGGACTGGGAAAGTGGGTTCGCGAACACCGGCGGATCTTTCCGGAATCCAGGAAGATCCCATTGGCGCCGACGCAGGCTCGGGAGAACGACATGGCGGCGCCTTACCGAGTCCCGAGTCCCGGGTCCCGGGTCCCGACCCGATCCAGCAACCACTGGCTCAGCAGCCCCACCGGCCGCCCGGTCGCCATGCCGCGCTTGCCTTCGTCGCTGGCCACGCCGGCGATGTCCAGGTGCGCCCAGCGCCGGCCTTCGGCGAAGCGCGACAGGAAGCAGCCGGCGGTGATGGCGCCGGCCCAGCGGCCGCCGATGTTGTAGACGTCGGCGAAGCTGGAATCGAGCAGCCCCTGGTACTCGTCCCACAGCGGCAGGCGCCAGGCGCGGTCGAACACATGCTCGCCGGCGGCCAGCAGTTCGTCGGCCAGGTCGTCGTGCTTGCTCATCAGGCCGGCGGTCTGGTGGCCCAGCGCGACCATGCAGGCGCCGGTCAGGGTGGCCACGTCGATCAGCGCCGCCGGGTCGAAGCGCTCGGCGTAGGTCAGCGCGTCGCACAGGATCAGGCGACCCTCGGCGTCGGTGTTGCCGACCTCGATGGTCTTGCCGGACATGCTGGTGATCACGTCGGACGGGCGGTAGGCGTTGCCGTCGATGGCGTTCTCCACCGCGGGCACCACCACCACCAGGTTCAGCGGCAGGCGCGCGTGCGCCGCGGCGACGAAGGTGCCGATGACGTTGGCGCCGCCGCACATGTCGTACTTCATTTCCTCGATGCCGCCCTGGGTCTTCAGGTTGACGCCGCCGGTATCGAAGGTGATGCCCTTGCCGACCAGCACATAGGGCCTGGCGTCGCCGCCGCCGTTCCACTTCAGCACCAGCAGCCGCGGACGGTTGGCCGCCCCGCGCGCCACCGCCAGCAGCGAGCCCATGCCCAGTTCCTGCATCTGCGTCTCGTCGAGGATCTCGGCCGCGGCGCCGTCCACGCCGGCGGCGAACGCGGCCGCGGTCTCGGCCAGGTAGGCCGGGGTGCACAGGTTCGGCGGCAGGTTGCCGAGTTCGCGGGCGAACGCGACGCCGGCGGCGATGGCCTGGCCCTGGGCCAGGGCGGTGGCGTCCTCGCCGGCCACGGCCAGGCTGGCCAGGCCACCGTCGTCGGGCTTCTTCTTGCCCAGCGTGGCGGTGTAGCGGTAGCAGGCATGGTCGCTGGCGATCGCCGTCTGGCGGATGTTCCAGGCGCGGTCGCGGCCCTTCACCTCCAGCTCGGACAGGGTGAACAGCGCCTTGGTCGCCGGCCCGCTCTTCAGCGCGCGCGCCGCATCGCCCACCGCCTTCAGGTATTGCGGCACGCCGAACTTGGCCGCTTCGCCCAGGCCCACCGCCAGTACGCGCGGCGCCGCCACCCCCGGCAGGTCGTGCAGCAGCGTGGTGGCGCCGGTCTTGCCGCTGAGGTCGTCGCGCCCGGCGAGGGCGCTCAGGCGGCCGCCGCTGGCCGCGTCCAGGGCCTGGGCGGCAGGCGACAGGCGCTTGTCGGCGAACACGCCGACGACGATGCAATCGAACGCCGCCGTAGCCGGGGCGTCGTGGTTCAGGGTGAATTCCAGGGCCATTGATCAGATTCCGTTGGCAAATCCGTACAATCGCGGGCTGTTTACCTCCAGCCGGGTTAGGCTGGATCCGCCGCGAACGAATCTGAGAGTCTAAATCAACCCACCTCCATGCCGAAGCTCGATCGATACCTGTTGCGCGATTTCGTCCAGAGCTTCTCTGCCACCCTCATCGTGTTGCTGGTGGTCGGCGTCGGCGGGGTACTGGTCGACGTCCTCGGCAACATCGCCGATGGCCGCATCCCGGCCAAGCTGCTGTTCTCCCAACTGGGCCTGCAGTTCGTGGTGTATCTGCCGCTGATCCTGCCGCTGGCGCTGATGCTGGGGCTGCTGCTGGCGCTGGCGCGGCTGTACCGTGACTCGGAGATGGCGGTGATCACCGCCATCGGCGTCGGCCCGCGGCGCCTGCTGCGGCCGATCCTGCTGCTGGTGGCGCCGGTGGTGGCGCTGGTCGGGCTGTGCTCGCTGTGGCTGGGTCCGTGGGCCGACCGCACCTCCGACCGGCTGATCGACCAGGCCAACCGCAGCCTGCTGATGGCCGGGCTGGAGGCCGGGCGCTTCACCCCGCTGTCCGACGGCGGCATCGCCTACATCAGCACCCTGTCCGGCGACGGCACCCAGCTGGGCAAGGTGTTCATGCAGCGGCAGAAGGACGGCCGCCTGGACGTGGTGACCGCACAGCGCGGCGCGATGTTCTTCGAGGGCCAGACCGACCGCTACCTGCGCCTGGAGGACGGCTACCGCGTCGAAGGCCCGCTGGCCGGCGACGGCCTGGGCTACCGGCTGATGCGCTACGCCAGCAACGACGTGGCCCTGCCCGATCGCAACGCGGCGCGCAAGGACGACGATCCCGAGTTGCTGCCCACCGCGCAGCTGATCGGCGACCCGCGGCCGCAGGCCAATGCGCAGCTGCACGCGCGCATCGCGCCGCCGCTGCTGGCGCTGGCCTTCGCACTGCTGACCCTGCCGCTGTCGCGCAGCGCGCCGCGGCAGCAGCGCTACGGCCGGATCATGCTGGCGTTCCTGGCCTACCTGGTCGGCACCAACCTGATGTTCATCGGCACCCAGTGGCTGAGTACCGACAAGCTGCCGCGCGCGGCCGGGCTGTGGTGGCTGACCCTGCCGCTGCTGGCGCTGGCGGTGTGGACCTACCTGCGCGACGGCCGCCTGGCGCGGCCGCGGAGGCAGTCCGCATGAGGCTGCGCCCGAACCTGCACGACGTGTACGTCGGCCGCGCCGTGCTCGGCACCGTCCTGCTGACCTGGGCGGTGCTGCTCGGCCTCGACGTGATCATGGCCTTGTCCAACGAATTCAAGGACATCGGCAAGGGCAGCTACAGCCTCGGCCACGCCGTGGCCTATGTCGCCTACACCGTGCCGCGGCGTGCCTACACCCTGTTCCCGACCGGCGCGGTGATCGGCGTGCTGATGGGCCTGGGGCAGCTGGCGGCGACGTCCGAGTTGACCGCGCTGCGCGCGCTGGGCCTGTCGCGGCGGCGGCTGAGCGTGGCCGCCTCCGCGGCCATGGCGGTGCTGACCGCGGCGATGGTGTTCAGCGGCGAGACCCTGGCGCCGTGGGCGCAGAACCAGGCCGATGCGATCAAGGCCAATGCCAAGTACAACAGCAATATGAGCATGGCCCGCTACTCCGGGGTGTGGGCGCGCGAGGGCGATACCTTCTTCAACGCGCAGAGCGGCGAGGAGCACTTGGAAGGCAGCAGCGGCAGCTGGCTGCAACTGCGCGACGTGCGCCTGTACATCCTGGACCAGAACGGGCGCCTGGCCTCGCTGACGCATGCCGCGACCGCCGAGCATCGCGACAGCGGCTGGACCCTGAAGCAGGTCTACCGCGACACCTTCGCCGAGCGCTCGGTGCGGCGCGAGACGTTCGACAGCCTGCCGTGGGCCTCGCAGCTGGACGCCGTGGCGCTGGCTTCGGGCCTGGCCAAGCCGCGCAACCTGTCCGCGCATGAGCTGCACACCAGCATCGAGTACCGGCGCCGCAACGGCCTGGACGCGCGCGACTACGAGGACCAGTATTGGAGCCGCTGGTTCTATCCGCTCAACGTGCTGACGCTGTGCTTGGCCGCGATTCCGTTCGCGTTCGGCGCGCTGCGCAGCGGCGGCATGGGCAAGCGCCTGTTCCTGGGCATCCTGTTCGCGCTGGCGTTCTGGCTGCTGCAGCTGTTCTTCGGGCGCATGGCCGGCGCGCTGAAGTTCGACTACCGCATCGCCTACGCGCTGCCGCCGCTGGTGATGCTCATGGTCTCGTGGCTGCTGTTCCGCAAGCGCAGCAGTTGAGCGCGCGCCGCGTGAGCCGGCCGGGACGGCGCCTGCCGTCCGCGGCGCCGGCCGCGCGGTGGGTCCGGCGCCCGGTCAGCGCTGCCGTTGCGGAAGCCGGACCAGCCGCGTCCTGCTGGCGCGGTCATGCCAGGTCAGCCGTTCGCGGTCCAGCAAGGCCCACCAGAAGCCCAGGCCGCCCAGCAGCAGCGACAGCGTGCCGACCAGGTAGCGCCGCCACAGTGCGTTCCATGGCGGCGTGCGGCCATCGGCGCCGTGCAGGCGCAGCCGCCACGGGCGCATGCCCAGGGTCTGGCCGCCGCGGCGCCAGCTCAGCGTCGCGTACAGCCCGGCCACCAGCCAGCAGCACAGCCACAGCAGCCACTGCAGTGCGCTGAACGGGGCGATGTTCTCGCGCACTGCGTGGCCGTCGAGGGTATAGCCCAGGGTGAACAGCGCCGAGATCGCGAACCACAGCGCCAGCACCGGCCAGGCGTCGTAGAACAGCGCCAGCAGCCGCCACGGCAGCAGCGCGTGTGGACGGGCGGCGGCGGCGGACGAGGCGGGCATCGGCACAGCTTAGCGCAGCACCTCATGCGCGACAGACTCTTGCGATCAGCGTCGGCCATCTTGTGCCGCAGCGCTCAGGCGCTAGCCTTTTCCCGAGTCCCGAGTCCCGAGTCCCGAGTCCCGAGTCCCGAGTCCCGAGTCCCGAGTCCCGAGTCCCGAGTCCCGAGTAAGCTCCCCCCATGCCCGACCTCCACACTCCCGCCGAACGCCGCCAACAGGCGCAACGGCTCGCCCTGCTGCGCGCTGCCGATGCCGCCGCGATCCAGCAGTTCCTGGACGCGGCCTGGGCCGAGCAGGGCCTGGCGCGGCAGAGCCTGGACAGCTACCGGCGTGACCTGGAGGGTTTCGCGCGCTGGCGCGACGGCGCCGGCGGCGGCCTGCCCGGCGCCGACCGCCAGGCCCTGTTCGACTACCTGGCCTGGCGCACCCGACTGGGCTATTCGCAGCGCAGCAATGCGCGCTGGCTGTCGTCGTTGCGCGCGTTCTTCGCGCTGCGCCTGCGCCGCGGCGAGCGCCGCGACGACCCGACCGCGCTGCTGGACCCGCCCAAGCTGCCGCGCTCGCTGCCCAAGGCCCTGGCCGAGAGCCAGATCGACGCGCTGCTGGCGACGCCGGACGACACCGCCCCGGCCGGCCTGCGCGACCGCGCCATGCTCGAGCTGATGTACGCGGCCGGGCTGCGCGTCAGCGAGCTGGTCGACCTGCCGGCGAACGCGGTGAACCTGCGCCAGGGCGTGCTGCGCGTCACCGGCAAGGGCAGCAGGGAGCGGCTGGTGCCGCTGGGCGAGGAATCGCAGCACTGGCTGCAGCGCTACCTGGACACGGCGCGGCCGGCGCTGGCGGCGGGGCAGGCGGTGCCGGCCAGCGACGGCATCGTGCCGATGTTCATCGATGCGGCGCGGCGCCCGCTGCGCCGGCAGCGGTTCTGGGGCCTGGTCAAGCGCTATGCGGCGCTGGCCGGCATCGACCCGGCGCTGGTCAGTCCACACGGCCTGCGCCACAGCTTCGCCACCCACCTGCTCAACCGCGGCGCCGACCTGCGCGCGCTGCAGATGCTGCTCGGCCACAGCTCACTGTCCACCACCCAGATCTACACCCTGGTGGCGCGCGAGCATCTGCAGAAGCTGCACGGCAAGCACCATCCGCGCGGCTGAGCCGCCGCCGCGTGGGGCGGGCGCCGCCGCCCGCTGGGCCTGCGTACATGGCGCCAAGTGGGGGGTATGCGACAATCCAGCCCGATCCGCAGCCCTCATGGATAGCCAATGCTCCGTCTTGCTCTTTGCGCGCTGTTGGGCGCCGCTTCCCTTTCCGCCTGCGCGCAGCCGGCCGCGCCCACCACCGCGGCCCCGGCCAAGCCGGCCGCCGCTCCTGCCGGCGCCCCGGGCGAGCCGCGCGTGCGCGCGGCGCTGCTGCAACTGGACCCCAACTTCAAGCCCGACTACATCGGCACCGCGCCGTTCCCCGGCTTCCGCGAAGTGGTGGTGGGCGGGCAGGTGCTGTACGTGTCCGACGACGGCCGCTACCTGTTCCAGACGCAGCCGTTCGACATCCAGGAGAAGCAGTTCGCTTCCAGCGAGGGCCTGCTGAGCTATCGCCGCAAGCTGCTGGAATCGGCGCCGCGCACCGAGCGCATCGTGTTCGCGCCGGCCAATCCGAAGTACACGATCAGCGTGTTCACCGACATCGAATGCGGCTACTGCCGCAAGCTGCACAGCGAGATCGCCGAGCTCAACAAGCAGGGCATCGCAGTGGAATACCTGGCGTTCCCGCGCATGGGCCTGGGCAGCCAAGACTACAAGGACATGGTCGCGGTGTGGTGCGCGGCCGACAAGAAGAAGGCGCTGACCGACGCCAAGGCCAGCGGCAAGGTGCCGGGCGCGGGCAACTGCAAGAACCCGGTGACCATGCAGTACAACCTGGGCCAGCGCCTGGGCGTCAACGGCACCCCGGCGATCTTCGCCCCGGACGGCACCCAGCTCGGCGGCTATCTGCCGCCGGCGCAGCTGCGCCAGGCGCTGGACAAGCGCGCGGCCGAGGCGGGTCGGGCTGGGGGCAGTCGCTGAGCGGTCGGGACTCGGGACCGGGGACTCGGGACTCGGAAAAGCGGGTTCCGGGTGGCTGATCCGTTGTCGGCGCACGATGCGTTCCGCGCGGACTAAGTCCTGATTTTCCTGGGTTTTTTCCGGTCGCCGGAAACTGCTTTTGCGAGTCCCGAGTCCCGAGTCCCGAGTCCCGGCTACACTACGCAGCCCGTTTCCTCACACGGTTCCCCGGACATGATCGTCCTCGAGGGCGCTTCCGCCCTTTCGTCGTTCCGCCGCGCTCGGCTCGAAACCCGCCTGCACTCGCTGGTCCCAGGTCTGCGCATCGCCGGCGCCTGGCACGTCTACTTCATCGACAGCGACGCCGACGCCGACGGCGCGTTGGATATCGCCGCCGCGCAGCGCATCCTGCAGGCGCAGGACGCGCCGGCCGTCGCCGAACCGGGGACCCGTTCGCGCTACGTGGTGCCGCGCCTGGGCACGCGCTCGCCGTGGTCGAGCAAGGCCACCGAACTGGTGCGCGGCGCGGGCCTGGCGATCCGGCGCGTGGAGCGCGGCACCCGCCTGGACCTGGCCGGGTGGCCCGAGGATGCCGGCGCGCAGGCGGCGCTGGCCAGGCTGCTGCACGACCCGATGACCCAGTCGCTGCTGGACGGCGCGGCGCAGGCGCAGGCGCTGTTCCAGGCGCCGGCGCGCGGCGCGGTGGAGCGCATCGCGCTGGACCAGCTGGAGGCGGCCAACGCGCGGCTGGGCCTGGCCCTGGCCCAGGACGAGATCGACTACCTGCGCCAGCGCTTCGGCGAACTCGGCCGCGATCCGGCCGACGTCGAGCTGATGATGTTCGCGCAGGCCAATTCCGAGCACTGCCGGCACAAGATCTTCAACGCCAGCTGGAGCATCGACGGCAAGGCGCAGGAACGCTCGCTGTTCCGCATGATCAAGCACACCCACCAGCAGACCCCGCAGCACACGCTCAGCGCATACAGCGACAACGCGGCGGTGGTGGAAGGGCATCCGGCCGCGCGCTACCGCCCGGACCCGGCCAGTGGCGAGTACCGCAGCGAGGCGCTGACGCCGTCGGCGTTCTGCATCAAGGTCGAGACCCACAACCACCCGACCGCGATCGCGCCGTTCCCGGGCGCCTCCACCGGCGCCGGCGGCGAGATCCGCGACGAGGGCGCCACCGGCCGCGGCGGCAAGCCCAAGGCCGGCCTGACCGGCTTCAGCGTCTCGCACCTGCGCATCCCGACGTTGCCGCAGCCGTGGGAAGGCGAGCGCCCGCTGAACCCGCGCATGGCGCCGGCGCTGGAGATCATGCTCGAGGCCCCGCTCGGCGGCGCCGCGTTCAACAACGAATTCGGCCGGCCCAACCTGCTCGGCTATTTCCGCAGTTTCGAACTGCCCGAGGCGCCGGGCCTGACCCGCGCCTACGACAAGCCGATCATGCTCGCCGGCGGTCTCGGCGCGATCGACCGTATCCAGGTCGAGAAGCTGCCGCTGCAGCCCGGCGACGCGGTGATCGTGCTCGGCGGCCCGGCGATGCTGATCGGCCTGGGTGGCGGCGCGGCCAGTTCGGTGGCCTCCGGCGACAGCGCCGAGGACCTGGATTTGGCCAGCGTGCAGCGCGACAACCCGGAGATGGAGCGGCGCGTGCAGGAGGTCATCGACCGCTGCGTGGCGCTGGGCGCGGACAACCCGATCCGCTGGTTCCACGACGTCGGCGCCGGCGGCCTGTCCAACGCCATTCCCGAACTGCTGCATGACTCGGGCGTAGGCGGCATCATCGACCTGGACCGCGTGCCCAGCGACGACCCGTCGCTGTCGCCGATGCAGCTGTGGTGCAACGAATCGCAGGAGCGCTACGTGCTCGGCGTGCCGCAGGCGCGTCTGGCCGAGTTCGCCGCGCTCTGCGAACGCGAGCGCTGCCCCTTCGCTGCGGTCGGCGTGGCGACGGCCGAGGAGCGGTTGGTGGCGGGGTATGGGACGCTGGGGACTCCGGACTCCGGACTCGGGACTCGGAAGGAGCAAATGCACGCGGCAAGCCCGCTGCATTCGCCAGCCGTCGATCCCGCGATTCCCGCTGAACCGGCCTCTCCCGCGTCCCGCGTCCCGCATTCCGAGTCCGGCGACTTACCGATCGACCTGCCGATGGACGTTCTCTTCGGCAAACCCCCGAAGATGCACCGCGATGCGCGGCAGCCGCCGGCGCCGCGCTGGCCGGAACTGGACACCGCCGCGCTGGACCTGCGCCAGGCCGGGCTGCGCGTGCTGGCGCACCCGGCGGTGGCGGCGAAAAGTTTCCTGGTCACCATCGGCGACCGCAGCGTCGGCGGACTGACCGCGCGCGAGCAGATGATCGGTCCGTGGCAGTTGCCGCTGGCCGATTGCGCGATCACCCTGGCCGGGTTCGATACCCATGCCGGCGAAGCGATGGCGATCGGCGAGCGCACCCCGCTGGCGCTGCTCGATGCGGCCGCCGCGGCGCGCATGGCGGTCGGCGAGGCGATCACCAACCTGTGCGCGGCCCCGGTCGCGGCGCTGGCGCAGGTCAAGCTGTCGGCGAACTGGATGGCCGCGGCCAACCACGACGGCGAGGACGCGCGGCTGTACGCCGCGGTCAAGGCGGTGGGCATGGAACTGTGCCCGCAGCTGGACCTGAGCATTCCGGTCGGCAAGGATTCGTTGTCGATGCAGGCGCAGTGGGGTGTGGGCGGGACTCGGGACTCGGGACTCGGGACTCGGCAAGAGCAGGAGCCTGGTTCCATCTCTTCTGGCAATCCTGCCGTTGCCGACACCGCTGCTGTTGCGAGTCACGCGTCTCGGGTCCCGAGTCCCGGCTCCGCTACCCACAAATCCGTCTCCCCGGTCTCCCTCATCGTCTCCGCGTTCGCGCCGGTGGCCGATGCGCGCACGCAGCTGACGCCGTTGCTGGCGCGCACCGCCGACAGCGAGCTGTGGCTGATCGGGCTGGGCGGCGGCAAGCAGCGCCTGGGCGGCTCGGTGCTGGCGCAAGTGCATGCCGAGGGCGGGTTGCCGGCGTTCGGCGGGCCGGTGCCGGACCTGGACGATGCGCAGCGGCTGCGCGCGTTCTTCGAGCTGATCCGCGACGCGCGTCAGGCCGGGCTGCTGCTGGCCTACCACGACCGCAGCGACGGCGGCGCCTTCGCCACCCTGTGCGAGATGGCGTTCGCGTCGCGCCAGGGCCTGGAGATCAGCCTCGACGCCTGGGGCGACGATCCGTTCCGCAGCCTGTTCAACGAAGAACTGGGCGCGGTGGTGCAGATCGCCGGGCAGGATCGCGCCGCGTTCGCCGACCTGGTCGAGCGGCACGCGTTGACCGAATGCGCGCAGCGCATCGCCCGGCCCAGCACCGCGGCGGTGATGCGCGTGGGTCTGGCCGGCAAGACCCTGGTCGAATGGCGCTGGGAGGAGCTGTTCGATGCGTGGTGGTCGGTGAGCCATGCCATGCAGAAACTGCGCGACAACCCCGACAGCGCCGACGAGGAGCGCGCGGTGGCGCGCGATTTCGCCGCACCGGGGCTGAAGCCGAAGCTGGCCTTCGATCCGGCCGAGGACATCGCCGCGCCGTACATGGACGTACAAGTGCCGCGCGCGCAGGACGCGCAGAAGCGGCCGCCGTTCGTCGCCCGCCGCCAGTGGCCGAAGGTGGCGATCCTGCGCGAGCAGGGCGTCAACGGCCAGATCGAGATGGCCAACGCGTTCGAGCGCGCCGGCTTCCGGGCGTTCGACGTGCACATGAGCGACCTGATCGCCGGCCGCGTGGACCTGGCCGGGTTCGCCGGCCTGGCCGCCTGCGGCGGCTTCAGCTACGGCGACGTGCTCGGCGCCGGCCGCGGCTGGGCCACCTCGATCCTGGAGCGGCCCGCGCTGCGCGATGCGTTCGCGGCGTTCTTCGCGCGCAGCGACACGTTCGCGCTGGGCGTGTGCAACGGCTGCCAGATGTTCAGCCAGCTCAAGGACATCATTCCCGGCGCCGAGCACTGGCCGCGCTTCCTGCGCAACCGCAGCGAGCAGTTCGAAGCGCGCACCAGCCTGCTGGAAGTGGTGGAATCGCCGTCGATCTTCCTGTGCGGCATGGCCGGTTCGCGGATCCCGGTGGCGGTGGCGCACGGCGAAGGCCGCGCCGAATTCGACAGCGCCGTCGACCAGGCCGCCGCGCGCGTGGCATTGCGCTTCGTCGACGGCAACGGCGAGGTCGCGCAGCGCTATCCGCTGAACCCGAATGGCTCGCCCGAGGGCATCACCGGCGTGACCAGCGACGATGGCCGGGTGACGATCCTGATGCCGCATCCCGAGCGCACCCCGCGTTCGCTCAACCTCAGCTGGCACCCCGAGGGCTGGCCGGACGCATCGCCGTGGCTGCGCATGTTCCGCAACGCGCGGGTGTGGGCGGGCTGCTGAGCGCGCGCCGGCCGCGTCTGCCGCCGACGCGCGTGCACGCACGGCCGCCGCCCCGTGGTACCTGAATCCGCGCCGTCGCGGCTGACGGCCCGGTGCCGGCGCCGCCCCGCCGCCTCGCCCTGCCGCGGCGCTCGCCGCGAACGCGCTGATCTGGCAGCAACCGTGCCGCGGCCAACGCGGTCGCGCTGGCCGCGCATTCGTCGCCGCTGCCGCCCGCGCGCCGATGCAGGCAAACGCACGTGGCCGCACGCGGCGTCGCCGCGCCGGCGACACGGCGACACGGCGACACGGCGACACGGCGACATGCTGCGCGCCGCGCATGTCGTGCCGATGACGGCAGCGCGCGCCGCCGCGGCCGCCGTAGACAGTCGCGGCGGCCGATGCCGTGCGATCCGGCGGCAGGTCGCGCCGAACTGCTAAAGTCGCCGCACACCTCGGAGGGATTGTGTGAACGCGCTCGTGAAGGACATCGCCGTCATCGATACGCCCGAAGCGCGCATCGTCGCTGCATTGCTGGCCAAGGGCCGGCTCAAGGATGGCGATCTGCTGCGGGCGCGGCAGTTGCAGCGCGAATCCGGCGACGGCCTGCTGTCGCTGTTGGCGCGGTTGGGCCTGGTCTCCGAGCGCGACCACGCCGAGGTCAGCGCCGAAGTGCTGGAGCTGCCCCTGCTCGATGCCAAGCAACTGCCGGCCACCGCGCCGGAGACCCTGCCCGAGGCGCAGCCGTTGTCGCTGCGCTTCCTCAAGCAGTTCCACGTGTGCCCGCTGGGCGAGCGCGACGGCGCGCTGGAACTGTGGATGGCCGATCCGCATGAGCCCTACGCGGCCGATGCGGCGCGCCTGGCCACTGGCTTGCGGGTGCTGCCGCGGGTCGGCCTGCGCTCGGAGATCGACGACCTGATCGAACGCTGGTTCGGCCAGGGCCGCAGCGCAATGGGCGCGATCGTGGAAACCGCCGACGGCGACAGCGCCGCCGCCGACGACATCGAGCACCTGCGCGACCTGGCCTCCGAAGCGCCGGTGATCCGGCTGGTGAACCTGGTGATCCAGCGCGCGGTGGAGCTGCGCGCCTCTGACATCCACATCGAGCCGTTCGAGAGCCGGCTGAAGGTGCGCTACCGCGTCGACGGCGTGCTGATCGACGGCGAGAGCCCACCGGCCAAGCTGACCGCGGCGGTGATCAGCCGGGTCAAGATCATGGCCAAGCTCAACATCGCCGAACGGCGCCTGCCGCAGGACGGGCGCATCATGCTGCGCGTGCAGGGCAAGGAACTGGACCTGCGCGTGAGCACGGTGCCCACCGCGCACGGCGAGAGCGTGGTGATGCGCCTGCTCGACCGCGAGACGGTGGTGTTCGACTTCCACCGGCTCGGCTTCACCGACGCGTTCCTGCCACAGTTCCGCAAGGTGCTGGAGCAGCCGCACGGCATCCTGCTGGTCACCGGTCCCACCGGCTCGGGCAAGACCACCACGCTGTACACCGCGCTGAGCCAGCTCAACACCGCCGACGTCAAGATCATCACCGTCGAGGACCCGGTCGAGTACCAGATCGAGGGCATCAACCAGATCCAGGCCAAGCCGCAGATCGGGCTGGATTTCGCCCATGCGCTGCGCAGCATCGTGCGCCAGGATCCGGACATCATCATGATCGGCGAAATGCGCGACCTGGAAACCGCGCGCATCGCGATCCAGTCGGCGCTGACCGGCCACCTGGTGCTGTCCACGCTGCACACCAACAACGCCGCCGGCGGCATCACCCGCCTGCTCGACATGGGCGTGGAGGACTACCTGCTGACCTCCACCATCAACGGCATCCTCGCCCAGCGCCTGGTGCGGCGGCTGGAGCCCACCCATGCCGAGCGTTATCCGGCCTCGCCGGAGGAGATCGAGAAATTCGACCTGCGCCGGCTGCAGCCCGAGGGCGACATCTTCCTGTTCCGCCCGCGGCCCTCGGTGATCGCGCCGACCGGCTACCTGGGCCGTACCACCATCATGGAATTTTTGGTGATGAACGACGCGCTGCGTCGCGCGGTGATGCGCCATGCTGGCATGGGCGAGATCGAACAGCTGGCGCGCGAGGCCGGCATGCGCACGATGTACGAGGACGGCCTGGGCAAGGCGCTCAGCGGCCAGACCACGATCGAGGAAGTGCTGCGCGTGACGGAGGAAACCTGATGCGCGCGGCACCCAGCGCAGGCGCGGCGGCATGCAGCGGCGCGGTGGCGCTGCGGCGGTCGCGTCGGCATGCGCGGCGCGTGCTCTGCGGGTCCCGGGTCCCCAGTCCCGAGTCCCGCCCCTGATGCCGCTGTACCGCTACAAGGCGCTCAATCCGCACGGCGAGATCCTGGAAGGCCAGATGGAGGCCGCCAGCGACGCCGAGGTGGCGCTGCGCCTGCAGGAGCAGGGGCACATGCCGATGGAGGCCAGACTCGCAGCCGAAGGCGGCGGTACCTCGTTGCGCGGCCTGTTCCGGCCCAAGCCGTTCGACGGCGCGGCGCTGGTGCAGTTCACCCAGCAACTGGCGACCCTGCTCGGCGCCGGCCAGCCGCTGGACCGCGCGCTGTCGATCCTGCTCGAACTGCCCGAGGACGAGCGCTCCAAGCGCACCGTCGGCGACATCCGCGACGCCGTGCGCGGCGGCGCGCCCCTGTCGGCCGCGCTGGAGCGCCAGCACGGGCTGTTCTCGCGCCTGTACATCAACATGGTCCGCGCCGGCGAGGCCGGCGGCAGCCTGCACGACACGCTGCAGCGCCTGGCCGAATACCTGGAGCGCAGCCGCGAACTGAAGGGGCGGGTGATCAACGCGCTGATCTATCCGGCGATCCTGGTCAGCGTGGTCGGCTGCGCGCTGCTGTTCCTGCTCGGCTACGTGGTGCCGCAGTTCGCGCAGATGTACGAGAGCCTGGACGTGCAGCTGCCGTGGTTCACCCAGGCGGTGCTCAGCGTCGGTCTGTTCGTGCGCGACTGGTGGATCGTGCTGCTGGTGGCGCCCGGGCTGGCGCTGCTGGCGGTGGACCGCAAGCGCCGCGACCCGGCGTTCCGCGCCAGCTTCGACGCCTGGCTGCTCAGGCAGCGCTTCATCGGCGTGCTGATCGCGCGGCTGGAAACCGCGCGCCTGACCCGCACCCTCGGCACCCTGCTGCGCAACGGCGTGCCGCTGCTGGCCGCGCTGGGCATCTCGCGCAACGTGCTGTCGAATCTGGCGCTGACCGCCGACGTCGGCGCCGCGGCCGACGAGGTCAAGAACGGCCACGGCCTGTCGGCCTCGCTGTCCAGGGGCAAGCGCTTCCCACGCCTGGCGCTGCAGATGATCCAGGTCGGCGAGGAATCCGGCGCGCTGGACACGATGCTGCTGAAGACCGCCGACACCTTCGAGCACGAGACCGCGCAGGCCATCGACCGCCTGCTCGCCGCGCTGGTGCCGGCGATCACCCTGGTCCTGGCCTCGGTGGTCGGGCTGGTGATCATTTCCGTCCTCGTCCCCTTGTACGACCTCACCAATGCGATTGGGTGAGGCGCCACGCTCATGCGCCATGGCGCATGTGGCGCCGAACGCCCGGCCACGGATGGCCGGGCCGGCGGTTCCGGCGCACGTGGTGCTGCGCCAGGGATGGCGGTGTGGGCCTGTGGCGCAGCGGAGCATCGAATCGATCGAAGGAGGCCATGCGTTTGCGAACCACTGGTTCGCGCATGGCCGAACGCCCGGCCATGGATGGCCGGGTCGGTCTGTCTGGGTGCAGCCCTGTCGCGCCAGGGACGGCAATGACCATGCAGGCAGCATGTGCGCGGCGCGCCATGGCGCATGTGGCGCCGAACGCCCGGATGGCCGGGCCGGCGGTTCCGGCGCACGTGGTGCCGCGCCACGGAGGGCGGCGTGAACCGATGGCGCAGCGGACTGTCGAATCGATGGACGCCATGCGTTCCATGGATGGCCGGGCCGGTGTATCGGGCCGCCGTCGTGTCGCGCCATGGATTGCCACTGGCGCGCCGACAGCCATCCCGCGCCGCACCATGGCGCGCGCTACGTACGGATTTGCGCGCATGAAGCGCAGCTGCACGCCCCGCGCGCGACGGCGACCATCTTCATCATGTTCGGCTACACAAGGTTTTTCACCGCAAGGATCCGATGCAATGCGAAATATCCGCTCCCTGACCCGTTCCCCCTCCGCCGCGCGCCAGTCGGGCATGAGCCTGCTGGAAATCATCATCGTCATCGTGCTGATCGGTGCGGTGCTGACCCTGGTCGGCAGCCGCGTGCTCGGTGGCGCCGATCGCGGCAAGGCCAACCTGGCCAAGTCGCAGATCCAGACCATGGCCGGCAAGATCGACAACTACCAGCTCGATACCGGCAAGCTGCCGTCCAAGCTCGACGATCTGGTCGCCGCGCCGGGCGGCGTCAGCGGCTGGCTCGGCCCCTATGCCAAGGCCAGCGAATTGAACGATCCATGGGGCCATCCGATCGAGTACCGGGTGCCCGGCGAAGGAAGGCCGTTCGATCTGATCAGCCTGGGCAAGGATGGCCAGCCCGGCGGGACCAGTTACGACGCCGACATCAAGTACGAGTGATCCGGCGCCGTGATCCAGGCCCCTGCCGGCGGTCTCCAGCGCGGTGCGCACGCGTGCGCGCCGCGGACGCGCGTGCGCATGCGCGGCGTGTCGCTGCTGGAGATGCTGCTGGTGGTGGGACTGATCGCCATCGCCGCGGTGCTGGCCGCGTCGGTGCTGAGCGGCGGCATCGACGGCATGCGCCTGCGCTCCTCGGCCAAGGAGATCGCCGCGCAACTGCGCTACACGCGGGCGCAGGCGATCGCCAGCGGCCAGCCGCAGCGCTTCTTGATCGATCCGCAGGCGCACCGCTGGCAGGCGCCGAACGGCCGCCATGGCGAGATCCCGCCGTCGCTGGCGGTGCGTTTCAGCGGCGCGCGCCAGTCGCAGCGGCGGCAGGACGAAGGTGCGATCCAGTTCTTCGAGGACGGCGCCGCCACTGGCGGGCGCATCGAACTGCAGGCGCGCAAGGCGAGCTGGCGGATCGACGTGGCCTGGCTGACCGGCGAGGTCCGGGTCGGGCGGCCGCCGCAGCAGGCCGGACCATGAAAACGCAACGCGGCTACACCCTGATCGAGGTGATCGTGGCGTTCGCGTTGCTGGCGCTGGCGCTGACCCTGCTGCTCGGCTCGCTGTCCGGCGCCGCGCGCCAGGTCAAGCGCGCCGACCAGCTCAGCCGCGCCACGCTGTACGCGCAATCGCTGCTGGCCGCGCAGGGCGTGGAACAGCGACTGCAGCCCGGCCGCGAACAGGGCAGCTTCGAGCAGGGCCGCTACCGCTGGACCCTGGAGGTGGCGCCGTACGTCGATGCGCGGCGGCCGCCGGACGCCGCCGCCGTGCCCGGCGCGCCGACGCTGCTGCAGTTGAGCCTGCAGGTGCGCTGGGGCGATGATCCGGCGCAGGCGTTGCAGTGGAAGACCTTGCGCCTGGCGAGCGCACAAAACCCCGGAGCGTCGTTTTGAACCGCGCGCCGGGCCGTGCCGCCACGCGCGGCTTCACCCTGATCGAAGTGCTGCTGGCCACGGTGCTGCTGGTCGGCGGCCTGACCCTGGCCTTCGCCACGCTGCGCTCGGCCACTGCGATCAGCGGCCGCGGCGAGGCGATCGCCGGGCGCAGCGAGCGCATGCGCGCGGTCGAGGGTTTCCTGCGCCGGCGCCTGAGCGGCGCGCAACCGATGGCGCTGGAGATCGACAGCCGCACCCTGCAGCCGGTGCGCTTCGTCGGCGAACCGCAGCGCATGCAGTTCGTCGCCGATCTGCCCGACTACCTGGGCCGTGGCGGTCCCTACGTGCACGACCTCGGCGTGAGCGGCGCCGGCGGCCAGCAGCGCCTGGCGATCGCACTGGTGCAGGTGCAGGCCGGCAAGCAGATCGCCGACGCCAAGCCGCGCCCGCCCGAGCCGCTGGCCGAGGGTCTGCGCCAGGTGCGTTTCCGTTACCGCGGCATCGATCCGGAACGCGGCAGCATCGGCCCCTGGCAGGAGCGCTGGGAGCGCACCGACCAGTTGCCGTTGCTGGTGTCGATCGAACTGAGCAGCGACGACGGCATGGTGTGGCCGCCGCTGGTGGTGGCGCTGCACCAGACCGGCAGCGCGGAGGCGCAGCAATGAGCGCGGCGCCGGGGCAGGCGCGCGGCGCCGCGCTGGTGCTGGTGCTGTGGCTGATCGCGCTGCTGACCGCGTTGATCGGCGCGTTCGCGTTGACCGCGCGTACCGAGGGCCTGCAGGGCAAGGTGCTGGGCGACGGCGCGGCGGCGCAGGAGCGCGCCCGGGCCGGATTGGAGTACGCGCTGACCCGGCTCGCCGGCACGCCGATGCAGCCGGGCTGGCGCGCGGACGGGCGCCGCTACCGTTGGCAGTACGAAGACGCCACGATCGACCTGCGGATCACCGACGAGAGCGGCAAGGTCGACCTGAACCTGGCCGACGCGCCGCTGCTGGCCGCGCTGGTGCGCGCGGTCGGTGGCGATCCGCAGCGTGCCGACCGGATCGCCGCGGCGATCGTGGACTGGCGCGATCCGGACCACCTGAGCCAGCCCAACGGCGGCGCCGAGGACCCGGACTACGCCGCCGAAGGGCGTCCGTACGGCGCCAAGGACGCGCCGTTCGAGAGCCTGGACGAACTGCAACTGGTGCTGGGCATGGACCCGGAGCTGTACGCCAAGCTGCTGCCGAACCTGACCCTGTACAGCAGCATCTCGCGCCCGGCGCCGGATTTCGCGCCGGCGCCGGTGCTGACCGCGCTCGGCCTGGATGCGCGGCAGGTGCTGGCGCAGCGCGAGCGCAACGATCCGGTGCAGGCCGCCGCGCTCGGCGGGGGCGGCGGCACCTACGGCATCGAAAGCCGCGCCAGCTTGGCGGCCGGACGCGAGGCGGTGCTGCGCGCGGTGGTGCGACCGGGCTCGTCGGCGCTGCCGGGCTCCGCCTACACTGTGCTGCGTTGGGAAGAAGGATCGACGGTGCGATGACTGCGTGGCGCGACATGATGGGGAAGTTCGGCGTACGCATGGCGCCCGGTGCCGGCGGTCTGCTGGCCTGGTGGCAGCGTTCGCTGATGGCCTGGCTGCCGCCGCGCTGGCAGCTGCAGTTGGGCTGGTCGCAGGCGCGGCTGCTGCTGTGGCGCGAGGGCGAGCAGTTGCTGCTCGCGCGGCAGGTCGATGCCGAGCTGGGCACGCCGCTGGCGCTGCCGTGGCCGCTGCCGCCGAAGGACCTGGACGCCGTGCTCGGCCCGCGCCTGGCCGCGCTGCCGCGGGTCTGGCTGCTGCCGGCACAGGCCGCGCTGCAGCGCACGCTGCGCCTGCCGGCCGCGGCCGCCGAGCACCTGCGCGACGTGGTCCGGTTCGAGATCGACCGGCAGACTCCGTTCCAGGCGGACCAGGTGGTCTACGACGTGCGCCCCGGGCCGCGCCGCGACGGTGCGCAGATCGATGCCGACCTGGTGGCGGCGCCGCGCCGCGTGCTGGAGGAATTGCACGCCAGCGCAGGCGCGCTGCGCCCGACCCTGGCCGGGGTCGACGTCGCCGGCGCCGACGGCGCGCCGTTGGGCGTGAACCTGCTGCCGCCGGAGCAGCGCCATCGCCGGGCCGATCCGATGCGGCGCTGGAACGGCATCCTCGCCGCGGCCGCGCTGCTGGTGCTGTTCGCCGCCGGCTGGCAGTTGCTGGACAATCGCCGCGCCGCACTCGAGGGGCTGCGCGCGGACGTGGACAGCGACGCGCAGCGCGCACACGGCGTGGCCGCGCAGCGCCAGCAACTGCTCGACCTGGTCGAAGGCGCGGCGTTCTTCGACCAGCTGCGCGCCGAGCGGCCGACTTCGCTGGAAATCTGGAACGAACTGAGCAAGCGCCTGCCCGAGGGCACCTACCTGGAGAAGTTCTCGGTGGAGGGCGATCAGTTGCAGCTGATCGGGCTCAGCAGCGAAGCGTCCTCGCTGGTCGGGCGGCTGGAGGGCTCGCCGCTGTGGCGCACCCCGTCGCTGACCGGCGTGCTGCAGGCCGACCCGGGCAGCCACCGCGACCGCTTCACCTTGAACGCCGAACTGGCCGGGACCAAGCGCAAGGAGGCCGCCAATGCCGGTGCAGGTCGATAAGCGCGACCGCTGGCTGGCGCTGGGGCTGCTGCTGGCGGTGCTGGCGCTGGCCTACCTGGTGCTGGTGCATCCGTGGTGGACGCTGCCGATGCGCGAGGTCGCGGCGCAGACCCAGGAACTGCGCCAGCGCGAACTGCGCGTGCGCATGCAGTTGCAGCAGGCGCCGCAGGTGGCGCAGCGGCTGCAGCAGGCGCAACGCGATCTCGCCATGCGCCCGGGCTTCCTGCGCGAGACCTCGGCCGAGCTGGCCTCGGCCGGGCTGGTGCAGCGCCTGGAAAGCGCGGTGGTCACCGCCAGCCCCGGCAACCGCAGCTGCGCCATCAGCAACCGTTCGCCGCTGGCTGCCGACAACCGCCGCGACCGCTTCACCCGCGTCGCGGTGCAGGTGCGGCTGCGCTGCGGCACGCCGGAACTGGCGGCGGTGCTGCATGCCCTGGAAAGCGGCACGCCGGCGCTGTTCGTGGACAACCTCAACGTGATGGCGCAGCGCTACCAGTTGTCGCCGGGCGAGAGCGGCAACGGCCTGGATGTGGCCTTCGAACTGGCCGGCTATCTGCGCCCCAACGCGATGCCGCCACCACCCATGGCGCCGGGCATGCCGCCGCCGCCGGGCGCGCCGGTGATGGAGGCGGGCGCCTCCGCCGGACCCGGGCCGAGCGAACCGGCACCCGCGCCTGCGGCGCCGGCCACGCCGGACGCCGCCGCGCCGGCGCCGCAAGTGGAGGAGGGCGCACATGCGAATTGAAGCGATCGGCCTGCGCACCGTGTGGCTGGCGACGGTGGCGCTGTGGGGCCTGCTGATCTGGGCGCTGGGCCTGGCCGGACTCGGCCAGCGCATCGTGCCGTTGCCCAACGATCCGGCCATGACCCAGCGCCTGCCGGCATTGCCGGCGCCTCTCGGCGACCGCCTCGGCGACTATTCGCGCTATGCCGAGATCGCCGCGCGCCCGGTGTTCGCCGAAGACCGGCGGCCGCATCCGTTCTTCCTCAGCGCCGACAACGGCCAGTCCGCCACGCCGAGCGTGCGCCTGACCGGGGTGCTGCTCACCGACAGCTTCAAGATGGCCACGCTGACCACCGAGCAGGGCGATTCGCTGCGCCTGCAGCAAGGCCACGATCCGGTGCAGGGCTGGCGGCTGCTGTCGCTGCAACCGCGTCGCGCGGTGGTCAGCGGCGCCGGTGGCACGCAGACCCTGGAACTGCAGGTGTTCGACGGCAAGGGCGGGCAGCCGCCGACCGCGCTCGGCCAGGGTGCGCGTGCGCCGGGCGCGCCGCCGTTGCCGCCGCCGCCCGCCGCGTCGGCGGTCAACGCGCCGGCCACCACCACCGCCGCGCCGTACTCGCCGGCGCCAGCGGGCGCGCCCGGGCCAGCGGCCGCGTCGACTCCGACCCCGACCGGACCGGCGGCCGCACCGGCACCGTCGTCGGAGCAACTGCAGGCCATCCGCGAACGTATCGAAGCCCGCCGCCGGCAGTTGCAGCAACAGCGCCAGAACGGCACCACCCCCGGCCAGAACCCTTAGAGTGATCGCATGACGCCGCGCTTGTTTCCCCTGTTCCTCGCGATCGGCCTGGTGGCCGGCTGCGCCACCACGCCCTCGCCGGACATCCGCCGCGGTGCCGCGATCGATTCCCACGTGGGCGCCGCCGGCAGCATCCAGGCGGGCGGCCAGTCCGGCGCGCCCGACCCCGACGCAGTGCCCGACCGCACCGCGCCGGTGATTCGCCGCGGCAGCGGCACCATGATCAATTCCAGCGCCGCTGCCCCGGCACCGTCGCTGGCCAACGCCGGCAGCGGCAGCGCCACCTTCAACTTCGAAGGCGAATCGGTGCACGCGGTGGTCAAGGCGATCCTCGGCGACATGCTCGGGCAGAACTACGTGATCGCGCCGGGCGTGCAGGGCACGGTGACCCTGGCCACGCCCAAGCCGGTGTCGCCGGCGCAGGCGCTGAACCTGCTGGAGATGGTGCTGGGCTGGAACAACGCGCGCATGGTCTACAGCGGCGGCCGCTACAACATCGTGCCCGCCGACCAGGCGCTGGCCGGCACGGTGGCGCCGAGCACCGCCTCGCCGGCCAGCGCGCGCGGCTTCGAGGTGCGGGTGGTGCCGCTGAAGTTCATCTCCGCCAGCGAGATGAAGAAGGTGCTGGAGCCGTACGCGCGGCCGAACGCGATCGTCGGCATCGACGGCTCGCGCAACGTCATCACCCTCGGCGGCACCCGCGCGGAACTGGAGAACTACCTGCGCACCGTGCAGATCTTCGACGTGGACTGGCTGTCGGGCATGTCGGTGGGCGTGTTCCCGATCCAGTCGGGCAAGGCCGAGCAGGTCGCCGCGGACCTGGAGAAGGTGTTCGGCGAGAACAGCAAGACGCCCAGCGCCGGCATGTTCCGCTTCATGCCGCTGGAGAACGCCAACGCGGTGCTGGTGATCACCCCGCAGGCGCGCTACCTGGACCAGATCCAGCAGTGGCTGGACCGGATCGACAGCGCCGGCGGCGGCAGCCGCCTGTTCTCCTACGAACTGAAGTACATCAAGGCCAAGGATCTGGCCGACCGCCTGGCCGAAGTGTTCGGCGCCGGCGGCGGCCGCGGCGACTCCAATCCCTCGCTGATGCCGGGAGCGCAGATGAATCAGCTCAACGGCGGCAGCCTGAATGGCAATGCTGACGGCGGCCTGGGCGGTAACTTCGGTGGCGGCGACGGCTTCTCATCGGGCGGCGCTGGTTCCTCCTCCGGCAGCACCGGCGGCCTGGGCAGCGGCAGCCTGCAGCTGTCGCCGCGCACCACCGGCAACGGCAGCGTGACCCTGGACGTGCAGGGCGACAAGGTCGGCGTCTCGGCGGTGGAAGAGACCAACACCTTGCTGGTGCGCGCCACGCCGCAGTCGTGGCGTTCGATCCGCGACGTGGTCGAAAAGCTCGACGTGATGCCGATGCAGGTGCACATCGAGGCGCAGGTGGCCGAGGTCAGCCTGACCGGCGATCTGCAGTACGGCGTGAACTGGTTCTTCGAGAATTCGGTCAACGCCTCCGCCGATTCCAATGTGTCCAATTCCACCGGCCTCGGTCCGGGAGCGGGCTTGCCCAGCGCCTTGGGTCGAAAGATCTGGGGTGATATCGCTGGCAAGGTCGGTAGCGACGGCCTGGGCTGGACCTTCCTCGGCAAGAACGCCGCGGCGGTGATCACTGCGCTGGACAAGGTCACCAACCTCAAGCTGCTGCAGACCCCCTCGGTGTTCGTGCGCAACAACGCCGAGGCGACGCTCAACGTCGGCACGCGCATCCCGATCAATTCGACCTCAATCAACACCGGCATCGGAACCGACGCCAGCTACTCGTCGGTGCAGTACATCGACACCGGCGTAATCCTGAAAGTGCGCCCGCGGGTGACCAAGGACGGCATGGTGTTCCTGGATATCGTGCAGGAGGTCAGCACGCCGGGTTCTCGTCCGGCCGCATGCACCGATGGCAATACCAGCGTGGTCAACAGCTCGGCCTGCAACGTGGACATCAACACACGCCGGGTCAAGACCGAGGCGGCGGTGCAGAGTGGCGACACCATCATGCTCGCCGGCCTGATCAACGACAGAACCAGCGATGGCAGCGCTGGCGTTCCGTTCCTGAGCAAGTTGCCGGTGGTCGGCGCGCTGTTCGGGTCGAAATCGCAGCAAAGCAACCGCAACGAAGTGATCGTGCTGCTGACCCCGACCATCGTGCGCAACCCGCAGGAAGCGCGCAATCTCACCGATGAGTACGGGCAGAAGTTCAAGGCCATGCAGCCGCTGCCGGCGGCGCGCGGCAAGTAGTAGGCGGGTGAGCCTGCCCATCGTGCTGCTGGCGGTCGGCGTCGACGAGGCCGCGCTGGACGCGTGCCTGGGCGCACTGGAAGCGCACACGCCGGCCGGGACCCGGGTATGGCTGGCCGACGACGCGCAGGCCGGGCCGCGTGGGCAGCGCGTGGTCGAAGCCTGGCTGGCGCAGACCCGCCTGCAGGCCGACTACACCCGGCGTCCGCGCATGCTCGGCGAGGTCGGACACCTGGACGAAATGTTGCGCGCCTGCGCCGCGGCCGACGTGGTGGTGCTGGCCGCGGATGCGCAGCCGTTGCCCGGCTGGCTCCAGCAACTGGGCGCGTGCCTGGCGCGCGATGCGGCCATCGCCAGCGCCACGCCGTGGAGCAACGCCGGCGAAGCCTGCGCCTGGCCGCGGCTGGGCGAGATCAATCCGCTGCCCGACGATGGCGAACGCCTGGCGCGCGCCTGCGCGGCGCTGCCGCCGGAGCATCCGGAACTGCCGTCGGCGGTGTGCCACGCGGTGGCCCTGCGCGGCGCGGCGCGGCAGCGCGCCGGCGGCCTGGACGCGAGCAGCTACGGCTCCTGGTACGCGGCGCTGATCGACCTGTCGCTGCGCATGGCAGGGCTCGGCTGGCGCAACGTGCTGTGCGAGACCGCCTACGTGGCGCGCAACGGCGAGGGCCGCGCCGCCGACGGCGACATGGACGCCCTGGCCACGCGCTGGCCGGCCTGGCATACGCGCCTGGCTGGCTTCCTGATGCACGATCCGCTGCGCGCGCGCCGCGAGGAGTTGCAACGCCTGTACGCCGAGCTGCCGCCGCCGGACCCGCAGCGCGCGCTGTTCGAGGCCTAGCGCGCGTTCGACAGGCGGCGGAGTCTTGTCAGGTCGGTGGAGTGTTGTAGGAGCGACTTCAGTCGCTCCTGCAGGGGCTTGCGGGGAGTCTGCTGGGTGCACTGTGGGAGGGGCTGTAGTCCCGACTGGTTCCGAAGCCGCTCGGTGATCGATGTCGTCTCGCGGCCAACGGTCCGAAGCCAGTCGGGGACGCTTCCACAGGGCAGGCGTGCGATTGCCGGCCGGGGTGCCCGCGCAACGCCAGCCTCAGCGCCGCGCCGCCAGGCGCAGGCCGCGCGGGGTCAGCCAGCGCTCCAGTCCCTCGAACAGCGCCTGCACCAGCAACGCCAGCGCCGCAGCCGGGACCGCACCTTCCAGGATCAGGCCGATGTCGTCCAGGCGGATGCCGGTCAGGATCGGCTGGCCGTAGCCGCCGGCGCCGATCAATGCACCCAGCGTGGCGCTGCCGACGTTGATCACCGCCGCGGTCTTGATTCCAGCCAGGATGGTGTGCAAGGCCAGCGGCAGTTCGATCCGCCACAGCCGCGTGCCCGGCGGCAGGCCGATCGCCGCGGCGGTTTCGCGCAGATCGCGGGCGATGCCGGTCAGGCCGGCATGGGTGTTGCGCACGATCGGCAGTAGGCTGTACAGGAACAGCGCGGCGATCGCCGGCTTGGCGCCGATGCCGAACAGCGGGATCATGAACACGAACACCGCCAGCGACGGCAGCGTCTGCAGCACGCCGGTCAGCGACAGCACCACCTGGCCGAGCCGCGGCCGGTAGGCGGCGACGATGCCCAGCGGCAGCGCCACCAGCAGGGCCAGGCCCAGCGACAGGCCGACCAGCGCGAGGTGTTCGCGGCTGCGTTGAAGCAGGCGCGCCAGCCGGCTGTCCTGCGTCGGTTCCACGACGCCCAGCCACCGCGCGGCGATCGCGCTTTCGGCGCGTTTGTACAGTTTCGCCTCGGCGTTGAGCCGTTGCATCGTCGCCGCGTCGATGCGCCCACCCAGGCCCTCCAGCGCCTGCACGAACCGCGGCGCGCGCTGCGCCAGGTCGCTGCGATACAGGAACACCGCGGCGTAGCGCGGGAAATAGCGGCCGTCGTCCTGCAGCACCAGCAGGTCGTGCGCCGGGATCTCGGCGTCGGTGCTGTACAGGTCGGTGACGTCGATCGCGCCGCCGTCCAGCGCGCGATAGGCCAGGTCGTGGTCCAGCCCGGTCGGGGTCTGCGGCAGCCGGTAGGCAGCGCGCACCCCGGGCCAGCCGTCGGCGCGCGACACGAACTCGTTGCTGAGCCCGAGCTTCAGCGACGGATGCGCGGCCAGGTCGGAGAGGCGGGCGATGCCCAGCACCTGCGCGCGCTGCCGGCGCATGCCGAGCGCATAGGTGTTGTCGAAGCCCAACGGCGCGCTCATCGCCAGGCCGTGCTCGGCCAATGCGCGGCGCAGCGCGGCATCGTCGGCATCGGGCAGCTGCAGCAGTTCCGCGGCCAGAGTGCCGGTGTACTCGGCATAGGCATCGATCGACCCCTGCTGCAGCGCGCGCCACAGGATGCGGGTGCCGCCGAGCTGGCGCCGGTGTTCGACCTGCACGCCGGCCTGACGCCCGGCGCCGGCGGCGATCTCGCCGAGCACCACCGCTTCGGTGAAGTTCTTCGAGCCGACCACCACCTGCGCCGGCGCCGCCATCGCCTTGCCGCAGAGCAGGACGAACAATGCCGCGAGCACGATCGGCGCCCGTGCGCGGCGGCGCGTGGCGGCCATCAGCGCGCGTCCTGCAGCGTGCGCTGCGCGTGCAGGAACTGGCCGACGAACGGCTCGGCCGGCGCATCCAGCAGGTCGCGCGCGCTGCCTTGCTGCACGATGCGGCCGCTGCGCATCAGCACCAGGGTGTCGCCCAGGTAGGCGGCCTCGGCGACGTCGTGGGTCACCAGTACCACGGTCTTGCCGAGCAGTGCGAACAGTTCGCGCATCTGCGTCTGCAGTTCGTGGCGCACGATCGGGTCGAGCGCGCCCAACGGCTCGTCCAGCAGCAGCACCGGCGGGTCCAGCAGCAGCGCGCGGATCAGGCCGACGCGTTGGCGCTGGCCGCCGGACAGTTCGGCCGGATAGCGCGCCAGCAGCGCGTCGGGCAGGCGGCACAGCGCGGCCAGTTCTTGCAGCCGCGCGTCGATCCGCGGCTGCGCCCAGCCCACGGTCTGCGCCAGCAAGGTGGCGTTGTCGCCTGCGCTCAGGTGCGGGAACAGCCCGCCTTCCTGGATCACGTAGCCGATGCGGCGGCGCTGCGCCAGCAGGGTGGCGCGACGCAGTGGTTCGCCCTGGAAGCGGACCTCGCCGGCATCGGGCCATTCCAGCCCGAGCAGCATGCGCAGCACGCTGGATTTGCCGGCGCCGCTGGGGCCGATCAGCGCGGTGCTGCGGCCAGGGGCGATGCGCAGATCGACCCGGTCCAGCGCGAGCGCGTCGCCGTAGCGGCAGGTGACCTGATGCAGTTCGAACATGCGGCCAGCATAGCCGGGCGCACCGTGCGGCGCGCGAAGGCGCGGCGCGGTCGCCGCCCTCAGTCGGCGAAACCGGTCAGCAGCTCCAGCGTCGGCTTCGGCCGCGACAGCTCGTACATCAGGCCGAAGTGGCCTTCCACACCCCGCAGGTTGGTCTGGTCGAGCAGTTCCTAGAGGTTGATCTCGGCGACCACGTCGGCGTAGTCGGTCTGCAGCGTGCGCACGATCTGCGCCACGCTGTCGTAGCAGGCGCCGTCGCCGGCCTGGCCGCCGTCGGTGTTGCCGGCGTACACCTCGGCGCAATCGACCTCGTTGAAGAGCACCTTGCCGCGGTACTTCTGCACCGCGCCGCGCATCTGCCCCAGGTACAGGTCCATCGCCGCGGCAGCGCGCGTTCGCCGAATGGTCGTCGCTGTTGCAGGCGGTGATGATGATGTTGAATTCCAGGCCGGCGCCGAGTTCGTCCGAGGCCTGCTGCATGCCGCGGTACATTGCGGTCATCGCATCGATGCGCGCTTGCGCGCCATCGTGGCTGTCGCCCTGCTCGTTGCCGATTTCCCACAGTTTGATGTCGGCGGCGTAGCGCCGTGCCAGCTGGTAGCCGGTCTCGCGCGACATCGGGTACAGCATCGGCCGCAGCGCGATGCGGTACTGGCGCGACAGCGCCACCAGCCGGTCGAGCACGGCGACGTTGCGCGGGTCCACGTCGAAGCGGTGGCTGCGCAGGTTGCGCTGGTCGAGCAGCCTGAACACGGCCTCGGCCTGGCTCTGCGGATAGCCGGGACGGTCGTCGTGGCCGTTGACGCCGAACACGATGGCCGGCGCCGCGGCGCTGCGCTCGGCGGCACACCGGCGGGTACGGCGCTGGCGGCGAGGGCGCAGGCGAGAAGCCGGAGCAGCGAGAGCAGGGGCAGGTGCGGCACGGCACGTCTCCTGGCTGGCCGGCACGCGTGGAGCGCGGAGCCTAGCAAGCGGCCGCTGCGGTAGGCGCATACCGGCCGAGCGCCGCACTACAGATCGCGGAACTGGCCGATGCCGTCGGCTGCGGGGCCGCCCACTGTAAGCGGAGCGCACGCATGGCAGCGGGCGCGGCGTCGCTTGCAGGCCGACCGGGCTGGCCGCGCGCGCGGCGGCGGTCCAGCCTGGCGAACCCGCGTGCGGACGTGGTCGCCGCCAAACGAAACAGGGGCCTTGCGGCCCCTGTCTGGTTGCATCCGGCAGGGTGGCTCAGCGCGCCATCTGCGAGTTGGACTGCCCGGTGGAAGCGGACTTCTCGCCGGCGAACGGGTTGAGCTTGCGGATCATCCACGGGTACCTCGGCCAGTGGCCGCTCAGCCACGGGTGCTCGGGATCGTTGAGCTGCAGCACCCGGCGCGCGTCGTCGGCCAGCGGCTTGTTGTGCAGATGGCCATAGGCCTCGGCCAGCACCGCCACCGCGTCGTACTGGTAGGCGCTCTGCGGGTAGGTTTCCAGCAGGTAGGTGGCGCGGCCGGCGGCCGACACCCAGGCACTGCGGCGCAGGTAGTACAGCGCGTTGTCCAGTTCGTGCTGGGCGAACACGTTGCGCAGCACGATCATGCGCTGGCGCGCATCGGCGGCGTAGCGGCTGTTCGGGTAGCGATCGGCGACGGTATTGAAGTCGGCATAGGCCTGCTGCGGCGTGGACAGGTCGCGGCGGCTCGGGTCCAGCGACCAGACCCGGCGCAGGAACACCGTGTCGCGGTTGGCATTGGACAGCCCGCGCAGGTAGTACAGGTAGGCGATGTTGGGATGGGTGGGGTAGGTGCGGATGAAGCGGTCGATGCTGGACACCGCGTCGTCGTGCTTGCCCGCCTTGTACTGCGCGTAGGCGGTCTCGATCATCGCCTGCTCGGTGTACTGGCCGTAGGGATACTGCGCGACCAGGCGCTTGAAGCTGCCTTCGGCGCCGGCCCAGTTGCCGCTCTGCATCTGCGAGTGCGCCTTCTGGTACAGCTGCTCCACCGGCATCCCTTCCTCGGGATTCTTGTTCTTCTGGCGGTGGCAACCCGTCGCCGCGACGACCACGACCAGCATCAGGGCGATGAAACGGACGTGCGCGGAGAGCGGGACGGAGCGTCGGATCATGGGTTCGGGCGGGACACGTCGGGAATACGAAGCAGCGATGATAGCCTAGTGGCCTGTCCGGCGACTGACTGCGGCCGCCGCGCCCCTCCCCCTTTCCGACATGGCGTTGCCGCCCTTTCCATGCCCAATCACCTCCCGGACTCTGCCGAGGACGCCGCCGCCCACGGCCCGCGTCAGGCGCGCGTGCCCGACCATGCCGCCGGCCGCCGTTTCGACGCGGTGCTGGCCGAGCTGTTTCCCGAATTTTCGCGTTCGCGCCTGGCCGAGTGGATCAAGTCCGGCGACGCGCTGCTGGACGGCGCCCCGGCGCGGCCGCGCGACGCCCTGCGCGGCGGCGAGATCGCCAGCCTGCATGCGGTGCTGGAGACCCAGACCCACGCGCTGCCGGAGGACGTCCCGCTGGAGGTGTTGTACGAGGACGACCAGGTCATCGTGCTGAACAAGCCGGCCGGGCTGGTGGTGCATCCCGGCGCCGGCAATCCCAGCGGCACCCTGGTCAACGCCCTGCTGTACCGCGATCCGGCGCTGGCCGCGCTGCCGCGCGCCGGCATCGTGCACCGCCTGGACAAGGACACCAGCGGCGCGATGGTGGTGGCGCGCACCCTGCAGGCGCATACCTCGCTGGTGGCGCAGCTGGCGGCGCGCGACGTGCACCGCCAATACCTGGCGGTGGTGTCCGCGCCGCTGGTCTCCGGCGGCACCGCCGCCGCGCCGATCGACCGCCATCCGCGCGACCGCCTGCGCATGGCAGTGCGCGAGGACGGCCGCGACGCAGTCACCCACTACCGGCTGCGCGAGCGCTTCCGCGCGCACACCGCGCTGGAATGCCGCCTGGAGACCGGGCGCACCCACCAGATCCGCGTGCACATGGCGCACCTGAAGCACCCGATCGTCGGCGACCCGCTGTATGGCGGTCCGCTCAAGCTGCCCAAGGGCGCCACCGAGGCGCTGGTCGCCCAATTGCGCGGCTTCAAGCGCCAGGCCCTGCATGCCGAGACGCTGGAGTTCAGGCATCCCGTGCACGGCGAACCAGTGCGTGCCAGTGCCGCGGTGCCGGCCGACCTGCAGCGCCTGCTGGCCTCGCTGCGCGAGGATTCGCGCGTGGCCGCGGCGCAGGCGCGGCGCTGAGCATGGCGGGCGCGGGCCGGCCATCGGCACTGGCACGCGCCGGCGCTTCCGCGCCGGCCCGGCGCGCAGCGCGCCTGCGTGCATGCCGCGCTGGCCGCGGCGGGTCCGTCGCGGCGGCCGCGTCCATGGCGGCGACGGCAGCGCGGCGCGCCGGCGCCGCGGCCGCCTGGGCTTCCGCAGACGCACGCACGTGACCGACTTCGTTCTCGCCGCCGACTGGCCGCCAGTGCCGCGGGTACGTGCGCTGACCACGCTGCGTTACGGCGCCGGCGCCTCGTTGCCGCCGTTCGACCGGTTCAACCTGGGCAACCGCAGTGCCGCGGACGGCGACGACCCGGCCACGGTGCAGCGCAACCGCGACGAGCTCGCCGCGCGGCTGGCGCTGCCGTCGCCGCCGCACTGGCTGCGGCAGGTGCATGGCGTGCAGGTGCTGCGCGCCGAGCGGCCGCCGGCCGCGGTCGGCATCGACGCCGAGCCGACCGCCGATGCCGCGGTCACCGCCACGCCCGGCGTGGCGCTGGCGATCCTGAGCGCCGATTGCCTGCCGGTGGTGTTCGCCGCCCGCGACGGCAGCGAGATCGGTGCCGCGCATGCCGGTTGGCAGGGCCTGGCCGGCGGCGTGCTGGAAGCCACCGTCGCCGCCCTGCGCACGCCGCCGGCGCAGCTGCAGGCCTGGCTGGGGCCGGCCGCAGGCCCGCAGGCGTACGAGATCGGCGCAAACGTACGCGAGGCCTTCCTCGGCCACGATCCGGCGGCCGTCAGCGCCTTCGCCGCCACCCGTCCCGGCCACTGGCGGATGGACCTGTACGCGCTGGCGCGGCAGCGCCTGGCCGGAGCGGGAATTGCCCCGATCCAGGTGCACGGCGGCGGCCTGTGCACCATCTCCGACGCGCAGCGCTTCCATTCCTATCGCCGTGACCGCCGCAGCGGGCGCATGGCGACGCTGGCGTGGATCCAGGACTGAGCGCGCCGCTGTTCGCGCAGTTGCCGGGGTCGGCGTTCGCGCGGCTGCCGCCGGCTGCGCCGCCACGCCGGTCGGGGTGACGTTCAGCGCTGCCGCGGCTCGTGGCCGAACGCAACCGGCCGCCTTGCGGCGGTCGGTCGGGTGCAACGGGTTGGGTGGCGAACGCCTACTTCGCCGCCGCGGCGTCCGGCAGGATCCAGGCGATCACGCTGTCGCCGGCCTTGGTCCGTATGCGGTCGTGGCCGCCGATCGCGGCGACGATGTACTGCTTGCCATCGACCGTGTAGCTCAGCGGCGCGGCCTGCTGGCCGGCCGGTACCCGCACTTCCCACAGCAGCTTGCCGGTCTGGGTGTCGTAGCCCGCAGGAATGTCGTCCAGCGCCGATGAAGGTGACGTTGCCGGCAATGGCCAGCGAGCCGCTGTTGTTCGGCGTGCCCAGCTCGAACTTCATCTTCGGCGGGATGCCCAGCGGGCCCTGGTCGTAGCCGGTGCCCAGCGGAGTAGTCCAGTGCGAACAGATCACCTGCCGGGTGCGCAGGTCCACGCCGGAGATGTAGCCCCACGGCGGGGCGATGCACGGCGTGTTCAGCGGCGACATCCACGGCTCCTTGCGTGCGCATAGGCCAACCCTTCCTCGGCCATGTAGCCGGGCGTCCTGCTCTTGCCGTTGAACACCGAGACCACGCCCAGCGCGTTCGTCTCCTGCCGCGGGTAGACGTGCGCGGTGTAGGGCAGGCGATGGCTGTTCATCACCATGATGCCGCGCTGCAGGTCCACCGACACGCCGCCCCAGTTGATGCCGCCGTGGTTCCCGTTGAACCACAGTAATCCCTGCAGGCTGGACGGGGTGAACATGCCCTGGTGGCGCAGTCGCTTGAACTGGATGCGGCAGGCCAACTGGTCGAACGGGGTGATGCCCAGGCGTCGGACTCGACGAGGGTCCCGTAGTCCTTAGCTCGGCGCACCGACGGTGTTGGGCATGCCCGGCGACACCGATTGGGTCCTGGCGGTCCAGTCGCCGTGGTCGGCGCCCTTCGGCACCGGCAGCTGCGGCACCGGCATGATCGGCGTGCCGGTCGCGCGGTCGAGCACGAACACCTGGCCGGACTGGGTGGCCTGGATCACCGCCGGACGGGCGCCGCCGCCGGGAACCGGGAAATCGACCAGATTCGGCTGCGGGCCGATGTCGTCGTCCCACAGGTCGTGGTTGACGGTGCGCAGGTGCCAGCGTTGCTTGCCGGTGGCCGCATCCACCGCGATCAGCGAGGTGCGGGGTGCGGCCGTTGCCGAAGAAGTCGCCGGAGGCGTTGCCGGTCGGCAGGTAGACCAGGCCGAGTTCGTCGTCGGCGGCCATCAGCGACCACATGTTCGGGGTGGAACGGGGATAGGTCCGGGCGGCCGGCGGTGCGGCGTCGATCGCCGGATCGCCCAGGTCCCAGGCCCAGCGCAGCTGGCCGCTGACCGCGTCGAAGGCGTGCACCACGCCCGACGGCGCATCGCGTTCCTGGCCATCGCGGACCTGGCCGGTGGGTTGGATCACCACTCCGCGCATCACCACCGGCGGCGAGGTCGGGTCGACGAAACCGGGCTTGGTGTTGCCGGTGTCCTTGTTCAGATCGACGTAGCCATGGTCACCGAAGCGCTCGTAAGCTTGCCGGTAGCGGCGTCGAGCGCGCCCAGACGACCGTCCACCATCGGCCAGAAGATGCGCTTGGCGCATTCGGCGACCGGGGTGCTGGCCTCGAAGTAGGACACGCCGTGGCAGGTGGTGGCGGTGACGCCGGCCATTGCCTTGGGGTCGGTTCTGGGGTCGAAGCGCCAGCGCGCTCCTTGCCGGTGCTGGCTTCGATCGCGATCACCTTCTGCGTGGGGGTGCAGATGTAGGCCAGGTCGCCGACCTTCAGCGGCGTGTTCTGGAACGCATAGCCGAGCTTGGAGCCGGTGGGCTTGAGGTCGCCGGTATGGAATTTCCAGGCGATCTTCAGGTGCTTGACGTTGTCCGGGGTGAGCGGCGCGCCGGGGCTGTAGTGGTTGGACAGGTGGGAGCCGGCATAGGCGGTCCAGTTGCCGGTGTCGTGGTTGGCGGCGACGTTGCCGTCGGGGCTGACCACCATGGCGCGGCTGAACGCGGCCTGCGGCCGCTGCGTGGCCAGTGCAGGGTCGGCCAGTTCGATCGTGCGCGGGAGGAACAGCGGCACGAACACCAGCAGCGCACCGAGCATCGGCAGCACGCCGGCGACCACGGCGCAGGCCAGGCCGGACACCGGCGCCAGGCGCCGCCGCGGCACCTTCCAGAACGGCAACAGCAGCAGGCCCAGCACCGAGATCATTGCCAGGCGCGGGATCAGTGCCCAGCCGTCCAGGCCGGTTTCGCCCAGCGCCCAGGCGATGGTGGCCGCCAGCGTCACGCCGAGCAGCCACAGCCCGGCACGCTGGCCGAGCGCCAGCAGCAGATCGGACACGGCCAAGGCCAGGCCGGCCAATAGGCAGTGCCAGGAGCCGCCGCCGGCGACGAGCTGCCCGCCCATTGCGGCCAGGGCGGCGCCGATCACGGCGATGACGACGGCATAGGCGACGAACAGCCAGCGGGCGAATCCGTGTTTCGGAGAATGATCGATCATGGAGATGGCAAGCGTCTGGCAGGGATCGCACGCGCCGCCAAGCTTGCGGCGTCGAGAGGATCGTGGAGGAGAGCAGGCAGGGCAGGGCCTTATCGGCGGAGGCCGTACGTGAAACGGCGTTGCCGCGCCACCGCGTGCAGGGTACTGAACGGGCGCGATGTATTTGGCGTAAGTCTGAGGGGCCCAGGGTGTCGGGTTTTGACGGCGAACGTAGCGTCCGAACGCTGGAGCATTTCCGATTTGAGCGCACGTTAAAGTGCAGCTGGCCTCAGGCCCTGCTGAGGAAGCCAGGCATGCGCGCCTGTTCGCAAAATCTGCGTGATCATGTTCTGGGTGCACTGGAACGCGGGGACGGCGCGCGACAGCGATCACCCGGCGCTCACTGGTGGAGTTGAGTGAGCGCCCGGGCGACGAAACTCAATAGATCATGGTGCCGGCGCTATGGCATCAACTCAACGAGCGGGTTTGAGTTTCAGAAAAACCTGGGATGCCAGCGAGCAGTCGCGCGTGGACAGGCAACCCGCACGGAGTGAATGGAAACAGGATCAACCGAGACGGGATTCAAGTTGTCCGGCCTTTCTTGATGAAACAGCGACAGCAACCCACATGCCGCGACTACGCCGCACGAATGCGCTGACTATTCCACTTCGTGCAGATTCACTCCGGACAGAAATCCGGGTAGATACATCGAAAATAGTCCAGCGGCGGCGATCAAAATACCGCGTCGTCGCCAGGTGGGCTTGGCCGGTGCTGGAAATCCGCAGGTAACCACTCGTACATTGCGGTTCCTGCGCATCGGTCACGCCCATCTGACAACGACTCGCTACGCTTTGTTGGTCGCGTTACGTGCTGATATAAATTACGGAATCTCTTTGCTCCTGGCTCAATGATGATGCATCGATTTCCATTAATTTGATGGTGCCGTCATTTTTTTCGAGAACTTTGAAAAAAGTATTGTCTTCGATCAGGACTTCATTTTCGCGGGGCTTGTTCGTGTATCGACTTATGGGGTGCCCTGACTTTACCACGGTTATCTCATATAGTACTGGAACATGGGTATTCCTGCCGTCCGCTCTATGCAGCTTCGCTACATCAAAGCTCGTCGATGTTGACATGAAACCTCGATCCGAGACGATATCTCCTTTTTCCAGTTTTTGATATAGATCTTTTTTCAGCTCTGCGCCTCTGTATACTTTTCCGGCATAAGGAGGTATTTTTCTCAGTGCGGATTGCATGTTTTTTTCGGCATTAATCAAGGGCTCCGTTAAGTGCGGAGATCCGGAATAATAGCTTTCCGGTTTTCCTGCCCGCATGTATTCGTTTATGTCAGAGTGGTATTGACGCCCGTACGCATGGAGGGTCTGCCTTTCGTCAACGGTAAGGGCAGGGTCGATATCTACATTCGTTTTCTGATTTTTATAATGGCGCGCCGCGGTTCTTGAGCCTGTCCCGCCCAATCCTGTCGTCATGATTCTTTTCAATAGCTCGGCGGTTGTTTCAATGTGAAACTGGCCATTCCTGTAGCGCAGGATGAGCCTGGGACCGGTTTTTGAAGCAAGCGAAAACATGCCGTTAGGGTTTTTCTTGATTTCAGCATAATCTCTTTTGATTTTAATGAAGCCATTGCCGTTGGCGTCAAATCTCAATCCCCTGCTGTCGGGTGCGGAAAGTGTTCTTGCATCCACATTTTTATCAAGCATGCTATCCGTCACGCGTTTTCTGAGATCCCTGGACACATGGACCGAAGTAGATCTTTCGAACCTCCATCGCGTGCCATCCCATTCAATGGGATAGCCCTTTTTGTCCGGATTCTTAATGCTGTATACTTCATAAAGCGCTCCACTTCCCTGGTGCTGTGTGTTCCTTACTGGCGCGAACGCACCAGCTATCTCGATAAAATTGCCAGCAAGCGCTTCGGGGGTTGCATCATTGCGCTGTGATATAAGTATTTTCCCGTGGCCATAATATTTAGCGTTGTTGTTGTCGACGATATAGCATATGTTTATTTGATCCTCGGGGATGGCAATTTTTTCAATAATTTTCAACTGAGGTTCGCTGAAAACAGGGTGATTGTTGTGCACGTTTAGGTGCCAAGTCTTTGAGCGTGGCTCCATATAGACGGGTATGTATTCCTTGATTCCTGACTTCTTCCGTACGACAATCTCGAACTTCCCGGCGGCATTCTTGTTTAGATTATAATAGTTGCCATTCAGGTTTATTTGCCGCTTCCCTTCGTTGACCTGAACGTTGAGATTGGCTATATCAAACTCATCTGCATATCGCCATACATGTTTGGTCTCATCAATAATGACCTTTTTCTCCAGGAGTTCTGGTTTTAGGGCATCCGGATGATGCGTGATGAACTCATTCGGCCTTTCTGTCGGCTTGAGGTAAATCTTGCGCTTGCCGTCATTTATTTCGGAAATTCCAGGTTTCAACTCCAGTAGAATTTCTTTGCGTATGCCTGTCGACGGATCTCGGGTAAAAAATGCCGCTCTTTCCCGTGCAGGTACAGCATCGAGCAGTTCAGCGGATTTCACCAGCCTGGGCGTTGCGTGTCGCGTAAATGCCAGTCCGTCGACATCAATCGATGTTGCCAGCTCCGCAATGAACAGCCGCTTGAATCTTTCTGCGCAAATTCTATCTCCCTGGTTTTTATAATATTCTCTGCGTTTTGCATTGGCAATCAATTTTCCGATCAATGGCTTGATTCCCAATGTAAGGAAGTCGGTCACGATATTCAGCCCGTCGGTAATACCTCTGGTTAAAGGAGAAGGGCCTCCTTCTGTGGTGTCGTTATAAATCATGCGGAATGGATTTTCAGCGCGCTGGGCCTGAAATATAAGCAGCTTCCCTTCATTCTCTCCTCGTGCGTTCAGCACTTCTTCTTCAAACGCGCAGTGTCGTTTTATATGTTCCGATGTTCGCGGGTCGTTCTCTGCCGCCAGTGCCCGTCTTGTGCGGTTGATACCATCACTATCGCGCAGGCGGGAGATCACCAGCGGTTTTCCGGCAGCTTCAGACCGCAGCCAAGCTTCAACGTCCTTGCTATCATCGGCGATCAGCTGTCCGCTGGACAGCAGATGCCGTACGACGGCGGAGATCAGTTCATTTTTTTTCTGTGTTTCTGTAACAACATAAATATCGCCATTGTTCCCTTGGGTGACGCTTGCGTTTCCACGAGGTGCCTGGTTGGCATAAGCTTCAGGCGGCAGGGATGAATAACCATATTCGACCGAGGAGAGATTGCTTCTATTCAACGCCGCCGCGGCGGACGCGCCAATCGTGGCCAGATAATCCGAATTGGGGAGGGGATGATTGTTGCCAGTATCGCTTAAAAACGTTTCCGTAGCCGAAAAAGGCGCAGTGCCTGCCGCCCGAATCTGGTTGAATAGAAGTACTGACAGGACGGCTGTGGAAAATGCACCCCGTCGCGAGCCGGCGCGCTGATTCGACGATCTGTTCAATATTTCATCGGAGTTTGCGACCCGGGTGATCTGGGATGTGAAATGGCGGCTTCCATCGGCGCTGGCCTGGTCGATTGAACCTGTACCCGGGGCAGGCCGGATGATGGTTGCCCTTGCTTTTTCATCACTGTGATTATAGTTTCCGATTGAAGTCCTGTGCTGTGACGGCGACACTGGCATGATTTCATTCCTGTCAGTCAAAAAAACAAAATATACAATTGACGTTCGCCTGGCTATCAATAAATGATCATTCCGGTGCTGTGTTTTCCTTGTGCCAGGCATGCGTCGTGCTAGAGCCCAGTCAATCCGTCTTCATTGAATGCAAGTCAAGGAATCGACAAGTTGAATCCTCCCGGCCGCAGATGGGTACGCACACACGACTGGCAATGAATGATGAGCACTCGAGCGGCGGGGTTGCTGGCTTGAGGAAACGTGCGCAAGAGGATGCGTCGCAGTAGGTCGTGTACAGGTTCTCAGGTTGCCGCCCAGGCAGTGCTGCGGTGGCCGTCGCTCTTGTGGTGCTCGGCCTGCGCCGCGTGTGGCTCGGTGCGGGCTGGGCACGGCCCAGGCTTTCAGCGCCGAGACCGGAATGCCGCTGTTGTGCCGTCGTGATAGGTATCCGGCGGATCGGCCTTGCCTACCGCGGTATTGCCGTAGGTGATTGGTTGCTGTGGCGCGTCCAGGTCCATGCGTTTGGAGCAGGTTTCATTCGGCGACATACAGACAGCACATTGGCCGCGGTCCCCGCCGAGGACGCCAACCATGCGCGCCTGTTGGCAGCGATGCGAGTCGCCCTGTGCTGGTTGCCAGGGCATCCTCCCGACCTCCATGCTATCCAGAAGACCGTCTCCAAACGCAAGCTCCCGTTGCGCCAGGCGGCCAAGCAAACCGCGGACGCTCTGCGCACTGAGATCGGCAGGTCACCGGGTGCGCTTGCGCTGCACGCATGCGCCAACTGCTTCGCTTCATGCGCACATGCCACCACCTGAGTCGAGAATGTTCTAGCCCTCCAGCGCCTGCAGATAGCGCTGTCGCCAGGCGCCGATGTCGTTCTTGCGCAGGTGCTCCATCATCGTCTGCCAGCGTTCGATGCGCTTGGCCTTGGGCAGCGAGGCGGCGGTGGCGATCGCATCGGCGACGCCATCCAGGTCGTGCGGGTTGACCAGCAGCGCTTCCTTCAGTTCGTCGGCCGCGCCGGCCAGCAGCGACAGTACCAGTACGCCAGGATTTTTCGGATCCTGCGCAGCCACGTATTCCTTGGCCACCAGGTTCATACCATCGCGCAGCGGCGTCACCAGGCCGACCTGGGCGGCGCGGTAGAAGCCGGTCAGGGTGGCGTGGGTGAAGTTGCGGTTGACGTAGCGCAGCGGGGTCCAGTCCGGCTCGGCGTGGCCGCCGTTGATGTGCCCGGCGATCTGTTCGAGCTGGTTGCGCAGTTGCTTGTATTCGGTGACATCGCCGCGCGAGACCGGTGCGATCTGCAGATAGGTCAGGCTGCCGCACTGGTCCTGATGCCGTTCCAGGTAGCGCTCGAAGCCGAGGAAGCGCTCGGGCAGGCCCTTGGAGTAGTCCAGCCGGTCCACGCCGATCGCCAGCTGGCGGTCGCGCAGGCTGCTGCGCAGGTCGCGCACCGCCGGCTTGCCCACCGCCGCGCGCGCCTGCTGCGCGATCAGTTCGGTGTCGATGCCGATCGGGAACTTCTCGGCGCGGAAGTGGCGCCCGCCGGGCGCTTCCAGCACGCCGTCCTTGATCACCTTGCCGCCGCCGAACAGGCGCACGTAGGCCTGGAAGCGGTCCACGTCGCGCTGGGTCTGGAAGCCGACCAGGTCGTAGGCGTAGAAGCCGGAGAACAGCCGCGCGTGGTCGGGCAGGGCCTGGATCAGGTCGGCCGAGGGGAACGGCACGTGCAGGAAGAAGCCGATGCGGCAGCCGATGCCGCGCTCGCGCAACAGCGCGGCCAGCGGGATCAGGTGGTAGTCGTGGATCCACACCGTGTCGTCTTCGCGCAGCAGCGGCGCCAGCTTCTCGGCGAACATCGCGTTGACCCGGCGGTAGCCTTCGCGGGTGGCGCGGTCGTAGTCGACCAGGTCCAGGCGGAAGTGCAGCAGCGGCCACAGCGTGCGGTTGGCGAAGCCGTTGTAGTACGCGTCCAGGTCGGCGCGGTTGAGGTCCATGGTGACGAAGCGGATGTCGCCCTGGGTCTGCTCGTGCATCGCGCCGCTGTCGCCGCGCACGGTCTTGCCGCTCCAGCCGAACCAGACCCCGCCGCGTTCTTTCAACGCGGCGAGCAAGCCCACCGCCAGGCCGCCGGCGCGGTTCTCGCCGGGCAAGGCCACGCGGTTGGATACCACCACCAATCTGCTCATGACGCCTCCTGCCAGCTGCGCGACAATCGCATCGCGGCGATGATCAGGCCGACGTGCGAATAGGTTTGCGGGAAATTACCCCAGGCTTCGCCGCCGTCGAAGGCCAGATCCTCCGACAGCAGGCCCAGGTGGTTGCGGCGCGCGAGGATGCGCTCGAACAGCTCGCGCGCCTCGTCCTTGCGCCCGATCGCGGCCAGCGCGTCGATGTACCAGAAGGTGCAGATGGTGAAGCTGGTCTCCGGCTCGCCGAAGTCGTCCGGGGCCACGTAGCGGTACAGTGCGTCGCCGTGCTTGAGGTCGCGGCCGATCGCCTCGACCGTGGCCACGAAGCGCGGATCCTCCGGGCCGATGAAGCCGATGTCGGCCAGCAGCAGCAACGAGGCGTCCAGGCGGTGGCCGTTGAAGGCGTCGGTGAAGTGGCCCAGCTGCGGGTTCCACGCATCGGCCAGCACCCGCGCATGGATGCGCTCGGCGCGCTCGCGCCAGTGCGCCACGCGCGCGTCTAGGCCCAGCCGCGCGGCGATCTTGGCCAGGCGGTCGCAGGCGGCCCAGCACATCGCGCTGGTGTAGGTGTGCACCTCGGCGCGGCCACGGAACTCCCACAGCCCGGCGTCGGGCACGTCGTGCAGCGCGAATGCGCGCTCGCCCAGCGGTTCCAGGCGCAGGAAGGTGTCGGCATCGCCGGGATCCTTCAGGCGCAGGTCGAAGAACAGCTGGGTGGAGGCCAGCACCACGCTGCCGTACACGTCGTGCTGCTGCTGGATCCAGGCCAGGTTGCCGCGCCGCACCGGGCCCATGCCGCGGTAGCCGGCCAGCGATTCGACCTCGTGCTCCTCCAGCGCCGCCTCAAAGCCGATGCCGTACAGCGGCTGCAGGCTGCCGTCGGTGGTGGCGATGTTGAAGATGTAGCCGAGGAACTGCTCCATCGTGCGGGTGGCGCCGAGCCGGTTCAGCGCGCGCACCACGAAGGCGGCGTCGCGCAGCCAGCAATAGCGGTAGTCCCAGTTGCGCGGGGTGTCCGGCGCTTCGGGGATGGAGGTGGTCATCGCCGCGATGATCGCGCCGCTGTCCTCGTACTGGCACAGTTTCAGGGTGATCGCGCTGCGGATCACCGCGTCCTGCCAGTCCAGCGGCACCGACAGGTAGCGCACCCATTCGCGCCAGTATTCCTCAGTGCGTTCCTGCGCCTCCTGGATGTAGCCGGTCAGCGAACGGGTCAGCGATTCGTCCACGCCGAGCATCAGGTTGACCGGATGGTTGAGCACGAACGGCAACTCGTCGCGGATGAAGCGCACCGGCACGTCGGTGGTCAGGCGCAGGGTGAAATCCGGCAGCAGCCAGCGCACGTGGTTGCTGCCCCAGGTGCATTCCGGTTGGCGCGCGCCCCAGTCGGCCAGCGGTCGCGCCAGCACACGGATGCGCGGGTTGCCGGCCAGCGGCCGCACCTGGCGGATGATGCTGACCGGCCGGTAGAAGCGGCCGTGGTTGCGCCAGCGCGGCGCGAAGTCGATCACTTCCACCGCGCCGCCGTGGGCGTCGCGCAGCACCGTGCGCAGGATCGCGGTATTGGCTAGGTAGTGTTGCTCGCTGTCGGCGAAATCCTCCAGTTCGATGCTGAAATCGCCGCCGGCATGGTCGCGCGGCGACAGCAGCGCGCAGAACGCCGGATCGCCGTCGAAGGCCGGCAGGCAGCTCCACACCACGCGCGCCTGCTTGTCGACCAGTGCGCCGAAACTGCCGTTGCCGATCACGCCGAGGTCGAGGTTGGGGGAACTCATGGAGGGGCATGTCCTTGTGCGGCGTCGGGGAAAGGGCGCGGGGCGATGGCGCGGCGCGTGCTGTCGGAACCGCCGCGCTCACGCGGCGTTGTCGCGCAACCATGCGTGTACGCCGTGTGTATCGGGCAGCGCGAACGTCGCCGCGCTGTCGGCACGGGCGCCGACCAGCACGCTCCAGCCGCCGTGGCGGTTGGCCGCGGCGAAGCCGAACTCGTCGGTGAGGTCGTCGCCGACGAACACTGGACGCCGGCCCTGGAACGGCGGGTGCTGCAGCAGCGCGGTCACCGCCAGGCCCTTGTCGCTGCCTTCGGGCACGAACTCGACCACGTGGTCGCCGAGTTGCAGGCGGTAGCCGGGCAGCGCGCCGATCTGCGCCTGGGCGAAGGCCAGGATCTGCGCGCCGGCGTCGGGCGCGGCGCGCCAGTGCAGCGCCAGGCTCGCGCCCTTGTCCTCGACCAGCACGCCGGGCCAGGTCTGGTGCAGGTGCGCGGCGCGCTGGTGCAGCGCATGCAGCCACTGCGAGGTATCGGCCGGCATGGCCGCGCGCGCGTTGCGGTCGCTGCGCAGTTCGTGGCCGTGCAGTCCGGCGGCCGGCAAGCGCAACGGCGCGAACAGCGCATCCAGTTGCGCCAGCGGACGGCCGCTGACCAGCGCCAGCGCGCCGTGCAGGCGGTCGCTGATGCGGCCGATCGCCGCGCGCACCTCGGGCAGCAGGTGCACAGCGTCGGGACGGTCGGCGAAAGCGACGAGGGTGCCGTCCACGTCCAGGAATAATGCGCAGGCATCGTCCAGGCGCGGCGGCGGCGGTCGGAGGGGGAGCGCGTCTGCCATCCGCATACGATCACCCAGCCCGCGTTAGCGCGGGGTGGATTGGCGCAAGGCGATCACGCGATATCGACCTTGATGGCCATAGCGCGGCCCCTTCTTCTCGAAGTTGCCGCAAAGCCTGTCTTCGCCGCAGGCCACCAGGTCGGCACGCGCGACGCGATCCAGATAGGCGATTTCCGCCCGGCGCTGCGCGGCCTGGGCCAGGGTGTCCCTGGCGCTGTGGAGCGCGTACGCCACGGCGCACAGCCCCATGCAGCTCGCCACCAGCAGTGCGATGGAGGCCATCCACAGGCGCCGCGTGGCCGTGGCCTGCATGCAGTGCTGCGCCTGCGCATAGTCCTGCGTGGCGCGGTGCAGGGTCTGCTCGGCGCTGGACAATTGGCGACCGAACCGCTCCGCCGCCGGTTCCAGCGCCACCGACAGCGCCTGTTCCGTCAAGTGCGTCAGCCGCGGCAGTGCGTTCTCCACGACCCGATCGACCTTCTGGCCGGCGTCGTCGACCGCGCCATGCAGTCCCTGTAGCCGCTGCGCGATGAGGTCTTGCAGGCGTTATCTTGCAGGTCGCGTTCGATCTGGATGCGCAGCGCCCGCATCGTGTGCAGTATTTCCTCCCAGGATTCGGCGCTGCCCGGCTCGGGGGCGGTGTGGGGGGGCATGCGCCTGCTCCGGGGAGGCCGGGGCAGCTCGGCGCGCAGGCTGCGCCTGGTCGGCCGTGCCGGTGGCGCGGTCGGCGGCGTGCGCCCCCGGGGATGGCACGGGCGCTTGCGCAAGGTGGGCGGGCGATGGCGCCGGCAGGGCTGGCTCATGGTGGACCATTGGCGCATCCGGCGCAGGCGTCTGCGTCTGCGGTGCGGGCGGAGCGTCGTTGCGCTCTGCGGCCAGCGGTGGTGCGTGGGATGCGTGCGGTGCCGCGTGCGGCGACTGGAGCCGGGGCGCCTGCACCGGTTCTTCGCGCGGTTGAAGCGGCGTGTCGTCGCGCGTGGCCGGCGCCTGCACGAGCGGCGGCGCTTGCGTGGGATGCGCCCGTGCATCGGGTTGCCGGGCTGCCGGCGATGCCGCCGCGATCGGCGCCGTTTGCAACGACGCTGGCGGCGCATCGTGTGTGCGGCGTTCCTGCATTGGCTGGCGTTGCGTTTCCTGCGGGTCGGACGCCTCGGCCTGCTGCGGTTGCCGGCGCTGTGCCGGTGGCTCCCGCGTGTCCTGGGCCAGGCGTTGCTGCACATCACGCTGCTGCTGTTCGCGTTGCTGGACTTCCCGGGGCTGGCGCTGCTGCTGTTCGTGCTGCTGGGCTTCCTGGGCTAGGCGCTGCTGCTGTTCGTGTTGCTGGACTTCCTGGGACTGGCGCTGCTGCTGTTCGCGTTGCTGGGCCTCCTGGGCCAGGCGCTGCTGCTGTTCGTGCTGCTGGGCCTGCTGGGCCAGGCGCTGCTCCTGTTCGCGCTGCTGCAACGCTTGGCTTCGATGTTCGAGTGCCGCAGGCGCCTGCAGCGCCTGTGCAGTAGGCGCCTTTTCCGCATGGGCCGCCTGCACCAATGCGTGCTCGGGCGCCTGCGCGATCTGCTGCTCCTGGGCCTGGCGTTGCTGCCGTTCGCGTTCCTGGCGCTGCCGCGCGGCGCTGGCCGCCTGGGTTTGCGCCTGCACGTCGAGCACGTGCTGCGGGCTGGAAGCGGGGTCGGAGGCCGAGCCATCCGTGTCGGCCGCCCCGTCGCAGGCGTGCGCCATGGACGCCTGCGGCGGCGTCGGCATGTCCGAGAGCGACGGGGCTTGCCGGCGCGCCCGGACCTCGTCCAGCGCCTGCCGGATGTCCTCGGTGCCGGTGACGGCGGCGATGCGCTCCACGCCGTCTGCACCGCGTTGCAGATGGACGATGGGGCTGTCTGCACCCAGCGCACCGCCCGGCCCGCGCTGCAACTGCACCGCGCCATCGCCGGTCAGCCCTTGCCCCTGGCGTGTGCGCTGCATCGCCAGATCGATCGCCTCGCGCCAGTCCGGGTTGAGTTCGGTCCCGACGATGCGGTAGCGGTACAGGGTCTGCTCGCGTTGCAGGTCCTGCGGCGTCGGCGGCGCCTGCGCAAGGGCGGCCATGGCCTGGGCGTGTTCGGCCAGCGCCGGTTGCAGCAGCGCGCGTGTCGTGTCCAGTTCCAGCGCCAGATTGCCATCGGCGCGGACGCCGTTGCTCGTCCACTGGCCCTCGGCATCGCGACGGTAGCGCTTGCCATCGGAAGCGTTCAGCGCATCCGGATCGGGCAACGCCTGCTGTACCGCCGGGGACATCGGATACCCATCGGCGGACCAGCCGCTGCGGTGGTAGGCCAGTTCATAGCGCGCGGCGATGGCGCCGGGGCCGTTGGCGAGGTTGCGCGCAACGACGGCCGCGGCCTGCGCGTCCAGGTCGGCCGCACGCGCTGGCGATGCGGTCTGCTGTTCGTAGAGGCCGCGGTTGTTTTCCCCGGACACGCCGGTCTTGACCTGGCGATGCCACTGGCCGTCGGCGGCATCGCGGGTCCAGTCGGCGCGACTCAGGCTGGGGCGGTCGCTGGCCTTGGCGGGGAGTCGGAAGGGATCGTCGGGGTGCGGCGCGGCCTTCAGCGCCAGTGCGGTCGCGGCGTTGGTGGCGAGAGAGTTCAACTCGCGCGCCTTCTCGTCGCTGGCGAGGATCGGCGTGGGGATCGGCTTGTTCACCCCGTCGCTGGTGGTGTCGGCCATGCCCTGGCGCGACCAGGCGCGGCCGTCGAAGGCCCAGGGCGTGCCGTCGCGGTCGGTTTGGTGGTAGATGGCGCGGTTATCGAGCAAGTCGGCGGCTTGCTCGCCGACCTGGCTCATGAAGTAGGCGTCGGCCGCGATCAGTCCCATCGGACCGGCGCCGGCACTGCCCAACGCATACGCCGCGGCAGTGCCGCCGGCCCAGCCGCCGACGTTGCGCCCGGCGAAGTGGACCAGTTCCGATCGGGCGGCGAGCGGGTTGTCGTGCGAGAGCAGGTCGCCGATTGTCTCGCCGGATTGCTTGGCGTCGTACAGGCTGGCCGCCACGCCCAGCGCGCCGACCGCCTTGACGCCGGGGCGGTCGCGCAGGGGCGCTGCGTAGGGCGTGAAGTCCACATGGCCGGTGCGCCGCAGGCGCGCGGCCAGGGTGTCGCCCTCGGTCAGCGCAGGATCGGCCACGGTCGCGGTGGGCTGCACGCGGCGTGCCGATCCAACCAGTTGCCGCATCTGCGCCGCAAGCGGTTCGGGCGCGTGCGCCACGGCATGGAGACGACGCCCGGCGGCGCGTGGCGCGCATGGTCGGCGGTGAGCTGGCGCACCTGTCCGGCGGCGCTGGCGCGGTCCAGCCTGGGGGCGAGGCGGAACAAGGCATTGCCCTCCTCGGAGCGGTGGATCACGTTCATGCGCGGATCGGCCGGGGCGTGCAGGCGCGGCAACCACGGCTCGCCGAGCAGGCCATTGTGGTAATCGGTCATCAGATTGAGGCTGCGCACGCCCAGGCCGCCGCGCAGGTAGCTGCCGCCGATGTCCGAGTGCGCGCCGGCCACGGCGACGTGAAGGAAGCGGCCGTCTTGCGACAGGCCGTGGGGGATGATCCGATCCACCGGGAACAGCCCGCGCCGTTCGTGCGCGGCGCTGATCTGGAACCCGGCATCGAACACCGATTGACCAAGGTCAAACATCGGTGGACCAACGGGCAGCTCGAGCGGATGAACCGGACCATCGAGGAAGCCACCCTCAAACGCTTCCACGACGACGATCGCGCGCAGTTGCGCCAGCACCTAGCCGACATCGATGCCTACACCTTCGGCCGCAGGCTCAAGACCCTGAAGGGGCTGACGCCGTACGAATTCATTCGCAAACAGTGGACATCCGAACCCGGCCGGTTCGAGGTCGACCCGATCCATCTAATGCCCGGACTGAACAGCTCGCCGAGGTCGGCGTGACCTGGTACGCCTGGCTCGAACAAGGGCGGCCGGTGCGCGCCTCCGCGCGGGTGCTGATCGCCATCGCCGGCGCCTTGCAGTGCTCGGACGTCGAGACCTGCCACGTGCTGGCGCTGGCCGGCCTGGGCGCCGCCGGAGCCGCGGCGGCGTTGCCGCTGTGCGAGCGGGCGACCGGCACCGCGTGCATGCTGCTCGACCAGCTCGCGCCATGGCCTGCGATGCTGCAGAATCCGCGCTTCGACATCCTCTGCACCAATGTCGCCTTCGAACGGCTGATGGGCGTGACCCTGGCCGACCTGCCGGAAGCCGACCGCAACTGCGTCTACCAGGCGTTCACCAACCCGCGCTGGCGCGCCAGCTTGGTCGATGACGAGAGCGTCCTGCGGCACATGGTGGCGTTGTTGCACGCAGCGATGGGCGAACACCTGGGCGAGCCGGCGTGGGAGCGCCTGTTGGCGCGCTACTGCGCGGCGTCCGCCGAATTCGACACGTTGTGGCGGCAGCGCCGCGAGGTGCGTGCGGTGGAAAACCAGGTCAAGCGGTTCCGCCACCCGCAACTGGGCGAGTTGCAACTGCACCAGGTGAACTGGTGATCGGCGCCGCGCAACGGCAACCGGCGGGTGGTCTACCTGCCTGCCGACGAGGCGGCGCAGGCGGCGCTGTCGCAGTTGCATGCGCAATTGCCCGTCGCCACGGCGCCGGAGCCCGGCGTACGGCACGGCGCTGAGTGCGGGCGCGTCGGCCTTGCACAAGCGGCAGCGGCGGTTCGTTCGCCGCCATGCGCTCCTGGCCATGGTCCCCGGACGCGGCCGGTATCGGGTTCGCACGATCGAAGGCAAGGCGCTTCGGCCGCATCCGCAGGCACGGGATGAATGCGCGCCTACCCGTTGCGGTCAGGCTGAATACATAACCGGTTCCAGCCGGATGCGGTTCAGACGGCAAGCGCATGAATGCAGTCGTGCCAACAATTAAGTGACGGAGCTGCCATGAACATCAAACGCATTGCCACCCTTGCCCTTGCGTCCCTGCTGGCGCTGGGCTCGATGGCGCCGCCGGCCTTCGCCCGCGACGGCTGGGACGGCCGCGACCGCTATGGCTACGGCTGGAACGACCGCGGCGACCGCGACCGCGACGGCCACGACGACCGCCGCTACTACCGCGAGGGCTATCGCGACGGTTACCGCCAGGCGTACCGGAACGGCCGCGGCGACGGCGACTACCGTCCCGCGCCGCCGCGTCCGCACTACTGGGCACGCGGCGAGCGCTATCGCCACGACGACCGCGGCCCGGTCTACGTGGTCAACGACGACCCGCGCTACGAACTGCGCCGCCCGCCCCGCGGCTACCACTGGGTCCGCGACGACCGCGGCAACCTGTTGCTGGTCGCCATCGCCACCGGCGTCATCGCCGACCTGGTGCTCAATGGCCACTGAACCGCGCCCCCCGCAACGCCACGACAGCCTCCCCTCCGCGAGGCCGTCGTCGTTTTGGTTCGCCGCCGGCGCCGCGCCGGGCTTAAACTAGCGGTCTGCCTTTTGTCCCTGCCCCGGAGACCCGATGTTCCCGCGCGACGCCCGCATCGAAACCTACGATCCCGAACTGGCCCAGGCCATCGCCGCCGAAGCCGGCCGCCAGGAAGACCATGTCGAGCTGATCGCCAGCGAGAACTACTGCAGCCCGCGGGTGATGCAGGCGCAGGGCAGCCAACTGACCAACAAGTACGCCGAGGGCTATCCGGGCAAGCGCTACTACGGCGGCTGCGAGTTCGTCGACGTCGCCGAGCAGCTGGCGATCGACCGGGTCAAGCAACTGTTCGGCGCAGACTATGCCAACGTGCAGCCGCACAGCGGCTCGCAGGCCAACCAGGCGGTGTACTTCGCGCTGCTGCAGCCGGGCGACACCATCCTGGGCATGTCGCTGGCCCACGGCGGGCACCTGACCCACGGGGCCAAGGTCAACGCCTCCGGCAAGCTGTTCGACGCGGTGCAGTACGGGGTGAACGAGCAGGGCCTGATCGACTACGGCGCGGTGGAGCGGCTGGCGCTGCAGCACAAGCCGAAGATGGTGGTGGCGGGGTTCTCCGCGTACTCGCAGTGGATCGACTGGGCGCGCTTCCGCGCCATCGCCGACCAGGTCGGCGCGTTCCTGTTCGTGGACATGGCGCACGTGGCCGGCCTGGTCGCCGCCGGCGTGTACCCGAGCCCGCTGCCGCACGCGCACGTGGTCACCTCCACCACCCACAAGACCCTGCGCGGCCCGCGCGGCGGCATCATCCTGGCCCAGGGCGCGAGCGAGGACCTGGTCAAGAAGCTGCAGTCGATCGTGTTCCCGGGCATCCAGGGCGGTCCGCTGATGCACGTGATCGCGGCCAAGGCGGTGGCGTTCAAGGAAGCGCTGGAGCCGCAGTTCAAGGACTACCAGCGGCAAGTGGTGAAGAACGCGCAGGCGATGGCCGGCACGCTGATCGCGCGCGGCTACAAGATCGTCTCCGGCGGCACTGAGAACCACCTGATGCTGGTGGACCTGATCGGCAGGCAGGCGTCCGGGAAGGACGCGGAAGCGGCGCTGGGCAAGGCCCACATCACCGTCAACAAGAATGCGGTGCCCAACGACCCGCGCTCGCCGTTCGTGACCTCGGGCCTGCGCCTGGGCACCCCGGCCATCACCACCCGCGGCTACCTGGAGCAGGACAGCATCGACCTGGCCAACTGGATCGTCGACGTGCTCGACGCCCCGACCGACGCCGCCGTCATCGCCCGCGTGCGCGAGGCGGTGACCGCGCAGTGCAGGACGTATCCGGTGTATGGCTGAGTTGTCGGGACTGGCGACTGGGGACCGGGGACTCGGCAAAGCGCCGGTTCCCTCATCCGCTGGCATGGCCATCGGGCCGGCCGGCCGATGCATTCCGCTTTTCCCCGAGTCCCGGGTCCCGGGTCCCGGGTCCCGGCTTTCCTGATGCACTGCCCCTTCTGCCAGCACACCGACACCCGGGTGATCGATTCGCGCGTGTCCGAGGATGGCGCGACGATCCGCCGCCGCCGCGAGTGCGAGGCGTGCGGCGAGCGGTTCAGCACGCTGGAGACGATCGAGCTGAAACTGCCGACGGTGATCAAGAGCGACGGCGGCCGCGAGGCCTTCGATGCGCGCAAGCTGCGCACCAGTTTCGATCGCGCGCTGCAGAAGCGGCCGGTGGCCGAGGAGCAGATCGAGGCGGCGGTGCGCGCGGTGGTGCACCAGTTGCGCATGTCCGGCGAGCGCGAGCTGCCGTCGATCCGGGTCGGTGAATACGTGATGGCCGAACTGCGCAAGCTCGACCAGGTCGGCTATGTGCGCTTCGCCTCGGTGTACCGCAGCTTCCAGGACGTGGCCGATTTCCGCGAGGAGATCGAGAAGCTCGAGCGCGAACTGCCGGTGGGCAGCGAGCAATTGCCGCTGCTGGACCTGGTCCGCGCCGACGAGCCGGCCGACAAGGCCGGCAAGCGCTGACCGGCATGCGCATCGTCTGCGTGGCCGAGGCGGCGCAGCACATTCCGGCGCTGGCCCGCGAGCACCTGCAGGCCTTCGGCGCGCTGCTGCCGGAATGGGACGTGGCCGAAGCCGCAGCCGACCTGCGCAGCCATCGCTGCGACCGCCGCATCCCGACCAGCTGGATCGCGCTCGACGGCGACGATTGGCTGGGCTCGGTCAGCCTGCTGCACAACGACGACGCGCGCATCCGCCAGTTTTCGCCATGGCTGGCGACGCTGTACGTGCGCCCGCAGGCGCGCGGCGGCGGGGTCGGTGCGCACCTGGTCGCGCATTGCGTGCAGGCCGCGGCGCGGCGGCGGGCCGGCGATCTGTATCTGTACTGCGCGCCGCAGTTGGTGCCGTTCTACCGGCGCCTGGGCTGGCAGCGGCATGCGGACCTGCCGCTGGGGCCGCTGCAGGTGGTGGTGATGCGCATCGACGCCGGCGCGCCGGCGGCATGAGTGGTTTCTCCGCCGCCGACCATCGCTACATGGCGCAGGCGCTGCGCCTGGCCGAGCGCGGCGCCTACACCACGCGTCCCAACCCGATGGTCGGCTGCGTGATCGTGCGCGACGACGAGGTGCTGGGCGAGGGCTTTCACCAGCGCGCCGGCGGCCCGCATGCGGAGGTGTTCGCACTGCGTCAGGCCGGTGTCGGCGCGTGTGGCGCCACCGTCTACGTGACCCTGGAGCCGTGTGCGCACTTCGGGCGCACGCCGCCGTGCGCGCTGGCGCTGATCGAGGCCGGGGTGGCGCGGGTGGTGGCGGCGATGGCCGACCCGTTCCCGCAGGTCAACGGCGGCGGTTTCGCGCTGCTGCGCGAGGCCGGCATCGCGGTCGGATCCGGGCTGATGGAAGTACAGGCGCGCGCCCTGAACCGCGGCTTTTTGTCGCGGGTGGAACGTGGCCGGCCGTGGCTGCGGCTCAAGCTCGGCGCCAGCCTGGACGGGCGCACCGCGCTGGCCAGCGGCGAATCGAAGTGGATCACCGGCGCGGCCGCGCGCCAGGACGTGCAGCGCTGGCGCGCGCGCGCCGGGGCGATCCTGACCGGCGCCGGCACCGTGCTGGCCGACGATCCATCGCTGACCGCGCGCCTGGACGACGGCGCCGACCTGCTGCCGCCGTTGCGCGTGGTGCTGGATGCGCGGCTGCGCACGCTGCAGCAGGCGAAGGTGCGCGACGGCGCGGCGCCGACCCTGTACCTGCACGCGCCGGGACTGGCGCCGCCGCCGCTGGCGGGGGCCGAATTCGCCGCGGTCGCGCTGCGGGCGGGGCGGTTCGACCTGGAAGCGGTGCTGTGCCTGCTGGCCGCGCGCGGCATCAACGAGGTCCAGGTCGAGGCCGGCGCGACCCTGAGCGGCGCGCTGCTGCGCGCAGGCCTGGTCGACGAACTGCTGCTGTACCTGGCGCCGCTGCTGCTCGGCGGCGACGCGCGCCCGCTGCTGGCCGGCCTGGGCATCGACACGCTGGCGCAGCGCGTGCCGCTGCAACTGCACGAGGCGCTGCAACTGGGACAGGATCTGCGGCTGCGCTACGTTCCGGTGGCCCGCTGAGCACGGCGGCGGCGCGGCGCGGTGTCGGCAGACGCGCCGGGCGCGGCCAAGGAACGGTGTCTCCTGTCGCGGCGCGCGATTTGACGGGTGATTGACAGTCTACCGGGGCGGCGCGGTACGCGCGCGGCAGACTGTCCCGCCGAGGTGCGGCCACCGGCCAGGGCCGGTGCAGGCGGCCCTGCTAGAATGCGCGGGCCGGTTCGCCGGCGACCACAAACGTCTTCAGGGCGGGGTGCGATTCCCCACCGGCGGTAGGCATGCGCGAGCGTGCGAGCCCGCGAGCGCTTTCGCACGCAACCCCGCGCCATCATGCGCGGCTCCGGTGCGAAAGGTCAGCAGATCCGGTGCGATGCCGGAGCCGACGGTATAGTCCGGATGAAAGAAGACGGCGTTCGCGCGGCCCGGCGGCTGTGCGTCCGCCTGTTTGCCTTGTGGCGTTTTTCGCTCACCCTGCTTGCGAGAAACGTTTATGTTCACTGGAATCATCGAAGGCGTCGGCCGTCTCGCCGCGCGCCAGCCGCAGGGCGGCGATGTCCGCTTCACCTTCGCCACCGGCAGCCTGCCGTTCGCCGACGTCGAGCTCGGCGAGAGCATCGCGGTCAATGGCGTGTGCCTGACCGTCGTCGCCTTCGATGCGGACACGTTCCAGGCCGATGCGTCCACCGAAACCCTGGCCCTGACCACGCTCGGCGCGCTCGCCGAAGGCGCGGCGCTGAACCTGGAACGGGCGATGCGCCCGACCGACCGGCTTGGCGGGCATCTGGTCAGCGGCCATGTCGACGGCCTCGGCGCGGTGGTGTCGATCCACGAGGACGCGCGCGCGCAGCGCTGGCGCTTCGTCGCGCCGCCGGCGCTGCTGCGCTATGTCGCCAGGAAGGGCTCGATCTGCGTGGACGGGGTCAGCCTGACCGTCAACGACGCCGACGCCGCCGGGTTCGAGGCGGCGCTGATTCCGCACACGCTGGCGCATACCGCGTTCGCGCACACTGCCGTCGGCGCGGCGGTGAATCTGGAGATCGACCTGGTCGCGCGCTACGTCGAACGCCTGCTGCGCGGCGGCCAGGGCTGAACTGCGCCGGGTCCGTCACCGCCGCGCCGCCGCCAGCGGCGGCGCCATCCGTCTTCTCGCGAGTCCGCCATGCCGCCATCCGCCACCCCCAGCCTGAACTTCGCCCCCGTCCCCGAGCTGCTGGATGAAATCCGCGTCGGCCGCATGGTGGTCATCGTCGACGACGAGGACCGCGAGAACGAGGGCGACCTGATCATGGCCGCCGAACTGGTCAAGGCGTCGGACATCAATTTCATGGTCACCCACGGCCGTGGCCTGGTGTGCCTGCCGATGTCGCCGGCGCGCTGCGCGCAGTTGGGTCTGGCGCCGATGGTGCAGGCCAATACCGCGCAGTTCCAGACCAACTTCACCGTCAGCATCGAAGCCGCAGAAGGCGTCACCACCGGCATTTCCGCCGCCGACCGCGCCCACACCATTCGCACCGCGGTCCGGCCGGACGCCAAGCCCGGCGATCTCAGCCGGCCGGGCCACATCTTTCCGCTGATCGCTCAGGCCGGCGGCGTGTTGAACCGTGCCGGCCACACCGAGGCGGCCGCCGACCTGGCCGAACTGGCCGGGCTGGAGCCGGCCGGGGTGCTCGTGGAAATCCTCAATCCCGATGGCAGCATGGCGCGCCGTCCGGAACTCGAGCTGTTCGCGCGCGCGCATGGCTTGAAGATGGGCTCGATCGCCGACCTGATCGCCTACCGCCTGGCCACCGAGCACACGGTCGAGCGCATCGACGAGCGGGCGATCGAGACCGAGTTCGGCGGCTTCACCCTGGTCACCTACCGCGACCGCATCGCCCACGACCTGCATTTCGCGCTGGTGCGCGGCACGCCCGACGCGGCGACGCCGACCCTGGTGCGGGTGCAGGTGGAAAATCCGCTGGCCGACCTGCTGCACTGGCGCCGCGACGATTTCGGCGTGGCCTCCAGCGACGCGCTGCGCGCGATCGCCGCGGCCGGCAGCGGGGTGATGGTGGTGCTGTCGGTGCCGCGTGACAGCCAGGCGCTGCTGGCGCGGCTGCGCAAGCATCCCGACGTGGCCGCCAACAGCAAGGACGTGGGACAGTGGCGGCGCAACGGCGCCGGCAGCCAGATCCTGGCCGATCTGGGCCTGGGCAAGTTGCGCGTGCTGGGCACGCCGCGCCGCCAGATCGGGCTGGCCGGGTTCGGACTGGAGGTGGTCGAGCATGTGGAGCCGGGACCCGGGACCCGGGACCCGGGACCCGGAAAAGGCTGATGCCTCCGCGGGCAAGCGTTCGCCGTGCTCTAAGCTCTTCCGAGTCCCGAGTCCCGAGTCCCGAGTCCCGGGCAGGCCGCCTGCTAAACTCGCCCATTCTCTGAACCCGCCACCGCCATGACCCATTACGAAGGCGACCTCCGCGCTCCCGCCGCGGTCCGTTTCGCGATCATCGCCAGCCGCTGGAACGCGCGCATCACCGACGTGCTGGTCGCAGGCGCGCGCGCGAGCCTGTCCGGCAACGGCATCGCCGACGACGCGGTGGACGTGGTCCGCGTGCCTGGCGCGTGGGAATTGCCGCTGGCCGCCGCGCGCGTGGCCGCCGCCGGCCGGCACGCGGCGATCGTCGCGCTGGGCTGCGTGATCCGCGGCGACACCCGCCACTACGAGCATGTGGCCGATGGCTGCGCCGACGGCCTGCTGAGGGTGTCGCTGGATTTCCGCATCCCGGTGCTCAACGGCGTGCTGGCGGTGGAACGGGTCGAGGACGCCGAGGCGCGCGCCGGCGGCAGCCATGGCAACAAGGGCGAGGAAGCGGCGCTGAGCGCGCTGGAGATGGTCAATCTTTGGGAGCTGCTGCCGTGAACAAGTCCGCTGGCCACAGGCACACCCGCCGCGACGGCGTCGACCCGGTGCTGCGTTCGCGCGCGCGCCGGCGTGCGCTGCAGGCGATCTACGCCTGGCAGATGTCCGGCGGCAACGCGCAGCACGTGATCGCGCAGTTCGCGCACGAGCAGGCGCACGAACTCGCCGACCTGATCTATTTCGAGAACCTGGTCGAGGGTGTGCTCAAGCATCGCGCCGAACTGGATGCGGCGCTGGTCGGCTACCTGGACCGCACGGTCGAGGAAGTGGACGCGATCGAGCGCGCGGTGCTGCGCCTGGCCGCCTACGAGCTGCTGCATCGTCAGGACGTGCCGTACCGGGTGGTGATCAACGAGGCCATCGAGACCGCCAAGCGCTTCGGCTCCGAACACGGCCACACCTACGTCAACGGCGTGCTCGATCGCGCCGCGCTGCAGTGGCGCGCGGTGGAGTCGGGCAGCGGCGCCTAGGCGCCGCGGGATTCGGCATTCGGGAGTGGGGTTCGCACAGCGGCATTTCCGGCGACGGTCGTTGCGCGCGCAAGCCGGACGCGGATTTCCGGCAACGACGTTCGCGGCTACGCTTGCCGTGCTGCAAGCCTCGAATCCCGCATTCCGGTTTCGCATCGGGCCCGCCCGCCGCTGTTGCGAATCCCCACTCCCGAATCCGCACTCCCGGCCCCGCCAATGCCCGAATTCGCTCTGATCGATCGCCTGCGCGCCCGCATCGGGGCGCGCGCGGACGTGGCGCTGGGCATCGGCGACGACGCGGCGCTGCTGCAGCCGGCGTCGGGCGAGCAACTGGCGATCACCACCGACACGCTCAATGCCGGGGTGCACTTCCCGGTCGAGACGGCGCCGGCCGACGTGGGTTGGAAGACCCTGGCGGTGAACCTGTCCGACCTCGCCGCGATGGGCGCGCAGCCGCGCTGGTGCATGCTGTCGCTGTCGTTGCCGCACGCGGATGCGGCGTGGATCGACGCCTTCGCCGACGGGTTCTTCGCGCTGGCCGACGCACACGCCATCGTGCTGGCCGGCGGCGACACCACGCGCGGGCCGCTGTCGCTGTCGGTCACCGCGATCGGCAGCGTGGCGCCGGGTGCCGCGCTGCGCCGCGACGGCGCCCGGCCGGGCGACGAGATCTGGGTCACCGGGCGCCCGGGCGAGGCCGCCGCGGCGTTGGCCTTGTGGCAGGCCGGGCGCCTGGACGTGGCCCGCGTCGCCGCCGATCCACTCCACGAGCACCTGCGCCGCCGCTTGCTGCGGCCGACGCCGCGGGTGCAGGCCGGGCTGCGCCTGCGCGGCCTGGCGCATGCCTGCGTCGACCTCTCCGACGGCCTGCTGGCCGATCTGGACCACATCTGCGTGCGCAGCGGCGTCGGCGCCGAATTGTGGCTGGCCGCGCTGCCGGCCGCTGCCGCCGCGGCGGATGCGACCGCGGCGCAGGTGCATGCCTGGCAACTGGGCGGCGGCGACGACTACGAACTGTGCTTCACCGCCGCGCCGGCGCAGCGCGCGGCCATCGTGCAAGCACTGGGCGCGATCGGCGAGGAGGCGACGCCGATCGGCCGCATCGTCGCAGGCAGCGGCATCCTCGTGCGCGACGCCGATGGCCGGCCCTGGCAGCCGCCGCGGCGCGGCTACGAACATTTCGCCGCCTAGCGGAAGACGGAGCGGCTGGCGGGTTGGGAACTGGGGATCTACGGATGGATGCCCGGCCGCCTTCTGCAGGAGGGGCTTCGGCCCCGACGGTCGCCGAAGCCGGTGGGTAGTTGCGAATGATGGCCCAAGCCCGCCCGGAGCCGCTCTTCCAGAGCGCCTCCCTCTGCCTGCCATACCATGCCGCACTGCGGCGTGAACTGACCCGTACCTGGTGGTACGGTCACGGCGCTCGACCCCACGTCGTGTGCTCGCAAACCGTATTGGCAGTCTGGCCATTCCGGCCCGGCGCCGCCTGGGAGGCAGTACATGCGTACGTCCGTGTCCCGCTGCATCGCCCTGTGCGCGATGCTGTTGTTCTCCGCCGCTGCCTTCGCCGGCGGTTTCAGCAAGCAATACCGGACCATCTCCAGTTGGGACGGCACCGAGCTCGGCGCGCTGGTGCTGGTGCCGCAGGGGCAGGGCGCCGGGCCGTTCCCGCTGGTGGTGATGCCGGCTAGCTGGTCGCTGCCCAATCTGGAGTACGTGGGCCGCGCCAGCGCACTGGCCAGCGACGGCTACGTGGTGGTCAGCTACACCTCGCGCGGGTTCTGGGATTCGGCCGGGCAGATCGACATCGCCGGGGCGCCGACGGTGGAGGACGTCAGCGCGGTGATCGACTGGGCGCTGGCCAATACGCCGGCCAATGCCGGGGCGATCGGCGTGTCCGGCATTTCCTACGGCGCCGGCACCGGCCTGCTCGCCGCTGCGCGCGATCCGCGGATCAAGGCGGTCGCCGCGCTCAGCGGCTGGGCGGACCTGCAGGCCTCGCTGTACGCGAACGCCACGGTCAGCCAACAGGGCGTGGCGCTGCTGGTCGCGGCCGGCGCGGCGACCGGCCGGCCGGGTCCGGAGTTGGCGCAGATCGGCGCGCGGGTCGCCCTCGGCGACTACGACGGCGCGGTGCGGGGCTTTCTGCCCAACGCTGCCGAGCGCGGGGTGATCAACGAACTGCAGGCGCTCAACCGCAACGGCGCCGCGGTGCTGCTGGCCAATGCGTTCAACGACGGCCTGTTCCCGCCCAACCAGTACATCGACCTGTACAACCGACTCGACGTGCCCAAGCGGCTGATGTTCAGCCATGGCGATCACGCCACCGCTGAACTGCCGGGTGCGCTGGGCCTGCCGAACGCGGTGTACGCCGAGACCACCCGCTGGTTCGACCATTACCTCAAGGGCCAGGCCAACGGCGTGGACCGCGAGCTGCCGGTGCGGTTGTCCACCCTCGGCGGCAGCTGGCTGCGCTATGCCGACTGGGACGGCGTGCAGGCCGGCGCGACCCGCTACGGCCTGAGCCGGCCGAGCGGCCTGCTGGCGCCGACCGGCGCACTGGCCAGCGGTACCAGCAGCGGCTGGACCCACCGCATCGCCACCGGCGTGCCGACCCTGGCCGATTCCGGGGAGGTGCTGGCGAGCGGCCTGCTGCAGGGCTTCGGCCAGCCGGTGACCACCTCGATCCCGCTGGTGGCGCGCTACGGCGCCGCGGTCTGGAGCGGGCCGGTGTACGCCAGCGCCAAGCGCCTGGCCGGCAGGCCGTCGCTGCGCCTGACCGTGACCCCGAGCCAGACCGACGTGTCGCTGTTCGCCTACCTCTACAGCATGGACGGACTCGGTGTGGCGCAGTTGCTCAGCCACGCGCCGTACACGCTGCGCAATGCGACACCGGGCGTGGCGACCACGATCGACCTGGCGCTGCAGGCGACCGCCGCCGAGATCCCGGCCGGACGCCGACTGGTGCTGGTGGTGGACACCACCGATCCGCGCTACGCCACCGCCAGCCGTTTCGGCGGCAGCGTCAGTTTCAGTTCGTCGGTCGCCGCGCCGTCCAGCCTGAGCGTGCCGCTGCACTGAGCCGGGGTCCGGCGCCTCGTGGCGCCGGACTCCAGCGTTCCCGCTGCCGGCGGGCGACAGCGGCGCGCGGTCGTCGCGCCGCGACCGAGGCAATGCATCGCCGGCAGCATGCCTGGCCACCTGTACACGTGCGCCGCAGCGTGGCAGCGCGTTTCGCATTCGCGCTGCGGCGATCTTTCCGGCTGCGGAGCACGGACGCATCCGACACCGCGCCAGCGCGCGTAACGTGTGCCGCTCGAAAGAGCGGTGGGCGCAACGCGGACGATCGTTCGGCTGCGCCGCGGCGGCCGCAGGAAGCGCCTGAATTTACGCAGAATTTATTTGAATCGTCCGCCGGTTTGCAACGAAGATATTCGGCGATTCCTATACTTTCCCCGCTGATGCCGGGGGTGGTTCCGTGGAGTCGATGGACATGTTGCTGGCCGCGGCGCCGGCCGGTGTGTGGATGCTCTGCCGGCGGTGGAACCGCCGGCCCGGCCCGGCGCACCCGGATGCTCTCGCGGACCCGCGCGGCAGGCAGGGCTTGGTCCGCGAGATGCCGCACCGAGCGCCTGCGCATCCGTTGCTGGCGCCGAACCGGTCCACCATGGCGAGATTGCCGCGCGGCACCTGTGTCGTGCCGATGTTGCCGGCAACGCGTCGCACTTGCATTCCCCTCCGGCCAGGTTGAGCGCCCGCGTGCCGCATACGCCGGCATCAATCGATCGGCCGGCGACGATGCGGCGGGCGCCCGGTACCCCGGTCATATCCTTACCCACAGAAGAGGACGGCTCGCTGCGAGCCGGTTTTTGCGATGTCGATGAAGGTCAATCCGTTTTTCGTGTCCCTGGCGCTGCTCTATGCTGGGAAAGCCGCTGCAGTCGATGCCGCGGCGCAGGCCCCTGCCGCACCGGCGCCAGACATGATGCAGGAGCGCGCTGCCGCCGCGCTGTCGCCGGCCAGCGACGACTGTTCCAATGGCTTCTTCTCGCGGCTGGTCGACGCCTACCGCGAGGACGCCCAGCCTGCCGATCCGAACGCACCCGCGGCGGCGCGGCGCGGCATGGAGTCGCCGTTCTCCTCGCCGCCATTTCCGTCGGCGGAATGGCAGCTCGGTGCCGTGGACTATCCGGTCGGCGTGCCGAACGAGAATGCGCAGTACCCGGTCGAGAAAGCGCTTGCGTGCACCCGTGCAGGGCAGTGGATGAAGCGCAACCGCATCGAGCTCTATGGCTGGATCAACCCCTCGGCTAATGCCAGCAGTTCGTCGCACACGAACTATCCGTTGTCCTATTCCACGCGTCCGAATCGGGGCGAATTCAACCAGGCCCTGATTCGCCTCCAACGCATCCCCGATACGGTGCAGACCGATCACGTGGATTGGGGTTTCCACCTCGACGATCTGTATGGCTACGACTACCACTACACGACGATGAAGGGCGTCACCAGCGACCAGCTGCTGCATCATCCCAAGCCCGACAGTGCGCTCAACGGGAAGATCTATGGCAACGATCCGATGATCGCGCACGTGGACCTGTACATCCCATCGGTGGCGCAAGGCATGCTGATCACCGCCGGGCGCTACCTGTCGTTGCCGGACATCGAGGCGCAGTTTTCACCGAACAACTATCTGATGACGCACTCGATCCTGTACACCGTCGACGCCTATACCAACATGGGCATCCTCACCACGACCAAGCTCAATGACCAGTGGACGCTCCAGCTAGGCGTGCACGGTGGCGACGATTCGGCCGTCTGGGACTCCACCAGCAGGCTGACCGCGCAGGCCTGCTTACGCTGGGTGTCCAAGAGCAACAACGACATGCTCTATCCCTGCGTGGAGTCCTACAACCGCTCCGCACAGACCTACAACAACCTGCAGGAGTTCGTGCTGACCTGGGGCCATCGCTTCTCGCCGAGAGTGCACATGCTCACCGAGGCCTATCATCTCTATGTGCGCGACCAGGCGCTGGCGACCGACCCATCGCAGTCCCATGCGCCGACCGGCAGGCCGGGATACGCACTGGGCGACGCACCGGATTTCCCGTTGGGCCGCAGCACTGCCGATGCCGTCGTCAATTACCTCAACATCCAGCTCGACCCTGCCAACATGCTGTCGATCCGCAACGAATTCGTCGACGACCATGACGGGCAGCGCACCGGCTTCGCCACGCGCTATTCGAGCCACACCATTGGCATGACCCACTGGGTGTCGCAGGATCTGGAGATCCGTCCTGAACTGCGTTACGAGCGCGCCTACGATTTCCCGGCCTACGACGCCGGGCGCAAGAACCACCAGGCGATTGCCCTGATCGACGCGATTCTGCACTACTGACCAGGCAGCGGTGGCCGTCCGCATCGTGCTGGCTCCGGCGGCGGCAGTGCGTCCTTGCCGTCGCCGGACGTTGGCGGCATCGTGACGCCCGCTTGCCGCTTGCCGCTTGCCGCTTGCCGCTTGCCGCTTGCCGCTTGCCGCGCGGCCGCCGCCGCCTTCGGACCGGTGGCCGCCGGCGTCGCCGGCTTTACGCAGAATGTATGCGGCCGCGCGTTTTCGTCATGGAGAGTTTATGGTGGTTCTTTCGATAATGCCGGCTTGGGGCAGCGATGCCTGTCCGATGCGATCGCCATGCTTCTTGCGCAGCCTTCTGCAAACGCATGGCGCATTCGGCGCCATGCGGCTTTTCATCGCCATTTTCTGGCCTGCCGGACGTGCGGGCCGTTCACTTGCCGGAGTTGACACCATGAGCGGTTGGCTTTCATTCGTTTGCGGCGTGGCGGTGATCGTCGCCGCCGGCTACCTGTTGTACGTGATCCTGCGTCCCGAAGACTTCTGAGCCGAGTGCTGCCTCCATGATCGATACATTGCTTGTCTATGCGCTCGCGCTGCTGCTGGGCTGGCCGCTGGGCCTGTACCTGGCCAAGGTGATGCGCGGTGCGCCGATGCGCGGCGACGCGCTGTTCGGCTGGATCGAACGGCCGCTGTACCGCCTGCTCGGCACCGATCCGGCGCAGGGCATGAGCTGGCGCGGCTATGCCGGCGCGTTCCTGGCCAGCAACCTGGTGCTGGGCGTGCTGGTGTTCGTCCTGTTCGTCACCCAAGCGTGGTTGCCGCTGAATCCCGACGCGGTGCCGAACCTGCGCTGGGACGTCGCCTTGCACACCATGGTCTCGTTCCTGACCAACACCGACCAGCAGCACTATTCCGGCCAGGCGCAGCTGTCGTACCTGTCGCAGGCGGTGGGCGTGGTCGGGCTGCAGTTCATCACCCCGATGATGGGCCTGGCGCTGGTGGTGGCGACGCTGCGCGCGTTGTTCGGTGGGCGAGCGGTCGCATGCTCGGCCGATGCCGCCGATGCCCTGTCGGCATCGACCGCGACCGGGCCGGACGATCCGGAGCCGACGCCGTCGCGCCATGGACTGCAGCATGCGACGGCCGCCGTGGGGATGCAGCACACCGCGCTCAGTGCCGACAAAGCCGACGTCGGCAACTACTGGGCCGACGTGATCCGGCCGACGCTGCGCTTCCTGCTGCCGCTGTGCCTGCTGTGGACGCTGCTGCTGACCCAGCAGGGCGTGCCGTCGACCCTGGCCGCCGGCCCCACCGCCACGCCGCTGGACGCCAGCGCCGGCCTGGCGCAGCAGAAGATCCCGCTCGGCCCGGTCGCGGCGATGGTGGCGATCAAGCAGCTCGGCACCAACGGCGGCGGCTGGTATGGCCCCAACAGCGCGATGGCGCTGGAGAACCCGACCCCATTCTCCAATCTGCTGGAAATACTGGCGATCGTGCTGATCCCGGTGGCGGTGGCGTTCATGGTCGGCCCGTTCACCGGGCGCGGCAAGTTCACCGCGCTGGTGGTCGGCAGCATGCTGGTGATGTCGCTGGCCTCCAGCGCGCTTTCGCTGTGGTCCGAAGGCCATTCCGCCAGCGTCGCCAGCGCGGCGTCGATGGAGGGCAAGGAAGTGCGCCTGGGCGTGGATGCATCGGCTGCGTGGTCGTCGCTGACCACGCAGACCTCCAACGGCTCGGTCAACGCCATGCACGATTCGCTGGCGCCGCTGACCGGCGGGGTCGCCATGCTCAACATGCTGGTCAACGCGATCTGGGGCGGCATCGGCTGCGGGCTGCAGCAGTTTCTGGTGTACCTGCTGCTCAGCGTGTTCCTGGCCGGGCTGATGACCGGGCGCACGCCGGAGTTGTTCGGACGCAAGGTCGAGGCCGGCGAAGTGCGCTTGCTGGCGCTGCTGATCCTGCTGCAGCCGCTGGCGCTGCTCGGCTTCACTGCGCTGACCCTGGTCATGCCGGCGGCGATCGTCGCCAATTCCAATCCCGGTTTCCACGGCATCAGCCAGGTGTTCTACGAGTACACCTCCGCCTTCGCCAACAATGGCTCCGGTTTCGAAGGGCTCGGCGACAGCATCCCGTGGTGGAACCTGAGCTGTACGCTGGTGCTGGCCCTGGGCCGCTATCCAGCGCTGATCGTGCCGTTGATCGTGGCCGCGCAGATGGCGCGCAAGCGGGTGGCGCCGGAGACCGGCGGCAGCCTGCAGATGGAAACCCCGACCTTCGCACTGACCCTGATCGCGGTCATCGTGATCCTGACCGTTCTGCAATTCACGCCGGCACTGGTGCTGGGCCCGATCGCCGATCACCTGACCCTGGCCGCGCACTGAGACCGACGACAATGAGCACCCCGTTTCCGCAAGCCTCTTCCTCCGTCCGTCGGCCCGGCCTGCTCGACGGCCCCGCGCTGCGCGCGGCCCTGCGCGCCAGCGTGCTGAAACTCTCGCCGCGCCATCTGCTCGGCAGCCCGGTGATGGCGGTGGTGTTCGCCGGCACCATGCTGTCGGCGCTGATCACCTTGGCCGGGCAGAGCGCACCCGCCTTCGGCTGGGCGGTGACCGCGATCCTGCTGGTCACCGTGCTGTTCGGCAATTTCGCCGAAGCGGTGGCCGAGGCGCGTGGCCGCGGCCAGGCCGCGTCATTGCGGCGCGCGCGCAAGGACTTGGTGGCGCGCCGCGTGAGCAGCGCGCAACTGGAGGGAGAAACCCGCATTCCCGCCGCCGAGCTGAAACCCGGCGACCTGGTGGTGATCTCCGCCGGCGAACTGATCCCGGCCGACGGCGAGATCGTGCACGGCGTGGCCACGATCAACGAAGCCGCTGTCACCGGCGAATCGGCGCCGGTGCTGCGCGAGGCCGGCACCGACCGCTCCGGTGTGATCGGCGGCACCAAGGCGCTGTCCGACGAGATCGTGGTCAAGGTCACCGCCGAGCCGGGCCACAGCTTCCTGGACCGCATGATCGCGCTGGTCGAAGGCGCCAACCGGCAGAAGACCCCGAACGAGATCGCGCTGACCATGCTGCTGGCGGCGATGACCCTGACCTTCCTGATCGTGGTCGCCACCCTGCCGGCGATCGCCGGCTTCGTCGGAGTGAAGGTCGATCCGCTGTTGCTGATCGCGCTGCTGGTGTGCCTGATCCCCACCACCATCGGCGGGCTGTTGCCGGCGATCGGCATCGCCGGCATGAACCGCGCGCTGTCGGCGAACGTGCTGGCCAAGTCGGGCAAGGCGGTGGAAGTGGCCGGCGACGTCGATGTGCTGATGCTGGACAAGACCGGCACCATCACCCACGGCGACCGCCAGGCCACCGCGTTCCATGCGCTCAGCGGCGTCGATATGGCGCCGCTGCGCGAGGCGGCGATGCTGTCGTCGCTGGCCGACCCGACCCCGGAGGGCAAGTCGATCGTGCGCCTGGCGCGCGAGCAGGGCCTGCCGCCGGCCGAGCCGGACGGCGCCAGCTTCGTCGCCTTCACCGCGCAGACCCGCATGTCCGGCGTGGACCTGCCCGCGCAGGGGCAACAGCCGCCGCGTTCGATCCGCAAGGGCGCGGCCGATGCGGTGATCCGCCACGTCACCGCGTTGGGCGGGCAGGTGCCGGCCGAGTTGAAGGGCCGTGTCGAGCAGGTCGCGCGCAGCGGCGCCACGCCGCTGGTGGTGGCCGAGGGCCGCCACGTGCTCGGCGTGGTCGAGCTGTCGGACGTGGTCAAGCACGGCGTGCGCGAGAAGTTCGCGCGGCTGCGCGCGATGGGGGTGAAGACGGTGATGATCACCGGCGACAACCCGCTCACCGCCGCGGCGATCGCCGCCGAGGCCGGCGTCGACGACTACATCGCCGAGGCCACGCCGGAAGACAAGCTCGCGCGCATTCGCGCCGAGCAGGCCGGCGGGCGCCTGGTGGCGATGGTCGGCGACGGTACCAACGACGCGCCGGCGCTGGCCCAGGCCGACGTCGGCCTGGCGATGAACTCCGGCACGCAGGCGGCCAAGGAAGCCGGCAACATGGTCGACCTGGATTCGGATCCTGCCAAGCTGCTGGCGGTGGTGGAAGTTGGCAAGCAGCAACTGATCACCCGCGGCGCACTGACCACGTTCTCGCTGGCCAACGACGTGTCCAAGTATTTCGCAATCCTGCCCGCGCTGTTCGCCGCCTCGATCCCGCAGATGGCGGCGCTGAACGTGATGCGCCTGTCCAGCCCAGCGCATGCGGTGCTGGCCGCGCTGATCTTCAACGCGCTGGTGATCCCCGCGCTGATCCCGCTGGCGTTGCGCGGCGTGCGCTTCACCCCGGCCACGGCGACCTCGCTGCTGCGCCGGAACATGCTGATCTACGGCGTCGGCGGCGTGCTGCTGCCGTTCGTCGGGATCAAGGCGATCGACCTGCTGCTGGTGGCGCTTGGCTGAGCCCGGCGCCGATTTTCCGCTTCTTTCCGGATTTCCCGCGATGAACGTTTCCCAGGTTTCCACTTCCTACCGCGAACCGCTACGCTGGCGCGCCGCGGTGGTGCTGCCGCTGCTGGTGCTCGGCGCGGCCGCGCTGTATTCGCTGCTCGCCACCGTCGTCGCCGGCGCGCTGTTCCCGGCGCAGGCCAACGGCAGCCTGCTCGCACGCGACGGCCGCGTGCTCGGCTCGGCGCTGGTCGCGCAGCCGTTCGCCGCGCCCGGCTATTTCCAGCCGCGTCCGTCGGCGGCCAAGTTCGACCCGATGGCCGCGGCCGGCAGCAACCAGGCGCGCAGCAATCCCGAGCTGCAAAAGCGCATCGCGGAGACGCGCGCGATGCTGGCCGCACGCGACGGCGTCGCCCCGGCGCAGGTGGCGGACGACCTGCTGACCCAGTCCGGCAGCGGCCTGGATCCGGACATCAGCGTGGCCGCGGCGCAGCAGCAGGTGGCGCGCGTGGCCAGGGCGCGCGGGCTGCCGGTCGCCACCGTGGCCGCGCTGGTCGCCGCGCAGGCGCAGCCGCGCCAGTTCGGCGTACTCGGCCAGCCGCGGGTCAACGTGCTGGCGCTGAATCTGGCGTTGGATGAAGCCGGGACTCGGGACCCGGGACCCGGGACCCGGGAAAATCAACAGCGAAAGCAATAAGTCGACGGCCCGCGCTGTAGGCTCTTCGAGTCCCGAGTCCCGAGTCCCGAACTACCCATGCCCGACCCCCGCACCCAACACGCCGACGCCCTGATCGGCGCACTCCAGCGCGAACGCGGCGGCCGCCTGACCGTGTTCCTGGGCGCGGCGCCCGGCGTCGGCAAGACCTACGCGATGCTGTCGCGCGCGCGCCAGCTGCAGCGGCAGGGCAGCGAGGTGGTGGTGGGGGTGGTCGAGACCCATGGCCGCGCCGAGACCGCGGCGTTGCTGGACGGGCTGACCGTGCAGCCGCGGCGGCGCGTGGAGTACCGCGGCCGCACGCTCGAGGAGATGGACCTGGACGCGCTGCTGGCGCGGCGCCCGCCGCTGGTGCTGGTCGACGAACTGGCCCACCGCAACGCGCCCGGCAGCCGCCACGAGCGGCGCTGGCAGGACGTGCAGGAACTGCTCGACGCGGGCATCGACGTCTACAGCACGGTCAACATCCAGCACCTGGAAAGCCTCAACGACGTGGTCCACCGCATCACCGGCGTGCGCGTCGCCGAAACCGTGCCCGACGCCATTTTCGACCGGCTGCGCGACATCGTGCTGGTCGACCTGCCGCCGCGCGAGCTGATCGAGCGCCTGCAGCAGGGCAAGGTCTACCTGCCCGAGCAGGCCGGGCAGGCGCTGCAGGCGTTTTTCTCGCCGTCGAACCTGGCCGCCTTGCGCGAACTGGCGATGCAGACCGCGGCCGACCGCGTCGACAACGACCTGCGCGACGTGCAGGCCGCGCAAGGCCGCACCGGTGTGGCCCTGCGCCGGCGGGTGCTGGTGGCGATCGACGGGCGCGGCCAGTCCGATTACCTGGTGCGGGTGGCGCGGCGCCTGGCCGAGCGCCGCGGCGCGCCGTGGAGCGTGGTCACCGTGCAGACCCGGGCGCAGCCGGAAGCAGCCTGGCAGTTGGAGATCGACCGCGCCTTCGCGCTGGCGCGGCGGCTCGGCGGCGACGCCGCGCTGCTGCATGGCAGCGGCGTGGCCGACGCGCTGCTCGACCACGCCGCGCGCAACGGCGTGTCCACGCTGCTGCTCGGCCGCACCCGCGAACGGCCGCTGGCGCGGATGATCAACCGCACCCTGACCCAGCAGCTGCTGCAGCGCGGTGCGCACTACGAACTGGTCATCATCAGCTCGCCGGAGGCGCGGGCGCGGGCGCGGCGGCGCTGGCGCCGCCCCGGCCATTGGCTGTCGCGCGACGACCTGGCGTTCGCCACGATGGCGGCGGCGCTGGCGGTGGCGGTGGCGTGGATCGCCGAGCGCTGGGTCGGCATCGACGACTTGTCGATGGTGTTCATCGTCGCGGTGGTCATGGTGGCGTCGAAGACGCGCATGGCGGCCGCGGTGCTGGCTGCGCTGCTGAGCTTCTTCAGCTACAACTTCTTTTTCATCGAGCCGCGCTTCACCTTCCAGATCAGCGCGCGCCAGGGCGTGGTCACGGTGCTGCTGTTCCTGGTCGCGGCGCTGGTGGCGGGGCGGCTGGCGTCGCGGCTGCGCACGCAGGTGTTGGCGCTGCGCGCGGCCAATGCGCAGACCAGCGCGTTGCAGCGATTGGGCCGCGAACTGACCAGCGCCGCCGACCTGGGCCAGGTGCTGGAGGCCGGGCGCCGCGCGTTGGCGGCCACGCTCGAGGCCGAGGCCTGGGTGCGGCTGCAACCGCTGGAGGCGGCGCACGCCGCGGCGCAGGACGGCGCGCACGACTACGTGGCCTCGATGGCGGCGGTGGACCGCAGCGCCGCCGACTGGGCGCAGCGCCACGGCCAGGCCACCGGCCGCTTCACCGACACCCTGGCCGGCGCCGATTGGTGGTTCCTGCCGGTGCGCCACGAGCGCGGCGCGATCGGCGTGGTCGGGCTGAAGTTCGGCGCCGGCGTGCAGCGTCCCGGGCTGGAGCAGCAACGCCTGGCCGAGGCCATGGTCGAGGACATCGGCCAGGCCGCGTTGCGCACGCGCCTAGTCGCCGATCTGGAAAGCGCACGGGTCAGCGGCGAGACCGAACGCCTGCGCTCGGCGCTGCTGTCGTCGGTGTCGCACGACCTGCGCTCGCCGCTGGCGGCGATGATCGGCGCGGCCAGCAGCCTGGCCAGCTACGGCCAGGCGATGGACGCCGACGACCGCCGCAGCCTGCTGGAAACGATCCAGCTGGAAGGCGAACGCCTGGACCGCTATATCCAGAACCTGCTCGACATGACCCGGCTCGGCCACACCGGGCTGACCTTGCACCGCGACTGGATCGGCGTGGACGAACTGATCGGCTCGGCCGCGCGGCGACTGCAGCGCTACCAGCCGCAGGTGCGCCTGGACATCGCCCTGGCCGCCGGACTGCCGACGCTGTGGGTGCATCCGGCGCTGGTCGAGCAGGCGATCTTCAACGTGCTGGAGAACGCGGCCAAGTTCTCGCCGCCGGACGCGGCGATCCGGGTCGCCGCGGCGCTGGTCGACGGGCGCCTGCGCATCGACATCAGCGACCGCGGCCCGGGCATTCCCGAGGACGAGCGCGCGCGCATCTTCGACATGTTCTACAGCGTCGAGCGCGGCGACCGCGGGCGCCACGGCACCGGTCTGGGCCTGACCATCTGCCAGGGCATGATCGGCGCGCACGGCGGCAGCGTCGAGGCGCTGCCCGGCGCCGATGGCCGCGGCACCACGATCCGCATTACCCTGCCGTTGATCGAACCCGCCGCCCCGCCGCCCCGTCCCGATGCCGACTGAGTCCCACGCCGATCCGATTCCGCCGCCGCGCGTGCTGGTCATCGACGACGAGCCGCAGATCCGCCGTTTCCTGGACATCAGCCTGCGCGCGCAGGGCTACCACGTGCTGCAGGCGGCCAGCGGCGGCGACGGCCTGGCACAGCTGGCCGCGCACGGCGCCGAACTGGTGGTGCTGGACGTGGGCCTGCCCGACCAGGACGGGCACAGCGTGCTGCGCGAACTGCGGCAATGGTCCGCGGTGCCGGTGATCATGCTCACCGTGCGCGCCGGCGAGGCGGAGAAGGTGCAGGCGCTGGACGCCGGCGCCAACGACTACGTGACCAAGCCGTTCGGCGTGCAGGAACTGATGGCGCGCATCCGCGTGCTGCTGCGCATGCAACCGGCCGCTGGCGAGGCCGAGCCGGTGTTCGACGACGGCCACCTGCACATCCACCTGGGCCTGCGCGAGGTACGCCTGGACGGCGCGCCGCTGGCGCTGAGCCGCAAGGAGTACGCGCTGCTCGCCCTGCTGCTGCGCCACAGCGGACGCGTGCTCACCCAGCCGCAACTGCTGCGCGAAGTATGGGGGCCGACCCATCAGGAGGACACCCACTACCTGCGCATCCTGGTCGGCAAACTGCGGCAGAAACTCGGCGACAGCGCGGTGGCGCCGCGCTACATCGCCACTGAACCGGGCGTGGGGCTGCGTTTCATCGGACCGGCGGCATGACGTCCGTCATCGGCGTTCTTGCCGTCGCGATGAGCCGATGCCGCGTGCGATCGCGCTCACGTCCGTGGTTCCCGCTCAGCTTGCCGAGGATCACGAAAGACCCGGCGTTAAAAAAATCGGGCTCACTCTCCTGAGTGGGTGCGAAGTGATTCTTGAGACCACCGCGTGTTATGAACTTTGAAGGATAGAAGCCGCATTGCCGAGCATGGGGATGGTGAAGACAACGAAGTGCAGCCCGGCCAGTGTCTCGGGCAGACGTCCGTAGTCGCGGGCCAGGCGCCGGAACCGATTGAGTCAGCCGAAGCTGCGCTCCACCACCCACGTCGCGGTAGCAATACAACGAATCCCTTCTTGGCTTCCGGCCGCTTCACCACATGAAGCTCGATGCCTTCCTCTTGTGCCGCTTCGGCTGGGCCTTTTCCGGTATAGCCCTGATCGACAAAGGCGAGCTTCACCGTTTCGCCCGTGACGTGTTGAACTTCCTGGGCCAACGATCGCACCTGGGCCCGCTCCTGCTCGTTGGCGGGCGTGATCTGCACGGCCAACAGATGGCAGTGCGTGTCCACGGCCATGTGCACCTTGTTGCCTTTCTTGCGCTTGTAGCCGCCGTAGCCGGCTCGCGGACCACTCTCGCAGGTGGACTGCAGCGTGCGGCCATCCAGGATCACCGCACTGGGCTGCTCCTGCTTCCCTGGGCCACCCGCGGCACCGAGCGTAGGTCGTTGACCATGGCCTCGAAGCAGCCAGCCTGCAGCCAGCGCTGACTCTGCTGATAGACCGCCTCCCACGGCGGAAAGTCATTGGGGGACAGCCGCCACGGTGCACCGGCTCGCGCCCATCCAACGCAAGGCGTTGAACATCAAGCGCAGGTCGTACTTGCGCTGCCGCGCATGAGGGTCCATCAGTGTCAGGTAAGGGGCCGCAAAGGCCCATTCTTCATCGAAAACATCGGTCGGATACGAACGCTTTGGCTTCATCCGCTTACGATAGCCATACTGCCCCGAAGTTCATAACACGCTCTAGCCGGGTGGATTGTCCGGCAACACCTTGCCCGGATTGAGGATGCCGTCCGGATCCAGCGCGCGCTTCACCGCGCGCATCGCTTCCAGCGTGGCCGCGTCGAAGGCCTGCGCCATGTAGTCGCGCTTGGCCACGCCGATGCCGTGCTCGCCCGACAGCGTGCCTTCCAGCGCCAGCACCAGCGCGAACAGGCGCGGCAGCGCGGCGTGCGCACGCGCGGTCTCGGCGGCATCGTCGGGCGCGTACAGGATGTTGACGTGCAGGTTGCCGTTGCCGGCATGGCCGAAGGCGACGATCGGCAGCTCGAATTCCGCCGCCAGCGCCTCGACGCCGGCGACCAGCTCGGGAATGCGCGACACCGGCACCACCACGTCCTCGTTGATCTTGCCCGGCTTGATCGTGCGCAGCGCCGGCGACAGCGCGCGCCGCGCGGCCCACAGCCGGTCGTGCGCGGCGCCGTCGGTGGCCACGTCCAGCGACAACAGGCCGTCGCCGTCGGCGGCGGCGCCCAGCGCCTGCAGCGCGTAGGGCAGGGTGTCGTGGTCGCCGTCGGCCTCGATCAGCAGCATTGCGCCGGCCTCGGGCACGTCGCTGCCGTTGCGGCGCAACAGCGCGATCGCGCTGCGGTCCATGAATTCCAGCATCGCCGGCGTGGTCGGCTGCGCCATCAGCCGCGACACCGCCGCCGCGGCGCTGCCGGCGTCGCGGTAGAACGCGCGCAGCCCGGCCTGCGCCAGCGGCCGCGGCGACAGTTTCAGCGTGGCCTCCACGATCAGCGCCAGGGTGCCTTCGCTGCCGACCAGCAGGTGGGTGAGGTCGTAGCCGGTGGCGTCCTTGGTGTAGGCGCCGCCGCAGCGGATCAGCTCGCCGGCGCCGGTCACCGCGACCACGCCGAGCACGTTGTCGCGGGTGGCGCCGTACTTCACCGCGCGCGGGCCGCCGGCATTGGTCGACAGGTTGCCGCCGACGCTGCAGAGCTCGGCGCTGGACGGGTCCGGCGGCCAGAACAGGCCGTGCGGCGCCAGCGCCTGCTGCAGCTCGCCGTTGCGCACGCCCGGTTCGACCACCGCGCAGCGGTCCTGCGGGCGCAGCCGCAGGATGCGGTTCATGCGCGCGAACGACAGCACCACGCCACCGTCGAACGGCACCGCGGCGCCGGCGGTGCCGGTGCCGGCGCCGCGCGCGACGATCGGCACGCGGTGCGCGCGGCAGGCGCGCACGATCGCCTGTACCTGCTCGCGGGTCTGCGGCAGCGCCACCGCGTCGGCCAGCACCCAGCGCCGCGAATCGTCCTCGCCGTAGCTGCGCCGGCTGGCGTCGTCGGTGCGCCAGCCGTCGGCGCCGAGCAGGTCGGCGAGGGTCTGGACCAGGGAAGCGGGCAGCGGCGTGGTCATGGCGGTGGCTGGGATGCGGGGGAAAAGGCGGCCGCCACGCGCTGCGGGTGGCCACGGTCAGCCGCGCCGCGGCGCGACCGGTAAGGCCGGGCGCGTCAGCAGTCGTCGGCGCGGAACGCGTCGCGCAGCCAGCTCAGCCGCGGCGGTTCGCCCTCGGCCTCGACCACGTCGAACCGGCACGGCCAAGTCGCGTAGTGCGGGTGCGCGGCCAGGAACGACTGCGCCGCCCGCAGCAGTCGGCGGCGCTTGTGCACATCGACCGAGGCGGCGCCGCCGCCGAACGCGTCGCTACGGCGATAGCGCACTTCCACGAACACCAGCGTCTGCGCATGCCGCATGACCAGGTCCAGTTCGCCGCCGCGATAGCGCACGTTGGCGGCAAGCAGTTGCAACCCGGCGCGCTCCAGCTTGGCGCGCGCCGAGGCTTCCACCTCGCGACCGCGTTGCGCGCGGTCAACGGCCATCGGGCAGCGGCGTCGCGCGCCCGCCGCTGAAGGTGGACCAGGCCGGGGTGCGCAGGATATTGCCGAAGCCGTCCAGGTGCAGCACGCCGGTGGCGCCGCGCAGGTTGGCCTCGGCGCCGGTGGCCAGCTTCTCCAGGTAGGCGCTGATCTGCCAGGCGTCGTAGCCGAACGCGAACAGGCGCCCGGCCGGGCCGCGCGCGGTCGGCAGGGTCTCGGCCACGCTGGTCGCCGCCGGCAGGCCGCCGACGCCGCGCACGTTCCACAGTTCGCTCGGGTAGGCGATGCCGTCCAGCACCAGGTCGTCCTCCGGCTTGCCGGTGCCCAGCACCAGTTGCGAGGTCGCCACCCGGCTCTTGCCGGCGAAACCGGCCAGCGCCAGCTGCGGCGCCAGCGCGCGCGCGGTGCCGCCCTTCACCGCCAGGAACACCGCGTCGGCGGCGCCGGCGCTGCGCAGCTGAGCGCCGACATCGCCCGGCACCTCGGCCACGCTGACGCTGGCCGCGACCTTGCCGCCGCGCTCGCTGTAGCGCTCGCGGAACGCGGCCACCGCGCGGCGGCCGTTGTCGTCGTTGCTGCCGATCACCAGCGCGTTGCGGCGCTCGTGCGCCAGCAGGTACTCGGCGGCGGCGATGCCGTCGTCTTCCGGCGCCAGCGAGAACCCGGCGCTGCCGGCGGGCGGGGCGCCGGTGCCGCGGTTCAGCGCCAGCAGCGGCACCGGCAGCGCGTCGCGCGCGAACAGCGCGCTGACCTCGTCGCGGCCGAGCGGGCCGACCACGAAGTCGGCGCCGCCGTCGATCGCCTTCTGGTAGGCGGCGAGCGCGCCGGCCGCGGTGCCGGTGGTATCGATGAAGTTGATCTCCGGGCGGCGCCGGGTCTCGCCGTAGTAGCCGGCGAGCAGGCCGTCGCGTACCGGCGCGGCCGCGGTGGCCAGGGTGCCGCTCAGCGGCAGCAGCACCGCCAGCTTGGCCGGCGGGCGGTAGCCGTCGCGCTCGGCCGGCGGCCGCTTGCTGGTGTCGAAGCCCCACTGCTCGCCGCGGTCGAACGGGCGCGGCAGCGCCAGGCCGCGGCTGATCAGCGCGCGCCCGGCGAAGTTGTACAGCGGGTCGCCGGCCGGCAGCGCGGCGGCGCGCGCCTGCAGCGTGGCGTCGTTCAAGGCCGCCAGCTGGCGCACGATGGCGCGCTGGTTGTCGCTGCGCGCCTGGCCGCTCAGGCCGATGTCGGCGCGGGCGCGTTCGTCCAGCGCCGCGGTGGCGTCGCCGGTGCCTTCCAGCGCCTGCGCGCGGGCCAGGTGCCAGCGCGCGCGCAGGTTCTGCGGCACCGCCTGCGGATCGTTGCCCAGCGCCTGCAGCGCCTGTGCCGGCTGGCGGTCGGCCAGCGCCAGCTCGGCGTTGACCAGGGCCAGCCGCACCTTGCTCAGGCCCGACAGCTGGCGCGGCTGCACCTGCGCGGCCAGGCTGCGCGCGCGGGCGACGTCGCCGCCCTCGTACCAGGCGAAGGCGGCATCGGCCAGCAACTGGTTGCGCTCGCTGCCGGTGGCGCCGGCGGCCTGGGCCTCGAGCTGCGCCGCCGCTTCCCGCGGCTTGCCTTGGTCCAGCAGCGTCAGCGCCGCGGCCTGGGCCGGCGACGACGCGCTCTGCGTCACGCTGGTGGTGGCGCAGCCGGCGAACAGCAGCGCTAGCAGCGACAGGGCGGAAATCCTTGCGAATCGCTTGTTCATTTCTGGTCCATTCGGCAGGGCACGCCGGGGCGCGCCGGGGAAAACCGCTACGATTCTACCCTTGACCATGGAAAGCCGTAGATGAGCGCCCAGCCCGGAACCCTGCATGTCGTCGCCACGCCGATCGGCAATCTCGCCGACCTGACGCCGCGCGCGCAGGAGGTGCTGCGCGCGGTCGCCGCGATCTGCGCCGAGGACACCCGCCGCAGCGGCCAGCTGCTGTCGCACTTCGGCATCGACAAGCCGCTGCTGGCGCTGCACGAGCACAACGAGCAGGCGCTGGCGCAACGCATCGTCGCGCGCCTGCTCGGCGGCGACTCGCTGGCCCTGGTCAGCGACGCCGGCACCCCCCTGGTCAGCGACCCCGGCTACCGGCTGGTGCGCGCGGCGCGCGAGGCCGGGGTACGGGTCAGTCCAGTGCCCGGCGCCTGCGCGGCGATCGCCGCGCTCAGCGTGGCCGGCCTGCCCAGCGACCGCTTCAGCTTCGAGGGCTTCCTGCCGGCCAAGGCCGCCGCGCGCCGCGAGCGCCTGGCGCGACTGGCCGGCGAGCCGCGCACCCTGGTGTTCTACGAAGCGGCGCATCGCATCGTCGAGTCCCTGGCCGACTGCCGCGCCGCCTTCGGCGACGCGCGCCCGGCGGTGCTGGCGCGCGAACTGACCAAGCTGTTCGAGACCGTGCTCGACGGCAGCCTTGCCGAGCTGCAGGCACGGGTGCAGGCCGACGACAACCAGCGCAAGGGCGAGTTCGTGCTGATCGTGCAGGGCGCCGGCGACGACGCCGACGCGCAGCTGGCCGAAGGCCGCCGCGTCTACGCCACGCTCAGCGAACACCTGCCGCCATCGACCTCCGCCAAGCTGGCCGCGGAACTCACCGGCGCGCCGCGCAAGGCGTTGTATGGGGGCAGCTAGTGTTCTGTCCCTGAGATAATTTTACAGCGTTGTTCGACCTTGTGGAGGATGGATTGAGCGGTAGCAGTCCAGATGAAGGGCCGCTTGTGAAGGTTGCAGTGGGCGACATAGCGTTCGATGCGCTGGACCAGTTCCTTGACGCTAGGGGAACGAACCGCGCCGGAGGGCCTGCTGGGTGATCAGGCTGAAGAAGCGTTGGAGCTGATTGATCCAACTGGAGTAGGTAGGAGTGAAGTGCAGGTGGCAACGCGGACGCCGTGCCAGCCATGGGCGCACCTTGGGACGGCGGTGGGCGGCGTCGTTGTCCAAGGCCACATGCAGGTCCAGCGCCTTGGGCACTTGCTGATCGAGGTGCTGCAAGAAGGCAAGCATGAACCGCCCCGGGATTGAACTGTCCCCGGAAGTTGGACGGTCGCGATTCCCGCGTTCAGGCGGTGCTTCTCAGCCGGTATGCCACAGGGCTGAGCCCCTGCAGCCCGAGCTTGATACGCTCGGGGTTGTCGTAGTGGACGTCACCATGCACGCCCGCTTCGAGCGCATCAAGGCTGTTGGCGCGCGGCAGGGTTTGCGCCGCATCGCTGGCGAGCTTGTTTGACGGCGCTGCACCGCCTCGTTCTGGCTTCATCTTGGGACGCTCTTCTTTCTCGCTAGCGAGAGCCTGCAGGCGGCCTTGATCGAGATTGCCTCGCCAGACCACGACTTGGTGGGGATTGCCGATGTCATAGAGCGCCGCCACCTGGCGGCTGGAAAGCGGTTCGCGATCCTGACCGGCCAGGACCCGCAGGTTGAACTGCCCACTGTACGCGCTGCGCTTGGGACGCCACCGGTCGATGCCGTGGAGGCGACAGGGGCTCACCCAGGTGCGGATCTTCTCCTCGCGCACCAGCCACCGCCCAGCCAGCAGCCTTGCCCCGCCTTCGCCCGCCAAGACGCTCTGGACGACTTCCAACTTGAACTCCCTTTTGTACTTCTCCATGAGACCCCTTGACGTTCGTCCAACTTCTGCGGGGCAGTTCAGTCGGGGATGCACCCAGCCAATTGGCCAGTGTGTCGGCCGACATGTCCAGTTGTGGCCCGATCGACTCGGCCAGGGCGACAGCTTGAGCCTCGAAGTCGTCGGTGAAACGGCGATGGGTCATACGTTGCATGAGAACCTCCAGGGCGCGATGAAAGTATCGCTGCCTGGCGTCCGCGCTCGCGGGACGGATTCAGGTGTCGACTGCCCCCCCTGCAGCGAGCGCATTCGCCAATGATTAGAAGACTTCGCGTCGTGCAGTCCGCTTCGCAGGTGGATCTGTCAAATTGGCGGCGTGGCACCCGTCAACTTCAATCCGGACTCATCCGGCACAAAATGGTCTCTCCCTCGAGAGAATCTTAATTCGCTGGCGAGCATTCGGCTCCCGGCCAAGACAGAGAGGTAAGAAACGCCATGGCACATCTGCCACGAACCACGCTCATCATGAGCACGCCCTGCGCCGCCCTCATAATGTTGGCCATTACCGACGTGCCTGCAAGCGCCGAATCGATCAATCTCTCCGACGGGGCCATCGTGCAGTACGTCGTTCCGACTGCTCAGCGAGATAAGAACGCTTCCTACTGGACACCCACACGGATGCGCGCCGCGGTTTCCGCATCGTTCGTCGATGCCAACCCGGACGACGGCGACCCGCCCCAGACACAGAATTTAGCCGTGGTCCTTGGTAAAAACCCGGGCGCAGAATGGAAGATAGTGACAGGTGCGGTGGCGGCGCCGAAGACGGATCCGTCCGTGCCGGTTCCCGGGTTCTCCGCCGCTGGTCACCTCGGCGTGGTCTTCTTTCGGGCGAACGGCATAGACCAGCGCTGCACTGGCAACGCGGTCGTCTCCGACTCCGGGAACGTCGTCGCCACTTCCGGGCGCTGCGTCTCCGCCCTACCGGGTACGGTCGTGTCAAAATTGGTGTTCGTGCCCGGCTACAACGGCACCGCCCCCTATGGGGTGTGGGCCGCGACGACCATCACGGCCGATAAAGATTGGGTCGTGGGCCGAGCCGTCGACTATGACACGGCGTTCTTCCAGGTGCAGGCCCCCCTGGCACTGAGGCAGTCCGGCGCGACGCTGTCGAGCACTGTCGGGGCGTCTGGCGTTCTCTTTGCCGGTCAGCAGGACGACAACGAATATCGGGCGACCGGCTACAACACCGACCCCGGTGCCGATGCGAACAAGCCTGTCAGCGTGACCAGCACCGCAGAGCCGAACCCGTGGATGAACAAGGACTACGCCATCGAGGGCCTGGAGTGGGACGCACGCTCCGGCGTCAGCGGCTCACCCTGGGTCTCGACGGACGAGGATCCCGTGCGGGACGTCGAGGTCGGCATGACCTCGTTTGCCTACAAGCAGTTCATCCACTCCTCGTTCGGTCCGCAGTGGACGTCAGCGATCAGTAACCTGTATCAGACGGCGGCGGCGGCTAAATAGGCTGCGACTCGGTAATCCTCCCTAAGAACTTATCCGTAAGTTATTAAACTCCTGATCCGAGCCGCAGAGAACGCGGCGGCGGATCGGGACCATGGCTAAGCGCGTCGAATCGTGGGTCGTGGCCGATGACGTCTGGGAACGGGTTGAGCCGCTGATGCCGCTGCGCTTGGCGGCGCACCGGGTATCTGGTCGCAAGCCAGGAGCGGGCCGACCACCGAAGCCGGCGCGGCAGGTGTTGGAGGCCGTCGTCCATGGGCTGCGCACCGGCGGCCAGTGGAAAGCGCTGCCCAAGGAGCGCTTGGGTAGCGCAAGTGCCATCCACCAACGCTTCCTGGAGTGGGCGGCGGCGGGCTTCTTCGACGCGTTGTGGAAAGGGCTGGCCGAGTACGACCAGATGGCGGGCATTGCCTGGCGCTGGCAGGGCGTCGACGGCGCGATGATGAAGGCGCCATTGGCTCAAGAAACCGTCGGCCCGAATCGGATGGATCGGGGGAAAAACGGGCAGCAAGCGACAGCTGCGGGTGGCCGGGCGTGGCGTCGGGTTGTCGCTCGTGGTGAGCGGGGCCAACGTTCATGACGGCAAGGCGCTTGATGGCGTCCTCGGCGCCATCGCCGTCAGGCGCAAGGATCGGCCGCATCGGCCAAACAAGCATCCGTGCGCCGACGCGGGCGACCGCGGCGTGCCGCATCTGCGCACCATCGAGCGCCACGGCGACATTCCCCATGTCCTCGATCGCCGCAAAGCGGCCGATGACAAGCGGGGTGACCCGAAGAAAAAGGCCCGACGGCGGGGGGCGAGGTCTGCCATGGCGGGTTCAACCGCTCCGGCAAGCTGCTCGTTCGGTACGAGAAGCTCGAGCGCAGCGTCGTCGCTCTCAACCATCAGGACCACGTCGCCGATGACGGTGCAGGCCGGGTCCACGTAGACGCGTGCGCCCAGCTGCGGCGTCTTGTCAAGGAACGGGCGGATCGGGTTCACGGCAGTCTCCGGCGATCGGGCCGGGCATGCGCCAGATCGCCGCGCGCGCCGATGATAGCGCCTGCCCATCAAGGACCCGCACGACCCGGACCAACGGCTCCCCCGCTTTTCCGGGTCCCCGGTCCCGAGTCCCGAGTCCCGCTCGCCGCGGCCATTATCGCGCTCCGCAAGGGACCGGTCCGGGTCGATACAATTTACGGATAAGTTCTAAGTTGCGATCTGTGGCCGATGGCCGCCAGTTTGTGGAGACGGCGGAACGCCGTCGAATGGTGTTTAAAAAGCCGTTTTGCGCGCGTATTGCTCGCGTCCGGAGAGGGTGATGGCCTGGGTTTCTGAATGGAAACGTGCAACAATGCGCGCGGCGGAGTCGGCTAGGCAGTCGCGTCGTCCCGGTGCATTTCGGTGCGGCGGGGTGCCGAGGAAAGTCCGGGCTCCACAGGGCAAGGTGCCAGGTAACGCCTGGGCGGCGCGAGCCGACGGAAAGTGCAACAGAAAGATACCGCCTACGTCTGCGCAAGCAGGCCGGTAAGGGTGAAATGGTGCGGTAAGAGCGCACCGCGAGTCCGGTAACGGACCGGCACGGCAAACCCCACCTGGAGCAAGACCAAATAGGGACCTCATGGCGCTGCCCGCGTCGGGTCCGGGTAGGTTGCTCGAGCGCCGCGGCGACGCGGCGCCTAGAAGAATGACTGCCCACGACAGAACCCGGCTTATCGGCCGGCTCCGCCGCTTTTTTCGCGCGCAGCGCGAAAAAAGCCCCAAACTTTCGCGCAGCAGAAGTTTGGGCCCCAGGCCCTTGGCCTGCCAAATCCCCGCGGCTTCGCCGCGCCCCCTTTACCAAAGGGGGCTTTGCTCAAGATGCAGTACAGAGCGGGACTGGGGACTCGGAAAAGCCGGGAATGCCGCGGCTCGCTTTTGCTTTCGCTCTTACCGGGTCCCGAGTCCCGGGTCCCCAGTCCCGAGCACCTTCAGCCGCGTCTCCCCCAAGAACACCCCATCGACGCCGAAACGGCGCTCGTGGATCCAGCCGCGTCCGCCGCCGTCCACCGCGACGATGGTGCTGGCGCGGGTGCCGTAGTCGTGGCCGCGGATGAAGGCCGGCGACAGGCGCCGCTCCAGCGCCAGGCCCACGCCGGTGTCGGGCAGCTGCGCCTCGGCGGCGATGGTCTCGTCGGCCAACGCGCGCCACAGCACGGTCAGGTCTTCGTCGCCCGCGGCGATCCAGCCTGCCAGCGCTTCGCACAGGCGCACGGTCTTCGGCCAGGGCGCGTCCAGTGCCCCATTGGACATGCCGTGGATGCCGCGGCCCAGGCGCCGCCGGGCAAGCGGGTGGTTGCCCAGGTATTCGGCACCGTCGGCGTCGGCCAGCAGCAGGTTGAACGGCGGGTAGGCGTCGGCGCGCGTCGCCAGGGCCTCGGCGAACGCGGCCGCCGGCGCGGCACCGGCCAGGTAGTCGGCGACCAGCGCGCCCCGCGAGGCGCCGGACATCGACGCCAGCGGGTCGCGCACGTTGGTCACCACCGTGCAGCGGCCGGCGTCGTCCAGGCCCACCCAACTGCCGCCGGAACGCAGGTCGCGCCCGGCCAGCACGCGCTGTGCCGGGGCCGGCCAGCGCTGCAGCGGCGCGGTCGGACGGGCGTGGAATTCGTCGCGGTTGCCGACCAGCAGCAGGCGCCAGCGCGGGTGCGATTGGAGGGCGAGGGCGACCAGGCACATAGGGCGCGATTGTGCGGTTTTGCGCAGTGGTGTGCGAGCCGGTCGGCGGTGGACGCGGCGACTGGCCGCCGTCTTAACGCCTTGTGCACAGGGCTGAATTTCCGCTCAATCTCAAAATATGAGACGAAACAGCAACTTGTGGATAAGGTTTGAACAAGTCTCTAAAGAATGGTGCAAGCCGTTGATGTGGCTGGCGATTTATCGCTCGCAAAGTTGTTGACAACCTTTCGCGCGCTGCTAAGGTGGGTATCTGAGGGAAAACCGGGTTTTTTGTGGTTTTTCATGGTTCAATAACCGCCCAGGCGGATTTTGAAAGGTGTAGGCGTCGTGTTCCAGGGCGAGACCGCAATCACAGTGGACGACAAGGGGCGTATGGCGGTTCCCACCGCGTACCGCGACCTCGTCGCGCGTGCGAGCGGCAATCGGCTGGTGCTGACCTACAACCCGTTCGAGGCCGGATGCCTGTGGCTATACGCGGAGAAGGAGTGGGAGCGGGTCCGTGACGACGTCATGGCCAAGCCCAACACCCAGCGCGTGGTGCGGGTGCTGCAGCAGAAGCTGGTGGGTTCCTCGGCCGCGCTGGAGCTGGACGCCAACAGCCGCATCACCATTCCGCCGAGCCATCGCGCCGCGGTGGGCGTTGAAAAGCGCGCTGTGCTGTTGGGCATGGGCGACAAGTTCGAACTGTGGAGCGAGCAGGCTCATCGCGCACTGATCCAGCAGACGTTGTCTGACCAGGATCTGGGCGATGGATTGCTCGATCTGAAGTTGTGAGCCGGGGTGTCCGGATGCGCGGACAGGCGCAGGCCGGTCACCTCCCGGTGTCGCAACCGTCGGCGGCGCACGTGCCGGTGTTGTTCGCGCAGGTCATGGACGGGCTGCAGGTGATCGAAGACGGACTCTATCTGGATGGCACGTTCGGGCGTGGCGGACACGCGCGCGGGGTGCTGCACGAACTCGGCCCGGGAGGCCGGCTGCTGGTGATGGACAAGGACCCCGAGGCGATCGCCGAAGCCGAACATGCGTTCGGCGGCGACGCGCGCGTGAGCATCCGCCGCGGCAGCTTCGCCGAACTGGGGCAGTGGGACGCCGCCGCCGACCTGGACGGGGTGTTGTTCGACCTGGGCGTGTCCTCGCCGCAGCTGGACGTGGCCGAGCGCGGTTTCTCGTTCGGCAAGGACGGCCCGCTGGACATGCGCATGGACCCGGACGCCGGCGAGAGCGCCGCGCAGTGGCTGGCGCGCGCCGCCGAGCGCGACATCGCCGACGTGCTGTGGACCTACGGCGACGAGCGCCAGAGCCGGCGCATCGCCCGCGCGATCGTGGCGCGCCGCGCCGCGCAGCCGCTGACCCGCACCGCGCCGCTGGCCGAGCTGATCGCCAGCGTGATGCCGCGCGGCGACGGCAAGACCCATCCGGCCACGCGCAGCTTCCAGGCGATCCGCATCCACATCAACCGCGAGCTGGCCGACCTGCAAGCCGGGCTGGACGCGGCGCTGGCCAAGCTCAAGCCGGGCGGCCGGCTGGCGGTGATCAGCTTCCATTCGCTGGAAGACCGCATCGTCAAGCAGTTCATGAACCGCCACGCCAAGGCCCCGCCGAGCAACCGCCGCCTGCCCGAGGCGCAGCCGTTCGTGCCGGCGCTGCAACTGCACGGCGGCGCGATCAAGGCCGACGCCGCCGAACTGGCCGGCAACCCGCGCGCGCGCAGCGCGGTGCTGCGGGTGGCCGAAAAATTGTCGGGACTCGGGACCTGGGACTCGGGACGCGATAGAAGCAACAGCAGCAGTGGCGGCGGTGATCGGTCGACGCGCGGCTCGGGCTTTTCGCGAGTCCCCAGTCCCGGGTCCCGAGTCCCGGCGCAGCTCCAAAGGAGCGCGCCATGAGCCGTCTGCTGCTCATCGTTCTGTTGGCCTGCACCGTCGCCTCGGCGATCGGCGTGGTGTACATGCGCCATCGCCACCGCCAGCTGTTCGTCGAGCTGTCGCGGCTGGAGCACAGCCGCGACGAACTGAACATCGAATTCGGCCGGCTGCAGCTGGAGCAGGCGACCTGGGCGGAAAGCAATCGCGTCGACCAGGTCGCGCGCGGGCGGCTGGGCATGAAGTTTCCGGAAACCGGCGACATCGTGGTGGTGCGGCCATGAGCAAGACCGGCCGCAACCGCGCGCGCAGCCACTTCAACCTGCGCGGCCGCCTGGTCCTGGTTGGCGCGGCGCTGAGCCTGTGCTCGGTCACGCTGATCGGCCGCGCCGCCTACGTGCAGCTGATCAACAGCGATTTCTACCAGCGCCAGGGCGAGGCGCGCTATCTGCGCGAGCTGCCGATCGCCACTTCGCGCGGCATGATCACCGACCGCAACGGCGAGCCGCTGGCGGTATCCACGCCGGTGGAGTCGATCTGGGCCAATCCGCAGGAACTGCTGCGCAATCCCGATCGCATCCCGCAGCTGGCGCAGGCGCTGGAACTGCCGAGCGACGAACTGGCCGCCAAGCTGTCGCAGAAGACGGACAAGGAATTCATGTACCTCAAGCGCCGGATCAATCCGGACAAGGCGCATGCGGTGGTCGCGCTGGGCATCCCGGGCGTGTTCTCGCAGCGCGAGTTCCGCCGCTTCTATCCGCAGGGCGAAGCGATGGCGCACGTGCTCGGCTTCACTAACATCGACGACCGCGGCCAGGAAGGACTGGAACTGGCGTTCGACGAATGGCTGCGCGGCAAGCCCGGCTCCAAGCGGGTGATCCGCGACCGCAAGGGCGCGATCGTGGAGAGCATCGACCTGGTCAAGCCGGCCCAGCCGGGCAAGGACCTGACCTTGAGCATCGACCGCCGCATCCAGTTCCTGGCCTACAAGGAGCTGCGCAAGGCCCTGGAAGACAACAAGGCCGCGGCCGGCTCGATCGTGATCCTGGACGTGGCCAGCGGCGAAGTGTTGGCGATGGTCAACCTGCCGACCTACAACCCGAATTCGGTCAGCGGGGTTAATTCCGATGCGCGCCGCAACCGCGCGGTCACCGATCTGGTCGAGCCGGGTTCGACGATGAAGCCGCTGACGGTGGCCACCGCGCTGCAGGTCGGGGTGGTCACGCCGAACACGCTCATCGACACCAATCCCGGCTACATGAGCCTGGGGCGGTACACGATCCGCGACGTGCCGCGCAACAACGGCGTGCTCAACGTCACCGGGGTGATCACGCGCAGTTCCAACATCGGCGCCGCCAAGATCGTCGCCAAGCTGGACGACCAGGCGTTCTACCAGTCGGTGCGCAAGTTCGGCTACGGCGCCGCGCCGCACAGCGGGTTCCCCGGCGAATCGGCCGGCGTCGTGTCGCATCCCGGCAGCCCGAGCTGGTACGGCACCACCAAGACCACGATGTCCTATGGCTACGGCCTTTCGGTGACGCCGCTGCAGATCGCCACCGCCTACACCGCACTGGGCAACAACGGCAAGTTGATGCAGCCGACCTTCGTCAAGGGCCAGCACCAGGAAGTGCGCGAGGTGATCAGCCCGCAAGTGGCCCGGGAAGTGGTGTCGATGATGGAGACCGTGGTGACCCAGGGCGGCGCCAAGGGCGCGGCGGTGCTCGGCTACCATGTCGCCGGCAAGACCGGCACGGCGCGCCTGAACGGCCCCGGCGGCTATATCCGCGGTCACTACAACGCGCTGTTCGCCGGGCTGGTGCCGGCGACCAACCCACGCTTCGCCACGGTCATCGTGATCAACGATCCGCAGGGCGCCAAGTACTACGGCGGCCTGGTCTCCGCGCCGGTGTTCCACAACGTGATGGAAGGCGCGCTGCGGCTGATGGACGTACCGCCGGACGACATCCAGGCGTGGCTGGCGGCGCAGGCGGCCGGCAAGAGCGGTCATGCGCCGCCGCCGGCGCCGGTGGAGCCGGATCCGGCCATCGTTCCCGACGCCGCGGCGGAAGTGGACGCCGCCTTGCCCAGCGCGCACGCGTCCGCGCCGCCGGCTGCGCTGCCGGCGCCACTGCAGGAGACCCGCCAGTGAGCCGCGTGTTGCCGCTGGCGCACCTGCTGCCGGACCTGGCGCTGGCTGGCGAGGTGGCCGTGTCCGGGCTGGCGATGGACAGCCGCCAGGTACGGCCCGGCGACGCGTTCGTGGCGATCGCCGGCTTCGGCGCGCACGGGCTCGGCTTCGCCGCGCAGGCGCGCGCCAACGGGGCCGCGGCGGTCCTGTTCGAGCCGCCGGCGCCGGCCGACCTGCCGGCGCCGGCCGACGCGATCGCGGTGCCGGGCCTGCGCGCGCGCCTGGGCGCGATGGCCGACCGGTTCCACGGCCATCCGTCGCAGGCGATGACGATGGTCGGGGTCACCGGCACCAACGGCAAGACCTCCACCGTGCAACTGCTGGTCCAGGCCTGGCAGTGCCTGGGCACGCGCAGCGGCAGCATCGGCACGCTCGGCGCCGGCCTGTACGGCGACGTGGTGCCGACCGGCTTCACCACGCCGCTGGTGCTGCACACGCATGCGCTGCTGGCGCAGCTGCGCGATGCCGGCGCGCAGGCGGTGGCGATGGAGGTGAGTTCGCATGCGCTGGACCAGGGCCGCGTGGATGCGGTGCATTTCGATGTCGCGGTGTTCACCAATCTCACCCGTGACCATCTGGACTACCACGGCGACATGGCCGGCTACGGCGCGGCCAAGGCGCGCCTGTTTGCCACGCCGGGGCTGAAGGCGGCGGTGCTCAATGCCGACGACGCGTTCGGCCGCGCGCTGCTGGCGACGCTGGACCCGGCGCTGCGCCGCATCGGGGTCAGCTCGCGCGGCCATGCCGGCGCGATGCTGCGTGCCGAGGCGCTGCGCCTGGACGTGCGCGGCATCGGCTTCGAGCTGGCGATCGACGGTGCGCGCCATGCGGTGCAGTCGGCGCTGCTCGGCCGCTTCAACGTCGACAACCTGCTGGCGGTGGCCGGCGCGCTGCATGCGCTGGACGTGGCGCCGGCGCGCATCGCCGCGACGCTGTCGCAGCTGCAGCCGATCCGCGGGCGCATGCACCGTCTCGGCGGCGCGCACGCGCAACCGCTGGTGGTGGTGGACTATGCGCATACCCCGGACGCGCTGGAGCAGGCGCTGGACAGCCTGCGCGGCCACGCGCACGGTCGTCTGCTGTGCGTGTTCGGCTGTGGCGGCGAGCGCGACGCCGGCAAGCGTCCACAGATGGCGGCGATCGCGCAACGCCTGGCCGACGCGGTGATCGTCACCGACGACAATCCGCGCGGCGAGGACGGCGACCGCATCGTCGCCGACATCCTGGTCGGGTTCAGCGACATGCACGCGGTGCGCGTGCAGCGCGACCGCGCGCAGGCCATCGCCCGCGCGGTCGGCGAGGCCGGCAGCGAGGACATCGTGCTGATCGCCGGCAAGGGCCACGAGCCGTACCAGGAGATAGCCGGCATCAAGCATCGGTTCGACGACAGCGAGATCGCCGCGCAGGCGCTGCAGGCGCGTGCCGCACAGGCCAGCCAAATACAGGCCGGAGAGCGCGCGCGATGAAGCGCCTGCCGCTGTCGATGATCGCGCACTGGGCCGGCGCCGAACTGCATGGCGACGACGTGGCGATCGATGCGATTGCCCACGACACCCGCACGCTGGCGCCGGGCAGCCTGTACGTGGCGCTGCGCGGCGAGCGCTTCGACGGCCACGACTTCGCCGTCGACGCCGCCGCGCGCGGCGCCAGTGCGTTGTTGGTGGACGTGCTGCAGCCGCAGAGCGAACTGCCGCAGATCCTGGCCGCCGACACCCAGCTGGCGCTGGCGCGGATCGCCGCCGGCATGCAGCGCGGCCGCGCCACGCGGGTGGCGGCGATCACCGGCAGCAATGGCAAGACCAGCGTCAAGTCGCTGCTGCTGGCGATCCTGCAGCACGCCTGCCGCGCGCACGGCGGCAGCGTCTACGCCAATCCCGGCAACCGCAACAACGAGATCGGCCTGCCGCTGGCGGTGATCGAGGCGCCGGACGCGGCCGACTACGCGATCTACGAGATGGGCGCCGGCAAGCCGGGCGACATCGCCTACCTGACCGACATCGTCGCCCCGCACGCGGCGCTGGTGAACAACGTCGCCTCGGCGCACCTGGAATGCATGGGTAGCCTGCTCGGCGTGGCGCAGACCAAGGGCGCGGTCTATGCCGCGCTGTCTGCCGACGGCACCGCGGCGATCAACGCCGACGATGCCTTCGGCCTGTGGTTCGAGCAGCGCCTGCCGACGCCGCTGGCCCCGCGTGTCCTGCGCTTCGGTCTGCAGGCCAGCGCCGAGGTCACCGCCACGCAGTTGCGCGCGCGCGCGGACCGCTCGCAGTTCGTGCTGGTCACCCCGCACGGCGAGGCCGAGACGACGCTGCCGCTGCCCGGCCGCCACAACCTGATGAACGCGCTGGCCGCCGCGTCGCTGGCGCTGGCCCTGGACATCGCGCCGGCGCTGATCGCTGCCGGCCTGGCGCAGGTGCAGCCGGTGCCGGGGCGGCAGATCGCGCACACGCTGCCCGGCGGCGCGGTGTTGATCGACGACAGCTACAACGCCAACCCCGGTTCGCTGGCCGCGGCGATCGACGCGCTGGCCGCGGCCGGTGGCGAGCGCTGGCTGGTGCTGGGCGACATGCGCGAACTTGGCGCCGGCGCCGAGGCGCTGCACGCCAGCGGTGGCCGCCGCGCGCGCGACGCCGGGTTGACCCGGCTGTACGCGCTGGGCCCGCTCAGCGCCGTCGCGGCGCAGGCGTTCGGCGAGAACGGACGGGTGTTCGACAGCCACGCGGCGCTGATTGCCGCGTTGCGCGCGGATCTGCGTGCGGCCACGGTCGGGACTCGGGACTCGGGACTCGGGACTCGGGAAAAGCAGGATCAAGAGCAGGAAACAGAGCAAATGCATGAGAGCACCGGTGCGGCGTCCGCTGGCGTTGCGCCCCTGCGAGTCCCGAGTCCCGAGTCCCGAGTCCCGACTTCACTGAGTCCCGAGTCCCGAATCGCGGCCACCATCCTGGTCAAAGGCTCGCGCGGCAGCGCCATGGACAAGATCGTGAGCGCACTGCTGGCCCAGGGAGAGGAGGCGCCGCATGCTGCTTGAGCTGTCCCGTTGGCTGCAGCAGTTGGAAAGCCTGTTCGGCCTGTTCGGCTACCTCACTTTGCGCGGCATCCTGGCCGCGCTGACCTCGCTGTTCCTGTCGCTGTGGCTGGGCCCGGCGATGATCCGCAAGCTGGCGCAGTTCAAGGGCGGCCAGCCGATCCGCCAGGACGGCCCGCAGACCCATTTCTCCAAGGCCGGCACGCCGACCATGGGCGGTTCGCTGATCCTGCTCACCGTGCTGCTGTCGGTGCTGCTGTGGGGCGACCTGCGCAACCGCTACGTGTGGCTGGTGCTGGCGGTGATGCTGGCGTTCGGCGCGATCGGCTGGTACGACGACTGGATCAAGATCGTGCGCCGCGATCCGAACGGGCTGAAGTCGCGCTGGAAGTACCTGCTGCAGTCGATCTTCGGGCTGGCCGCCGGCCTGTTCCTGTACTACAGCGCCGACGTGCCGGCCGCGATCACCTTCTACATCCCGATGTTCAAGTCGATCGCGCTGCCGCTGGCCGGCATCAGCTTCGTCGCCATCGCCTATTTCTGGATCGTCGGCTTCTCCAACGCGGTCAACCTGACCGACGGCCTGGACGGGCTGGCGATCATGCCCACCGTGCTGGTGGCGTGCGCGCTGGGCGTGTTCGCCTATGCCTCGGGCAACGCGGTGTTCTCCGCCTACCTGAAGATCCCGGCCATTCCCGGCGCCGGCGAGTTGGTCATCATCTGCGCGGCGATCGCCGGCGCGGGCCTGGGCTTCCTGTGGTTCAACACCTACCCGGCGATGGTGTTCATGGGCGACATCGGCGCGCTGGCGCTGGGCGCGGTGCTCGGCGCCATCGCGGTGATCGTGCGCCAGGAGCTGGTGCTGGTGATCATGGGCGGGGTGTTCGTGATCGAGACGCTGTCGGTGATGATCCAGGTCGCCTCGTTCAAGCTCACCGGCAAGCGCGTGTTCCGCATGGCGCCGATCCACCACCACTTCGAGCTGAAAGGCTGGCCGGAGCCGCGCGTGATCGTGCGCTTCTGGATCATCTCGGTGGTGCTGGTGCTGGTCGGCCTGGCCACGTTGAAGGTGCGCTGATGAACGATGCCCCACGCCAGGCAACCCGACTCGAGGCCATCGGCGGCCGCTACGACCCGTGGCTGCTCGGCGCCGTGGTGGCGCTGGCCTCGCTGGGCGTGGTGATGGTCGGCTCCAGTTCGATCGAGCTGACCGTCAGCCCGTTCTACTACCTGACCCGGCACCTGCTGTTCCTGGCCGGCGGCGTCGGCCTGGCGATCTGGACGATGCGCACCGAGCTGAAGAACATCGAGCAGTACAACCAGTTGCTGTTGCTGGCCTGCTTCGGCCTGTTGATCGTGGTGTTCGTGCCCGGCCTGGGCAGCAGCGTCAACGGCGCGCGGCGCTGGGTCAACCTGGGCATCTCCAGGTTCCAGACGGTGGAAGCGGTCAAGGTGCTGTACATCGTGTGGCTGTCCAGCTACCTGGTGCGCTTCCGCGACGAGGTCAACGCCACCTGGCCGGCGATGCTCAAGCCGCTGGGCGTGGCGGTGGCGCTGGTCGGCCTGCTGCTGCTGCAGCCGGATTTCGGCTCCTCCACGCTGCTGCTGGCGACCACCGCCGGGATGCTGGTGCTGGGCGGGGTCAACCTGCCGCGCATGTCGATGCCGATCGTGATCGGCCTGCCGGTGTTCGCCTTCATCGCGATCCTGGAACCCTACCGCCTGCGCCGCATCACCTCGTTCCTGGATCCGTGGGCCGACCAGCTCGGCTCCGGCTACCAGCTGTCCAATGCGCTGATGGCGGTAGGCCGCGGCGAACTGTTCGGGGTCGGCCTGGGCGGCTCGGTGCAGAAGCTCAACTACCTGCCGGAAGCGCATACCGATTTCATCTTCTCGGTGATCGCCGAGGAACTGGGCTTCACCGGCGTGTGCCTGATCATCGCGCTGTACGCGCTGCTGGTCGGGCGCGCGTTCTGGCTGGGCATGCGCTGCGTGGAGATGAAGCGCCACTTCTCCGGCTACATCGCCTTCGGCATCGGCCTGTGGATCAGCTTGCAGAGCTTCGTCTCGGTCGGCGTCAACCTGGGCATCCTGCCGACCAAGGGTCTGACCCTGCCGCTGATCTCCGCCGGCGGTTCCAGCGTGCTGATGACCTGCGTGGCGATGGGCCTGCTGCTGCGCGTGTCCTACGAACTCGACCGTGCCGAGCGCCAGGTGGCGCGGGTGCGCAGCGACGTGGCGCCGACCGTCAAGCAGACCGTGGACAGCGCCGAGGACCTGCAGGCCGCGCGCCAGGCCAGCGCCAGCGCGGTGGCCGCGGCGATCCAGGCCGGCAGCCCGGCGCGGGGCGCCAGCCGCATGCCGTCGCGGGTCGAGCCGACCTTCGGGAGGCTGGGATGAGCATGCATGCCAATCCCCGGCAAAAGCCGGCAGATCCATGTGCGGGGACCGAATATGCGAGTTCTCCATCAGGCGCGCAGCAAGGCGCAAGCCGCCCGGTAATGATCCTCGCCGGCGGCACCGGCGGGCACATCTTCCCGGCGCTGGCGGTGGCCAAGGCGCTGCGCGCACGCGGCGTGCCGGTGGTGTGGCTGGGTGCGGCCGGGCGCATGGAAACCCAATTGGTGCCACAGCACGGCATCGAGATCGACACCATCGAGATCGGCGGCCTGCGCGGCAAGGGCGCGCTGGCGTTGTTCGGCGCGCCGTTGCGGATATTGCGCGCGATCCGCGCCGCCGGCTTCGTGCTGCGCCGACGCGCGCCGCGCGCGGTGATCAGCTTCGGCGGCTTCGCCGCCGGTCCCGGCGGCATCGCCGCGCGCCTGCTGAAACTGCCGCTGCTGGTGCATGAACAGAACCGCGCGCCGGGCCTGACCAACAAGGTGCTGGCGCGCATCGCGCGGCGCGTGCTGACCGGCTTCCCCGGCAGCTTCGCCATGCGCGAGGAAGCGGTGGGCAATCCGGTGCGCGTCGAGATCGCCGCGTTGCCGCCGCCGGTGCAGCGCCTGGCCGCGCGCGCCGGCACGGCGCGCCTGCTGGTGCTCGGCGGCAGTCAGGGCGCGCGCGCGCTGAATCAGGCGCTGCCGCGCGCGCTGGCCGCGCTGGGCATGCAGGTCCAGGTGCGCCACCAGTGCGGCGAAACCCTGCGCGGGGAAGCGGCGCGTGCCTATGCCGACGCCGGTGTCCAAGCCAGCGTCGAAGCCTTCATCGGCGACATGGCCGCCGCCTACGCCTGGGCCGACCTGATCGTGTGCCGCGCCGGTGCCTCGACCCTGGCCGAACTGTGCGCGGCCGGCATCGGCAGCGTGCTGGTGCCGTTCGCCGCCGCGGCCGACGACCACCAGACCCGCAACGCCGAATACCTGGTCGAGCGCGGCGCCGCGGTATTGCTGAAGCAGGACGACGCCTTGGCCGCCAACCTGCAAGGCGTCCTGCACGACCTGCTCGGCAATCCGGCGCGCGGCCTGTCCATGGCCGAGGCCGCACGCAGCCTGGCCAAGCCGGATGCGGCCGAGCGCATTGCCGACATCATTCTTGAAGAAGCCGGGACCGGGGACCAGGGACCGGGGACCGGGGACAAGTACGATCAACAGCAGAAGCCTATGCACGCAGACAATCTCCACGGCCAGGCGCTTCGCGCCGCCGCTCCGCTCTTCCCCGGTCCCCGGTCCCCGGTCCTCGGTCCCGGCGCGAACGGAGTTCGCGCATGATCCGCCGTCTCCACGACACCGGCGACCTGGTCCGCGCGTTCCCACGCGTGCACTTCGTCGGCATCGGCGGCACCGGCATGAGCGGCATCGCCGAGGTCATGCTGACCCTGGGCTACGAGGTCTGCGGTTCGGACAACGCCGACAACGCGGCGACGCGGCGCCTGGCCAAGCTCGGCGCGCGGGTGATGCGCGGGCACTCGGCGGCCAACGTGCTCGGCACCGACTGCGTGGTGGTGTCCAGCGCGATCCGCGACGACAACCCGGAGCTGATGGAGGCGCGCAGCCAGCGCATCCCGATCATGCCGCGCGCGGCGATGCTGGCCGAACTGATGCGCTTCCGCCGCGGCATCGCGGTGGCCGGCACCCACGGCAAGACCACCACCACCAGCCTGGCCGCGGCGGTGCTCAGCGAAGGCGGGCTCGATCCCACCTTCGTGATCGGCGGGCAACTGCTGGCCGCCGGCGCCAACGCCAAGCTCGGCGGCGGCCAGTGGCTGGTGGCCGAGGCCGACGAGAGCGATGGCAGCTTCCTGCGCCTGAATCCGCTGATCTCGGTGATCACCAACATCGACGCCGATCACCTGGAGAACTACGGCAACGACTTCGTCCGGGTCCAGGCCGCGTTCGCCGAGTTCCTGCAGCGCCTGCCGTTCTACGGCCTGGCGGTGCTGTGCATCGACGATCCGGAAGTGGCCGCGCTGGCCGCCAGGACCCCGCGCCACGTGATGAGCTACGGGCTCAGCGAGACGGCCGACGTGCGCGCCGAGGACGTGGTCCAGGACGGCCCGCGCATGCGCTTCACCCTGCGCCTGCCGGAAGGCAGCAGCACGCCGGTGACGCTGGCCCTGCCGGGCCGGCACAACGTGCTCAATGCCCTGGCCGCCGCCGCGATCGGCTGGCAGCTGGGCGTGGCGCCGGCGGCGATCGCCAGCGCGCTGCAGGGCTTCGCCGGCATCGGCCGCCGCTTCAACGATCTGGGCGAAGTGGTCACCGCCGCCGGCGCGCGCGTGCGCGTGGTCGACGATTACGGCCATCATCCGCGCGAGCTGGCCGCGGTGTTCGCCGCCGCGCGCGGCGGCTGGCCGGACCGGCGCCTGGTGGTCGCATTCCAGCCGCACCGCTACAGCCGCACCCGCGACCAGTTCGACGCGTTCGCCGCGGTGCTGTCGGAGGTGGACGCGCTGGTGCTCAGCGAGGTCTACCCAGCCGGCGAAGCGCCGATCCCCGGCGCCGATGCGCGCTCGCTGGCGCGCGCGATCCGCGCCCGCGGGCGCAGCGAGCCGGTGGTGGTCGGTCAGGTCGCCGAGCTCAGCGAGGTGCTGCCGGACGTGCTGCAGGACGGCGACCTGCTGCTGATGATGGGCGCCGGCGACATCGGCTACGTCGCCCAGCACATCGCGCAGGACGGTTTCGCCACGCAGGTCAAGGCATGAGCGCGCCGAACTGGCCGCCGCCACGCCACACCGACCCGGCCGTGTTCGGCCGCGTCGCGGTGCTGCTCGGCGGCACCTCCAGCGAACGCGAGGTGTCGCTGGATTCGGGTCGCAACGTGCTCGAGGCGCTGCGCGCGCGCGGCGTCGACGCGGTCGCCGTGGACGGCATCCCGGCGCTGGCGCAGGCGCTGGCGGAGAAGTGCTACGACCGCGTGTTCAACGTGCTGCACGGCCACAACGGCAGCGGCGAAGACGGCGTCGTGCAGGGCCTGATGGACGCCTTCGGGGTGGCCTACACCGGTTCGCCGGTGCTCGGCTCGGCGCTGAGCATGGACAAGGTGCGGACCAAGCAGGTGTGGCTGGCGCTGGGCCTGCCGACGCCGCGCTACGTGCGCCTGGCGGCGACCGCGCAGGCGGCGGCGATCCACGCCGCGGCCGCGCGGCTGGGCCTGCCGGTGATCGTCAAGCCGGCCAACGAAGGCTCCAGCGTCGGCGTCACCCGCGTGTTCGAGCCGGTGCAACTGGGCGACGCGGTGGCGCTGGCCGCGCGCTACGACGGCGAACTGCTGATGGAGCAGCTGATCGTCGGCGACGAACTGACCGTGGCGATCCTCGGCGACACCGCGCTGCCGTCGATCCGCATCGTGCCCAAGGGCCAGTGGTACGACTACCACGCCAAGTACGTGGCCGAGGACACGCAGTACCTGTGCCCGGGCCTGGACGGCGATGCCGAGCGCGCGCTGGGCCAGCTGGCGCTGGCCGCGTTCCGCGCCGCCGGCTGTCGCGGCTGGGGCCGCGTCGACGTCATGCGCGACGGCGCCAGCGGCGACTTCGCCCTGCTGGAGGCCAACACCGCCCCGGGCATGACCAGCCATTCGCTGGTGCCCAAGGCCGCAAGCCAGGCCGGCATCGGCTTTGAGGAACTGGTGTGGCGGGTGTTGGAGCAGACGCTGTGAGGTCGGGACTGGGGACTGGGGACTGGGGACTCGGAGCGCGGTGCGCCGCCGATGCGCTGCTGCGCCCGAGTGTCCGCGCACGCATTCTCGCCAAGGGCGCCGCTTCTACGAATCCCCAGTCCCCAGTCCCGAGTCCCGGTTCCATCAAGTCCCGAGTCCCGAGTCTCGGCGTTCGCCATGAGGCGAACGCATGAGCGCCCTGCTGCGCATCCTCGCCTGGCTGCTGGCGCTGGCGCTGGTCGCGCTGCCGGTGGTGGCGTTGCTCAACGGCTGGGTCGGCGCCGAGCGCTGGCCGCTGAGCCGGCTGCAGGTCAGCGGCGACTTCAAGCGGGTGCCGGCCGAGCAGCTGCGCCAGGTGGTGTTGCCGTACGCGCGCCGCGGTTTCTTCGCGGTGCGCCTGCAGGACGCGCAGAACGCCATCGAGCGCTTGCCGTGGGTGGAGCGCGCGCGGGTGCGCAAGCGCTGGCCGGACGTGCTGGAGGTGCGTGTCACCGAGCATCGCCCGTTCGCGCGCTGGGGCGCCGACCGCATGCTGTCCGAGCAGGGCCGCATCTTCGCCCTGCCGCGCGAACTGCGCGGCAGGGCGCTGCCGCAACTGGACGGGCCCGACGCCAAGGCGCAGGACGTGGTCGCGCTGTACAACACGTCGCGCGCGCTGTTCGCGCCGGCCGGGCTGCAGGTCGACGGCGTGGCGATGGACGCGCGCGGCAGCTGGTCGCTGCAACTGGGCGACGGGATACAGGTGGTGGTGGGCCGCGACGACGCCCGCGCCCGTCTGACGCGCTTCGCCCGCGTACTGCCGCAGTTGCTGCAGCCCGAGCAGGCGCCGCTGGCCCGCGCCGACCTGCGCTACACCAATGGGTTCACGGTGAGCCGCAAGGCCCTCGAGAATGGGGACCGGGGACCGGGGACCGGGGAGCGCAAGCCCGGCCGCGCCGCCGCAGCGCCTGCTGCGCATGCCGGCACTGCGTGGTTGACGCCACGCCCCCCGACGCTCGCCATGCCCCCGCTGTTCCCGGTTCCCGGTCCCCGGTCCCCGGTCCCGTCACCGCATTCCCGCTCTCTACGCAGTACCCAGACATGAACCGCAAAGGCGACAAATCCCTCATCGTTGGACTGGACATCGGCACCTCCAAGGTCGTCGCGCTGGTCGGCGAGTATTCGCCCGGCAACCCGATCGAGGTGATCGGCATCGGTTCGCACGAATCGCGCGGGCTCAAGCGCGGCGTGGTGGTGGACATCGAATCCACCGTGCAGTCGATCCAGCGCGCGGTCGAGGAAGCGGAATTGATGGCCGGCTGCGAGATCCGCTCGGTGTACGCGTCGATCTCCGGCAACCACGTGCAGTGCAAGAATTCCCCCGGCATCGTGCCGATCCGCGATGGCGAGGTGACCTGGAACGACCTGGACCGGGTGCTGGAAGCGGCCAAGGCGGTAGCGATCCCGGCCGACCAGCGCATCCTGCACGCGATCCCGCGCGAGTACGTGCTCGACGATTCGCAGGAAGGCATCCGCAACCCGGTCGGCATGACCGGCGTGCGCCTGGAGGTGCACGCGCACCTGGTGGTGTGCGCACAGTCGGCCGCGGCCAACATCAGCAAGTGCGTGCAGCGCTGCGGTCTGCAGGTGGACGACCTGATCCTGTCGTCGCTGGCGTCCTCGGTGGCGGTGCTGACCGCCGACGAGCGCGAATTGGGCGTGGTGCTGGTGGACATGGGCGCGGGCACCACCGACCTGGCGGTGTTCGTGCAAGGCGCGATCTGCCACACCGCCTCGTTGCCGATCGCAGGCGACCACGTCACCAACGACATCGCGCACATGCTGCGCACGCCCACGCCGGAAGCCGAGCAGATCAAGGTGCGCTACGCCTGCGCGCTGGCGCAGCTGGCCACCGCCGAGGAAAGCATCCAGGTGCCGAGCGTCGGCGACCGTCCGCCGCGGCGCATGCCGCGCCACGCGCTGGCGCAGGCGGTGCAGGGCCGCTACGAGGAAATCTTCGAGATGGTGCAGGCCGAACTGCGCCGTTCCGGCTTCGAGGAACTGGTGCGCGCCGGCATGGTGCTGACCGGCGGCGCTTCGAAGATGGAAGGCGTGGTCGAACTGGCAGAGGAAATGGTGCAGATGCCGGTGCGCGTGGGCATCCCGCAGCACGTCACCGGCCTGGGCGAAGTGGTCGGCAACCCGGTACACGCCACAGGCGTGGGCCTGCTGCTGATGGGCAGCCAGATCGAGCACCCGCGGCGCCCGTCGCTGCCCACCGGGCGCGCCGGCAGCCTGTTCAAGAAATTGAAGAACTGGTACCGCGGAGAGTTCTGAAAGCCGGGACCCGGGACTCGTTGGAGCGGAGAGCGGAGAGCGGAAGGCGGAAAGACAGAGAGACGGTAAAGCGGTAACGGCAACATCCACTAAGAAAATCGCCGGTGCGAAGGCTGGGCAGGGAACAGGAAGCTGCTTTTCCGAGTCCCCAGTCCCAAGTCCCCAGTCCCGGCCCCATAACAAGAGGAAACGGACATGGCGCATTTCGAACTGATTGAAAAGATGGCACCCAACGCGGTGATCAAGGTGGTCGGCGTGGGCGGCGGCGGCGGCAACGCGGTCGCGCACATGGTCAGCAGCAGCGTGGACGGCGTGGAGTTCATCACCGCCAACACCGACTCGCAGGCGATCAAGAACTGCGGCGCGAAGCTGCAGCTGCAACTGGGCAGCAACGTCACCAAGGGCCTGGGCGCGGGCGCGAACCCGGAGGTCGGCCGCCAGGCCGCGCTGGAGGACCGCGAGCGCATCATGGACGCGCTGCAGGGCGCGGACATGGTGTTCATCACCGCCGGCATGGGCGGCGGCACCGGTACCGGCGCCGCGCCGGTGGTGGCGCAGCTGGCCAAGGAGATGGGCATCCTGACCGTGGCCGTGGTCACCAAGCCGTTCCCGTTCGAGGGCCGCCGGCGCATGCAGGTCGCGCTGAAGGGCATCGAGGAACTGAGCCAGCATTGCGACTCGCTGATCACCATCCCCAACGAGAAGCTGATCACCGTGCTGGGCCGCAACGCGACCATGATCCAGGCGTTCCGCGCCGCCAACGACGTGCTGCAGGGCGCCGTGCAGGGCATCGCCGACCTGATCGTGCGCCCGGGCCTGATCAACGTCGACTTCGCCGACGTGCGCACCGTGATGAGCGAGATGGGCCTGGCGATGATGGGCACCGGCTCGGCGCGCGGCGACGACCGCGCCCAGGCTGCGGCCGAGGCGGCGATCCAGAACCCGCTGCTGGACGACGTCAACCTGGCCGGCGCCAACGGCATCCTGGTCAACATCACCGCCGGTCCGGACTTCACGATGAGCGAGTTCGACGAGATCGGCCGCACTATCGAGGGCTTCTCCTCGGAGGACGCCACCGTGGTCGTCGGTACCGTGCTCGACCCGGACATGCAGGACGAAGTCCGCGTGACCGTGGTGGCCACCGGCCTGAACCGCGCAGTGTCGCGCCAGGCGCAGCGTCCGGAGCAGCGCGCGCCGATCAAGCTGGTGCGCAACGCCACCACCGGCCAGCCGGAGCTCGGCGGCTTCGACCACGGCGGCGACGCCGTGTCCAAGGCAGTCGGCGGGGCGATGGGCCTGGGCCTGCGCCGTCCCAGCGGCGATGCGATGGGCAGCTCAGGCTCCGGCTCCGTGTCGGCACCGGCGGCGGCCGATCTGCCGAACGATTATTTGGACATCCCGGCGTTCCTGCGCCGCCAGGCCGACTGATGCCGTCCATGGCGCGACAGCCCGGCGTGTGGATGGCCCGGCCTGTCCATCCATGGCCAGGCGCGGATCCGCGTGCGAAGCAGTGCTTCGCAAGCACGCGGCCCGTCCTGCGCCGCCAGGCCGACTGAGGTCGCCGCGCCGGCGTGTGTCGGCCGGCGGCCAGAACCTGTCCGCCTGGCCGCTGTGCCGTGTCCTTGCTGCTGGGTCGGTGCGACCCGGCAGGCTTTTGTGACCGCGGCACCGGCCTGCCAGCGTTGCGCAAATGAGACACTGTGACCATATTGTTAAAATTTAGCTAAACGCGTGATACTCTCGATTCCGTTCAGTTCCTGTCTGAACGGACGTTCCCAGACTGTCTCCCATGACTCGACAACGCACTCTCAAGAACACGATCCGCGCCACCGGCGTGGGCCTGCATAGCGGCGACAAGGTCTACATGACGCTGCGGCCGGCGCCCGCCGACCACGGCATCGTGTTCCGCCGCGTCGACCTGGAGCCGGCGGTGGAAGTGCCGGCTGATGCCGGGCTGGTCACCGAGACCACGCTGTGCACCGGCCTGAGCCGCGGCAAGGCCAAGATCCAGACGGTGGAACACCTGATGTCGGCGATGGCCGGCCTGGGCGTGGACAATGCCATCGTCGAGCTGTCCTCGGCCGAGTTGCCGATCATGGACGGTTCCTCCGGCCCGTTCGTGTTCCTGCTGCAGTCCGCAGGCATCGTCGAGCAGGCCAGGGCCAAGCGCTTCATCCGCATCAAGCGTCCGATGGAAGTGCGCGACGGCGACAAGATCGCCCGCTTCGATCCCTATGACGGCTACAAGCTGGGCTTCACCATCCAGTTCGACCACCCGATGATCCCGGCCAAGCAGTCGCGCCAGGAAATCGAGTTCTCGACCATGGCCTACATCAAGGAAATCTCCCGCGCACGCACCTTCGGTTTCATGCGCGACCTGGAGTACATGCGCGAGCGCAACCTCGGGCTGGGCGGATCGATGGACAACGCCATCGTGCTCGACGAGTTCCGCGTGCTCAACGACGACGGCCTGCGCTATGCCGACGAGTTCGTGCGGCACAAGATCCTCGATGCGATCGGCGACCTGTACCTGGCCGGCGGCGCCATCCTGGGCGCCTACGAAGGCTACAAATCCGGCCATGCGCTGAACAACAAGTTGGTCCGGGCGCTGCTCGCCGAGCAGGCTGCATGGGAGTGGGTGAGCTTCGATTCCGCTGCGCTGCCCGCGCCGGTGGCCTATGGCGCCGTGGCCTACGCCTGACGCTTCGCGTCCCGCCGCCAGGACGGTCCGGGGTCACGGATTCAGGCCACCCGTCATTGCGCTTGTTTCGATTAACTTTATTTAACGAATCTGTAACGACCTCGCGCCCGGCGCCCGCTAGGATGCCGTCCTAGGATGCGCCGGGGTCGCGAGCGTGCGTGTCTACGGACGCAGACAGCGGCCGGAGGTCGTGGTGGTGCCGGGCGTCGCGGACTCGACATCCTGCAGGGATGCCAATGCGTCGCGCAATCCCTTTTGCGTCGCTGCGGAGATCGGTGCGGGCTTGCTGCTTGCCTGTTGCATTGGGGAATGCATGGGCGCAGTCGCAATCTTGACGGTCACCCTGGTGGCCTTCAGCCCGAGGGAGCGGGCCGCGGCAAGGATATCGGCCTCGGCAAGCCTCATCCGGGCGTGCCAGACCGGAGCGTCAACGAGAAAAACGAGCTGTTCGCCGTTCACATTGGCCAACCGGCAACGGGACGCCAGGTTCGGCGGCAGATGGGGGCGCAACTGCCGGTCCAGCGCGTCGAGCCACAGGGCACGCCGCAACGGGTCGCCCACCTTGTCCGCCAATGCCGCGTCCAACGCTGGCATCGGCGCGGCGGTGTGGCCCTCGCCGGACTTTCGCTTAGACATGAAAACTCATATGGCGTTTAATAAGAAGATCGTAATCAATTCGTGTGAAAAGGGGATCAGTACGCGGCCGGGACGATTTCGCCAGTTCGCGGACCGGCGTCCCCTGGCCGTGCTGGGCGCGGTGCTCGGGGTGGGCATGGTACTCGGCATCGGCGTCAGCGCCGCGACCGGGTTGGTCGGTTCCGCACAACTGCGGGCCAAGGTACAGCAGCAGGACGCAGAACTGGCGCAGGTGCGCCGCGACGCGCAGACCCAGGTCAACGCGCTCGCCGCGCGGCTGGGCGAATTGCAGGCACAGGCCACGCGTCTGAACGCGCTCGGCGAGCGCCTGACCCGGATGGGCAAGCTGCAGGACGGCGAATTCGACTTCGAACAGCCGGTCGGCGTCGGCGGCGGCGACGACGAGGCCAGCCAGGACATGCCGGCGCGGCAGTTGGGCAAGGAGCTGGACGGGGTGCAGCAGCAGTTCGCCACTTCCGGACAGCAGCTGTCGGTGCTGGAATCGCTGCTGTTCGACCATCAGCTCGACCAGAACGCGGTACCGTCGCGGATGCCGATCCGCAACAGCTACGTCACCTCCGGCTTCGGCGGCCGTGCCGATCCGTTCGGCCGCGGCGCAGGCAACCACAAGGGCATCGACTTCCATGCCAGCGTCGGCGACCCGGTGCTGTCGGTGGCCGACGGCGTGGTGAGCTACGCCGGCGTGCGCGGCGGCTACGGCAACGTGGTCGAGGTCGATCACGGCAACGGGTACGTCACCCGCTACGCGCACAATTCGCGGTTGACGGTGAAGGTCGGCGATCTGGTGCGGGTCGGCCAGGAAGTGGCCAAGGCCGGCTCCACCGGCCGTTCCACCGGCGCGCACGTGCACTTCGAAGTGTGGAAGGACGGCGTGGTGATGAATCCGGCCAAGTTCCTCGGCGACGGCGCCACGCCGGTGGGACGCCGCGGCCGCGGCTGACCGCACTCGGGCGGCGATAGCGGCGCTTGAATCGCCCGGATCCGCACCAAGCTACAATACGCTTTGCCACGACAGGGCGCCTCGCGCCCTGCTTCGTTTGCGGCCCATCGATTCCTTGCGGGACTGGGCCGTTCGGGCGTTCCTTTCCAACCGGTTCCTTCAATGATCAACAGTCTGCTTACTCGCGTTTTCGGTAGCCGCAACGAGCGCCAGCTGCGTCAGCTCCACCGTATCGTCGCCAAGGTCAATGCGCTGGAAGCGGAGATGGAGCAGCTCTCCGACGCGCAGCTGCAGGCCAAGACCCCGGAACTGCGCGGGCGCATCGCCGGGGGCGAGACCCTGGACAAGGTGCTGCCGGAAGCGTTCGCGGTGTGCCGCGAGGCCAGCCGCCGCGTGCTCGGCATGCGCCACTACGACGTGCAGCTGATCGGCGGCATGGTGCTGCACCTGGGCAAGATCGCGGAAATGCGCACCGGCGAAGGCAAGACCCTGGTGGCGACGCTGCCGGTGTACCTCAACGCGCTGGAGGACAAGGGCGTGCACGTGGTCACCGTCAACGACTACCTGGCGCGCCGCGACGCCGCGCAGATGGGCCGCCTGTACAACTGGCTGGGGCTGAGCGTGGGCGTGGTCTACCCGGGCATGCCGCACAGCGACAAGTATGCCGCCTATGCCGCCGACATCACCTACGGCACCAACAACGAGTTCGGCTTCGACTACCTGCGCGACAACATGGCGCTGTCCAGGGCCGACCGCTACCAGCGCGGCCTGAACTACGCCATCGTCGACGAGGTGGACTCGATCCTGATTGACGAGGCGCGCACCCCGCTGATCATCTCCGGCCCGGCCGACGATTCGCCGGAGCTGTACATCCGCGTCAACCGCATCGTGCCGCAGCTGACCAAGCAGGAGGCCGAGGAGGGCGAAGGCGATTTCTGGGTCGACGAGAAGGGCAAGCAGGTGCACCTGTCCGAGGCCGGCATGGAGCATGCCGAGGAACTGCTGCGCGCGGCCGGCATCCTGAGCGACGACGAGGATCGCCTGTACGGGGCGCAGAACCTCAGCGTGGTGCATCACCTCAATGCCGCGCTGCGCGCGCATGCCATCTACCAGCGCGACGTGGACTACATCGTCCGCGACGGCGAGGTGGTGATCGTCGACGAGTTCACCGGCCGCACGCTGCCGGGCCGGCGCTGGTCCGACGGCCTGCACCAGGCGGTGGAAGCGAAAGAAGGCGTGCCAGTGCAGCGCGAGAATCAGACGCTGGCCAGCATCACCTTCCAGAACCTGTTCCGCATGTACAAGAAGCTGTCCGGCATGACCGGCACGGCCGACACCGAGGCCTACGAGTTCCAGAGCATCTATGGCCTGGAAGTGGTGGTGATCCCGACCAACCGCCCGACCGTGCGCAAGGACCACGCCGACCAGGTGTTCCTCAACCGCCAGGGCAAGTTCAACGCGGTGCTGGCCGACATCGAGGATTGTGCCAAGCGCGGCCAGCCGGTGCTGGTGGGCACCACCTCGATCGAGACCTCGGAGATGCTGTCCGAGCACCTGCGCAAGGCCGGGGTGAAGCATGAGGTGCTCAACGCCAAGCAGCACGAGCGTGAGGCGACCATCGTCGCCAACGCCGGCATGCCGGCGGCGGTGACCATCGCCACCAACATGGCCGGACGCGGTACCGACATCGTGCTCGGCGGCTCGCTGGAATCCGAGCTGCACGCCCTCGGCGAGGGCGCCGACGACGCCCGGCGCGGCGCGGTCAAGGCGGCCTGGCAGCAGCGCCACGACGCGGTCAAGGCCGCCGGCGGCCTGCACATCATCGGCACCGAGCGCCACGAGTCGCGCCGCATCGACAACCAGCTGCGCGGTCGTTCCGGCCGCCAGGGCGACCCGGGCTCGTCGCGCTTCTACCTGTCGCTGGAAGACAACCTGATGCGCATCTTCGCCTCGGACTGGGTGCAGAAGGCGATGCGGATGATGGGCATGAAGGAAGACGACGTCATCGAGGACAAGCTGGTCAGCCGCCAGATCGAGAAGGCGCAGCGCAAGGTCGAGGCGCACAACTTCGACATCCGCAAGAACCTGCTCGACTTCGACGACGTCAACAACGACCAGCGCAAGGTGATCTACGCGCAGCGCGACGAACTGCTCGATGCCGAGTCGGTCAAGGACAACGTCGACGGCATCCGCGACGACGTGATCTACGACCTGGTGGCGCGCTTCGTGCCGCCGAACTCGGTCGACGAACAATGGGACCTGCCTGGCCTGGAAGCGACCCTGTCCAGCGACCTGGGATTGCCGCTGTCGCTGACCGGTCTGGTCGAGCGCCACGAGGAACTGGATGCCGCCGGCATCGCCGAGAAGGTGCGCGAGGAAGTCGATCGTCACTTCCAGCAGAAAGAAACCGCGGTCGGCGGCGAGACCATGCGCGCGCTGGAAAAGCACGTGATGCTGACCGTGCTCGACCAGAGCTGGAAGGAGCACCTGGCGCGCATGGACTATCTGCGCCAGGGCATCCACCTACGCGGCTACGCGCAGAAGCAGCCCAAGCAGGAATACAAGAAGGAAGCCTTCGAGCTGTTCTCGGAAATGCTCGATCACGCCAAGCGCGAGGTGGTGACCCTGCTGGCGCGCGTGCGCATCCGCAGCGAGGAGGAGGTGGCGGCGCTGGAGGTGCAGGAACGGCAGCAGGTGCAGGCGCAACTGCGCCAGGCCCAGTTCCAGCATCAGGACGCCGGCGGCTACAGCGCCGACGAGGACGCCGAGCGGCTGGCGCTGGGGGCGAGCGCGCCGGCGGTGGCGCAGGTCACCCGCGAGACGCCCAAGGTCGGCCGCAACGATCCGTGCCCGTGCGGCAGCGGCAAGAAGTACAAGCACTGCCACGGCCAGTTGAGCTGAGAGCGCTGTTGCGCAATCGCGCAACAGCGCCACGTTCGGCTTCGCAAAACGTGGGCCCCGCCTCGCCACGACCCCGGCCTGTCGGCACGCCCCCTTGATTCAAAGGGGGAGCTGTAGCTCCGGATGGGGCGTCGGGAGACAACGCTACCGGCAATACTGCAGCACCTGCTGGTGCTTGCGCCGATCGATGCCCCGCCTTGCGCGGGGTGTTTGTTTCTGGCATGGGCTCGGGGCGCGCACGCGTGCCGGCGTTGCGTGTCGTGCGTTCTGCGCGTAGGGTGCCGGGTGTCGCCATTGCCGTCGGCTGCATGCCTTGGAACCTTCCGCCAGTCTTGAATTGAAGGTATTCGTGCCGGCGCGTGATTACGCGCTGTCCGTGCGGTTCTATCGGGAGGTGGGGTTCTTGCCCGAAGAGATCGGTCCCGGGCTCACCTGCTTCCGCCATGGCGAACGCTGCGCGTTCCTGCTGCAGGACTTCTACGAGCAGGGGCTGGCGCACAACCTGGTGCTCCACCTGTGGGTGGCGGACGCGGATGCCTGGTGGCGGCGGCTCGACGTCGCCGACCTGGCTGGCCGCTATGGCGCGCGCGTCGGTGTGCCGGAGGACCGGCCATGGGGCATGCGCGACTTCACCCTGCACGATCCCAGCGGCGTGCTGTGGCGGATCGGCCACACCAGCAACAGCCAGCCTCCACGAAAGTGTGGAGGCAGCTGATCGCCATGCCCCAGGCCTCTGTCTGGCGCGTCGAGGCTGAATTCCCGATTCGGCACGTTCGCTACCACGTCCAGGCGGCTGTCGCGGATGCGGACGCTTGTGGCCACCGCCAACCTGGGCCGCAGGCCATCGGTCCTCACCAAGCGGCGCACGTGGTGGCGACCGCAGCATGCACCTTCCTGGCGCTTTGCATCCAGCCATGCCGCGTGTGTTTGGCGCACGGACACGGACGCGTTTCCACATCTACGGCTGTGACCCCACGATTGGCGACCTGCCCGACCGCCTTGGCCTTGAACTCATCCGTGTACGGCCTGTTGCCCGCAATGACGGCACGCAGATGTCTCTGGAAGACGGCACGGTTGAAGGCGGTTCATCTTACAGCCCTGGGCTGATAGGATTGCCGCTCAATGATTAATACAAAAGGAGCGCCATGCCTGTAGTCAATTTGTTGAACGCAGTTTCATCGTCGCCGGCGGCGACCAATGATGCATCTGCATTTGCAAGCCATTCAACGTTGCCTATCATCGGGGTTGGCGGTAGTTCGAAAACATTTGCAATGCAAAATGGATTGCCGGCTCGAATCGGTTTTTATGGTCATGATTTGGCTTATTCTAAGCATAAGCCGCGGGTAAGGAGGGATGACAGCGCGGCGATACCTTACGGCACCTATTCGGAAAATGTTTGCCTCAAAACAGCTGACCGATTGGAGGAGGCTAATCCTCGGGTCAATGTCTTCCCATACCCGCCTGATTCAAAAAGGATAGTTGATGAATATAAAAGAGTGGTCAACAGTCCTGATTGCAGACTGGTTCTAACTACTACGACATCGATGCCCCCCTTGTTTAAACCGTGGGGTGGGTGATGTTCCGCCCGCGTTGTAGCGCGGGCTTATTGGGTAATCACTCGACCTGAGTCACTGGCGGCCCGCAGTTCGATCACCACCTCGGCTTACGCCTAGGGCGTGTCATCAATTAAGTAAAATGACGGAGGCGGCCCAGTAGATGGCGCCGAGGAAGTTGCAGGCGGTCTTGTCGTATCGGGTCGCAATGGCTCGGTACTGCTTGAGTTTGGCAAAGAAGTTCTCGATCAAGTGTCGATCCCTGTACAGCACCCGGTCGTAGTCACGTTGCACGTTGCGTGTTGGGTGGGAGGGGATGACGATCTGGGTCCCCTGTCGCTGCATCGGCTCGATGACGCGCGCGCTGGCGTCGTAGGCTCGGTCAGCGAGCAATGCGCCCACCGACAAGGGCGGCAACAAGGCATCTGCGCCTTCCAGATCCGACGCCTGGCCTGCGGTCAGATGAAACGCCAGCGGATTGCCCAGTGCATCGACCACCGCGTGGATCTTGCTGCTCAGTCCGCCGCGGCTGCGTCCGATGGCTTGCCGCTCCCCCTTATTGCCCCGGCGCTGTGCTGATGCGCCCGGACGATGGTGCTGTCGATCATTGCGTACTCGTTGTCCGCGTCTTTCGACAAGGCCTGGAACACCTGGTGCCAGATGCCGGACCGGCTCCAGCGGCTATGTCGCAGGTGGATCACGCGAAAATCGCCGAAGCGCTCAGGCAGATCGCGCCAGGGGATGCCGGCTCGGTAGCGGTACAGCACGGCTTCGACGAACAGCCGGTTGTCTTTGGCAGTCACGCCGACATGGCCGGCTCGGCCGGGAAGCAGATCGCGGATGCGATCCCACTGATCGTCTCGCAGGGCGTAGCGACGTGCCATTGCAGGGCCGGAGAGTAAAGGGGCGACAAGCATCCACTATTCTAGCAATTGATGACAGATCCTAGCCGATGCTGCGCAAGCATCCGCCGCCTCGCTTTGCCAACCCGGTGGAGGGTCTCGTCGAAGACGTGGTCCTCAGGGCGTGGCATCAATCCCCGAGCAGGGACGGCCCCGCGGCTTGGCTCTGGCGGTCCGCCAGCCGGTGCCGCGCGGCTGGACCTGACCGCCGTCAGGCGCTGTGCCCGCACCACCACCAGCTGGCGGCCTGCCGGGTTGGCTGTCGCGCTGACGCCGCAGACGGCGGCGTCTTTCGCCTTCGCTCGGATGTCGTCGTCCTTGAGGGCCGCAGGGGATCCGGCCATTGCGCAAGGCCGCTGGCGAGGAGGCCTTCCCGGCGATGCCAGCGCTGGCGTCGGTCACTGCCGTCGCGTGCGGATCGGCGGCGATGTGGACTCAATTGTCATTGCGCTGGCACCGCCGAAGGCGGCAAGCTGGCGTTATGTTCGAACCGCTCAGATCCATCCATGTCGTTGCCGGCGTGATCACCGATGCCCGCGGCCGCATCCTGCTGGCCCGGCGCACCGATGGCCGCGACCTGGCCGGCTTGTGGGAGTTCCCCGGCGGCAAGCGCGAGGCGGGCGAGACCTCCGAGCAGGCGCTGGTGCGTGAACTGCACGAGGAACTTGGCATCAAGGCGCTGGTCGGCGCGGCGCTGATGGAGGTGCCGCAACGCTATCCGGACAAGCGGCTGCGCCTGGAGATGCGCCAGGTGCTGGCGTGGAAAGGCGCCGCGCGCGGCCGCGAGGGCCAGGCGCTGACCTGGGTCACGCCGGACAAGCTGGATCGTTATGCGATGCCGCCGGCCGACCAGCCGGTGGTGGCGATGCTGCGCCAGCCTGATCGCTATCTGGTGACCCCGGAGCCGACCGACGCCGACCGCTGGCTGGCGGCGCTGGAGCAAGCGTTGCAAGGCGGCGTGCAACGCGTGCAGCTGCGCGCGCGCAGCCTGCCGGCGCAGCGCTGGCAGCCGCTGGCGCGGGCCGCCGCGGCGCTGTGCGCGGCGCGCGGCGCGCAGGTGCTGGTCAATCGCGATCTGGCCCTGGCGCAGGAACTGGGCGTCGGCGTGCATCTGCAGTCGGAGCAACTGCTGCAGTTCGAAGCACGGCCGTTGCCGGCAGGACAATGTGTGGCGGCGTCCTGCCATACCCTGGAAGAGCTGCAGGCGGCACAGCGACTCGGCTGCGATTTCGCCGTGGTCGGGCCGTTGGCGGCCACCGCCAGTCATCCCGGGGCCGCGGCACTGGGGTGGGACGCGTTCGAGCGCCTGCGCGAGGAAGTGGCGCTGCCACTGTATCCGATCGGCGGCCTGTCGCCGGACCAGGTGGCCGAAGCGCGCCGCCACGGCGGCCAGGGCATCGCCGCGATCTGCGGCCTGTGGCCGGTCGAAGTGGACGCGGCCTGAGCGGACGCGCGGTTGCGTGCGCATGGCGGACGCGGCGCAAAGGCCCGCGAACGGCGGCGCCTGCGATGCTGGCCGGCCGCGGCGGGGGGCTGCTGCGGCCCGCGAGCCGCCGGGCGACGCCGCCCTAGAAACTGATCCAGAAGCAGTTGTACTGCCGGCGCAGGTTCAGCATGGTCGGGGTCGGCGTCGCGCCGCCGAGAGTCTGCTCCAGGCGCAGCGCGGTGGCGCGCCTGTGCGGCGGCGCGGCGATGGCGCCGAGCGCGGCGTCGGCCGATGTTTGCGCTGCGGCAGGCGCAGTGCCGGTCGCCTGTTGCGCCGGCGGTTGCGGCACAACAGGCACGATCGCCAGCAGCGGCCGCCGGGTGATCGCGTCGAGGCGGTCGAGGATGCGCCGCGCTGCATCGTCGGACACGTCGTTCCACCAGTACAGCGTGGACAGGCGATTGACGTCGCGTACGTCCACCGCGGTGCGGATCTGCTGCGCCAGTTCGCTGAGCCGGCGGACGCATTGTGGCCGGTACAGGCCGCTGGCGCTTTCGCTGGCCGCGCTGGGCGCGGCGCGCGGCGGCAGCCGGTCGATCGCGCCCAGATCCTCGCAGCGACGATCGCTGAACACCGTGGCGCCGTCTGCACCGATGCAGCGGTTGACCTTCTGCGCGGCGGCAGGCGCGGCGCACAGGCCCAGCAACAGGAGGATCGGCGAGAGTGCGCGCATCGGCCTAGCCTAGCCGCAGGGCGGGTGAGTGGGAAGCTGTCGGAGGTGCAGGTGGCCGCTTGGGCGAGGCGTAGGGTCGCGCGGCGATCGTGGGATGGGCATCGGTCCCGATCCGTCGAGGGCGGGTGTGGCTGCTGCACTGGTCGCGGCTGATGGCCCTAGACCGCCCGGAGCCGCTCCTCCCTACAGGGGCGACGAGGTGCGGCGCCAGGGAGCTTCAGTCCGGGCGCTGTCCGGCATCGGGGCACGTCGCATGGTAAGTGGGTGGGCCCGGCGCGGACGGCGCTCACGCCAGCCGCGACAGCACGCCGACGGTGGGCTTGGCCAGGTTGAGCGTGTAGAAGTGCAGCGATGGCGCGCCGCCAGCGATCAGGCGTTCGCACAGCGCTGCGACCACGTCGGCGCCGAACTCGCGGATCGCATCGGCGTCGTCGCCGAGGGCCTGCATGCGCTTGCCGATCCAGCGCGGGATCTCCGCGCCGCACTGTTCGGAGAAACGCCGCAGCTGGCTGAAATTGGAGATCGGCATGATCCCCGGCACGATCGGGATCTGCACGCCGAGCCTGCGGACCGCATCCACGAAATGGAAATACGCGTCGGCGTTGTAGAAATACTGGGTGATCGCGGCGTCGGCACCGGCGTCGACCTTGGCCTTGAAGTGGCGCAGATCGAGCAGCGCGTCGCTGGCCTGCGGATGCGTCTCCGGATAGGCGCCGACCTCCAGGTGGAAGGCATCGCCGTGTTCGGCGCGGATGAAGGCGATCAGGTCCGCGGCGTAGCGCAGATCGCCGGGATGGCCCATGCCCGACGGCAGGTCGCCGCGCAGCGCGACCAGGCGCCGGCAACCGATCGCGCGGTACAGCTTGAGCAGTTCGCGGATCTCCTCGCGGCTGCCGCCCACGCACGACAGGTGCGGCGCCGCCTCGAAGCCATGGTGCTGCTTGAGGTGGCGCACCGTTTCGGAGGTATAGCTCAGCGTCGAGCCGCCGGCGCCGAAGGTGCACGAGACGTATTCGGGCGCGTACGCCTTCAGGCGCGCGGCGGTGCGGTCCAGCTGCGCACGTTGTTCGTCGGTCTTGGGCGGGTAGAACTCGAAACTGATGGCGGTCATGGGCGCGGCGCGTCAGGTGATGGCTGTAGTATATCTCTTCATCCGGATGGATGTGCCATTGGCGCGGTCGCAGGGGGCGCCGGTCGTCGCCGCTCCCCGCGGATCGCGGTGGCGGCTGCAGCACAGGCCGGGATGGGGGCGCCGCCGCCTTGCCGCCCTGGAGCCGCGCTGCGGCGCGTGGACGCCGCCGCCATCCGCGGTGTTGTCGTCCGCGGTGATCAACGCTTCCACATCCGCGCCTGGCGTGGCGGCAGGTTGAAGCTGTAGCTGCTGCTGGAGATGCGCACCACGCTGCCCGCGCCCAGCGCGTCGGTGTAGTCCCGGTTCCAGTGCAGCGCGCTGTCGCTCATCGCCACGGCGGCGGTGACCGCGGTGCCGCAGTTGTTGATGCCGACGATGCCCAGATCGCCGCGGCGGAACAGCAGATGGCAGGCGTCGTGGGACAGCACCTGCATGTCGCTGCCCTGCGCGGCGTTGTGGAAGCCGATCGTGCGCCTGAGGTCGTCGCGCTGGTAGACGCCTACCCAGCGATTGTCGCCGCTCTCGTCGTTGTCCGAGTAAACCATCGGCACGCCGCCGTCGCGGCCGAGAGCCGGTAGGCATAGGCCAGGGTCGCGTCGACTGGATCGAGGATCGTGTAGCGGAAGCCTGCGTTGTCTGGGATGTCGTGGGTGATCGTGAAGGTCGCTGCGCGCTTGCCGGGCAACGCCTGGCCGCAGGCGCCGGGATCGGCCAGCGGGTCCCGGCTGCCACCGAAGGCAAGGCGTCGCGGATCGAGTTGAACAGCGGGAAATCGTAGGCATGCGGCGGCGTCTGCAGGTAGGCCGCCAGGAACTGGTCGTAGTGGGTATTGCCGCCGCCGCCGGTGATGACCTCGCCGAACACATGTCCCCCCCGGAGCGGATGCCGCCGTCGAGCACGCGATTGAGGTGGTCCAAGCGCATGTGCTTGGCCGCGTCGATGCGGGGGCCGGCGACGCCCAGCGCCTTCAGCGCCTGCAGGTAGCTGCGCTGCTGCTGCACCCCAGTCGTTGCCAAGCCGGTTGGGCAAACGCGGATCGCCGCCGCCGGAGGCGGCAGGTGCGCACCTGGTAAGGGTCGTTGCAGTCGGTGATGCATTGCGCCGGGCCGAAGTCGCCGGCGCCGAGGAAGTTCACCGACAGGTCGCCGAACACCGCAGCGATGCGTGGCGCGCCGGGTCGGGGGCGCCCATGCTGTTTGACCATACGCCATTCCCTATGCGCAGTGAGTCAAGATGCAGTATTATTAAGCAACCTGATGCAAGTTGATGTTCAACCCCATGAGCCGCCCTGTAGACGCCGAAATCAAACGAGTGACTGTCACGCTGCCGCAGCGACAACTCGACGCGCTGCAAACGATCGCTTCGCGCGAGGATGTGAGCGTGGCATGGCTGGTGCGCAAAGCCGTGGACAAACTGCTGCGCGAAGGACCTGACATGCCTGTGACGAATCCCGCGCGGCCTTCCGGGAGGCGCAAGGAATGAACGACACGACTAGCCAGCCGAGCTACACCGTCGCCCGCTTCTGGCGCTGCGCTCTTCAGGTCAATCCATCCGGCTACCAATCGAAGTACCGCGGCACCGAACACGGGCTCGACGAGGCCACCTACAACCAGCAGTTGCTCGACCACTGCCTGGCACAGGACATCAAGGTCGTTGGCATCGCGGATCACGGCAGCGTCGATGCCGTCGATGGCCTGCGTCGTTTTCTGGAGCCGCACGGCATCGTCGTGTTTCCCGGCTTCGAGATCGCGTCCAGCGAGAAAATCCACATGGTGTGCCTGTTTCCCGAAGGCACGACCAAAGACCGGTTGAACCGCTACCTGGGACGGCTTGATCTGACGGACGTCCAGGACACGGTATGGCCCTCGGGCAAGACCTGTCTCGACCTGGCGCAAACCATCTTCGACTTGGGCGGCTTCTGGTATGCGGCGCACATGACGAGCGGCAATGGATTGTTGCGCCTCAATCAGGATGGCGGCGGGCTGGTGCATATCTGGAAGACCGAGGCGTTGGTGAAAGCCGGCCAGATTCCGGGGCCTCTGAAGGACTTGCCAACGAACTACAAAGACATCGTCCTCAACAAGAGCTCCGCCTACCAGCGCGAGCATCGCATCGCGCTGCTGAACGCGAAGGACGTAGCCAAGCCGGAGGACATCGCCGATCCATGCGCCAGTTGCTGGATCAAGATGACGCGGCCAAGCTTCGAGAGCTTCACCACTGCGTTCAAGGATCCGGAGTCACGCATCCGGCTTGGCGCCCTGGCTGACACGCACTACTCCCGGCTGGAAAACCTACGCTTTCATGGGGGCTACCTGGATGGCATCAGCATCGAGCTGTCGGCACACCTGAACGCAGTGATCGGCGGACGCGGCACCGGCAAATCGACCTTGATCGAGTGCCTGCGCTACGTGCTGGATGCGCCGCCGCGCGCGGCGTCCGCTCGCCGGCAGCACGATGAAATCGTCAAAGCCAATCTCGGCGCAGGCGGTCGTATCGAACTGGAGGTCGTCTCCCGAGCACTGCATGGCAGGCGCTATCTGGTTTCCCGCCGCTACGGCGAACCGCCCATCGTCAAGGATGAGCAGGGGCAGGTCTCCACGCTGCACCCGCGCGACCTGCTGCCCCGCATCGAGATATACGGCCAGAACGAGATTTTTGAATTGGCTCGCGATCCCGCAAGCCAGACGGCGATCCTGAATCGGTTTCTGCCCGGCGGCACCTCGCTGACCAGCGAGTTGGCGGCTATCGCCAAACGGCTCGCCGAGAACCGCGACAAGCTGCTGGCTGCAACCCGGCAGAAGGATGAATTGCAGACCCAAGTCGGGCGATTGCCCAAGCTGACCGAACAGGTGCAACAGTTCAAATCGCTCGGCCTGGAAAACAAGCTCGCGCTCGTGCCGCTGCTCGAACGGGAACGCCAGCTTTCAAGACGGGTCAATGAAGAGCTTGGTCGAGTCGGCGAAGGATTGTCGGCGCTGGAGGACAGCCTCCCGGACATGGCATTCCTCAGTGAGAAGGCGCTGGACGGGCTGCCGCACGCGCCTATTCTCGCCGCTATGCGTACGGTACTGGACACGCTTGGCAAGGACTTCACGACGCACCTCACCGCTCTGCGGAGGCTGCTTGCCGCAGCTTCCGCGACAGCCGAAGGTCAACAAGGGCAGTTGAAGACCCAGATCGACGCGGAATCGGAGTCCCTAGAAAAGGTCTTTTCCAGCCTGCCAGCGTTCGCCGGAAAACCCGGCCGCGACGTCGGCCGGGCATATCAGGAGCTGTTGCGCGAGATCGAGTCGATTCGGCCCAGCGAGACCCGTGTGGGGACCGTGGACAAGCTGCTGGCCGAGCTGGAAGCTCAGCGCAGAAATCTTCTGGACGAGTTCTATCGCCTTCGGGATCAGCGCAGTGACGAACTTCGGGCAGCCGTCAAGAAGCTCAATCGCAAACTCGACGGAAAGCTCCGGCTGAATCTGAAAATCGGTGGGCAGCGCAAGGCTTTGAAAGAGTTTCTGCTACAGGCGCCGGGGCTCGGCGAGAAAAAGCTCGCCTGGATCGAACAGGCAGGCGACGATCTGACCGTGCCCGCGCTGGTCCAGGCCATTCGCGGCGGCGAAGACGCCATCAAAACCTTGACCTGGGATTGGGGCATGCAGAACTCGGTCGTCGAAACCCTCGCACGGCTGGATCGCAGCCTGGTTCTCGAACTTGAAGAGATCGACCTTCAGGATCGCATCCTGATCGAACTGAATATCGCGCACCAGGGGGATATATTCAAACCGCTGGCGCAGTTGTCAACCGGCCAGCAATGCACGGCCATCCTGCACCTGCTGCTTCTGGAGAACGACGACCCGCTCATCATGGATCAACCGGAAGATAACCTGGACAACGCTTTCATCGCCGAGCGGATCGTCACGCAACTGCGTAGTGCGAAGACGGAGCGCCAGTTCCTGTTCGCCACCCACAACGCGAACATTCCGGTGTTCGGTGATGCGGAGTGGATCGGCATCTTCTCTGCCTCGGATTCCCATGCCGAGATGCCTGAGCAAGCCCAAGGCTCCATCGACGTGCCGGAGATCCGCGAACGCGTCGCCGAGATTCTTGAAGGAGGCCGGGAGGCGTTCTCCCAGCGCAAGGAAAAATATGGCTTCTAGCGAGAACAGAAGATGTTGAGAACCGAACTGCTGGAAATTATCGCGAATGGCGAGAACTCGGGCGTGGAGTTCAAACGCGACGACATCCGCCCAGAACAACTCGCCAAAGAGATCGTCGCGCTGGCGAACCTGCGGGGCGGGATGGTTTTGCTCGGTGTCGAGGACGATGGCGCCATATCCGGCGTTCAACGCGACGACCTCGAAACATGGGTCATGGACACCGTCTTCGGCCGCTATGTCCATCCTCTGCTGCTGCCGTTCTATGAGGTAATTGCTCTCGACGATGGCAAGCGCGTCGCCGTGGTCTCGATCGCTACAGGCACATCCAAGCCCTATGTGCTCCGACACAACGGGCGCGAAGACATCTATGTGCGGGTCGGAAGCACGTCGCGCCTGGCCACCCGGGAGCAGCAAGCCCGCCTGTTTGAAAGTGGCGGCATGCTACACAGCGAAATGCTGCCCGTCTCTGGCGCGGCCTTTGAAGCACTCGATCGAGAGCGCCTACAGGACTATCTGTTGACGCTGGCAGGCGACCGCGAGTTGCCGGCAACCGATGAGGCATGGCTGCGCCGCATGATCGGCTTGGGGTTCATGACGGAGACAGGCGTTGCCACGCCTGTCTGCACGATTGCGGGCCTGGTCCTGTTCGGTCGCACGCCGCGTCGCTTTCTGCGTCAGGCGGGCGTGCGTTGGATGGCGTTCATTGGGAACGACAAGACTTATCAGGCGCTCGACGACACGATCCTGGACGGTCCTCTCGTTGGCCGCTTTGGTTCACAAGGCGGCTCCCGGGAATTGATTGAACGGGGGCTGATCGAAGACCTGACGGACAGGATGCAGCCCTTCGTCAGCGTCGAAGACGAGACGCTGGCGCAAGGTTTGCGACGGCAGCGGACATGGCACTATCCGCCCGAAGCACTGCGCGAGTCGATCATCAACGCGCTGGCGCATCGCGACTGGACTCGCGCGCTGGAGGTTGAAGTCGTATCGTATTCTGACCGACTGGAGGTTTTGAGTCCCGGCGCGCTCCAGAACTCCATGACCATTGAAAAAATGCTCGCGGGGCAGCGATCCCCTCGCAACCCGATCATCGTGGAGGTGTTGCGTGACTACGGCTACGTGGATGCACGCGGCATGGGCGTGCGCAACAAAATCGTTCCTCTGATGCTCGAAGGAAACGGCGTTCGTCCCGACTTTGAAGCCACCGAGGATCATGTCAGGGTCGTACTACCCAGGTCCCCTGCAAATCCATAAGAACGCGCCCCTCTATGACGACAGCAAGATGGAGATGCGACCTTCGAAATTTCGGATGATCTGCACCAAGCTACCGTGAGGAATTAGCGCGGGTCCATGCTCTTTCTGAATCCATAGACTCCCAGCCTCGTCGCGAACTGTCCATATTCCAGCGACGCTGTACTGGTCCACGATCTGAATGTTCCCCACCGGAAGCCCGCAGCCATGCGGGATGCGTAAGCAGTTGTCAATCGCCGAAAAGCGCGCAAATCCTACGCTGTGCGCTCTAAGAACCTGTTCACGATCTTTCCCGGGTAGTGCAAACTCTGCGGATGCGCACAAAGACGTATCCGAGTGCCATGAGCCGGGAGCGGTTCGAGCAGATCCGCCCCATTCTGGAGCAGGCGCGCAAGCGTACCAAGCCACGGACCGTGGATCTGTAGGACGTGTGGTGCGCGGTGCTGTACCTGCTGCACACCGGCTGTCAGTGGCCAGCGCTGCCCAGCGACTTCCCGAAGTGGCGCACCGCGCACTGCTACTTTGCCAAGTGGAGCGAACCAGACGATGAAGGAGTGAGCCTGCTGGAGCGGGCGCTCAAAAAATCAGGTTGGCGCGGCCCGCCAGAGACAGGGGCGCAACGCTTGCAGCACGTTCTTGATCGTGGACGCACAGAGCGTGAAGAACACGGACACGGCCGGCCAGAAGGGTTATGACGCGGGCAAGAAGGTCTCGGGGATCAAGCGTCGCATCGCCGTCGATACCCAAGGCCTGCCACATGCGGTCGCGGTGACGACGGCGGAAGTGACCGACCGCAAAGGCGCGCTCCAATCCCTGGATCGTTGCAAGCCGAACCTGGGACACGTGCAAAACCTGTTGTGCGATAGCGGCTATACCGCAGAACCGTTCGCCGAAGGCGTACGAGAGATCCTGGGCAAGCAAGTCACGGTGCAGATCGCCAAACGCAGCGAACTGCACATCTTCAAGGTCATGCCCAAGCGCTGGATCGTCGAACGCAGCTTTGCGTGGCTGGAAAAGAACCGAAGGCTATGGAAGAACTGCGAGCGCAAGCTCAACACCAGCTTGCAGTTCATCCACCTGGCATGCCTGACACTACTACTCAAAAGATCGTGAACAGGTTCTAAGGAAGGTCTGAACAACACACCGCAGATGAGCGACACTATTCGCTCACGTAGAGGGATGGGCCACGCAACTGACGTTTGGTGATGCTGAGGGCCTGGGCAAGCGTAAGCGGAGGCGCCGTGAGATCTTCCTTGCCGAGATGGAGCAGGTCGTCCCATGGAAGCAATTGCTGGGGCTGATCGCACCGCACTATCCGGTGTCGGGGCGTCCAGGTCGGCCACCGTACGCATTGGCGACGATGTTGCGGATTCATCTGTTGCAGCAGTGGTATGCGTTGAGCGATCCGGCGATGGAAGAAGCGTTGCACGAGATCCCGAGCTTGCGTCGTTTTGCCCAGCTCGGTGGCTTGGACAACGTTCCCGAGGAGACCACGATTCTTAACTTTCGCCGCCTGCTGGAAACCGATGGCCTCGCCGCGCGGATGTTGGCAGCGGTCAACGCGCATCTGGCGCGCAAGGGCCAGAGCCTGCGGTCGGGCACGATTGTCGATGCGACGCTGATCGCCGCACCCAGTTCGACCAAGAATGCCGACCATGCGCGTGACCCTGAGATGCATCAGACCAAGAAGGGCAATCAGTGGTATTTCGGGATGAAGGCGCACATCGGCGTGGATGCGTTTTCCGGGTTGGTGCACCAGGTCCGTTGCACGGCCGCCAATGTCGCCGATGTCACGGTGACGCACGCCTTGCTGCATGGCAAAGAAGACAGCGTGTTCGGCGATAGCGGCGATAGCGGTGCGGACAAACGCGACGAACTGCAAAACTGCAAGGCAGCATTCTTCATTGCCGCCAGACCCTCGACGATCCAAGCCATCGGCAATCAACGCGAGCGTGTCCGGCAAACGCGTTGGGAACACTTCAAGGCCAGCGTACGCGCGAAGGTGGAGCATCCATTCCGGGTGATCAAACGCCAGTTCGGTTACACCAAGGTCCGCTATCGGGGCCTAGCCAAGAACACGGCGCAGGTGCTGACGTTGTTTGCGCTCTCCAATCGATGGATGGCGCGCCGGCAGTTGCTGCCGGCCAGGGGGTAATGCTGCCTGGCGCGGGATACGTCGCCAGAAAAGCGCAAAACCTCGTCCGACAAACCCGCTTTACGCGTTCCTGGCGTTCAAGATGCCGGAATGTATGTGGTCTGGAACGTTGTTCAGAGCTTCCCTAGGGGCTTCCATCGCTGACGCCTCAGGCCCGGATTCCGATCCGGGCCTGCGGGCTCCGCTTGCGTGCGGTCGGCGCACAAGTGCGCCGGTGCCTGTTGCCACCGTCTTCCCTGAGTTCATCACCTTGTCAGCGACGGTAGCCCACGACCGTGTGCTGTCAAGGAGCGCAGGGCCGTGTCCTCGGCAAGCCTGCGGGCCGCACCAACCCTGCGCTTTTGTCCTTGACAGCACACGGTCGCGGGCTACTTGGGTCGCGGGCGATGAACTCAGGAAAGGCGGTGGCAACAGGGCCAACCGGGTTCCTCGCGCCGACCGCACAAACAGCCAAAGCAAAGGCGGGCTCCGAATCTAGGAATCCGGTGTGCGGTGACACAGTGGCGGACGTGCGCGTGCCCCATACCTCCGCTTCTGTGCTTGCGTGCTTTTACGGATGCGATGGGTTGCGCATTCGTGTTTCTGCACGAATGCACGGATACGATTCAATGGTTGTGCGCTTTTCCACGCAAGTGCATCCGCGCTTCCGTGGAAGCGCCGCCTGTCGTGCGCGTGTTCGTAGCGAACACGCGCGCGACTTGGCTACGGGGGCCGCTCAATCCCGTCGGGCGAAGAGGTGGCCTGATCGACTTGGTAATCGGAATGCTTGCGCTGGCCACGGCCGAGCAATGCATCGTGGCATCCATTGTGACTATTTGAGTCTGGCCCAAGACCTGATCGGTCTTGGCCCGCACTGTTGCATTGATGCAGGACAACCCTGCCGCAAACAGTCCTGATCTTCGGCGCGGGCTGCGGCGCGGTGGTTGTGCTGTGCTCCATTTGGATGACGACTTAGCCGACGCATTCAGATGCGTTACGCAAAGCCGATCTCTACACCGCGCGTTTGACGCTCGACATTACGCCCGCCATGCGGGCGCGCATCAAGGTATCGGTCTTCACGCAAGGCGTGACCGTGGCCGAGTTACTGCGCGGCTTGCTGGAACGAGAGTTTCCCGAGAGCCGCAGAGAGGACGCACCATGAACCCATCTGCTTTGCCTGCCGCTGGCGCGGCCACGGCTGCACTGCCACTGCATCCCACAGCACTCGCTGGACATGCCGGCGCACCGCTGACCCGCGTGGTGCTGGCGTACATCGAACCGCGCTTCAAGCTGTACCTGCGCTTCGGTGAACCCGCTCGCACGCTCCAGCTCGACCGCTGGCGGCGCTGCGCCGCTGGCAGGCCAACGATTACGGCACTGTGCGCTGGCAGCTCATGGTGATGCAGACCGCCACGCTACTCGACGCCATGCAGCGCATCCCCGGTGTGCAGCCCGGCGCGCGCCTGCTGCATGCCGAGGGCGAAAACCAAGTCCGTGCCGTGCTGGAACGCATCGACGCCATCGAGGCGCTGGGCATCACACCCTCCGCTGTCTCGCCCGCGTACTGGCGCACGCTTGCTAACCGGCTCGCTGCGCGCCTACCGCTGCCCGAATACACCGCTGAGAAGCACGCCGCCTGGCTCATCGGAAAGGGACTGCCATGACCGCAGTTTCCACTGCCGGCACCGCGCCGCGTCCTCGCTCGCGGGCTTGTCCGCCTGCGGCCTCGCTGCGCTGGCCTGGGCATCCTTCGTGCATCCGCTTCCGCGCCTGATCTACAACCCTTCCGACAGCGTGACGGTCGGTTGGTATCGCGTCGATCCGCTCGGCCACGATACCGACTCGCGGCCACGTCCTTTGTCGGTGGGCAGCATCGTCCTGACGACGCTGCCGTCGAAGGCGGCCGCCTTGGCGGCGCAGCGCCGTTATCTGCCGATGCGTGTGCCGCTGCTCAAGCGGGTGGGTGCCGTCGCGCCGCAGGAGGTGTGCATCACGGGCCGTATCGTCCGCATCGACGGAGTGCCTGCGGCCGCCGTGTTGCCGACCGACCGGCTGGGCCGGCCGCTGCCATCCTGGCAGAAATGCCGATGCCTGGAACCTGGCGAACTGTTCCTGCTCAGCGCAACTAACCCGGCGTCGTTCGACAGCCGTTATTTCGGCCCCGTCCGCGCATCCGCCGTGATCGGCGTTGCACACCCGGTCTGGTTGGAGGCTCGCCCGTGATGGCCGCCCATTCGCTGCGCTTCATCGTGCTATCCGGCGTGTCGGCCTGCTGGCCGTTGCCATGTCGTCGCGCATGTCGCGCAAGCGCATCCGCGCTGCACTTCGCGCTGCCTTCTCATGTGCAGGCGTCTTGCCTCGAACGCGCTCGGCCTGCGGCCGTCTCCGCGTTCGCCGGGGCGCTGGCTGCGCATGCAGCGGCGCAGCCGGGCCGCAGGAGCCGGGAGCGACAGCGGAAGGCAACGGCGGAAGGCAAGACAAAAGGACGCGGCACTTGGCCGCGTCGAAAGGCTGTCTGCACATGGAGGAAACACGGCACGCAGCGGCTTTGCCGCCGTGCCGTGTTAAGCGCAAAGCGCGCGCCAATGCACGCATGTCCGCGTGCTTCGCACGATCGCACACGCCCGAACTTACGAGGAGCGCAGTCATGAGCGATCGCCGCGACGACGATTTCCGCGTGCGCCCCAGCGCCCCTAAGAACCTGTTCACGATCTTTTGAGTAGTCACGATCTTTTGAGTAGTAGTGTCAGGCATGCCAGGTGGATGAACTGCAAGCTGGTGTTGAGCTTGCGCTCGCAGTTCTTCCATAGCCTTCGGTTCTTTTCCAGCCACGCAAAGCTGCGTTCGACGCTCCAGCGCTTGGGCATGACCTTGAAGGTGTGCAGTTCGCTGCGTTTGGCGATCTGCACCGTGACTTGCTTGCCCAGGATCTCTCGTACGCCTTCGGCGAACGGTTCTCCGGTATAGCCGCTATCGCACAACAGGCTTTGCACGTGTCCCAGGTTCGGCTTGCAACGATCCAGGGATTGGAGCGCGCCTTTGCGGTCGGTCACTTCCGCCGTCGTCACCGCGACCGCATGCGGCAGGCCTTGGGTATCGACGGCGATGCGACGCTTGATCCCCGAGACCTTCTTGCCCGCGTCATAACCCTTCTGGCCGGCCGTGTCCGTGTTCTTCACGCTCTGTGCGTCCACGATCAAGAACGTGCTGCAAGCGTTGCGCCCCTGTCCCTGGCGGGCCGCGCCAACCTGATTTCTTGAGCGCCCGCTCCAGCAGGCTCACTCCTTCATCGTCTGGTTCGCTCCACTTGGCAAAGTAGCAGTGCACGGTGCGCCACTTCGGGAAGTCGCTGGGCAGCGCTGGCCACTGACAGCCGGTGCGCAGCAGGTACAGCACCGCGCACCACACGTCCTACAGATCCACGGTCCGTGGCTTGGTACGCTTGCGCGCCTGCTCCAGAATGGGGCGGATCTGCTCGAACCGCTCCCGGCTCATGGCACTCGGATACGTCTTTGTGCGCATCCGCAGAGTTTGCACTACCCGGGAAAGATCGTGAACAGGTTCTAAGAACCAAGGCAAGGGCCAAGGGCAGAGCTTCGTTTCCAAGGTGCTCAAGCAGGCGGGCAAGGGCAGCGGCGGCAAGTCGGCGGTACGCGGCCCGTGGAAGGGGGGCTGCACCGGCCAACGGCCCGGCTCGTGGCTGGGGCGCGGCCATACGGCGGCGCGCTTCGCAGGGGCGAAACCCACGCCCATGTCGCGGCGCGTGGCCGCCGATCCCGTGCGGTTCAAGGCGCTGCGTGCGCAATGCGCAGCCGACGCGCCAGTCGCGGCCGAAGAAGCTTGCCGCGCTGCCGCTGATGCATCCCTGCTGCGCTTCTTCGGCGGCCACGCTCGACAACCTGGCCGACACCGACCCGGCGGGCTACGCCGGCCTGGAGGAGGGTGTCGATTGGCATTGGGATCATATCTTTGCCGGCGCCGCGCTGACCACGCTGCTGGGTGTGGGCGCCGAACTGGCCGCGCCGGAGAACCGCCAGGACGGCAACCCCATCATCGTCGCCGGGCGCGACAGCGCGCAGGACAGCATCAATCAGGTCGGCCAGGAGATGACCCGGCGCAACATGAACATCCAACCGACGTTGACCGAGCGGCCGGGCCTGCCGGTGCGGATCATCGTGAACCGCGACCTGGTACTGCGGCCTTATCGGCCGTTGTTCTTCAACAGGGGGACTTCACGATGACGACGCGCAAGCTGCGGTTGGGGCCACTGCCCAAGACCGAGAGCATCAAACTGACCTTCACGTGTCCGGCCAGTCTCAAGGTGGACCTTGACCGCTACGCTGCGTTGCACGCGCAGACCTATGGCGAGACGGTCGATGCAGCGACGCTCATCCCCTACATGCTCGAAGCATTCATGGCCAGGGACAGGGGGGGGCAAGAAAGGTAGTGCCGGCAAGGCAGCGTCGCCGAAGCCAAACGGATGATGCGGTTTCCACAGATGGTTATCCCTCGAACGCGCAGCCCAAGGCTGCGCGTTCTTCGTCTTGGAGGCAGGCAGTCAATTGGGCTATGATGGCCGAACGCGCATGCCGCCTGCCGGCAATCAGCCCCGATGCAGTACGCTCCGGCTCTCTCCCGCGAAGCTCTTATGTGGCTCCTAGCCCATACCGCCGCAGCCTCGAAAATCGGCTCAAAGTAGATCTAAACCCTTGCCCCATATAGACTTCCGGTCATCCGGTCGTTTTCAATTGGTGCTTGACGCCGGCCATTTTTTGCGCGCGTGTTCGCGCTCGCCGCATCGCTAGCGCGGCGGTCGCACGTCCTCGCCAGGGTCGCCGGCCAGTTCGGCAACCAGCGGCGTCCGCTCCGTTTCCGGCTCGGTGACCGCCGGCACCGCCAGCAGCTGCTCGGCCAGGCCGCGATAGATCGGCGTGCGGCAGACCAGCGCCGACGCGCCGCGCGCGATCAGCACCGTGGCCAGGATCGGCAGCAGCATGCCGCTGCTGTCGGTGAGTTCCAGCGAGATCACCGCCGAGGTCAACGGCGCCTGGGTCACGCCGGTCAGGTAAGCGCACATGCCGAGCAGCACGAAGGTGCGCGGATCCACATCCGGCATCAGCACCGCCAGGTTGTGGCCGACGCCAGCGCCGACCGCCAGCGCCGGCGAAAACAGTCCGCCGGGGATGCCAGCCACGTACGACACCAGGTTGGCGAGCAGCTTCGTCACGCCAAATTCGTGGCCGACGCTGGCCTGGCCCTGCACCAGGCTGCGCGCCTGCTCGTAGCCGGTGCCGAACGCGCTGGCGCCGAACGCCAGGCCCAGCGCGACCAGCAGCAGGCCGCACAGTGCGGCCAGCAGTACCGGATGGCGGCCGCGCAGCGCGCCCAACCAGCGCGGCTTGCCGGCGACAGTGGCCAGCACCATGCGACTGAACGCGCCACCAAGCAGGCCGGCGACCACGCCGCACAGCACGATCGCCAGCCATGCCCGGCCCAGCGGCAGCGCCGTGGACACCTTGCCGAAGTAGGTGTAGTCGCCGAGCAGGCCCAGCGACATCACGCCGCCGACGATCACCGCGGTCAGCAGCGTGCCGGAGAAGTGGTGTTCGAAGCGGCTGCTCAGCTCCTCGATCGCGAACACCACCCCGGCCAGCGGCGCGTTGAACGCCGCGGCGATGCCGGCGGCGCCGCCGGCGAGCAGGAAAGGCGAGGCATGGCGCGGGTCGCGGAAGCCGCAGCAGCGCCCGAGCACGTACATCAGACTGGCGCCGACGTGCACGGTCGGGCCTTCGCGCCCGACCGAGGCACCGCCCAGCAACGCCAGCGTGGTCAGCAACAGCTTGCCGGCGGAGATGCGCAGCGACAGGTTGCTCTGGCGGAATGCGCCATCGGGCCGCTCCAGCGCGGCGATGACCTGCGGGATGCCGCTGCCGCGGGTGGGACGCAGCGCGCCGTTGGTCAGCCAGGCGAGCAGGGCGAACACGCCGGGGGTGAGCAGCAGCGCCCACCACGGCGAATGCGCAACGATGCGCTGGAACAGGTGAAACGCCGCATCGCTGGCCTTGGCGAACACGATCGCGACCAGCGCCACCGCGACCGCGCCGCCCCACAGCACCGCGCGCTGTTTCCAGCGCTCGTGCGAGAGCAGCAGACGCAGGCGATGGCGCATGCGCCATCGCGTGGGGTCGGGCGAATCCATGTGCGGATTGTCGCACGCGCTGCCAGGCGCAGTCGTCTTGCCTCATCCGCACGTGCGGGCCGTATGCATCTCGTGCAGCCGGCACCCGCCTCGCGCGGTGCGGCAGCCGCCTTCGCGAATCGCGTGGCCGTGCGCCGCGCTCAGCGCAGCGCCGGCATCAGCGCCTGCGGGTCGCCGTCGTTCGGCGCGGCGGGAATCCCGAGCAGCCGCGCCAGCAGCGGATACACGTCGACGTTGTCGAGCGGCGCCAGCGTGGCGCCCTGGCGGAACGCCGGGCCGCGCACGATGAACACCGCGCGCATCGCCGGCAGCGCCGGATCGTAGCCGTGCGCGCCGCGCAGGCCGCTGCGTGGCTTCTCCGCGGCGCGCTCGGCCGGCAGCGCGTCCCAGCCTTCGTGCATCTGGCACACGATCGGCGGGATGCGCGGATGGCTGCCGTAATGCCAGCGCGCCGGCAACTCGGCCTTGCGCCAGCAATCGTAGTGCGGATGCGCGCCGAGCAGCCTGGCTTCGACCGTGGCCTGCTGGCCGGGCCGCGGCGCGATGCCGACCGACTGGCCGTAGCTGACCACTTCTGCCTCCTGCATCGACACCATGTCCTGGATGACGACCACCTGCTGCGCCGGCACCGTCGCCATGCCGTGGTCGGACACCACCACCAGGTTGGTGCGCTGCAGTTGGCGCCCCGATCGCGGCGTCGACCTGCGCGACGGCGCGCGCGTACTGCGCCGACTGCGGGCCGAAATCGTAGCCGGCCTCGTCGACCTGCTCGAAGTGCAGTGTCAGCAGTTGCGGATGCGGCGCGGTGCGATCATCGAGCCAGCCCAGCGTCTGGTCGACCCGCGCGTTCGGCGCGACGTGGCCGTCGAAGGCCCGGCGGCGGCTCGGGCGCAGGCCCTGGATCGCCGCCGCGTGCCCGGCCAGGCCCAGATCGCCGCGGACAGACCGGCCTTCTCGGCGCCGCCCCAGATCGGTTCGCCGCCCCACCAGCGACCGTCGCCGACCGCGTCGCGGTCGCTGATCCGGAACGTGCCCAGCGCCGGGTCGCGCATGCTGTTGTGGACGATGCGGTGATGGTCAGAGCGCAGCCCGGTGACGATGCTGTAGTGGTTGGGGAAGGTCAGCGACGGATACGACGGCGACATCCATTGCGCGCGCACGCCTTCGTGCGCCAGGCGGCTCAGGTTCGGCGCGATGCCGCGATCTAGCATGTCCGCGCGCAATCCGTCGATCGAGATCAGCAGCAGCGCCGCCGGGGCGGATGCGGCGTGCGGCGTCGGGGCCGCGGTGCCGGGGTGAAGAGAGAGTGGAAGCGCAAGCGCCGAACAGCAGTGCCGCGCAGGCGCTGGCCAGTCGTAGGGCGGTGGAAGTCATCCGCGCATGATAAGGCGCGCCCGGTGACGTGGCGAAGACAGACATGGCGTGGCAGCGACTGCACGATTGCCGATGCGACGCGGTCGCGCAGTGCTGTGCGACGCGCGCCAGCGACTTCGCTGCTGTTGTAGGCGCGGCTTCAGCCGCGACAGGCGTTCTGGCAATGTCTGTCGCGGCTGATGGCCCGAGGCCACCCGGAGTCGCTTGTGTCTTATACGGGTCTATCGTTGAGGTGAGAGCGGAGTGCGGCAGGCCGTTAAGCCGCAGTGCCAAGCGAGCACGAGTGGGAGTCAGGACCGCCGCACTGCGTTTCTCCTGCCCTACAAGCCCGAACCGTTGCCTGAGCTGCGAGTTCGAACCGACAAGCATGGGCATCGGCAGGAGATCTCTGGCCCCTGAGTCTACTGCGGAGAACGTCCATGTCCATGCCACGTTTTGTCGGGATCGATGTCGCCAAGGCCGAACGCGTCACGCATGTCTTGCCGGACGCCCTGGCCTGGATCCAGGCCACTACGCCCGAGGAGCATGCCTTGCTGGTCGAACGCCTGGCACCGATGGAATGCCAGCCGATCGTGCTGGAAGCCAGCGGCGGCGACGAACAGGCCGTGCTGCAGGCGCTGGCGCAGGCCGGTCTGCCCGCGGTGCGGCTGTCTGCCCAGCGCCCCCGGGCGCTGGCGCGCGCGTTGGGCCTGAAGGCAAGACCGATGCCCTGGATGCGCGCTTGCTGGCCATGGCGGCCCAGTGCCTCCATGCCGCGCCCACCGCCGCGCTTCCTGCGCCGTTGCAGGCGCGGCGCGAAGGGCTTCACCTGCGCCGCACCCTGCTCGCCCAGCGCGATGCGCAGCGCCGCTGCCTGGCGCAGGTCACCTGCCAGGCCGTGCGCGGCCAGTGGGTCGAGGGGATCGCGCTGCTGCAACAGCGCATCAAGGACGTGTCCGGACAGATCGCCCAGGCCGGCGCGGCCTGCTCGCGCCTGCGCAAACGGCCTGGGCTCGGTCCAATCCTGCGCGCTACCCTGGCGGCCCGGCTTCCGGAGCTGGGTACCGTGCATCCGCGAAAGATTGTCGCTCTGGTCGGGCTGGCGCCGTTCAATCGCGCCAGCGGCCGCTGGCGCGGCCAACGCCGCATCCAGGGCGGTCGCGCCGGCGTGCGGCGGGTGCTCTCCATGGCCGCCTGGGCCTGGATCCGTACAGGCTCGCCGCTGTCACACACCTACGCCCGCTTGACCAGCGCAGGCAAACCCACCGATCTCGCCATCCTCGCGCGCATGCACAAGTACCTGCGATGGCTCAATGCCATCGCCCGCAATCAAGTGCCGCACAACCCTCCTGTCATCGCTTTCTGCATGACAGTCGACTCCTACAAAACTGCCACCGCGGCGTCAGCGGCAATTGTGCGTATTGCGTCGACGACGAACCGCGCTGCGGTTTAGTCGCACAGCGAGGTCGTCGCCCCGTCCGCCCCGCGCCGCTCCAGCGCCAGTAGCGCGGCCTTGAGCGGTAGGCCGCCGCCGAAGCCGGTCAGCGTGCCGTTGGCGCCGATCACGCGGTGGCAGGGCAGCACGATCGGCAGCGGATTGCGGCCGTTGGCGGCGCCGACTGCGCGCACCGCGCGCGGCTGTCCGATATGCCGCGCCAGCTGCGCGTAGCTCCAGGTCGAGCCGAACGGAATCTCGGCCAATGCCTGCCACACGCGGCACTGGAAGGCGGTTCCGCGCGGCGCCAGCGGCAGCTCGAACTCGGCGCGGTCGCCGGCGAAATAGGCCAGCAACTGCGCGCGCGCCTCGCGCACCGGCGCCGCGTCGCGGATCCAGTCGGCGCGGCCGCGCGCGTCGTAGCGGTTCTCCGGGAACAGGATGTGGCGTACGCCGTCCTCGCCGACGGCCACGGTCAGTTCGCCGATCGGGGTGGCGAAGGTGTCGTAGTGCAGGCGTTGCTCAGTCATGGAAAGTCTCCTCGGGCGGATCGCCGGCCAGGTGCCACAGCTGCAGCACGGCGTAGGCGCGCCATGGCCGCCAAGCCTGCGCGCGGGCTTCAGTGGCGCGTTCGCCCAGGCGTGCGCCGTCGGCGCCGAGCGCGCGCTGCAGGACCAAGTCGCCGGCCGGGAACGCATCGGGCTGGCCGAGCGCGCGCAGGGCGATGTACTGCGCGGTCCAGGCGCCGATGCCGGGGAGGGCGGTGGCGCGCTCGACGAATTCGGACAGGCGCTGGCCGGCGCGGAACTGCAGGCGTCCGGCCGCCACCGCCGCGGCCAGCGCGCGGATCGTGGTGGCGCGCGAGCGCGGCAGGCCGATCGCTTCCAGCGGTGCGTCCAGCAGGTCCTGTGGTGCCGGGAACGCGCGGTCCAGGCCGGGCGGCTGGCCGGGCCGATGGCCGCCGTGGCGGGCGACCAGGCGCGCGGCCAGGGTCGCCGCGCCGGCCACGCTGACCTGCTGGCCGAGCACCGCGCGCACTGCCACTTCGAAGCCGTCCCAGCCGCCCGGCACGCGCAGCCCGGGGCGGCGCGCGATCGCGCGCGCCAGCAGCGGCTCGGTGGCGAGCGTGGCATGCACTGCGCGCAGGTCGGCGTCCAGATCGAAGATGCGGCGCACCCGGCGCACGATGTCCGGGATCGCGCGCGGATCGGCCGCGGCGATCCGCAGGCGCAGTTCGTGGCGCTGCGGATCGGCGTCGACGCGGATGCGGGTCGAGGTCGCGAGCGGGCCGAGCACGCGCTCGTAGCTGGCTTCGCCGATGCGCTCGATGCCAGGGATCGCGCGCTTGCGCAGGAACGCCAGCATCGCCGGGAAGTCCAGCGGCGGGCGGTAGCCCAGGCGCAGCAGCAGGTCGCCGCCGGGCACCTCGGCGCGCCGCTTGCGGATCGCCGACGGCGGCATGCCGCAGCCTTCCAGGAACGCGGCGTTGAAGCGGCGCAGGCTGTTGAAGCCGGCCGCCAGCGCCACCTGGGTGATCGGCAGCGCGGTTTCGGTCAGCAGTTGCTTGGCCAGCAGCAGGCGCCGCGTCGCGTGCACCGCCGCTGGGGTGGCGCCGAGCTGGGCGACGAACACGCGCTGCAGCTGGCGCGCGCTGAGTCCGATCTCGGCCGCGAGATGGTCGACGCTGGCGTCCTGCAGCGCGCCCTCGGCGATCAGCGCCAGCGCGCGCCGCACCGATTCCTCACCCAGGTGCTGCTGTGCCTCCGGCGACAGCTCCGGCCGGCAGCGCAGGCACGGACGATAGCCGGCCGCGGCCGCGGCCGCGGCGCTGGGGTAATAGCGCACGTTGCTGCGCTTGGGCGCCGGCGCCGGGCACACCGGCCGGCAGTAGATGCCGGTGCTGCGCACGGCGGTGAAGAACACCCCGTCGAAACGCGCGTCGCGCGACTGGCGGGCGCGGTCGTAGAGGTCGTGATCGTCGGGCGTGGGGTGGGGCTGGGGCATGGCGCCAGTCTAGTCCGCGGCGGCGCGCCGGACTCGCCGTTTTCGGACATGGATGCGGCGGTCTTCGGCACGGCCCGTTCAGCGTACGGGCCGCGCGGTGCGGGCGGTTTAGGCGCAGTTGGGAACTGAATGCGCATCGGCACTAGACTAGCGACGCGCACTTCCCGGGTGCGCGCGTCTCTCCTGTCGTGGACCGGTCGCTTGTCTCTCCCGTATAAAACCTGGTTGTTGTCGCTGTGCTGTGCGGGCCTGTTGGCGTGCCAGCAGGGCGTGCCGTCCGCCGGCAGGACCGTGGCCGACAGCCCGCCCGGCGACGGCGAGCACATGGTCTCGGTCGGCACGCCGCCGGTGCCGTCGCCGCCGCCCGCCGCCAGGCCCAAGCCCGCCGCCGGCGCCGACGCCTGGGGTGCGGCCGCGCTGGAGAACGGCGAGGCCTTCGTCAGCTGCGACACCGACTACGCGGCCGCGGCCGGCGACGGCCAGGCGCTGGCCGGACTGGACCGGCCGACCCTCGAAGCGGCGTTGGCGCCGTGCCGCGAGCGCGGCCTGCTGCGGGTGCGCTACGCAGGCAAGATCAACGCCGGCTTCGCCGACCTGGTGCGACGCCTGGCCGAGGTCGCCGCGCGCGTTGGCATCGGCAAGCGCGTGCTGGACCTGGATTCAAGCGGCGGCCAAGTCGAGGCGGCGATCCGCGCCGGCGATGCGATCGGCGAGTCCGGCTGGACCATCTGGGTGCGCGAAGGCTCGATCTGTCACAGCGCCTGCGTGTTCGTGCTGGCTGCCGGCGACAACCGGCTGATCTCCGGCAAGGTCGGCATCCACCGCATGATGCGGATCAGCTCCACCGCCACCTCGCGCGCCGAGCTCAACCGCGAGTTGCAGGAGGTCTACGGCAACGTCAAGGACTACCTGGAGCGCAACGGTGTGGCGGTGGCGGTGGCCGACCTGATGATGACCGTGCCCAACCGCAGCCTGCGTCTGCTCAGCAGCGACGAGCTCAAGCAGTACGGGCTCGACGGGACCAACGCGGTGCAGGACGACCTGGAGCGGATCAAGCAGCTGCGCAAGTGCGGCGGCGACTTCGTACGGCGCAAGGATGCGTTCCTGATCGCGTTCGACCACGAGTGCAAGGCCAAAGGCGTGGGCCTGGAGACGCTGACCGCCTGCGGCCAGACCTTGAAGCAGCGCTTCGGCTTCCCCGACCCGGCCTGCCCGGCGGAGAGCCCGTTGTCGGAAATCGACGTGGCCACGCTGCCGCTGGCCTCGCCCGGGGCCTGAACGCCGGTTGCGCGCTCGCGCCGGGCGATGCGGCGTTCACGCCGCCGGCACCGTGGCGGCGCTAGCGTCCGCGTCATCCACTTCGGGAGCGTGCAGATGGCGGTCGGAACCAAGCTGATGGTGCGACTTTACCTGCCGCCGGCGTTGCTGGTGCTGGGCGGCTTCCTGGTCGCGGAACTGCTGCTGCACTTCGCCAGCGGCGCGCATGCGCAGACGCTGGCGCGGATCGCCTCGCTGTTGAGTCTGGCCGGGTTGCTGGCCGGTACGTCCTGGGCGCTGTGGGCCAGCTGGCGCGCCTGGCACCGGCAGCGCTATGCAGTGCCGGTGAGCGCTGTCGCGCCGGCCCAGGAGCCGTGAGCGGCGCCACTGCGCCGGCGTGCGCGGCCGGCGTAGACTGCGCTCCCGGCCGCTGCCGCGCCGCCTGAGCGATGTCCATCCCGATGCCTGCCTTGCCGCGCCTGTTGGCGCCATTGCTGTGTGCGGCCGCATTCGCTGCGGCAGCGCAGCCCGCTGTTTCCCAGCCCGCACCCCCCCAACCTGCCGCGCCACCGCCGGCCGCGTCCAAGCCGGCCGCGGCGGTCACGCCGGCCGCGCCGGGGCCGCTGTCCAAGCAGGATGCGCAGATGGCCCAGGCCGGCTTGCGCGCCGCGCAGCTGGTCGACGCCGGCCGCAGCGGCGAGCTGTGGGACGGCGCATCGGCGGTGGCGAAGAAGGCGGTTGCGCGCGAGGTGTTCGTGCGCCAGGTCGATGCCGACCGTGCTCGGCTCGGCGCGTTGCTCGGGCGCGGCGTGGCCAGCGTGGCGCGGGTGCAGTACGCGGCCGGCTCGCAGGTGCCGCCCGGGGTCTACGTCAACATTCGTTTCCCCAGCCGCTTCGCCAATGCGCCGCAGCCGGTGCGCGAGCTGGTCTCGTTGCGCCTGGACGAGGACAAGACCTGGCGCCTGGTCGGCTATCACGTTGGCCCGCCGAACTGACCCTTTGCTTTCGCCCGAGGTCTTGATGAGTATCGAAATCCGCATGCTGGCCTGGGCGATCCTGCTCGGGATCGTGCATTTGCTGCTGGCCTCGGCGTTCGTCACCGCGCAGCGCGGCGTGAAGTGGAATGCCGGCGCGCGCGATGCGCCGCAGGCGCCGCTCACAGGCGTGGCCGGGCGCATGGACCGCGCATTGCGCAACTTCCTGGAGACCTTCCCGTTCTTCGCCGCCGCGGCGTTGGCGGTGGTGGCGATGGACAAGGGCGGCACGCATACCGCGCTGGCGGCACAGCTGTATTTCTGGGCGCGCGTGGCCTACGTGCCGCTGTACGCGGCAGGCGTCCCCTACGTGCGCTCCTTGGTATGGGGGGTGTCGCTATGGGCGATCCTGCAATTGGTGTGGGCGCTGCTCTGAGGCCGCGCGGTGCCGTGATGCGCTACGTCCACGACACGCGTGCGCGGTGCTGCGACCGTTTGCCGCATGCCCGATCCAAGATCAACGACGCCGCGCGTGGCGGGTTTATGCTGGCCGCGTCTGATACGGGAAACGCAGCCATGCATATGGATATCGCCATCGTCGGCGCCGGCTCGGCGGGCCTGTGCTTCGCGCGTTCGCTGGCCGGCAGCGGGCTGTCGCTGGCGTTGATCGAGCCGCAGCCGCGCGCGGCGCTGGCCGAGGCCGCCTTCGATGGCCGCGAGATCGCCTTGACCCATGCCTTGCGCACGCTATTGGAGCAATTGGACCTGTGGCCGCGGATCGATCCGGACGCGATGGCGTCCCTGCGCGATGCGCGCGTGATGAACGGCTCCTCGCCGTTCGCGCTGACCTTCGCCGCCACTCGGGGCCGCCGTGCAACCTCGGCTGGCTGGTGCCCAGCCGCCTGATCCGCCGCGCCGCGTTCGACGCGGTGCAGGCGCAGCCGCCGGGGCTGACCCTGCTCGACGGGGTGTCGGTGCAGGTGCTGCGCAGCGACGACGCGCAGGCGCGGTCAGCGCCTGTCCAATGGCCAGGCGCTGACCGCGCGCCTGGTGATTGCGGCCGACAGCCGCTTTTCGGCGATCCGGCGCATGCTTTGCATCGGCGTGCAGATGCGCGATTTCGGCCACAGCATGCTGGTGTGCCGGGTGCGTCACGAGCGCCCGCACCAGCACACCGCCTGGGAATGGTTCGACTACGGCCAGACCCTGGCGTTGCTGCCGATGCGCGGCAACCAGGCCTCGGCGGTGCTGACCCTGGCGCCTGACCGCGTGCAGGCGCTGCTGGAGATGGACGCCGCCGCGCTGGCGCGCAGATCGGCGCCCGCTTCGAGCATCGGTTCGGCGCGATGACGCCGATCGTGCGGCCGCAGGCCTATCCGCTGGTCGCGGTGTACGCGCAGCGTTTCGTCGGCAAGCGCTAAGCGCTGATCGGCGATGCGGCGTTGGGCATGCACCCGGTGACCGCGCACGGCTTCAATTTTGGCCTGCAGCGCCAGGCGCGGCTGGCGCGCGCTGCACGTGGCGGCGGCGCAGGGCCGCGACATCGCCGCGCCGGGGCTGCCGGCCGGCTACGAGCGCGGGCGCCGCCTGGCCACCCGCACGCTGTACGAGGGGCGGTCTCAAGAATCAAGTGCAACACGTGATTTGAACGCTGCGATGTCCGCTTCCATTGCCTCGCTAGGCGTCTTCCAGCCAAGTGTCTGGCGAGGGCGAGTGTTCATCAGCAACGCGATGTGATTGAGGTATTCCTGGCTGACGGCGGATAGGTCCGCCCCCTTGGGCAGGAACTGGCGAAGTAGACCGTTGGTGTTCTCATTGCTTCCGCGCTGCCACGGTGCGTGCGGATCGGCAAACCACAGGTCGATGTTCAACCGTTCCATCAGCTCGGCATAGCGCGTCATTTCGGTGCCACGGTCATAGGTCAAGCTGGTTCGCATGGATGCGGGGAGCTTCTTCATCTGACGGGTGAAACCTTCCAGTGCGTCTGTGGCGGTGCAGCCGTCCATCCGGCACAGCACCACAAAACGCGTCTTGCGCTCCACCAGGGTGCCAGCACAGGAACGATTGAACGCTCCCTTGATCAAGTCACCTTCCCAATGTCCTGGGACCAACCGCTGTTGCACCTCTTCGGGTCGGTGCACGATCCGCGGTTCCTCAGGCACCCAGCTGCGTTTGGCGGCGGTCGTGCGCCGTGATCCCCGGGACGGCCTGCGCTGGCGCAACGCCTCCACAAGCTCCTTTTTCAGGCCGCCGCGCGGGTGCGCGTAGATCGTGGCGTAGATGGTTTCGTGACTGACGCGCTGGGCAGGATCATCCGGGGACATGAGGAGCAGCTTGGCAGCAATCTGCTGGGGCGACCAGCGCCACAGCACCAGATGATCGCGCACCATCTGGAATAAATCCGTTCCCGGTGTCAGCCGTCGCCGCCGAACGCTGTGCTGACGTCCTGTCCGGTAACGCATGGCCGCCTCTCGAGCACGGTAGACCGTGGCTTGCTGCCTGGCCAGCTCCCTGCTCGATGTCGACGGGCTTCTATCCAGCAGCCTGGATATCGAGCGTAAGCTCTGACCACGTCGCGTTTCGATTTGGAGTACCGCGCGCTCTTCTGCGCTCAGGTGGAGATAGCTTCTTGACATGCATACACCCTACTGGCTGAGAGGGTGTCGCGCTTGGAAGTTGAGTCTAAGAGGCGACCAATGCGATCGCCGCGTTGTATGCCGATGACCGCCTGCCGGCGCGCGCGCTGCGCGTGGCCGACCGGGTGGCGCCGTTCAAGCGCGCGATCGCCGCGCACCTGACCCAGTGCGGCGCGGTGGGCGCGCGCTGAAACCTGGATGCGTGCAGATGGGGAGTGTGTATCGCGCTGCTCGGCGAGGCGCAGCGACACCCGGTGCTGGATGTGGCAGTGGACCTATGGGCCGGCACGCGGATGCCAGTTGTCCTATTGGCTTGGCGAAGTGGTCGTGGGAGTCGCGATAGGCTTTTACCGGTAAGGCCCGTGGCGACTGAAGTTGCTCCACAGGTGTCGTTGCGCGGGCGCGGCGGCGTTCGGCAGCTCCGGCGATGCGTTGGGCGAGGGCGCTTCGCACATCGCCCGAGCGCTGCGCCGTTTCGATCGGCGCGATGGCCCAGGCGCAACCGGCGTGGCGCGGGCGCCAGTCGCCCGGCCAGGCATGCAGTTCGTCCAGGCCCAGGAACACCGTGCCGCCGCGGTCGGCATGCCCGCCATGGATGGACTGCGCCAGGCGGAACGGCCCGCGCCGCGTCGGCGTCGACCGGCAGTGCGGACACGCCGTGCAGCGGATCGTCCGCCGACAGCGCGGTCTTGCGCCTGCCGGTGCTGGTCAGCATGTCGCGGCTGCTGCGTGGGGCGGCTGGGAAGGCGGCGCGCCGGCCGCACCGCCTGCGCTCATGCCTTGCCGATCACCCGGATCTGCACGTCATGCAGCGCGACCACCTGGCCGGCGTGGATCTTGCACGCCTTGCGCAGTTCGACTTCGCCGTCCACGCGCACCTGGCCTTCGCCGATCACGGTCTTGGCCGCGCCGCCGCTGTCGCAGACGCCGGTCAGTTTCAGCAAGTGCTTGAGTTCGACGTAGTCGCTTTCTAACTGGAGATCGATGGTCTGCATGGGGGCTGCTCGGAAATCGGCGTCCATTGTCGGTCATCCGCGCGCGAAACGCTCGGACTTCACGCCGCGGCGCCTGGCTCCGGCTGTCGCCGGCGGACGGTGCCGCCGCCGGCGGCGTGCTGCGGCAGGGTTTGGCCCCTCCCGCAACACATGCGCTGCCGCGCTCAGTCGTGCCGGAAACGTTCCACCTCGTCGAGCACACGGCTGGCCTTGCGCAGGCTGGCGCCGCCCAGGCTGTCGTCGACGATGCGCATCAGCCGGGGCCGGCCGGGATGGCGCGACCTGCGATAGAGCCATGCGCTGGCGGCGATGCCTGCCACGCCCACGCCAAGTCCGCTCCACACCAGCCCCGGCGCCCTGGCCAGCAGATCGACGCCGGCGAGCGCGCCGAGCGCCATCAGCACCGGCACCCACAGCACCCACCAGGACAGGCCGCAGAGCAGGCCGCTGCCGACGTGCCAGCGCCGGGTGCGCGCGATCTGGTGCTGGATCTCCAGCACCGGCGCGCTGTAGTCGATGCGCAGCAGCCGGCCCACGACGATGCCGGCCATCGCCACCGTGACCACGCCATAGGCATGCACCGCCACGCCGGCGGCGACCACGTGCGCCGGCAGCGCGCTTCGGCTCCACAGCAGGCCGGCCAGGGCGATGCAGGCCAGGCCAAACGGCAGTTGCAGGATCTGCCCCCACAGCAGCGGCCGCAGGCTGCTGCGCACGCGCTGCAGGTTTTGCTGGAGCAGCCATTGCACCTGCAAGCGATCGTGGCGTTGCAGGCGCCGGTCCAGCGCCTGCCAAGCTTGCTTCAGTTCTTCGGGATGCATGGTGATGGGTTCCTGTGGGCGAAGGGTCAGAGTTCGTCGCGGAGGCGGTGCTTGAGGCGGCCGATTTTGGTGGAGACGTTGCTTTCGCCGATGCCCAGGATCTCGGCGATCTCGCGCTGCGGGCGTTCGTCCAGATACAACAGCAACAGCGCCCGCTCCAGCGGCGGCAGCTGCGCGATGAAGTGGTACAGCGCCTGCACTTGCCGCTCGCGCTCCGGATCGGTGGCGCGCGCGTCGGCGATGTCCAGATCCTGCAGCGGCAGGGTCTGCCGATGCGCGCGGGTGCGCCCGCGTAGCTCGCCGATCGCCACGTTCAACGCGATCCGGTACAGCCAGGTGGAGAACGGCCGCTGCCGGTCGTAGCGCGGGAACGAACGCCAAGCCTGCGCGGCAATCTCCTGGATCAGGTCGGCGCGGTCGTCCGGATGCCGGCAGTAGCTGCCGGCCACTTTCGCCGCAATGCCGCGGTGCGCCTGGAACAGCGTGGCGAAGTCGGCGGCGAGCGGTGCGGCAGGGGCGGGAGCGTCGTGCATGGGTGGGTGGTGCAAGGGTCTTGGAAGGTGGTTCGCGGCGTGGCGGCGTTTCTCACGCCTGAACGGCTTCGTTCACCCGCTTTCGACATGCGGCCCTGCAAGGCGCACAATGCGCCTCTTTGCGCCTGCCGGTTCTCTGCGGCGCCCCCGGAGTCTCCCATGTCCCAAGATACCCCCGCGCCGCTGCCGTTCGCAGACCTCGGCCTCTCGCCTGCTGTGATGAAGGCGGTCTCCGACGTCGGCTACGAATCCCCGTCGCCGATCCAGGCCGCCACCATCCCCGCGCTGCTGACCGGCCGCGACCTGCTCGGCCAGGCCCAGACCGGCACCGGCAAGACCGCCGCGTTCGCGCTGCCGATCCTGTCGCGGCTGGATTTCAACCAGCGCAAGCCGCAGGCGCTGGTGCTGGCGCCGACCCGCGAGCTGGCGATCCAGGTCGCCGAGGCGTTCCACCGCTATGCCGCGTCGATCCCCGGCTTCCAGGTGCTGCCGGTGTACGGCGGCCAGCCCTACGTCCAGCAGTTGTCGGCGCTCAAGCGCGGCGTGCACGTGGTGGTGGGCACCCCCGGGCGGGTCATCGACCACCTGGAGCGCGGCACCCTGGACCTGTCGGAGCTGAAGACGCTGGTGCTCGACGAGGCCGACGAGATGCTGCGCATGGGCTTCATCGACGATGTCGAGGCGGTGCTGAAGAAGCTGCCGGCCTCGCGCCAGGTGGCGCTGTTCTCGGCGACCATGCCGAGCGCGATCAAGCGCATCGCGCAGACCTATCTGCACGATCCGGCCGAAGTCATCATCGCTTCCAAGACCACCACCTCGGCGAACATCCGCCAGCGCTACTGGGCGGTCAGCGGGCTGCACAAACTCGATGCGCTGACCCGGATCCTGGAAGTGGAGCCGTTCGACGCGATGATCGTGTTCGCGCGCACCAAGGCCGGTACCGACGAGCTGGCGCAGAAGCTGCAGGCGCGCGGCCTGGCCGCCGCGGCGATCAACGGCGACATCCAGCAGGCGCAGCGCGAGCGGGTGATCCAGCAGCTCAAGGACGGCAAGCTCGACATCCTGGTCGCCACCGACGTGGCCGCGCGCGGCCTGGACGTGGAGCGGATCAGCCACGTGCTGAACTACGACATCCCGTACGACACCGAAAGCTACGTGCACCGCATCGGCCGCACCGGCCGCGCCGGCCGCAGCGGCGAGGCGATCCTGTTCGTCAGCCCGCGCGAGAAGGGCATGCTGCGCGCGATCGAGCGCGCCACCCGGCAGCCGATCGAGGAGATGCAGCTGCCCAGCGTGGACGCGGTCAACGACCAGCGCGTGACCCGCTTCATGGAGAAGATCGGCGAGACCATCGCCAGCGGCGGCATCGACACCTACCGCGAACTGCTGCAGCGCTTCGAGACCGAGAAGAACGTGCCGATGGTCGAGGTGGCCGCGGCGCTGGCGCGGCTGCTGCAGGGCGACACGCCGCTGCTGCTGGCGCCGGAGCGGCCGCGTCCGCCGCAGGGCGAGCGGCGTTTCGAGCGGCCCGGCGTCGAGCGGCGCGAGCGCGCCGACCGCGGCGAGCGCCCGGAACGCGCCAGGTTCGAGCCGAAGTCCGAGCGCGGGGCGCGTCCGCCGCACCGCGACGAGGGCGAACGCGGGCCGCGCCCGCCGCGTCCCGCGCCGGCCGGCCATGGCCCCGATTTCGACTACCAGCGCGACGTCGGCAGCTTCGAGGCGCCGCGCCGCGACAAGGCCGCCAAGGCGCCGCGCGCCGCGCCGGAAGTGGGCATGGAAACCTACCGCATCGAGGTTGGCCACCAGCACGGAGTCAAGCCGGCCAACATCGTCGGCGCGATCGCCAACGAGGCCGGCCTGGAGAGCAAGTACATCGGCCGCATCGACATACACGACGACCACTCGGTGCTGGACCTGCCGGCGGACATGCCGCGCGAGCTGCTGACCCACCTGAAGAAGGTGTGGGTCTCCGGCCAGCAACTGCAGATGCGCAAGCTCGACTGCGCCGCCGCCGGCGGCGCGCCGTTCAAGCCGAAGTTCGCGCGTGCCGGCGGCAAGCCCGGCGGCCGACCGAACGCGGCCGGTCCGCGCCCGGCCGGCGCCGCCAGCCGCCTCGCCGACAAGGCCGGCGAGCGTCCGCCGCGCAAGGGTCCGCCGAAGCGCTGAGAGGCCGGGATTGAGGATTCGCACCCGCTCCCCGGTTCCTTGATCCCTCGTACCGCTTCCGATGGCAGTAGCCCGTTGTTGCCAATCTCCCATCCCCCATCCCGGCCCCATGTCCACGCGCCTCAACAAGCACATCGCCGAGACCGGCCATTGCTCGCGCCGCGAGGCCGATCGCCTGATCGCCGCGCGCCGGGTCACCGTCAACGGCCTGCCCGGCGGGGTCGGCGCGGTGGTCGGCGAGGGCGACGAGGTCAAGGTCGACGGCCAGCCGCTGCGTACACGCGCCAAGCACAAATCCGGCCGCCGCCATGTCTACATCGCGCTGAACAAGCCGGTCGGGGTGACCTGCACCACCGAGCGCGAGGTCAAGGGCAATATCGTCGACTTCGTCGGCCACGAGCAGCGCATCTTCCCGGTCGGGCGCCTGGACAAGGAGTCCGAGGGCCTGATCCTGATGACCAGCAACGGCGACATCGTCAACGAGATCCTGCGCGCCGAGAACCGCCACCAGAAGGAATACCTGGTGGCGGTGAACAAGCCGGTCAGCGACGAATTCCTGCGCGGCATGGCGCGCGGGGTGCGCGTGCACAACGCGACCACGCTGCCGTGCCGCACCGCGCGGATCGCCAAGTTCGGCTTCCGCATCGTGCTCGAGCAGGGCCTGAACCGTCAGATCCGGCTGATGGCCGCCGCGTTCGACTACCGCGTCATCCAACTGCGCCGGGTGCGCATCGACAACATCAAACTCGGCGCGCTGAAGCCGGGCCAATGGCGCAACCTCAGCGAACAGGAATTGCGCGGCCTGCTGCCGCAACGCCAGGACTGGTGAACCCAGGCTGCCGGCGCGACCGGCCCGGCGCTGGCATTTGCCGCGGATTTGGCGATACTTCGCAACGCGATCCGTTGCCAGCCGCCCGGTGCCCCGTGATCAAGCCACGCAAACCCGACAACGAAGCTGCACGCCTGCGCGCACTGCACGCATTGCAGATCATGGACACCGAGCCGGAGGCGGCCTACGACGACCTGGTCGGCATCGCCGCCAGCCTGTGCGACACGCCATCGGCGCTGATCTCGCTGGTCGGCGAGGAGCGCCAGTGGCTGAAGTCGCAGCGCAACGTCGCCCTGCTCAGCACGGCGCGCGACGACTCGTTCTGCGGCCATGCCATCCTCGCGCCGCAGCAGGTGCTGGTGGTTGCCGATGCTGCGGTGGACCCGCGCTTCGCTTTCAATCGGCTGGTCACCGAAGCCGGGGTCCGCTTCTACGCGGGCGCGCCGCTGGTCAGCAGCGAGGGCCTGGCGGTGGGGGCGCTGTGCGTGCTCGATCGCCGGCCGCGCTCCCTGGAACCGGAGCAGGTGGTGGCGCTGCAGGCGCTGTCGCGGCAGGTGATGCAGCTGATCGAGCTGCGCCGCACCAGCCATGCGCTGGCATGGCAGCTGCGCGAACGCGATTGGTACGAGCAGCAGTTGGCCCAGTACCAGTCCTCGCTGGAATCGCTCAACGCGGACCTGCTCGAACAGTCCCGCACCGATCCGCTGACCGGGCTGCTCAACCGGCGTGCCTTCGCCACTGCGCTGATGGTCAACGCCGAGGTGGCGCAGATGAGCGCCAGCCCGCTCAGCGTGGCCTTGCTGGACTTGGACTACTTCAAGAACATCAACGACCTGCACGGCCACGACAAGGGCGATGCGGTGCTGCTGGCGCTGGCGGACATGCTGCGCATGCAGGCGCCGCCGGGCAGCCTGGTGGCGCGCTACGGCGGCGAGGAGTTCGCGGTCCTGCTGCCGGGAATGGACGCCAGGCAAGCCATGCTCGAATGCGAGGCCCTGCGCCAGGAGACCAGCCTGCTGCAGCTCGGCGTGCCGTTGACCGCCAGCATTGGCGTGGCCGCGTTGCAGCCGCCTGAGAGCGCCGAGCAGCTGCTCAAGCGCACCGACCTGGCGCTGTACCAGGCCAAGCGCGCCGGCCGCGACTGCGTGTCGCTGGCGGAGTGAGCGCAAGCCAGCGCCGCGTTCACTCCAGTGCGTTCTTCGCTTCGCTGGTCGCCAGCAGTTCCGCATGCGGCACCGGCCGGGGGCGGGTCAGCAGCGGGTGCAGGAACACCGCGCCCAGGATCACCGCCACGCCGAGATAGAACAGCGCGGTGAGCTGCTTCTGTTCGTCCAGCAGCACGATCGCGAACACGATCGCATAGACCGGTTCCAGGTTGGTCACCAGTTGTACCGCATAGGCGCTGAGGCGGCGCAGCGCGACCAGCGCCAGCGCGAACGGCAGCAGCGTGCACAGCAGCGCCAGGGCCAGCAGCAGGAGGGTGTCGTGCAGGCTGGGCAGCACCAGCAGCGGGCCGCTCAGCGCCGGCAGCAGCAGCGGCAGCAGCGGCGCCAGCAGGGTCAGGGTCACGGTACCGGCGCCCAGTTCCAGCGCGGTCACGGTCAGCGGATCGGCGTGGTCGACCAGGCGCTTGTTGAGCGAGCCGAACGCGGCCACGAACAGTGCCGACACCGCGCCGACCGCGACGCCGGCGCGCATCCCGTCGGGCACGCCGCCGACCACCAGCGCCATGCCCGGCAGCACCGCCAGGCCGAATCCCAGTTCGCTGGGGCGGAACGGGCGCTTGGCTACCCACGGTTCGATCACCGCGGTGAACACCGGCGCCAGCGCGATGCAGGTCGCCGCCACCGAGGCGTTGGCCAGCTTGATCGCGCCGTAGAAGGTCAGCCAGTGCAGGCCGACCAGTGCGCCGACCACGGCGTAGCCGAGCAGCAGCTTCGGGGTCAGCGCGGCCAGCCCGCGCCACACCCGCGGCAGCAGCGCCAGCGCCGCCGCCGCCAATAGCATCCGCCACCACACCAGCGGCAGTGCCGGCAGGGTGATCAGCTTGCCGAGGATCGCGGTGATGCCCCACAGCAGCACGCAGAAATGGATTTGCAACTGGGCTTTGGTGGTGGGGTGCAGGGGCATGGAGCTATTGTCGCGCGTTGACGTCGGGAATGGGGACTCGGGACTCGGGACTCGAAAACCCAAAAGCGCCGGAACGGCGCTTTTGGGTTTTCGAGTCGGATTGGAAGCAGCTGCCGCCGGGCCCGCCTTGATCCGCTGTTACGAGTCCCGAGTCCCGACGGAGTTCGGCCAGCAGCGCCATCGCCGCGGCCGGATTGCGCTCCTTGGCCGCACTGATAAGTAGATGAAGACCTCGCGCGGCGGGGCCGGCGCCGCCGACGTGCGGCAGGGCCTGCGGATCCTCGCCGCGCCGCCAGGCCTGCGCCTGGGCGGCCCAGGTGCGCAGCTCCTTGGGCGGCTAGCCGTGGGCCAGGTTGGCGCGGCTGCGCATCAGCCGCGCGTAGACGTAGTCGGTGCCGAGATCGGCGAAGGACGGATAATCGGGCGAATCGGTGAACACCGTGGCCACGCCGTGGGTGCGGGCCAGGTCCAGCAGGCGCGGCCCGACGCAGGCCGCATCGCGCACTTCCAGCACGTGCCGCAGCCGCCGGCCGCCGCCCTGTTGCGGCAGCAGGTCCAGGAACACGGCCAGGTCGTCGAGGTCGAGGGTGCGGCCGTGCTCGAACTGCCACAGCAACGGGCCGAGTTTTTCCCCGAGCGCGACGATGCCGCCGACGAAGTCCTCGATCTGCGCGGCGGCCGCGGCCAGCCGACGCATGCCGGTGATGCGTTTGGGCGCCTTGGCCGAGAACAGGAAATCTGCCGGCGCCTCGTCGCGCCAGCGCGCGTAGGTGTCCGGCTTCTGCGTGCCGTAGTAGGTGCCGTTGATCTCGATGCTGGCGACATGGCGACATGGCGGCTGGCGTATTCCAGCTCGCGGCGCTGCACCAGCCCCTGCGGGTAGAATGCGCCGCCGCGCCGCGGCGCGTAGGTCCAGCCGCCGATGCCGTCCGCCGCGGCCGGGGTGGCGTCGAAGAGGTGGTTCATGGCGTCAGCGAGGGCAGCGAGGGCAGCGGGCAGGCGGCGGATTTGCCGCAGCGCAGCGTGACCGGCATGTGCGCGGCGGCCGCGCGCGGGTGCAGGCGCGCCCGCGGCGGGCATCGCCGCGGCGCAACCCGGCACTGCCGCGGCCTGCAGCGGTTGCCCTACACTTCGCTCCTGCGCTGCGGCGGGCAGCGAGGCCTTGGCCGCGGTGCCGCCCGCGGCGCGTCTTGCCCCGATGTTTTTGCAGGAGTTTGCCGATTTGAAGAGCATGTCGATGGGCTGCGGCCTGTTGTTGGCGATGACCGCCACCGCGCAGGCGCAAGCGCCCGCCCCCGTGCAGCCCGCACTGCCGCCTGCGCTGCAGGACCTGGACGCGCGGGTCGAGCGGGTGCGCAAGCAGTTCGACGTGCCCGGCATCGCCATCGCCATCGTCAAGGACGGGCAGGTGGTGCTGGAGCGCGGCTACGGCGTGCGCGAACTCGGCAAGCCGGAACCGGTGGACGCGCAGACCCTGTTCGCGATCGCCTCCAACACCAAGGCGTTCACCGCCGCCTCGCTGTCGATCCTGGCCGACGAGGGCAAGCTCGCGCTCGACGACCGGGTCATCGAGCACCTGCCCTGGTTCCAGATGGCCGATCCCTACGTGACCCGCGAAATGCGCGTGCGCGACCTGCTCAGCCACCGCAGCGGGCTGAGCCTGGGCGCCGGCGACCTGCTGTTCTGGCCTGCGACCAGCTACAGCAACGAGGAGGTGGTGCGGCGCCTGGCGCAGGTGCCGCTGAAGGGCGGCTTCCGCGACCGCTATGCCTACGACAACATCCTCTACGCGGTGGCGCAGAAGCTGATCGAGCAGGTCTCCGGGCAGTCCTACGCCGAGTTCGTGCGCCAGCGCATCTTCGTGCCGGTGGGGATGAGCGGCGCGCGCATCAACAGCGACTACCTGCAGCCCGGCGACCATGCGGCGGTCGGCCATGCCAAGTTCGATTTCCGCGACCTGCGCCCGGTGCCGCCGCTGACCTGGTCGAACAATTCCGGCGCCGGCGGCATCTACGCCAGCGTGCACGACATGGCCAAGTGGATGCAGGTGCAGCTCGACGGCGGTCGCCTGCCGTCGGCCGATGGCCAGGAGCGGCGCCTGTTCAGCGCGCAGCGGCAGCAGGAGATGTGGCAGGTGATCACCCCGATCGCCATCGCCGAGCCGAGCGTGCCGCAACTGCTGCCGGCCAAGCCGAACTTCGCCGGCTACGGCGAGGGCTGGAGCCTGAGCGACTACCGCGGCCACAAGCTGGTCTGGCACACCGGCGGCTGGCCGGGCATGGTGTCGCGGCTGACCCTGCTGCCGGAACAGAAACTGGGCGTGATCGTGCTGACCAACCAGGAAGTGGGCGCGGCGTTCAACGCGCTGACCCTGCAGGTGCTCGACGCCTACCTGGGCGCGCCGGCGACCGACTGGACCGCCGCCTATGCGGCCGCGGTGGCCAAGGCCGATGCGAAGGCCGACGAGGACTGGAGCAAGCACCAGGCCGCGCGCGATGCGAGCTCCAAGCCGTCGCTGCCGCTGGCCGGCTACGCCGGCACCTATCGCGATCCGTGGTACGGCGAGGTGGCGATCGTGCAGCGCGGCAAGCAGCTGGAATTGCGCTTCAGCAAGACCGCGCAGCTGGTCGGCACGCTGGAACATTGGCAGCACGACACCTTCATCGTGCGCTGGCGCGACCGCTCGCTCAATGCCGACGCCTTCGTCAATTTCGCGCTGACCCCCGACGGCAAGGTGCGCGAGGTGCGCATGGAAGCGATCTCGCCGCTGACCGATTTCAGCTTCGACTTCCAGGATCTGTTGCTGACGCCGGTGCAGTGATTGGGCGGGACTCGGGACTGGGGACTCGGTTCTGCCAGCAAGGGGCAGCCCCGTTTCGTCGAATCGCCTGACTGCGATTCGCGCTGGAATGCATCCTGCCGTCCGAGTCCCCAGTCCCCAGTCCCGCACCAAACACTCAGCGCCGCGGCGCGGGCGGACCCAGCGAGTCGCGCAGCAGCAGCCGGTGCGGCAGGGTCTCGCACACCGGCGGTTGCGGCGCGCGCTGCCGCGCCAGCAGCAGTTCCAGCGCGCGCCGGCCCATCTGCTGCAGCGGTTGCTGCACCGTCGCCAGCGCCGGCGAGACCTGTTGCGCGACCAGGGTGTCGTCGAAGCCGCACACCGACAGGTCGCGCGGTACGGCGAGTCCGCGCAGGCTGGCGCTGCGCAGCACGCCGGCGGCCATCTCGTCGTTGGCGGCGAACACCGCGCTCGGCCGCTGGCGCTGTCCGAGCAACTGCTCGGCGGCCTCGACGCCGGACGCGAAATCGAAGCGTCCCGGCACCACCAGGCGCGGGTCGTAGGCGATGCCGGCGGCGGCCAGCGCATCGCGGTATCCGGCCAGGCGCCACTGGGTCGCGCCGTGGCCGGGCAGGCCGCGGATGTGGGCGATGCGGCGATGGCCCAGGCGCAGCATCTCGCCGACCAGTTCGCGCGCGGCGCGGCGCTCCTCCAGGCGCACGCCCGGCCACTCGCGCTGGCGCCGCGGCGACACGCACGCCAGCGCGATGCCTTCGGCGTGGAGCCGGCGCAGCAGCGGCGCGTCGTCGGTCAGCGGCGGGATCAGCAGCAAGCCGTCGATGCGCTGGTGCCGCGCCAGCGCGACCAGCGCATCGGCATGGTCGGGTCGGGTGCGGTCCACCGGCGCCAGCATCAGCGTATAGCGCTGCGCGCGGCAGGCCTCGAGCACGCCGTTCTGGATCTCCATCTGGTAGTACGAGGGATTGTCGTAGGCCAGCGCCACCGCATAGGAACGCTGGCCGGCCAGGCTGCGGGCCGAGGGATTGGGCTGGTAGCCCAGTCGCTGCATGGTCCGTTCCACCTTGTACCGGGTCTGCTCGCGCACGTTGGGCTCGCCGTTGATGACCCGCGAGACCGTCTTCATCGACACGCCGGCGCGTGCCGCCACGTCCTCGATGCGCAGCTCCTGTGCGGCGCGCCTGCTCACCGCGCCGGCGCCGGCCACACGAAGCTGGCGACGCTGCGCGCCGGCACGGTGTAGCGGAAGCGGCGCGCGCCCTCGGCGACCGCCACCGAGCGCTCGCGCTCGGCGCTGTTGACCACCACCAGCACCCGGCTGCCGTCCGGGTTCTCGAACGCCACGTTGTCCACGCCTTCGCCACCCTCGCTGGAATCGATGCGCCAGGCCTGCGGGCGCACGAAGCGGCTGGCATGGGCGAGCGCATAGTACTCGTCGCTGCGCAGCACGCGCTCGCCGTGCGGATCGACATCGACCACGCCACGGCAGGTGGCGCAGCCGCCGCTGTGCGGGCCGCCCTGCAGGTCCAGCGCCAGATTCCAGAACAGCACGCCGCGCGCGCCGTGGCGGACCGACTGCACGATCAGGCGCCGCGTCTGCAGGGTCAGGCCGCCGCTGCGCAGCGGTTCCCAGTCGCCGCCGGAGCACTCGGTCATGTACGCGTCCTTGTCCGGATAGGCCGCCTGCACCGGACCCTGCGCGGCCGGATCGCCGGCGTAGCAGTGCCAGGCGACGCCGGCGACGTGGCGCCGCGCCTGCGCGTCGGCGAGCACCGCCAGCGGCTCCTGCGGCTGGTCCCAGTTGTGGTCCCAGGCGAAGAGCAGCGGCGCGCCGCCGCGCGCGTCGAGCAGCGGGCCGAGGTGGCGGCCGATCAGTTGCGCGCGCTGCGCGGCCTGCAGGCGCATGCCCGGATAGTCCGCCGGGGTGAAGCCCGGCTCGTTCTGCAGGGTCAGCGCGAAGATCGGCACGCCGGCCTGCGCATAGGCATCGACGTAGCGCAGCAGATAGCGGGCGAAGGCGTCGTAGTGCTCGGGCTTGAGCGTGCCGCCGATCAGGCTGCCGCTGGTCTTCATCCAGGCCGGCGCGCTCCATGGCGAGGCCATGATCTTCAGCTCGGGATTGATCGCCAGCGCCTGTCGCGCGACCGGCAGCACGTCGTCGCGGTTGGCGGCGATGCTGAAATGCGCCAGCGCCGGATCGGGCGCGTTGTCCGGCGTGTCGTCGAGGCTGTAGTGGCGGCGCGAGAAATCCGACGCGCCGATGGTCAGCCGCGCGAAGCTCAGGCCCAGGCCGCCGTCCGCGCGGCCGAACAGTTCGCGCATCAGCGCCGCGCGCCGCGCAGCCGGCAACTGCTGCAGCACCCAGGCGGAGGAGTCGGTGATGGACGCGCCGAACCCGAGCATGCGCTGGCGCCGCGCCGCGGGGTCGATGCGGATGTCGGCGGCGGTCCCGGTTTCCCAGGCCGCGGCCGTCGCCGGCGCGAGCGCCAGGCGATGGTCCTGGGTGGTGATCCAGACCTGCACATCGCCCGGCGGTGGCGCTGGCCGCGCGCCGGGGGCGGCGCCGGTCCACGCCAGCAACGCGCCGCACACGGCGGCCGCCACCCGTTGCCGCACCGCGCGCGTGGCGGCCGGATGCTGCGCAAACCGCGTGCTGCGCCGCAGCGATTCGGCATGGCGCGGCGCCGTGGCGGCGAGAAAGTTCATCGACTTGCGTGGCTGCGGCATGTCTCGCTCCTGCGGGCATTGACCGCACTGGATACGACGAGTATGACAGCGCTGTCAAAAATGCCGGGAGAGGGCATCACATGATGGGCATGCGGAAATTCTTCATGGGCCGTGTGCGGCGCGGCGTACCGTCGCGGCGCTTGCTGGCGGTCGCCTGTTGCGTCGCCGCGCTGCAGCAGGCGCACGCGCAAAGCGCCGGTTCCGACGCGCCGGCGCCGCAGGACACGGTCAACACGCTGGATGCGGTGCGCGTCACCGGCATCCGCCACGCGATCGAGACCGCGGTGGAAACCAAGAGTGAATCGTCGCTGATCGTGGAGGCGATCTCGGCCGAGGACATCGGCAAGCTGCCCGACGTGAGCATCGCCGACTCGATCTCGCGGCTGCCCGGCGTCGCCACCCAGCGCGTGGACGGGCGCTCGCAGGTGATCAACATCCGCGGCATGTCCGAACAGTTCGTCGGCACCACGCTCAACGGCCGCGAGCAGGTCAGCACCGGCGACAGCCGCGGCGTGGAGTTCGACCAGTTCCCGGCCGAACTGATCAATGCCGTCACCGTCTACAAGACCGCCGATGCCGCGGTGATCGGGCAGGGCCTGTCCGGCACCGTGGACCTGAAGACGATCCGCCCGCTGGACCTGGACGAACGCCGCATCGTGGTCAGCGGCAACGGCGAGAAGAATTCCTTCGGCAAGCTCGGCGACGACGGCCACGACCGCGGCTACCGCGCCGCGGCGTCCTACGTCGACCAGTTCGCCGGCGACACCATCGGCGTCGCGCTGGGCGTGGCGCGGCTGAATTCGCCGTTCCAGGAAAAACACTACAAGGCGTGGTGGTGGGGCAATCCGGACAGCTGGGGCGCCACCCAGCCCGGCAAGCCGCCGGGCGCGGTCGCGCTGCAGGGATCGGAGGCATGGATCAAGTCGCGCGAACTCACCCGCGATGGCGTGATCGGCACGCTGGAATACAAGCCCAACGAGCATTTCCACAGCGTGCTCGACGGCTACTGGTCGAAGTTCGAGCAGAAGGAGACGATGCACGGCGCGATGTGGTCCAACGCGCCGGACTTCAGCAATGCGCTCGGCGAGCAGGTGAGCTACCGCGACATCGTCACCCGCGACCGGCAGGGCGTGCCGATCGTCACCCAGGGCACCCTGAGCGGGGTGCAGCCGGTGCTGCGCAACGACCGCAACGACCGCGAGGACAGGCTGCTCTCGCTCGGCTGGACCAATACGCTGCGCTGGGAGCCGTGGTCGCTGAGCCTGGACCTGAACTACTCGCGCGCCGAGCGCCGGCAGTCGCAGCTGGAGACCTACGCCGGGCTGGCCGATCCGCAGGGCATCGGCTTCGACCTGCCGCTGAGCAGCGACTTCGCGCGCTATTCGCTCGCCGACCTGGCCGATCCCGGCGCGGTCTACCTGTGGGACCCGCAGAAGTGGGGACACGACGGACGGCTGGAGAATTCCTGGCAGAAGGACGAGATCAAGGCCGGCCGGCTCGCGTTCTCCTACGACGTGGACACCGCGCTGGTGCGCAGCTTCGACCTGGGCGTGAACGTCAACCGCCGCAGCAAGGACAAGCGCGCCGACGTGTACTTCGCCGACCTGCCGGGGCGCACGCCGACCCTGGTCGATCCGTCGCTGCTGTATGCGCCGACCTCGCTGGGCTTCGCCGGCATCGGCGACATCCTCAGTTTCGACCCGCGCGCGCTGCTGTCGCGCTACTACGGGGTCACCCTGTCCGAGAGCAACGACGACCTGCGCAAGGACTACGTGGTCGACGAGGACGTCGACACCTATTACCTGCGCGCCAACATCGACATGGACCTGGGCGAGCGCGTGCGCGTGCGCGGCAACGCCGGCCTGCAGTACATCGCCACCGAGCAGTCCTCCACCGGCTTCAACGCCGGCGGCGGCGCGGTGGTCGGCGCGCAGACGCTGGGCGCGCGCTACCACGACGCGCTGCCGAGCCTGAACCTGGTGTTCGACTTGGGCGACGGCTGGATGGCGCGGCTGGGCGCGGCCAAGCAGCTGATGCGGCCACCGATCAACTACCTCAGCGCCGACGCCAGCGCCGCGGTGGACACCACCACCGGGCTGTGGAGCGGCAGCGGCGGCAACCCGACCCTGCAGCCGTACCGCGCCGATGCGCTCGACCTGTCGCTGGAGAAGTACTTCGGCTCGGCCAGCTACGTCAGCCTGGCGCTGTTCTACAAGGACCTGCAGACCTACATCTACCGGCAGAACCTGCGCTGGGACTTCACCGGCTACAACCCCGACGGGCAGACCCCGGTGTCGAACATCGGCACCTTCAGCACCTGGGCCAACGGCAGCGGCGGCTACATGCGCGGCGTCGAGTTCGCCGCCACCGTCACCGGCGACGTGTTCAGCGAACGCCTGGACGGCTTCGGCGTGCAGCTCAACGGCTCCTACACCGAATCGTCGATCGATCCCGATCCCAGCGACAATTCGCCCGGCACCGACACCATCGCCGGCCTGTCCAAGATCGTCGCCAACGCCACCGTGTTCTACGAGAAGCACGGCATCGGCGCGCGCATCAGCCAGCGCTACCGCGACGCCTACCGCGGCGAGTACGGCTCGCTGTTCGGGCAGCGCAGCTACCGCAACACGCTCAGCGAGCGCGTCACCGACCTGCAGCTGAGCTACGACTTCCCCGACAGCAGCCGGCTGAAGGGCCTGTCGCTGATGTTCCAGGTCAACAACCTGACCAACGAGGCGTTCCGCACCGAGGTCAGTGCCGCCGGCGTCGCGTCCACGGTGTTCCTGCCCGAGGAATACACCGAGTACGGCCGCCAGTACCTGCTCGGCTTCCGCTACAAGCTCTGACGCGGGCACCGCCCCGCCCGCCACGACCGGCGCCGCGCCCGCACTTCGATGGAGGAAACAGGATGTCCACACCGCATGCCCTGGCCCGCGCCGTGCTCGCCGCCGCCGCCCTCGTCGCCGTGGCCGACGCCGCGCCGCCCTCCGCGCCGGCGCCGTTGCGCGACTGGCCGGCGCTGCGCAGCGCGGTGGCGCCCGACCCGGCCGAGGAAGCCAGGATCGCGCAGATCCTGGACGGCATGACCCTGGCGCAGAAGGTCGGGCAGATGACCCAGGCGGAGATCAAGTCGATCACGCCCGAACAGGTGCGCCAGTACTACATCGGTTCGGTGCTCAACGGCGGCGGTTCGTGGCCGGGCAAGGACAAGCACGCGCGCGTGGACGACTGGCTGCGGCTGGCCGATGCCTACTACCAGGCTTCGATGCGCAGCGACGCGCAGGTGCCGATCCCGATCGTGTGGGGCACCGACGCGGTGCACGGGCACAGCAACGTGTACGGCGCCACGCTGTTCCCGCACAACATCGGCCTGGGCGCGGCGCGCGACCCGGCGCTGGTCGAACAGGTCGCGCGCGCCACCGCCGAGGCCAGCCGCGCCACCGGCATCGCCTGGGCGTTCGCGCCCACGCTGGCGGTGGCGGAGGATCCGCGCTGGGGCCGCACCTACGAGAGCTTCTCGTCCGACCCGGCGCTGGTGCGCAGCTATGCCGCCGCCTACGTGCGCGGCATGCAGGGCCGGCTCGGCGACGATGCCAGCGTGCTGGCCACCGCCAAGCACTACCTCGGCGATGGCGCCACCGCGCACGGCCGCGACCAGGGCGTGGCGCAGATCGACAAGGCGCGGATGCTCAACGTGCACGCGCAGGGCTACTACGGCGCGATCGAGGCCGGCGTGCAGACGGTGATGGCCTCCTACAGCAGCTGGCACGATGCCGCCGCCGGCGTCGACTACGGCAAGATGCACGGCGCCGCGCCGCTGCTGAGCGAGGCGCTGAAGCGCAAGATGGGCTTCGACGGCTTCGTGGTCTCCGACTGGAACGGCATCGGCCAGGTACCGGGCTGCAGCAACGCCAGCTGCGCGCAGGCGATCAACGCCGGCGTGGACATGGTGATGGTGCCCGACGAGTGGAAGGCGTTCATCGACAACACCGTCGCCCAGGTGCAGGCCGGACAGATCCCGCAGACGCGCATCGACGATGCGGTGCGGCGCATCCTGCGGGTCAAGCTGCGCGCCGGCCTGTTCGCGCACGCGCCCTCCGCCAGCCGCTACGCCGGACGCGAGGACGCGCTGCTGCACCGCGACCTGGCGCGGCGCGCGGTGCGCGAATCGCTGGTGCTGCTGAAGAACGAGCGCGGCGCGCTGCCGCTGCGCCGCGGCCAGCGCCTGCTGGTGGTCGGCAAGAGCGCCGACACTCTTTCCGACCAGGTCGGCGGCTGGTCGCTGACCTGGCAGGGCACCGACAACCGCAACGCCGATTTCCCCAATGCGCAGAGCGTCCTGGCCGGCTTGCGCGATGCGGGCGGCGCCGCGCAGGTGCGCTATGCCGCGTCGGTCGCCGCGGTCGCGCCGGACAGCTACGACGCCATCGTCGCGGTGATCGGCGAAACGCCGTATGCCGAGGGCAGCGGCGACATCGTCGCCTCCAACACGATGGCGCACAGCCAGCGCCATCCCGAGGACCTGAAGACGCTGCAGGACGTCGCGGCGACCGGCAAGCCGGTGATCACCGTGCTGCTGTCCGGGCGGCCGCTGTACGTCAACGACCTGCTCAACCTCTCGCAGGCCTTCGTCGCCGCCTGGCTGCCGGGCAGCGAGGGCGGCGGGGTGGCCGACGTGCTGTACGGCGGGGCGTACGATTTCCGCGGCCGGCTGGGCTTCCCGTGGCCGGGCCAGGCCTGTCCGCCGCCGGTGGCGCCGGCCGATCCAGCGCGGCCGCCGCTGTTCGCGCTCGGCTACGGCTTGCGCTATGCCCAAGGCGGCCGGGTCGGGACGCTGCCGGTGCAACTGCCGGCCGACTGCGGCGCGGCCACCACGCTGCCAGTATTCAACCTGCGCGACGCCGCGCCGTACACGCTGAAGCTGGCCGCGCGCGGCCAGGAGCGCGCGCTCGGCGCCGACCTCAACGCGGTGGTGGAGTGGCCGCAAGCGGATCCGGCGCTGCGCGTGCGCACGGTACAGGTCAATACGCAGCAGGACGCCAAGCAGGTGACCTGGCTGGCGCCGGCGCGGCTGCTGGCCAGCGGCGCCGCCAGCCAGAACCTCACCGCGATGGCGCAGGCGCACGCCGCGCTGCAGTTCGACGTGCAGGTGCAGCAGGCGCCGACCGCAGCGGTGACGCTGCGCCTGGGCTGCGTGCGCGGCTGCGGCGACGGGATCGACATCGCCGCAGCGCTGCCCGCGGCGGGATCCGGCAAGCGCACCATCAGCGTGCCCCTGGCCTGCTTCGCCAAGCGCGGCGCCGACCTCGGCGGCATCGACATGCCGTTCGCGATCGATGCCGATGCGCCGTTCGCGGCGGCGTTCACCCGCATCCAGGTCGTGGCCGGCGCGGCGGACGCGCCCGATGCGCTGCGCTGCGATTGAGGCTGGCGCGGGCGCCGGGCAACGCGCAAGCGCCGGATGCCGCGTTGGCAGGAGACGCTCGTTCGCGGCAACCGTGCCGTCTTCTCGCTGCGGTGAAGGCCGTTGCCGCGCACCCGGAGCGTCGCGCGCGGCGTGAACCCATTGCGGCGTCGGCGGGTGGGCGTCCGTCGTCGCCGCGCAACCGGCGTGGGCCGCGTGCAGGCCGGCAGGGCAGTGCCATCCGCGCCCGCACGCCGGGTCAGGCAGGCTCCGCGCCGGCAGCGCCGCGCACCAGCGCGAAGCCTTCGTCCAGCCAGCCGGTGATGCCGCCGAGCATCAGTTTCACCGGGCGTTGCAGCGTGGCCAGGCGCAGCGCCGCCTTGTCGGCGCCGTTGCAATGCGGGCCGGCGCAATACACCACGAACAGGGTGTCGGCCGGATAGGCGGACAGCTTGCCGGGCACGATCTTGGCGTGCGGCAGGTTGATCGCGCCGGGCAGGTGGCCTTGCGCGTACAGCGCCGGGGAACGGACATCGAGCAGGACGAAGCCGGCCTCGCCGCCGCCGGACACCGCCGCGTGCACGTCCCAGCAATCGGTTTCCAGCGAGCGCTTGGCGGCGAAATGGCGCAGCGCGTCGGCGCTGGAGGCGGCGGCTGTCTGCAGCACGGGATTGCGCATGGGGCGTGTCCTTGGCGTGGGAGCGGCCAGTGTGACGCCGGCGCCGCCGCGGCTACACTGGCAGGATGGACGAACAGCGGTCGTTTCCTGCCATGACGAAGACGCCGCCCCGTGTGGTCGCGTTGGCCTATCCGAACCTGTGCCTGTTCGAGTTCGGCATCGCCGCCGAGCTGTTCGGCCTGCCGCGGCCGGAACTGGACATGCCCTGGTACCGCTTCGGCGTGGCGATGACCGCGCGCAAGGTGCGCAGCGGCATCGGCGGCCTGCGGGTGGCCGCCGACGGCGGGCTGGCGCTGTTGCGCACCGCGCACACGATCGTGGTGCCGGGCTGGAGCGGGCCGGCGGTGCTGCCCGGCGCCGCACTGAAAACCGCGCTATGCGACGCCCATGCCCGCGGCGCGCGGCTGCTGTCGATCTGCTCGGGCGCGTTCCTGCTCGGCCATTGCGGCCTGCTCGACGGGCGCAGGGCGACCACCCACTGGCGCTACGCGCAGCAGTTCCGCGACTGCTTCCCGGCCAGCACCCTGGTCGGCGATGCGCTGTACGTGGAAGACGGCCGCATCGTCACCTCGGCCGGCAGCGCCGCCGGCATCGACGCCGGCCTGCACCTGATCCGCAGCGACTTCGGCACCGCCGTGGCCAACCGGGTGGCGCAGCGGCTGGTGATGCTGCCGCACCGCGAGGGCGGGCAGCGCCAGTTCGTGGCCAGTCCGGTCGCCACGCCGCGTGCCCATCCGTTCGACGGCGTGTTCGACTGGGCGCGGCAGCACCTGCACGCCGGCATCGGCGCCGCGGACCTGGCGTGGGCCGCGGCGATGAGCGAACGCAATTTCTATCGCCGCTTCAAGGCCGCGCTCGGCGCCACCCCGGCGCAGTGGCTGCAGCAGGAGCGGGTGCGCGCGGCGAAGGCCTTGCTGGAGGACGGGCGGCTGGCGTTGGGCCGGGTCGGCGAGGCCTGCGGCTTCGACAGCCTCGACGCGTTCCGCGCCGCGTTCCGGCGCCACGTGGGCGTGGCGCCTTCGGTCTACCGCAGCGGTTTCGGACAGGTGGCCTGACCGCCGCGCGGACGCGCACGCCGTCGCCGCCGGCGCGAGCGCACATGCCCAGGACAGCGGTATCGGCTACGCTGCGCGTCCTGCAGGATGGATGCGTTGCGATGTTCCGCTGGTTCGAGTCGCTGATTCCCGTGTTTCCCGAGATCGATCCGCGCACCCCGCCGCGCGGGGTGTGGCGCTTCTACGCGTTCTACCTGCGCCCGGTATGGCCGGTGTTCGCCGCCACGCTGGTGGCCGGGCTGCTGCTGGCGCTGGTCGAAGTGGCGATGTTCGATTTCCTGGGGCGCATCGTCGACCTGGTCGCCGAAGCGCCGGGGCCGGACTTCTTCGCGCGCCACCGCGACGAACTGCTGTGGATGGCCGCGATCACCCTCGTCGCGCGGCCGTTGCTGACCGGGCTGCACAACCTGCTGGTCAACCAGGCGATCATGCCCGGGCTCAGCAACCGCACGCGCTGGCTGATGCACAACTACGTGGTGCGGCAGAGCCTGGGCTTCTTCCAGAACGACTTCGCCGGGCGCATCGCCAACCGGGTCATGCAGACCGGCACCTCGCTGCGCGAATCGGCGGTGCAGATGGTCGATGCGCTGTGGTACATCCTGGTCTACACCGGCACCGCGCTGTACCTGTTCGCGCAGGCCGATGCGCGTCTGATGGTGCCGCTGCTGGTCTGGCTGGTCGCCTACACGGCGCTGATGGCGTACTTCGTGCCGCGCATGCAGCAGCGCGCGTGGATCGCCTCGGAGGCGCGCTCCAAGGCGATGGGCCGCATCGTCGACGGCTACACCAACATCGCCACGCTGAAGCTGTTCGCGCATGCCAGGCGCGAGGAAGCCTACGTGCGCGAGTCGATCCAGGAACTGGCGGTCAAGCACCGCGGGCAGACCCGCATGACCACCGCCATGGATTTCTCGATCGCGGCGTTGAACGGCTTCCTGATCGTCGGCACCTGCGCATTGGCGATGTGGCTGTGGAGCCAGGGCCGGATCAGCGTCGGCGCGATCACCCTGGCCACCGGGCTGGTGATCCGCATCCACAACATGTCCGGCTGGATCATGTGGGTGGTCAACGGCATCTTCGAGGACATCGGCACGGTGCAGGACGGCATGGAGAGCGTGGCCCAGCCGATCCAGGTGCAGGACCGCGCCGATGCGCAGGTGTTGCAGGTGACGCGCGGCGAAGTGCGCTTCGAGCACATCCACTTCCACTACGGCAAGCGCGGCGGGGTCATCGCCGGGCTCGACCTGCAAGTACGGCCGGGCGAAAAGATCGGCCTGGTCGGGCCGTCGGGCGCCGGCAAGTCGACCCTGGTCAACGTGCTGCTGCGGCTGTACGACCTGGAGCGCGGGCGCATCCTGATCGATGGCCAGGACATCGCCGCGGTGACCCAGGAAAGCCTGCGCGGGCAGATCGGCCTGGTCACCCAGGACACTTCGCTGCTGCATCGCTCGATCCGCGACAACCTGCTGTACGGCCGTCCCGACGCCACGCAGGCGCAGCTGCAGGCGGCGGTGCGCAAGGCGCGCGCCGACGGCTTCATCGACGCGCTGCGCGACGGCGAAGGCCGCAGCGGCTACGCGGCGCATGTGGGCGAGCGCGGGGTCAAGCTGTCCTGCGGCCAGCCCCAGCGCATCGCCATCGCCCGGGTGCTGCTGAAGGACGCGCCGATCCTGGTGCTGGACGAAGCCACCTCGGCGCTGGATTCGGAAGTGGAGGCGGCGATCCAGGACAGCCTGGACGAACTGATGGCGGGCAAGACGGTGATCGCGATCGCGCACCGGCTCTCGACCATCGCGCGCATGGACAGGCTGGTGGTGATGGACCAGGGTGCCATCGTCGAAACCGGCACCCACGCCGAACTGGTCGCGCGCGGCGGCCTGTACGCGCGGCTGTGGGCGCGGCAGACCGGCGGCTTCGTCGGGGTGCGGACATGATGTCGGACACGCGCGATGACACCTATCGTACGAGTGCGTACTCGCCCTGCGCACCGAAGTGCTGCGGCTTTCTGCCGATCCGTGCGCACAATCGGTCGCCGCACTGGGTCAATGCACCGGAGCGGGTCGCGGCCAACACCGCCTCGGGGAACTGGGCATCGCGCAGGGCCTGCTGGCTGCGCCAGACGAAATAGCCGCTGCCGGCGACCGCCAACAGCGACCCCAGCAGCAATGCCAAGCCGCTCTTCCACAGCAGCGACTGCCGGCTTGCCAGCAACTGCGCCACTTCCTCGGACAGGCGCAGCTCGGCCTGGCGCACCTGCGCGGCGGCCTGCTTCAAGCGTTCCTCGCCCTGGCGCAGGCCGTCGCCCGTGGCGCGTTCCACCACGCCGCGCGTCTCGTTGCCCACGGTGCGCACCACATCCTGCGACAACTGCTGCGATTGCGCGGCGAAGCTCTGCGCGGCCCCGTGCAACGCCTGCGCACTGCGCTGCTGCTCGCGCAGCGCGGCCTCGGCGCGCTGTTGAAGCGTGTCGGCCAAGGCGCTCAGGCGCATCGCCAGTTCTTGTAATTGGTCCGATGTCATGGCACGCGGTCTCCTTGCCTCATCCCAGGCGCATGACCGGAGCGGCATGCACCGGCGCCTGCTGCTGGGCTTCCAGTGCGCGCTGCTGCTGCAACTGCCGCTCCTGTTCCTGCTGCAGCGCCAGCGCCTGGTTCGCTTGCTGGCCGCTGCGCAACCAGGCCTGGCCATCCTCGCTCTGGGCGTAGGCGCGACCGGCGGCCAGCACGCCGTCGCCATCGTTGCGCAACGCCGCATCGGTGGCCGCCAGGAACAGCGGATTCCAGCGCATCGGTGCCGGTTGCCCAGCTCCGGCGACCTGTTCGCGGTCCGGTGCCCGATCCTGTGCGGCGGGCGCGGCGGCGTCGCGCCGCAGCGAGGCATGGGGCGCATTCAACAGCAGGGGCGTCCAACTCTCGATCTGCGGCGCCGGCGCCGGCGCCGACGGACGTTGCTGGAAGAACGCCGGCAGCGATGGATCGGTGCGTTCGGCGGGCAGCGGCACCGCCCGCAACGGGTACCGTGCGCGCAATGCCGCATCCAGTGGCTCGGCATCGGTACGGTTCAGGCTCCATGCCGTGCCGGCCAGCTCCTTCACGTGCACGCGCTGGCCGAGCACGCTGGCCAGCGCCGTGGTGTAGAACGCCTGGTGCTGCTCGGAGCGGTGGATCACGTTCATCTCCGGCGCCCCCGGCACCGTGCGCGCCTGCGCGAACGGGGTGTCGCCGAGGCTGTTGACATAGGCGGACAGCAGATTGCCATTGCGCACCGCCAGCCCGTCGAGCCGGTAGGAGCCGCCGATGTCCGAATGCGCCCCTGGATTGACCAGATCGAGGAAGCGCCCGTCGCGCGAGCGGCCGGGGTCCAGGATGTCCTTGACCGGGAACGCGTCGCGGCGCTCGTCGCGCGCGCTGATCTGCAGGCCCGACACCACCGACGGCGGCAGGCGCACGTCGCGCAGGTTCATGTCGCCGGTGGCGACCGGGTCCAGCAGCGCCACCGCCTGCGCGGTGCGCCCCGGCGGCGCCAGCGGCGGCCGGGTCGCGGTGAGCTGGCGCACCTCGCCGGCCGGGCCGTAGTCGATCTGCATCCCTTCCGGATCCTGGATGCCGCGCTCATCGACCATCCGGGTGAACATCGCCGCGGTCACCGCGCCGCGGCTGAAGCCGGTGGAGAGGATGCTGATTTCGGCGTGGGGATTTTCGTCATGCCACCTCCTGGCTTGGAGAATGAACCGCAAGTACATTTCTTCCATGCGCGGACCGTAGCTGTAGCCCAGGCCGCCATCGATCGCTTGGGTGAAGGCATTGTCCTGGGTGCCCACGCCGGGGACATAATATCCTCTTATATTTTTAACATCGTTATTTTTTGCCGTTTGCACCTGATCGTCCAGGATGCCGATATTGGTGATGTGCTCGGGATCCTTGTACTTGTCGTTGCCCGTGCCATCGAAGGAGGCTACGAACAGGCGGGAGTGCGGATTGCTCCCGCTGACCAGCCGCGGCGCCTGGAACTGCGCCAGCGCGTGGCGGCTCTGCTCATAGATTGCCAAGTCTTGCTGTCTGGCCGGATATGCCTCCACGCCATCAGGCCAGCGCCTCGGATCGCTTTGCTCGCTTCCCATCGTCTTCTCCTTGGTCACCGTGCCTTCAGTAGCTCTTGGTGTAAGCAAGCATCAGGTCATAACGAAATCTACTGTCCGGTTTGCCAGCGCGCTGCGGAACAGTAGTAAACACCATTGCCCGCATATACACATTGATGGTGCGATCGTTCACTTCCAGGATGATGTCCGGAAAGATCGGCGCCGTCAGAATCGGCGGCAACTGCTCCTGCGGTACCTTGTGCAGCACGATCTTGTCCTTGAAGATCGCGCCGATATCCACCGTGGCGTGGTGTGGTTGGCCATCCTTGGAGCGCCAGCTGACTTCGGCAGGGGGCGGGAAGTCTGGGAAATTGCGGATGCCGATTGTCGAACCTGATAGGTTGTCTGGGTAGCCATCCCCCAGCGAGGCTGATGAGATACGCTTTACATCATCCGAATCGTGGGCCTCGTAGCGACCATTATACAATATCTTGCAACCATAAGTGTCGTAGCACGCAGTACCAAAGGCATGCCGATCGAACGGAATCGGCTTGCGCGTATCGATATGCACGGTGCGATTGGCGTCCAACGGCACGTTGGTGGGCGACTTGACGGCGGGAGCGTTGGTCATTTGCGGACATCCTGCAAGTACGAGCGGCAATGCGGTTGCCAGCAGCGCAAGAAACGACTGCATCTGACGCTTGTTGAAGGAATAGAACATGAGCGCCGCTCCATCGTGAGAGAAGTGGATCGCGACATGGTGTGGTGACCATCCATGGAAGCGCCCGTTATGGCCATTCGACCGAGGCGAGGCGGGGAAGTCAAGCATGACGGTCCTTGTCGCCATCGCGGATTGACTTGCGCCGCCAGCGGATTGCCGTTGCGCACCGCCAGCCCGTCGAGCCGGTAGGAGCCGCCGATGTCCGAATGCGCCCCCGGATTGACCAGATCGAGGAAGCGCCCGTCGCGCGAGCGGCCGGGGTCCAGGATGTCCTTGACCGGGAACGCGTCGCGGCGCTCGTCGCGCGCGCTGATCTGCAGGCCCGACACCACCGACGGCGGCAGGCGCACGTCGCGCAGGTTCATGTCGCCGGTGGCGACCGGGTCCAGCAGCGCCACCGCCTGCGCGGTGCGCCCCGGCGGCGCCAGCGGCGGCCGGGTCGCGGTGAGCTGGCGCACCTCGCCGGCCGGGCCGTAGTCGATCTGCATGCCTTCCGGATCCTGGATGCCGCGCTCATCGACCATCCGGGTGAACATCGCCGTGGTCACCGCGCCGCGGCTGAAGCCGGTGGACAGGATGCTGATTTCGGCGTGGGGATCCTGTTTCTGCCATTCCTTGGCCTGACGTACGAACCGCAAGTACATTTCTTCCATGCGCGGACCGTAGCTGTAGCCCAGGCCGCCATCGATCGCTTGGGTGAAGGGATCGTCCTGGGTGCCAACGCCTGGGACGTAATGGCCTCCGATGTTGCGCATGCCGGATTTTTGCGCCGCTTTGACCTGATCGTCCAGGATCCCGATATTGGTGATGTGCTCGGGATCCTTGTACTTGTCGTTGCCCGTGCCATCGAAGGAGGCCACGAACAGGCGGGAATGCGGATTCTTATCGCTGACCAGCCGCGGCGCCTGGAACTGCGCCAGCGCGTGGCGGCTCTGCTCATAGATTGCCAAGTCCTGCTGGCTGGCCGGATACGTCTCCACGCCATCAGGCCAGCGCCGCGGATCGTTGCGTTCGCTTCCCATCGGCTTCTCCTTGGTCACCCTGCTATCAGTAGGTTTCGGTATAGGCAAGTATCAGGTCATTGCGGAAATCACTATATTTATTTCCAGGCTCCTGCAGAACCGACGTGGAAACATGTGCTCGCATATACACATTGATCGTACGGTCGTTCACTTCCAATATGATGTCCGGGAAGATCGGCGCCGTCAGAATCGGCGGCAACTGCTCCTGCGGCACCTTGTGCAAGACCACCTGATCCTTGAAGATCGCGCCGATATCCACCGTGGCATGGTGCGGCTGGCCGTCGCTGGAGTGCCAACTGACCTCGGCCGGCGGTGGGAAATCGGGATAATTGCCGATACCGATGGTGTGCGCGGTCATGTTGTCGGGATAGACATCGCCCAACGAAGCGGACGACATCTGCTTCACGTCGTCCGGGTCACGGGCCTCGTACCGGCCGTTGTAGAGCACTTTGCAGCCATAGGTATCGAAACACGACGCACCAAAGGCATGCCGATCGAACGGAATCGGCTTGCGCGTATCGATATGCACGGTGCGATTGGCGTCCAACGGCACGTTGGTGGGCGACTTGACGGCGGGAGCGTTGGTCATTTGCGGACATCCTGCAAGTACGAGCGGCAATGCGGTTGCCAGCACCGCAAGAAACGACTGCATCTGACGCTTGTTGGAGAAATAGAACATGAGCGCCGCTCCATCGTGAGAGAAGTGGATCGCGACATGGCGTGGTGACCATCACGACGCCGACGAAATTTTCTTGGTATCGTCCAGGATGCGACAACTAAATACTTGCCATTATAAATCACCTTGCAGCCGTAGGTGTCGTAACAACCGGCCCCAACGCATGCCGATCGAACGGGATGGGCTTGCGGGTGTCGATATGCACGGTGCCATGGGCATCCAATGGGATGTTGCAAGGATCCCTTGTCACAGGCTCACGGCGCATACGGTGCCATCCTGTCGGCAGCAGTGGCAGGGTGAGGGCCAGCACCGCGATGGGCAACCACGTCCGGCGCTTGGCAATGAGGGGCATGATCGTGCTCCATGGTCGAGGTGGGCGACGGCATCCATGGGCCGCCGCGCGCGTGGCCGCCGTGACCATATATGAAGAAGTGCGCTGTGGCGGTTGGCGAAAGACGGTCGCATGGCCAGGTTCTATCACGAGAGGACAGGCGGCAGAACGGTCCGCAGTGGACGCGATGCGGTCTCCACTGCCATTGAAGTGATGCGTGCGCGCAAAGCCAAGTAGCGCAAGACTTTTCTGCCGGCCAGCGTGCCGGCTCTGTGCGTCCGCCGCCGGTTTCGATCGCTGGCCGTTTTCACCCACGCCCGCCTATGCAGACGGTCGTCATTGGTTTCAGGATGATGCTCGGGAAGCTCGTGCCTTCCGGATCGGCAGTCGCCATGTTCCGACGATAAAACACGCTTTCGGGTGCGATCCCTGGGCCAGCCTGCTGTGGGTGGCAGGCTCGGGTTTTCCAGGGGCTCGGCAGCGTCCGCTTCCATGCCGGCGGCGGCGGTCCGCCGCCGGCTGGCCGGTTACCGAATCGGCTCGTCCAGCATCAGCTCGCGCACGAACCGCACCGGCGGCGCGCCGTAGGACAGCACCTGGTCGTGGTAGGTCTTCAGGTCGAACTTGTCGCCGAGCTTGGCCTGCACCGCCTTGCGCAGATCCAGGTGTTCCTGCACGCCGACGAAGTAGGTCGGCAGCTGCGCCGAGGTCAGCTGCGCGCGCACCCACTTGCCTTCGGCCTCGCTCTGCTGCTGGAAGGTGTCGTGCACCATCAGCTGCAGCGCCTGCTGCTTGCTCCAGTGGTCCACGTGCACGCCCTGGTCGAGCAGCGCGTTGGCGACGCTGCGCAGGTAGAACTTCAGCTGCACCAGGTGGAACAGCGGATCGTGGTCCAGGTAGCCCTGTTCCTGCATCATGCGCTCGGTGTACACCGCCCAGCCCTCGGCGAATACGCCAGAGCGCAGCACGCCGCGCAGCGTCGAGGGGAACTTGGCCGAATGCCAGCCTTCCACGTAGTGGCCGGGCACGCCTTCGTGGATGCTCAGCAGGTGGATCATGCGCCCGTTGTACTCGCGCAGGAACGATTCGGCCTGCTGCGCGCTCCAGTCGTCGGGAATCGGCGACACCGCGTAGAAGGTCTTCAGGTGCTTGTCCAGCGGGCCGGGCGAGTCGCAGTAGGCCACCGATACGCCGCGCTGGAATTCGGGCATCAGGATGATGTCCACCGGCGCATCGGGCAGGGTCAGCAGGTTCCTGGCGCGGACGAATGCGGTGGAGGACGCCAGCGAGGCCTTGGCCTCGTCGATCACCTTGTCGCGCGCCGGGTGCTGCGCGTACGCCAGCTCCAGCGCCGCCTCGATCGCGGCCTGCTGCTGCGCCTGGCTCGGCGCATCGGCCAGCGCCGGCGCGTGCGGCGCGTCCTTCAGCACGCTGCGGGCGATGCCGTACATCTGCTCGCGCACGCGCTTGAGTTCGGCCTCGGCGCGCTGCTTGATCTCGGCGCGCGACAGCGAGGAATTCAGCGCGAACGTCAGTTTCTGGTCGTACTTCTCCGCGCCGATGCGGAAGTCGCCCTTGGCGTTGGGCACCAGGGTCTGGTCCAGCCAGGCCTGCTGTTCGGCCACCGCTTGCTTCAGCCCATCGATCGCCGCCTGCAGGCGCTGCGCGTCGGCGTCCGGCAGTTCCTTGACGTGCGGGACGATGAAGGTGTCGACGATGCTGAGGATGCCCTGGTTCTGCTTGGCCACGGTCTGCGCGTTGATCAGCGGCACTCGCGCCGGGTCCAGGTTCGCGCGTGCTTGCGCGAACAGGGCCGGGATCTTCTCCATGCGCGCGGTGGCGGACGTCAGCCGCTCCGGCAGCGGCGCGAATTCGCGCGCCATCAGCCCGTAGATCGCGCCGCCGGCCAGGCCGTTGTAGACCTGCGGATCCCAGGCCCAGTTCTGCGACACTTCGCTGCTCCAGATGTCCGACTGCAGCTGGTTGCGCAGCAGCGCCGCATCCACCTGGTTCTCACGCGAGAGCTTGGTCACCTGGAGCTTGTCCAGGTCGGCCAGCAGCTGCTTGCTCGCGTCCAGGCTGTTCTGCCGGCCGGCGGCGCTGAGGTCGTCCAGTTCGCGGTCGTAGCGGTGGTCGCCGGCCTGGGTGGCGGCGACCGGGGACGACCGCATCCAGGTGTCCACGGCACGCGTGGACAGCGCGGCGAAGGCGCTGTCGGCGGCCGCATCGGCGGCGCCGGCGGCAGCCCCGGGCGTGGCGCTCGGGGCGTCGGCGGGCCTCTGGCAGCCAGTGAGGGCCGTGAGCAGGGCGGCGGCGAGCAGGTGCGTGCGCATCGGGGTTCCTGTTGTGGAGGGATCGCCAAGCATAGGTGGCGGCGCCAGCGCATGCACCTGCCGTGGGTCGCGATCTGCCGGCAGGTGTGGCTTGGTGGCCGGTCGCGGGCGACGCCCGGGCGCGCCGCGACCAGCCAGGCAACCGAGCCGGTGCGGCGGCGCCGCTCGCGCGCCCCGCAGACGCTGGACGCAGGCGTCCTAGCCTTCGTCCTGTTCGAACTCCACGATCACTTCCAGGTCGAAGGCCAGCGCCTCCACCGCCTCGCGCACCTTCTGCGCGGTGGCCGCGTTGCCGGCTTCGATCTCGACTTCGTGGGTGCCCGGACCCTGGTCGTCGGGCAGTCCGGCGGAACTGGAATCGTCGTCGTCCATATGGCTCATCAGGTCGTCGATTTCCTCGACGTGCTCAATGCCTTCCAGGCTGCCGAGCAGATTGATGATGGCGCGGGCGTCGTCCTCGCCGCCGGTGATGCGGATGCGGAGCAGGGGCATGGGCCTTCCTCTGGGTGGAAAGCCCCAGGCTAGGCAGGCGGCGGCTAAGGCGAGGTGACGAATCCTGGGCTGTGCGCGCTCGGGCGGCACCAGCACCATGCACCGGCCGGCCGATGCTGGCGCGCGGAGCAGCGACGTCCGATCGCGGCCGCTGGCGGCGGCATGCCCGGTCGCGACTGAAGCCGCTTCTATGCGAGCCGCCCTGGCCTGGCCGCTAGTCTGCGCGGGGCGGCAGCCCGAGCAGTTCCGCAGGCAGTGCCGGCAGCGGCGTGCGTTCGTCCAGCGCTTCGCGCTTGAGCCAGTCGATGAACTGGCTGGCCGCCGGGCTGGGCAGGCGGTGGCCGGGATGCACGATGTAGTAGGAATAGCGCGCCTTCAGTGCCGGGCCGGGCAGGCGCACCAGTTCGTAGCGCTGCAGATACGGCTGGGCGATGTGCTTGCGCGCCAGCACCGCGCCGACGCCATAGACCGCCGCGCGCATCGCGTCGGTGCTGTCGTTGAACGTGTGCATCGGCGGCAGCCGCACGCCGCGCACCGCGGCGGCGCGAAACCAGTCGCGCCAGCCCTGCGGCGACATGTCGCTGAGCAACGGCAACTGCGCGATCTGCTCGGGATGGCGCAGCGCGGCCAGTTGCGGCAGCGCCGGCGATGCCACCGGGAACAGTGCGTCGTCCATCAGATGGTGCGAGGTCAGCCCGGGCCACGCGCCCTGGCCGTAGCGGATGCCCAGATCCGGCCCGCCTTCCTCGAAGCGCGAGAACGCGGCGTCGGTCTGGAGATCCAGGCGCACGTGCGGATGCGCCTGGCAGAAGCGCGGCAGCCGCGGCAGCAGCCAGCAATAGGACAGCGACCGCAGCGTGGTGATGCGCAGCGGCGCGGTATCGGCCTGCGGATGCAGGTTGCCGGCCACGGCCGCGATATCGGCCAATGCCGCGCTGGCCGCGTCGGCCAGCTGCCGGCCCTCGGCGGTGAGCTTGACCCCGCGCGCATGGCGCTGGAACAGCGTGGCGCCGAGCAGCGCCTCCAGCTTGCGCACATGGTGGCTGACCGCGCTGGCGGTGAGGTGCAGCTCCACCGCCGCGTGGGCGAAGTTCTGGTGGCGCGCCGCGACGGCGAACACGCCGAGCGCGGGCAGCAGGGCAGGGCGCAGTTGCATCGCCAGGCACGCGGCAGATTTGTGGCTCGCGACGATATCACACGCTTGTGGACATTGCTGTGGCGGGAGATCCTGGCAGCCATGCGCAGGATAGGCGGCCGGCCCGGCGCCGGCGAGGCCGGCCCGGTGCATCCGGCAATCGCCGCGCCATGCCGGCGCAAGCGGCGCGCGTCGCCGACGTCGGCACGACGACGCAACCGCCACGACCACCGCAACCCGCCACGATGAACACAGGAGACAGCACGGTGAATGCAGCCGACCCCGCGTCCGCCGATCCGGCCGACGCCCCTCCGGCGCCGCTGGTGCGCGACTGGCGCACCCCGCTGGAACTGCTGTTGCTCGGTATCGTCTGGGGCTGCTCGTTCCTGTTCATGCGCGTAGCCGCGCCGCAATTCGGCGCCTATGCGCTGGTGGAACTGCGTCTGGCGCTGGGCGCGGCGGTGCTGTTGCCGTTCCTGTGGCTGGCGCGTGCGCGCTTCCCGCTGCGGCGCTGGCCGGCGCTGGTGGCGATCGGCGTGCTCAATTCGGCGCTGCCGTTTTTGCTGTTCGCCTGGGGCGCGCAACATGCGCCGGCCGCGATCGGCGCGATCTGCAATGCGATGACGGTGCTGTTCACCGCGTTGGTCGCGTTCCTGTTCTTCGGCGAGCGGATCGGTGCGCGGCGCGCGGTCGCGCTGTTGGTCGGCTTCGTCGGCGTGCTGGTGCTGGCCACCGGCACGTCGGCCGGGCTGAGCGTGGGGCCGGCCGCGTTCGCCGGCGCCACCGCCTCGCTGCTGTATGGCATCGGCTACAACCTGGTGGAGCGGCACATGGGCGATCTGCCGCCGGCGGCGTCGGCCGCCTCCACCCTGGGCTGCAGCGCGCTGCTGCTGGCGCCGCTGGCGTGGACGCACTGGCCGGCCGCGCCGGTGCCGGCACGCGCCTGGGCTTGCGCCGGCGCGCTGGGCGTGGTCTGCACCGGCCTGGCGTTCCTGATGTACTACCGGCTCATCCAGCGCATCGGCCCGGCGCGCGCGTCGACGGTGACCTACCTGGTTCCGGTGTTCGGCGCGCTGCTGGCCTGGTCGATCTTGGGCGAGCCGCTGACCTGGAGCATGCTGGTGGCCGGTGCGCTGATCCTGGGCAGCGTCGCCTTCAGCCAGCGCGCGCGCTAGGGCGTGGCATTGCCCGCTGTACCGCGCTTGCGCGTGCATGTGGCGAGCGTGCGCGAGGAGGGGGACACTAGTCCACGTCCGAGCGATGACGCGCCCGGTTCGGGAATCGACGACAAGGCCTAAAGGACCACGGCAACGACTTCCTCCCTGCTCGCATCGCAGTTCGCCTTCAAGGCCTGGGCCAACGCCGAGCCGCTGCAGGCGCTGGCGCAGATCGAGGCGGCGGCGTATCCGGCGCAACGGCAGCGCGCGATGCGGCTGTTGAACCACACCTACGTGGTGGACCGGATCTTTGCCGCGCATCTGGACGGCGGGGCGCATGCGTTCGCCGCCAGCAACACGCCGGAGACGCCGGCGCTGGAGGCATTGCACGCGGCCGTTGCCCAGTCCGACCGGTGGTATGCCGAGTACATCGCCCGGCTCGACGCGACCGCACTGCAGCAGTCGCTGGCGTTCCGCTTCACCGACGGCGATGCCGGCAGCATGACCTGCGAGGAAATGCTGTTCCACGTGCTCGCGCACGGCGCTTATCACCGCGGCAACATCGCCATGCTGCTGAGCGAATGCGCGGTGGAGCAGCCGCGCGAACTGTTCACCCGCTTCCTGCACGCGCGCGAACCCGAACGCCGCGGCGCGGCGCGGCGCCTGCCTAGGCGCCTGGCGCAGCGCCGACGCGGTGCACGACGCCGCCTGCCGGCGAACGCGACGGCGAACTACTGCGGCGGCGTGCGCACCGGCAGCGGCACGTTGCACAGGTCGATGTGCCCGGCCGGGCGCTTGTAGAAATCGTCCCGGCGGTTGCGCCGCGCTTCGGCCACGTCGCGGAACGTCTGGGTGTCGGTACGCAGCAGTTGCAGCGGGGTGCGCTCGGCTTCGGGCACGTCGCTGGCGAGCGCGATCGCGCGGATCGGCGTGCGCTGTTCGGGCTTGGCGTAGAAGCCCATCGGGTCCGGCCCGCGCGGGATCACGCTGAGCAGTTCCATGCCCTTGACCACGCGCCCGACCACGGTGATGTTGCGGTCCAGCTGCCGCGGCGACTGCCCGGTGACCACGTACAGTTCGGCGCCGATGCTGCTGTCCTCGGCGTTGTTGCGGCCGGCGCCGAGGGTGCCATAGCAGTGCGCCAGCCACGCCTTGCCGTCCTTGGGGTCGCGCGCGGCCGGGAAGCCGTCGACGAAGCCCACCTGCGGCGCCCAGCCGTCGCTGTCGGGCAGCGCCTGGAACGCCAGGCCCTTGGCGGCGCGCTGGAATTCGGCGGGCAGGTGGCGCTTGGCCGAGCCCAGCGGCCTGGCCTTGCCCGGCTCCTCGCCGTCGGCATCGCCGAACTGCACCACGAAGTTGTCCTGCGAGCGGTAGATGCTCAGGCCGTCCCAGAAGTGCTCGTGGGCCAGGGTGCGGATGTTGCCGACATGCTCCGGCGCGAACGCCGGCGCCAGTTCGATGACCACGCGGCCAGTGTCCAGGTCCAGGTACAGCGTGTTGGCCGGATCCAGCGTGCGCCAGTCGCTGGGCTTGGACGCGTCCAGGATCTGCTGCGGGCTGCGATATGGCGCGGCCGGGGCGGCCGCGGTGGCGGACAGCAGTGCGAGGGCGAGCAGGGCGGGGCGCGGGGACATGGGGGCAGCCAGCAGGACGGTGACCGATTCTTGCCCAGGCAGCGGCGTCTGCCAATGGCCGCCGCGTGGGGCGGCGGCACGCCGCACCCCGCTCAACCGGCCTTGCGGCTGCCGCGGCGCTTGAGCGGGGTGACGTTGCCGCCCGGCGCGCGCGCGGCGGCGGACGCGTTGGCGGCGATGAACCCGCGCACCTGCGGATAGACGATGTCGCGCCAGCGGCGGCCGCTGAAGATGCCGTAGTGGCCGGCGCCTTCCACTTCCAGGTGCTGCCGGCGGTGCGCGGCGATGCCGGTGCACAGGTCGTGCGCGGCGGCGGTCTGGCCCAGCCCGGAGATGTCGTCCAGCTCGCCTTCGATGCTGAGCAGCGCGGTGTCGCGGATCGCCGCCGGGTCCACGCGCTCGCCGCCGATCACCCACTCCCCGCGCGGCAGCAGGAATTCCTGGAACACCACCCGGATGGTGTGCAGGTAGTAGGTCGCCGGCATGTCCAGCACCGCGTTGTATTCGTCGTAGAAGCGGCGATGCGCCTCGACGTCCTGCAGGTCGCCCTTGACCAGGTTGGCGTAGAAATCCCAGTGCGACATGAAGTGCCGGCTGGGGTTCATCGCCAGGAACCCGGTGTGCTGCAGGAAGCCCGGGTACACCGCGCGGCCATGGCCCGGATATGCCTGCGGCACGGTGTGGATGACGTTGCGCTCGAACCAGGACAGCGGATTGCGCGTGGCCAGGTCGTTGACTTCGGTCGGGTTGCGGCGCGCGTCGATCGGCCCGCCCATCATCACCAGCGAGCGCGGCGTGGTCTCGCCGCGGCCGGCCATCAGCGACACCGCGGCCAGCACCGGCACGGTCGGCTGGCACACGCTGATCACGTGCAGCGTGTCGGCGCCGATGTGGCGGATGAACTCCTGCACGTAGTTGACGTAGTCGTCCAGGCCGAAGTCGCCGTCGCGCTGCGGCACCATGCGCGCGTCGATCCAATCGGTGACGTAGACCTTGTGGTCGCGCAGCAGGGTGCGCACGGTATCGCGCAGCAGCGTGGCGTGGTGGCCGGACAGCGGCGCCACCACCAGCACCGCCGGCTGCCGCTTGAGCGCGGCCACCACCTTGGCGTCGTCGCTGAAGCGCTTGAAGCGCAGCAGGCGGCAGAACGGCTTGCGCAGCACTTCCTGCTCAACGATCGGCAACGGATGGCCGTCGACCTCGACGTGGTCCAGCGCCCAGGCCGGCTTCTCGTAGTCCTTGCCGAGCCGATGCAGCAGTTCGTTGCCGGCGGCCAGGCGCTCGGCGCCGGGCAGCGTGGCCCACAGACTATTGGCGTCGGAGAAGATCTTGGCGTTGGCCGCGGCCTGGTGGACCCAGGGAGCGAGCAGGTTGCGGGTCAGTTCGTGCCACTGGTAGAGCATGCCGGTGTTTCCATCCTGCGCGTATGCTGCCGTGCAGCATAGCCTATCCGGTGTGGTTGCACCTTAATGGGGCGCCAGACCGATCGTCTCCAGTGCCGCCACATCCCGCGCCAGCGCTGGCGACAGCCAGCAATGACTGCCCACCGGGCGCAGCCCCAGTACACCAAACTGGCGCCGATACCAGCGCGCCGCACGCGGCTGGAAGCCGGCGTGGTCGCCGTCGAACGCGTCCTCGGCGGCGAAGGTCTCCAGGAAGGCGACCCCGCCGCACAGCTCGGCCAGGCCCGGCAGGCCCTGGCGCAATTGGCGGCTGGGCACGTAATGCAGCACGTCCGAACACACCAGCAGGTCCACCGGCGCGCACGGCCGCAGCCAGGCGAAATCGCCGAACCGCGCCGGATGCAGGTTGCGATGGCGGCCATAGCGCGCCACCGCGTAGTCGCTGCTGTCGAAGCCCAGGTAGCTCAGTTTCGGCCGCAGCTTGAGCAGCGGGGCGCGCCAGGCGCCTTCGCCGCAGCCGATGTCGAGCACGTTGCGGACCGGCCGTTCCAGGTAGTACTCGGCCTGGGCGACGGCGAGCGCGACCTTGCGCGCCAGACGCGCGGCGTCGCCGATGCCGTCGCGGCGATACCAGCGTTGGAAATAGGCGGCGTCGTACTGTTTGTCCATGCGGGTTGGGTGATCCGTGCGGGCGCGATGCGAATCGGCGAAAATGGCGTGACATCCTACGCCAGCGACCCGGAGCCAGCGCATGCAACTCTATCTGTGGATCAAGTCCCTGCACCTGTTGTTCGTGGTCGCATGGATGGCGGCGGTGTTCTACCTGCCGCGGATCCTGGTCAACGTCGCCGAGAGCGCGGGGCAGCCGGAGGTGCAGGTGCGGCTGCTGCTGATGGGGCGGCGCCTGTACCGTTTCGGCCACATGATGTTCGGCCTGGCGCTGCTGCTGGGGCTGACGCTGTGGCTGGGCTACAAGGTCCTGCCCGACTTCCCGACCATGGTCGCGCCCGGCCACAGCGGCTGGCTGCACGCCAAGCTGGGCCTGGTGGCGTTGATGCTGGTCTATTACGTGTTCAGCGGGCGCTGGCTCAAGGGCGTGGCGCAGGCGCGCGCGCTGCCGTCCTCGCGCGCGCTGCGCCTGTTCAACGAACTGCCGGTGGTGGCGCTGCTGCTGGTGATCTGGCTGGTGCTGGCGAAGCCGTTTTGACGGGACTCGGGACTCGGGGCATTCCGGGTTGGCCGATCCGGTCATGGCGTGCCCGAGCAGCTAGGGCGAAAGCGGTGCGGCTTGGGGGTGTGTCAACGCTCGCCTGTCGTTGCGATCAGGCCGCTTCGTACGCCCCGTAGCCGCGCAGGCGCTCGTAGCGCTTCTGCAGCAGTTGCGCGATCGGCAGCCGGTCCAGCGCGTCCAGTTCGTTGAGCAGCACCGCCTTCAGGCGCCTGGCCATCTGCGTGGGGTTGCGGTGCGCGCCGCCGATCGGCTCGCGCACCACCTTGTCGACCAGGCCCAGCGCGGACAGGCGCTGGGCGGTCAGGCCGAGCTGCTCGGCGGCGTCCTTGGCCTTGCCGGCGTCCTTCCACAGGATCGAGGCGCAGCCTTCCGGCGAGATCACCGAGTAGGTGCCGTACTCCAGCATCAAGGTGCGGTCGCCGACGCCGATCGCCAGCGCGCCGCCGGAGCCGCCTTCGCCGATCACGGTGCAGATCACCGGCACTTTCAGTTCGGCCATCTCCAGCAGGTTGCGCGCGATCGCCTCGCTCTGGCCGCGCTCTTCGGCGCCGATGCCGGGGTAGGCGCCGGGGGTGTCGATGAAGGTCAGCAGCGGCAGCTTGAAGCGCTCGGCCAGCTTCATCAGCCGCAGCGCCTTGCGGTAGCCCTCCGGGCGCGGCATGCCGAAGTTGCGCGCGACCTTGCTCTTGGTGTCGCGGCCCTTCTGGTGGCCGATGATGACCACCGGACGCCCGTCGATGCGGCCGAGGCCGCCGACGATGGCCTTGTCGTCGGCGAAGGCGCGGTCGCCGGCCAGCTCCTGGAACTCGTCGCAGAACACGTCGATGTAGTCCAGCGTGTACGGGCGCTGCGGATGCCGCGCCAGTTGCGAGATCTGCCACGACGACAGGTCTCGGAAGATCTGCGCGGTGCGCACCCGCAGCTTGTCCCGCAGGGCCCGCACTTCGGTGTCGACATTGACTGCCGGGCCGGTGCTGGCGTTGCGCAGTTCCTGGATCTTGGCTTCCAGATCGGCGATGGGTTGCTCGAAGTCGAGGTAGTTCGGGTTCATTGGACGCCGTCGTGAACGTAAGGGGTGGAGTTTAGCCGAACCGATGCGGTTGGCCCGTGGGGGGAGTGAAGCTCGGGACTGGGGACTGGGGACTGGGGACCCGGAAAATCGAAAGCAACGGCCTTTAGCCCTTCCGGGTCCCCAGTCCCCGGTCCCCAGTCCCGGCTCCTACGCCCACGGCGGGCTGTATTTCACCTTCACCGCGCACACGCCCGGATCGGCGCGCAGGGTGTCCAGCAGCTGTGGGTCCACGCGCACCGAATGGCTGCCGTTGAGGTCGAGCATGCCGGCCACGGCGCCTTGTTCGGACTGCAGCAGCAGGTCCAGGCGCAGCGGCGTCTTGCCGGGGCGGTGGCGCGCCAGCAGCGCGTCGATGCGCGGCCAGGTGCTGCGCTGGCGCAGGTCCAGGCGCAGCGACAGGCGCTGCGCGTGGTGGGTGCAGATCTGTTCGTAGTCCCAGCACTGGCGGATGCGCAGCGCATAGCCGCCGTTGAATTCGTCCTCGCGCACGCCGCCCTTGACGATCAGGATGCGGTCGCGGGTGAGCAGGTGGCCGAACTCGGCGATGGCGTCGGTGAACGCGCTGCACTCGACCCGGCCGCGGCCGTCCTCGAGCTGCACGAACACCTGGCTGTCGCCCTTGCGCCGCACCCCGACCACCTGGCCGGCGAGGATCGCGCTGGTTTCCGGGCGCCAGGCGCGTTTTTCGCCGTCGCCGCCACCGCCGCGTCCGCCGCCGGATTGCGCGCAGATCTTTTCCAGCGCGCTCAGGTCGCAGCCGACCAGTTCGCGCACTTCCTCGCGGAAGGGATCGAACGGATGGCCGCTGAGATAGAAGCCCAGCGTCTCGCGCTCGCCGGTCAGCAACTGGCCCAGCGGCCATTCCTTGCTTTCCGACAGATCCAGGTGCAGCGCCGGGGCGCTGGCGTCGGCGCCGCCGAACAGCGAGTTCTGCCCGGAGGCGCGCTCGCGCGCCATCTGCTCGGTGGCCTTCATCACCTCCGGCAGCTGCAGCATCAGTGTGGCGCGGTTGCTGCCCAGCCCGTCCATCGCGCCGGCGTTGATCAGCGCTTCCAGGGTGCGCTTGTTGAGCTTGGCCGATTCCACACGCGTGCAGAAATCCAGCAGCGAGGCGTAGTCGCCGCCGCGCTCGCGCTCGGCCACGATCGCCTCGCACGCGCCGCGGCCCACACCCTTGATTGCGCCCAGGCCGTACTGGATGGTGTCCGCGGTGGCCGCGGCGAACATGTACGCCGAGGCGTTGAGCCGCGGCGGCAGCACGCTCAGGCCGAGATTGCGCACCTCGTCGAGGAAGCCGACCACCTTGTCGGTATTGTCCATGTCCGAGGACAGGGTGGCGGCCATGAACTCGGCCGGGTAGTGCCGTTTCAGCCACGCGGTCTGGTAGCTGACCAGCGCGTAGGCGGCGGCGTGCGACTTGTTGAAGCCGTAGCCGGCGAACTTCTCCATCAGGTCGAAGATTTCGTCGGCCTTGGCCTGGCCGACGCCGCCCTTGGCCGCACCCTCGCGGAAGATCTCGCGATGCTTGGCCATCTCCGCCGGCACCTTCTTGCCCATCGCGCGGCGCAGCAGGTCGGCGCCGCCCAGCGAGTAGGCGCCGACGATCTGCGCCATCTGCATCACCTGTTCCTGGTACACCATGATGCCGTAGGTGTCTTTCAGGATCGCCTCGGTGCGCGGATCGGGGTAGACGATCTCCTGCTGGCCGTGCTTGCGCGCGTTGAAGTCCGGGATCAGGTCCATCGGGCCGGGGCGGTACAGCGACACCAGCGCGATCAGGTCCTCGAAGCGGTCGGGCTTGGCGTCCTTCAGCAGCCGGCGCATGCCCGAGGATTCGAACTGGAACACCGCCCCGGTGTTGCCCGAGGCGAAGATGCCCTTGTAGGTGGGTGCGTCGTCGAGCGGGATCGCGGCGATGTCCACCGGCGGGACGCCGGCGCGCGCATGGCGCGCGTTGATCGCCTTCACCGCCCAGTCGATGATGGTCAGCGTGCGCAGGCCGAGGAAGTCGAACTTGACCAGGCCGACCTGCTCGACGTCGTCCTTGTCGAACTGGGTGACCGGATTCCTGCCCAGGTGGTCGACGTCGTGTTCGGCGAACAGCGGGCAGAAGTCGGACAGCGGCGTCGGCGCGATCACCACGCCGCCGGCGTGCTTGCCGGCGTTGCGGGTCAGGTCCTCCAGCTGCCGCGCCAGGTCCATCAGGTCGCGCACGTCGTCCTCGGCCTGGTAGCGCTGGATCAGCTCCGGCGAGGCCATCTCGCTGTCCTTGCCTTCGCCCATCGCGTCCTTCAGGGTGATGCCGAGGACGTTCGGGATCAGCTTGGCCACGCCGTCGACCAGGCCATACGGGAAGCCGAGCACGCGGCCGCAGTCGCGCACCACGGCCTTGGCCGCCATGGTGCCGTAGGTGATGATCTGGCTGACCCGGTCGCGCCCGTACTTGCGCGCGACGTAGTCGATGACCTCGTCGCGGCGGTCCATGCAGAAGTCGATGTCGAAGTCGGGCATCGACACGCGTTCGGGATTGAGGAAGCGCTCGAACAGCAGGTTGTACGGCAGCGGGTCCAGGTCGGTGATCTGCAGCGCCCACGCCACCAGCGAGCCGGCGCCGGAGCCGCGGCCCGGGCCGATCGGGATGCCCTGCGCCTTGCCCCACTGGATGAAGTCGGCCACGATCAGGAAGTAGCCGGGGAAGCCCATCTCGATGATGGTGTCCAGCTCGAACTCGAGCCGGTCGACGTAGTCCTGGCGGGTCTTGCCCGGCGCCAGCGGGTTCTTCTCCAGGCGCGCGGCCAGGCCGTCGCGCGACTGGCTGCGGATCCAGCTGTCCAGCGTCTCGTCGTCGGGCACCGGATAGGCGGGCAGGAAGTAGCTGCCCAATTGCATCTGGAGATTGCAGCGCTGCGCCAGCGCCAGCGTGTTGGCGATCGCGTCGGGGATGTCGGCGAACAGCGCGGCCATTTCCTCGGACGACTTCAGGTATTGCTGGTCGCTGTAGTCGCGCGGGCGCTTGGGATCGTCGAGCACGCGGCCGGAGGAAATGCACACGCGCGCCTCGTGCGCGGCGAAGTCGCTGGCGTACAGGAAGCGCACGTCGTTGCTGGCCACCACCGGCAGCCCGCGCATGCCCGCGGCGTGCAGCGCGAACCGGTTGAACGCGTCCTCGCCGTCGCGGCCGGTGCGGGTCAGCTCCAGGTGCAGGCCGTCGCCGAAGATGCGCTGCCAGTCGGCCAGTTGCTGCTCGGCCAGGTCGTGGCGGCCTTCGCCGGCCAGGCGCCCGGCCAGGCTGTCGCGTCCGGCCAGGGCGAATAGGTTGTCGCTGCCGGCCTGCAGCCACTCCGGCCGGATCGCCACGCCGCCTTCGTTGCGATGGCCCTCCAGCCAGGCACGGGTCAGCAGCCGCGACAGGCTCAGGTAGCCGTCGCGGTCGCGGCACAGCACGGTGAGCCGCCACGGCGCCTGGGTGCCGTCGGCGATCAGCAGGTCGGCGCCGGCGATCGGCTTGATGCCCACGCCCTCGGCCGCCTTGTAGAACTTGACCAAGGCGAACAGGTTGTTCAGGTCGGTGACCGCGAGCGCGGGCAAGCCGAGCTCGACCGCGCGGCTGAGCAGGTTGGCCTGCTTGGCTTTCTTCGGGTCCGCCTGATCCGGCTTCTCGGGCACGCGGATGGTGGAGTCCGCCAGCGAGAACTCGGTGTGGACGTGCAGATGAGCGAAGCGGGAAGTGGACATGCGGAACCAGAGCGATGCCCGGGCAGGGTAGCGGCGGGGACGGGGGCGGGCAAGGCTTGACAAGCCGGGACTCGGAACCGGAACCCCGGGCCCCGGCGGGCTGCGTGCGCGGGAGCCTGTGCGCGTTGCCTGCGGGCGGAAACTATGCGATCTGCCGCTGTTCCGGGTCCCGAGTCCCGACTCCCGAGTCCCGGCTCTGCAACGCACTGCGCACGGGCGCGAAGCTGCGCCGATGCTGCGGGCACGGACCATGCGCGGCCAGGGCGGCCAGGTGCGCGGGGGTGGCATAGCCCTTGTGCAGGTCGAAGCCGTAGTGCGGGTGCTGGTCGTGCAGGCGCTGCATGATGCGGTCGCGGGTGACCTTGGCCACGATCGAGGCGGCCATGATCGCGCGGTCCAGGCCGTCGCCGCCGACCAGCGCCTCGGCGGTGCAGGGCAGGCCCTTTGGCACGCGGTTGCCGTCGATGCGCGCGAACCCGGCCACGTGCGCCACGCCCTCGACCGCGCGGCGCATGCCCAGCATGGTGGCCTGGTAGATGTTCAGCCGGTCGATCTCCTCGGCCTCGATCAGCACCACCTGCCAGGCCAGCGCGCGCTCGAGGATGCGCGCGTACAGGATCTCGCGCCGTGCCGCGGTCAGCCGCTTGGAGTCGTCCAGGCCGTTGATGCGGGTCCGCGCCGGGTCGAACACCACCGCCGCCACCGCGACCGGCCCGGCCAGCGGCCCGCGCCCGGCTTCGTCGACGCCGGCGTAGAGCCGACGGGACGCGGGACCCGGGACCCGGGACTCGGAAAGCAGGCGTTGCTGCGGCGATGCGTGATCGGGATGCTTCATGCTGTTGCGTCTTCCGAGTCCCGAGTCCCGCGTCCCGCGTCCCGAGTCCCCAGCAATTCCGCCACCGCATCGGCCGCACGCGCCGAGGCGTCCTGGCGCAGCAGCCGGTGCAGGCGTTCGTATTCTGGTTGCAGCGCGGCCAGCGCCTGCGGATCGCGCAGCCAGTGCAGCAGCGCGGCGGCGAGCGCGTCGGGGGTGCAGGCGTCCTGCATCAGTTCCGGCGCCAGGTCGCGGCCGGCGAGGATGTTGGGCAGCGCGTAGCGGTCGACCTTCAGCAGGCCCAGCGCCTTGACGATGCGGTAGGTCAGCGGTGCGACCTTGTAGCCGACCACCATCGGCCGCTTCACCAGCATCGCCTCCAGCGTCGCGGTGCCGGAGGCCAGCAGCACCACGTCGGCGGCGAGCAACGCGGTGCGGGCCTGGCCGTCGAGCAGGTGCGAATACACCACCGGCAACGCCGAGCGCGACAGCTGCGCGGCGAGCAGCGCCTTGCACGCGGGGTTGGCCGCCGGTACCACCACGTGCGCGCCCGGCATCTGCTGCAGCACCTGCCAGGCGGCGGCGAAGAAGGTGTCGCCGAGCCGGCCGATCTCGCCCAGGCGGCTGCCCGGCAGCACCGCCAGCACGGTCGCGGCGGACGGCAGGCCGAGTTCGGCGCGCGCCGCCTCGCGGTCGCCGTGCAGCGCGACCGCGTCGGCCATCGGGTGGCCGACGAAGCGCGCATCCACGCCGTGCCTGGCGTAGATCGGCGGCTCCATCGGGAACAGGCACAGCACCCGGTCGGCGCTGGCGCCGATCTTGGCCGCGCGCCGCTCGCGCCAGGCCCAGACCGAGGGACTCACGTAGTGCACGGTGCGGATGCCGCGCCGCTTGAGCCAGCGCTCCACGCCGAGATTGAAGTCGGGCGCGTCGATGCCGACGAACACGTCCGGGCGCCAGTCCAGTAGGCGCTCGCGCAGCGCGCGGCGCAGTTTCAGCAGGCGCGGCAGGTGGCGCAGCACTTCCATCAGCCCCATCACCGCCAGCTCGCTGGCGTCGAACCAGGTCTGGCAGCCGGCAGTGCGCATCGCGTCGCCGCCGATGCCGCCGAACTCGGCCTGCGGATAGCGCGCGCGCAGCGCTTCGATCAGGCCGGCGCCGAGCTGGTCGCCGGAGGCTTCGCCGGCGACCAGGGCGATGCGCAGCTTTGCTGCGGGGGAACTGGGGACTGGGGACTGGGGACTCGAGGTTCGGGACTCGGGACCGGAGACTCGGGACCCGGGGAGTTCGTTGTCTTGCGCTCCGGTCTGCGAGCTGCACGATGCATTGCCGTTCCGGGTCCCGAGTCCCTGGTCCCGAGTCCCGGTTCCACTGTTCATCGCAACAACGGCCGCTCGCCGGCTTCGATGAATTCCAGCATCGCGCGTACGTCCTCGCTGCGTTCGGCCAGCACCGCGAGCTGCTGCTTGGCCTCGGCCAGCGGCACGCCGGCCACGTACAGCGCGCGGTAGGCGCGCTTGATCGCGGCCACGCGCTCGCTGTCGAAGCCGCGGCGCTTGAGGCCTTCGCTGTTGATGCCGCGCGGGCGGCCCAGCGAGTTGCCGCCGACCATCGTGAACGGCGGCACGTCGCCGTTGATCAGCGCGCCCATGCCGAGGAAGGCGTGGGCGCCGATGCGGCAGAACTGGTGCGCGCCGGCGAAGCCGCTGACGATCACGTGGTCGCCGACCTCGACGTGCCCGGCCAGCGTGGTGTTGTTGGAGAACACGCAGTGGTCGCCGACCACGCAGTCGTGGGCCACGTGGGTATAGGCCAGGAACCAGTTGTCGCTGCCGATCCGGGTGATGCCGCCACCGCTGCCGGTGCCGCGGCTGACGGTGACGAACTCGCGGATCACGTTGCGGTCGCCCATCACCAGCTCGGTGCGCTCGCCGGCGAATTTCTTGTCCTGCGGATCGCCGCCGAGCGCGGCGTGGCCGAGCAGGCGGTTGTCGCGGCCGATCCGGGTCGGGCCGACGATGCTGCAATGCGGGCCGATCACGCTGCCGCTGCCGATTTCCACGTCGGCCTCGATCAGAGTGAAGGCGCCGACGCGCACGTCCGCAGCCAGCGTCGCCGACGGGTCGATCACCGCGGTGGGATGGATCGGAGGAACGTTGTCGCTCATTGCAGGTCTCCTGCGCGGATCATTCGCGGGTGCCGGCGCACAGCACTTCGGCGCAGGCGACGACCTTGCCGTCGACCTTGGCTTGGCCGTAGTACACGGCCATGTTGCGGATCACCCGCTTGATCTCCACGTGCAGCTCCAGCACGTCGCCGGGCACGACCTGCTTGCTGAAGCGGGCGTTCTCGACCTTGACCATGTAGAACAGCTTGGATTGCGCGTCGCGGCCCAGGGTGAGCTGGGTCAGCACGCCGCCGGCCTGGGCGAGCGCCTCGATGATCAGCACGCCGGGCATGATCGGCTGGCTCGGGAAGTGGCCCTGGAAGAACGGTTCGTTGATGCTGACGTTCTTGTGCGCCACGATCCTGCGGTTCTCGAAGTCGAGCGAAACCACCTTGTCCACCAGCAGGAAAGGGTAGCGATGCGGGATCAACGCCTGGATATGGTGGATGTCCGGCAGGTTCTGGTCGTGGCTCATGGCGTCTCCTTGCTGACAGCCAGGATGCGACGGGCCAGGGCATCGAGCTGCTTGAAGCGCGCGGCGTTCTTGCGCCACGTGCGGTTGTCGGTCAATGGAGTGCCGGACGAGTACTCGCCCGGCTCGTGAATGGAGTTGCGCACCACCGACTTGCCGGTGACGACCACCTTGTCGCAGATCTCCAGGTGGCCGACCACGCCCACCGCGCCGCCGAGCATGCAGTAGCGGCCGATCCTGGCGCTGCCGGCGATGCCGGTGCAGCCGGCGATGGCGCTGTGCGCGCCGATGTGCACGTTGTGCGCGACTTGCACCAGGTTGTCCAGGCGCACGTCCTCCTCGAGCGTGGTGTCCTCCAGCGCGCCGCGGTCGACGCAGGCGTTGGCGCCGATCTCGCAATCGTCGCCGATCGCCACGCCGCCGAGCTGCGGCACCTTGATCCAATGGCCGGCGTCCATTGCCAGACCGAAGCCGTCGGCGCCGAGCACCGCGCCGGGATGGATGCGCACCCGCGCACCCAGGCGCACGCGGGCGACCAGGGTGACGCGGGCGATCAGCTCGCAGCCGGCGCCGACCCGGCAGTCGTCGCCGATCACGCAGCCCGGGCCGATCACGCAGCCGTCGCCGATCACACTGCGCGCGCCGATGCTGACGAAGGCGCCGATGTGCGCGCCGGCGGCGATCTGCGCGCTGGGGTCGATGCTGGCGCTGGGATGGATGCCGGGCGGGCGCGCCGGCGCCACGTCGAACAGCGCGGCGATCTTGGCGAAGGCGAGGTACGGATCGCGGGCGATCAGCGCGGTGCCGGGCGCCGCCTCCGCGTCGTCGGCGCGCAGCACCACGATCGCGGCGGCGCTGTCGGCCAACTGCGCGCGATAGCGCGGATTGGCCAGGAAGCTCAGTTGCCCGGGCCCGGCATGCGCCAGCGTGGCCACCCCGTGCACGGCGACGGCGCCGTCGCCATGCACCTGCAGCCCGAAGCGTTCGGCGATCTCGTGTGCGGTATAGGAAAGAGTATTCACGCCGGGATTCTACCGTGTGCCATCGGCACGGTCATGCGTAAGGCCACATAGGGCCCGCGCTACGCAGTCTTGCAGCGTTAGTCTCGAGCAAGTTGCGATCAGCCGGCTGGATGAAAGCCCCCTTTTGTTAAAGGGGGCGCGCCGAAGGCGCGGGGATTAGGCAAGCCAAGCCCCGGCCAGGTTTTCGCTCAGCGAAAACCTGGGCTGCCAGGGCAACGCCCTGGCAGCGGGCGGGCAGTTCTTTAGAACTGCCCGCCAAAGGTGAACTGCAGGCGCTCGATCTCGTCGTTGTCCTGCTTCTTCAACGGGAGCGCGTAGCTGATCGAGATCGGACCGACCGGCGCGCGCCACAGCAGTGCGACACCGGTGGAGGCACGCAGGTCGTTGGTCTTGTAGGCGTCGATGCCGTTGAACACGTTGCCGACGTCGACGAACGCGGAGATGCGCGCCGACGGGCTGTCGAACAGCTTCGGGAAATACATTTCCATCGAGCCCACGGTCTTGAACGAGCCGCCCAGCGGCTGCCCGCGGCTGTACGAAGCGGTGGCCTCCGAGCGCGGACCGAGGGTGTTGTCCTGGAAGCCGCGCACCGAGTTGGTGCCGCCGGCGTAGAAGTTCTCGTAGAACGGCAGGCCCGAGGCGGTGACCGTGCGGGTGGTGCCGTTGGCATTGGTGATGGTGCGGGTGACGTCGCTGCCGTAGCTGTCGCCGTAGCCGAATTCGGCGCGGGTGTTGAGCACCAGCGACGGGATGATCGTCCAGTACTTGGAGATCTGGTAGTTCAGCTTGTAGTACTCGACGGTGGAGCCGGGCAGGGTGGCTTCCAGGCCGACGCGCTGATACAGGCCGCGGGTCGGCATGAAGTAGTCGTTGCGGGTGTCGCGCGCCCAGCCAAGCTCGCTGCGCCAGGCGTGGAAGGTGCGCTGGCCGATCGCGTCGATGTAGTCGATGATCGCCTTCGGAGTGAAGTTCTCGTAGGTGGTGATCTGGTTGCTGTCGATGCCGAACATCAACGACACGGTGTCGTTCTCGGTGATCGGCACGCCGAAGATCGCCTGCGCCGCGCCGTTCTTGCTGTTGTACTGTGCGGTGCCGAAATCGGAATAGTCCAGCTTGCGGTACGAGATGTTGTAGCCCAGCGATACGCCGTCGTCGGTGAAGAACGGATTGGTGTAGGAGAACGCGTAGCGCTCCTGGTAGCTGCTGCGCGAGGCGTCCACCGCGACGCGGTTGCCGCCGCCGAGGAAATTGTTCTGCGACAGCTGGATCGAGGTGGTCACGCCGTAGGTCTGCGAATAGCCCAGGCCGAAGGTGAAGCTGCCCGAGGTGGTCTCCTTGACGCTGTAGACCACGTCGACCTTGTCGTTGCTGCCCGGCACCAGCGTCGTCTCCACGTCCACCGACTCGAAGTAGCCCAGCCGCTGCAGGCGGATCTTGGAACGGTCGATCGCCGCCTGCGAGTACCAGCTGTTCTCGAACTGGCGCATCTCGCGGCGCAGCACTTCGTCGGAAGTCCGGGTGTTGCCACGGAACACGATGCGGCGCACCGCCACGCGTGGACCCGGCACCACCTGCAGGTTGATCGCAACGGTGCGCTTCTCGCGGTCGGTGGTGGGGATCGGATTGACCTTGGCGAAGGCGTAGCCGATGTTGCTGAGCGTGTTGGTGATCGCGTCGGAGCTGAACTCCAGCAGCGCGCGCGAGAAGGTGTCGCCCGGTTTCGGGATCACCAGCTTCTCCACCTCTTCCTGCGGCAGCACGGTGTCGCCGGTGACCTTGATGTCGGAGATCTTGTACTGCTCGCCTTCGGTGATGCCGGCGGTCAGGTACATGTCGCGCTTGTTGGGGCTGATCGCCACCTGGGTGGAATCGACGCTGAAATCGACATAGCCGCGGTCCAGATACCAGGAGTTGAGCTTTTCCAGGTCGCCGGACAGCTTTTCCTTGGAATACTGGTCGTCGCGGCGGTACCACGACAGCCAGTTGTGCTCGCGCGACTCCCAGTTCTCCAGGATGTCCTTGTTGGCGAATTTCTCGGTGCCGACCAGGTTGACGTGCTGGATCTTGGCGGCCTTGCCTTCCTTGATCGCGATCGCCACGTCGACCCGGTTGCGGTCCAGCGGACTCACCGTCGGGGTGATCTCGACGTTGTACTTGCCGCGGTTGTTGTACTGCCGGGTCAGTTCCTGGGTCACCCGGTCCAGGCTCAACCGGTCGAAGGTGCCGCCCTCGGTCAGGCCGATGTCGGACAGGCCCTTGAGCAGCTCTTCGCTCTTGATGTCCTTGTTGCCGGTGACGGTCAGCTTGTTGATCGCCGGGCGCTCCTTGACCGTGACCACCAGGATGCTGCCCTGGCGATCGACCTGCACGTCCTCGAAGAAGCCGGTGCGGTACAGCGCGCGGATCGCCTCGCCGACCTTGGCGTCGTCGACCGTGTCGCCGCGTTCCACCGGCAGGTAGGTGAACACGGTGCCGGAGGAGATGCGTTGCAGCCCGTCGATGCGGATGTCGCTGGCGGTGAAGGGCTCCGCCGCCTGGGCCAGGGCCGGCAGGCTGAGGCCGGCGGCGAGGGCGAGGGCTAGCAGGCGGCGAGTGGGAAATCTCGTCATGTCACGTCCGGTAGAGGTCGATATCGTTGTTGCATGGGCGCCGGCGCAAGACGACGACAGCGGGAGCGAGCGGGTCAGCATCGGGTTCATCGCAGGACCTGGCCGAAGATGTCGTTGTAGAACGCCAACCCCATCAGCCCGGCCAGCATCGCCAGGCCGACGAACTGCCCCGCCGCCATGGCACGCTCGCTCAGCGGGCTGCCCTTGACCAACTCGATAAGGTAATACAGCAAGTGCCCGCCGTCCAAGATCGGAATCGGCAGCAGGTTCATGATCGCCAGGCTCAGCGACAGCAGCGCCAGGAAATTCAGGAACCAGTCCGGGCCCTGCTTGGCCGACACATTGGCGACCTTGGCGATGGTGATCGGCCCGGACACGTTCTTGATCGAGGCCTGGCCGGTCAGCATGCGGCGGATGAGCCCCAGCGTATCCCCGGTCAGCCGGCCGGTCTCGCGCAGCGCGGCCGAGATCGCCGCCAGCGGGCCGTACTGCAGCCTGGCGTCGAATGCCGGCCGCCCCTGCGCGGCCAGGTCGATGCCCAGCGCCAAGCCGTGCAGGCGCGGGTCGGTGCTGGGCTTGAGGCGCACCTCCAGCGCCAACCGCTCGTCGTTGCGCTCGACCTCGATCAGGCCGCTGCCACCGTTTTTGCCCAGGGCCTGCACCCGCGGCGCGACCTGGTCGGCGCTGGCGACGGGAGCGCCGTTCACCGCCACGATGCGGTCGCCGGGGCGAAGCAGGCCATCGGCGGCCGAGCCCGGGGTCACCCCGCTGACGATCGCCGGCTGCAGGGTGAAGCGCCAGGTGAGGCCGGCCAGGCGCGGGACCTGCTGCTCGTCGAAGCCGTCCGCCAGCTGCGACAGGCGCAGCGTATGCACGCGGGTGGCGCCGTCCTGCGTGTCCTCGGTCTGCACGCGCACGTCGGTGCGGTCCATCGCCGCGACGGTCAGCTGCATGCTGGCGTCGCTCCAACTGGAAACCTCGCGCTCGCCGATGCGGGTGATGCGCTCGCCCGGCTGCAACCCGGCCTGCAGCGCCAGGCCTTCGGCGCGGCCGACCACCGCGGCGTAGTCCTGCTTGCCGATCACGAACATCGCCCACAGCAGCGCCACGCACAGCACCAGGTTGGCGATCGGGCCGGCGGCGACGATGGCGATGCGCTGCCATACGGTCTTGTTATTGAAGGCCTGCCCGCGCTCGGCCGCGGACACCTCGCCCTCGCGCTCGTCGAGCATCTTCACGTAGCCGCCGAGCGGGATCGCGGCGATCGCGAACTCGGTGCCATGGCGGTCGCGGCGCGACCACAGCGGCTTGCCGAAGCCCACCGAGAAGCGCAGCACCTTGACCCCGCAGCGGCGCGCGACCCAGAAGTGGCCGAACTCGTGGAAGGTCACCAACACGCCCAGGCTGACGATCAGCCACCAGACGGACCCGATGAAATCACCCATGCGCGTGGCTCATAGGGGCGTGCGAATCAAGCATGGGCGGGCAGGCGGGCAATGGCGAGTTCGGTGATCTTGCGCGATTGCGCGTCCGCCGCGAGCAGTGCGTCCAGGGAGTCGGCCGCGCCCGCAGACAGCACGGTCAGGGCGTTCTCGACCAGCGCAGGAATCGATAGGAAACCGATACGGCCCTGAAGAAAGGCTGAAACGGCGGTTTCGTTGGCCGCGTTCAGGATCGCCGGCGCGCTGCCGCCGGCCTGCATCGCGCGCCAAGCCAGACCGAGACAGGGGAACGCATCCAGGTCCGCAGGCTCGAATTCCAGGCGGCCATGGGCCAGCAGGTCCAGCCCGGCGACGCCGGACTCGATCCGCTCCGGCCAGCCCAGGCCCACCGCCAGCGTGGTGCGCATGTCCGGCAACCCCATCTGTGCCAAGGTGGAACCGTCGATGAACTCCACCAACGAATGCACTAGGCTCTGTGGATGCACCAGCACCTCGATGCGCGAAGGCGGCAGCGCGAACAGATGATGCGCCTCGATCACTTCCAGGCCCTTGTTCATCAAGGTGGCCGAGTCGACCGAGATCTTCGGGCCCATCGACCATTTCGGATGCGCCACCGCCTGCGCCGGGGTCGCCGCCTGCAGGCGCGCGCGGTCCCAGCCGCGGAACGGGCCGCCGGAGGCGGTCAGCAGCACCCGCCGCACCTCGGCGCCGGCCTGGCGCGAGCGCAGGCACTGGAAGATCGCGCTGTGTTCGCTGTCGATCGGGATGATCTCGGCGCCGGCGATGGCGGCCGCGGTGGTGATCAGTTCGCCGGCCAGCACCAGCGACTCCTTGTTGGCCAGCAGCAGGCGCTTGCCGGCACGCGCTGCGGCCAGGGTCGAGGCCAGGCCGGCGGCGCCGACGATGGCGGCGACCACGCTGTCGCAGGCGTCGCTGGCCACCAGCTGCTCCAGCGCCGCGGCGCCGGCATGCGCCTGCGTGCGCAGCCCGGCGGCGCGCAGGCCGTCGCGCAGCGCCCCATACAGGGCCGGGTCGGCGATCACCGCGTGCGCCGGCCGGTGCGCCGCGCACAGCGCCAGCAGCCCGGCCAGGTTGCCGCCGGCGGCCAGCACGCCGGCGCACAGCCGTTGCCGGTGGCGCGCGATCACGTCCAGCGCGGAGGCGCCGATCGAGCCGGTGGCGCCGAGCACCGCAACCCTGCGGGCCGCGCTTGGGCACGCACAGGCCGGCGCCATCACTCGATCGCTCATCGACATAAGTTCCCTCGCTCTTCCTTGCCCCGCGCGCGCAAGCGCGGCGGGGCCCAACCCAATAGCGTTCACAGGCCCTAGAACCCGAAGATGTCCTTGCCCAGCGCGAAGATCGGCAAGGCCGCCAGCACGCCGTCGATGCGGTCGAGCACGCCGCCGTGGCCGGGAATCACGTTGCCCGAGTCCTTGGCCCCGACGTGGCGCTTGAGCAGGCTCTCGAACAGATCCCCGACCACCGAAGCCAGCACGCTGACCGCGGCCACCAGCAACAGGCCGGGCAGCTGCGGCAGTGCGACCCCGGCCAGCCAGCCGAAGCCGGCGGCGCAGATCAGCCCGGCCAGCAGCCCGCCGATCAGGCCCTCGACGGTCTTGTTGGGGCTGATCCGCGGCGCCAGCTTGTGCCTGCCGAACCGGCGGCCGGCGAAATAGGCGCCGGAATCGGCCGCCCAGATCGCGACCAGCGCGGTCAGCAGCCAGCGGTGGCCGTTCGGCTCGCTGGCATGGATCATGCCCAGCGCGGACCAGGCCGGCACGATCGCCAGGGTGCCGGCGGCCAGCTTGAACACCCGCGCATAGGTGGCGTGGTCGGAGCCGAACCGGAAGAAGCGCAGCCACAGCAAGGCCACGCACCACCAGCCGGCGCCGATCAGGGTGGTCAGCTGGAACAGCACCAGCGAACCGGCCGAGGCCCACACCAGCAGCACCATCAGCAGCAGGTTCAGCATCAGCAGGATGGTGCGCGGCAGGGTGTCGTCGACCTCGGCCAGTTTCAGCCATTCCCACAGGCCGACCAGGAAGATCAGCGCGGTCAGCGCCGCCAGCCACTGGGTCGGCAGCAGCAGAATGGCGCAAATGGCCAGCGGGGCCATGATCAGCGCGGCGATGACGCGGGTACGGGTCATGCGGATGTGCTCTCCGTGGCCGGGTTGGCGACCTGCGCGCTGGTCAGGCCGAAACGCCGCTCGCGGCGGGCGTAGTCGTCCAAGGCTTGTTGCAGCACCTCGGCGCCGAATTCGGGCCAGAGCGTCTCGGTGAACCACAGTTCGGTATAGGCCAGCTGCCACAGCAGGAAATTGCTGATGCGCACGTCGCCGCCGGTGCGGATGAACAGGTCGGGCTCCGGCAGGTCGGCCAGCGCTATGCGCGCGGCCAGCGCCGCTTCGTCGACCTGCTCCGGGCGCAGGCGCCCGGCGGCCACCTCTTCGGCCAGCGCGCGTGCAGCCTGGGCGATGTCCTGGCGGCCGCCGTAGCTGACCGCGATCGACAGGTGCAAGGCCCGGTTGTCGCGGGTGGCGGCCTCGGCCTGGGTCATGCGCTCGTGCAGCGACGCGTCAAAGCGCGCGCGGTCGCCGATGAAGCGCACGCGCACGCCGCGCCGCTGCAGTTCCTCGACCTCGCGGTCCAGCGCTTGCAGGAACAGATTCATCAGCGCGTCGACTTCTTCCTGCGGCCGGCTCCAATTCTCGCTGGAGAAGGCGAACAGGGTCAGCGCCTGGATGCCGCGCGCCAGGCAGAAGTCGACGGTGCGGTTGACGGCGCGCGCACCGGCGCGGTGGCCGATCACGCGTGGCCGGCGGCGGCGCTGCGCCCAGCGACCGTTGCCATCCATGATGATGGCGATGTGGCGGGGCAGGGACATGGAGTCGGGGTCGGAAGGCATAGCCGTGACGGTGTAGGCTCAGACCGCCATCAGTTCCTGTTCCTTGCTCTTGACCACATCGTCGACGTCCTTGATCGCCTTGTCGGTCAGCTTCTGGATGTCTTCCTCGCTGGCGCGGGCCTCGTCCTCGGTGACCTTCTTGTCCTTCAGCAGATCCTTGACCTGCTGGTTGGCGTCGCGGCGAATGTTGCGGATCGCGACCTTGCTGTCCTCGCCTTCGCCGTGCACGACCTTGGACAGCTCGCGGCGGCGTTCCTCGGTCAGGGCGGGCAGGTTGAGGCGGATGGTGGTGCCGGCGGTGTTCGGGGTCAGGCCCAGGTCCGAGGCCAGGATCGCCTTTTCCACCGCGCCGACCATCTGCTTTTCCCACGGGCTGATGGTCAGCGAGCGGGCGTCGGCCACGGCGACGCTGGCGACCTGGCTCAGCGGCATTTCCGAACCGTAGTAGTTGATCTTCAGGTGCTCGACCAGTGCGGTCGAGGCACGGCCGGTCCGCACCTTGATGAGCGTATGGCGCAGCGCGTCGATGCTCTTGGCCATGCGGGTCTGTGCGTCTTGTTTGATTTCGTTGAGCATCGCCGATGTCCGTGCTGAATCTGAATCGGGCGATTATAGCCGGGACCGGGGACTCCCGGGACTCGGGACTCGGGACTCGGGACTCGGGACTCGGGACTCGGGACTCGGGACTCGGGACTCGAAGAGCATTGCGCACCGCAGCAGCAGTACAGGCGCCAAGCTTGCTTGACTCGGTCAGACTAGGGCGACCTGACTTGCTGAGCGGGTTGTGTTCGCTCATGCGAGCCAGACCATGGCGGCGGCCCGATGAATGGCGCCCAAGAAGTTGCATGCAGTCTTGTCGTATCGCGTTGCAATAGCGCGGTACTGCTTCAGACGCGCGAAGAAGTTCTCGATGAGGTGACGCGCCTTGTACAGACGACGGCTTGCGCGGTGGTGTCCCTGAGCAGGACATCGTCGCCTTCGAGATCGTGAGACTGTCCGGGCGTGAGGTGAAAGCCGCTTGGATTGCCCAGTGCATCGACCGCGGCGTGCATCTTGGTGCCCAGGCCGCCCCGGCTGCGTCCGATGGCCTGCTTGGACGCATCCCCCTTTTTGCACCAGCGCTGTGCTGGTGGGCGCGCACGATGGTCGAATCGATCAGCGCGTACTCGTTGTCCGCATCCTGTGCCAGGGCTCGGAAGAGCTGTTGCCACCCGCCACTGCGGCTCCAGCGCCAGTGGCGGGTGTGCACGACACGAAAGTCGCCAAAGCGTGCAGGCAGATCGCGCCAGGGGATGCCTGCGCGGTAGCGGCACAGCACGGCATCGACGAACAAACGGTTGTCCTTGGCCGTGGCGCCGGGCTGACCGGCCAATAGATCATCGTCCTTACCCCACCCAAGCACCTTCAACTGCATTTGATTGTCGACAACTACGCCACCCACAAGCATCCAAAGGTGAAGGCGTGGCTGGAAAAGCACAAACGCTTGCACATGCGTTTCACGCCGACTTCCAGTTCGTGGATGAACATGATCGAGCGCTTTTTTCGGGACATCACAGTATATTTGCGCGATGGTAGTTTCGGGTCGATACGCGAACTGGAAACTTCAATTGCCACGTTTCCAGCACTTCGAAATGCTCAACCGACGCGGTATGTCTGGAACGCCAAGGGCGAGGATATTTTGAGCAAAAATCAGCGCGCCCGTGAGGCGATGGCGTCACAGGCTCATGGGTAATTTATTTCGAGAACGGCACACTGGAGGCACGACGCTTTACGAGTCCCCAGTCCCGACAGTCTCGATTCTTCAGCTACGTCCCTTCACCAGCGTCCCGATCTCGGCGCCGCGCAGGATCTTCAGCAGTTCGCCGGGCTGGCCCATGTTGAAGATGCGCAGCGGCAGGTCGCTGTCGCGGGCCAGCGCGAACGCGGCGGTGTCCATCACCTCGAGGTTGCGGGCGATCACCTCGTCGTAGCTCAGGCGGTCGAAGCGTACCGCATCGGCGTGCTTCTTCGGGTCCATGTCGTACACGCCGTCGACCTTGGTCGCCTTCAGCAACAGGTCCGCGCCGATCTCTATCGCGCGCAGCGCCGCGCCGGAGTCGGTGGTGAAGAACGGATTGCCGGTGCCGGCGGCGAAGATTGCGATGCGGCCCTTCTCCAAGTGGCGGATCGCGCGGCGGCGGATGAAGTCCTCGCACACGTCGTTGATCTTGATCGCGCTCATCACCCGCACCTTGGCGCCGAGCTTCTCCAGCGCGTCCTGCATCGCCAGCGCGTTGATGACGGTGGCCAGCATGCCCATGTGGTCGCCGGTGACCCGGTCCATGCCGCCGGCGGCCAGCCCGGCGCCGCGGAAGATGTTGCCGCCGCCGATCACCAGCGCCACTTCCGCGCCGGCCTGCTGGGCCTCGATCACTTCATGGGCCAGGCGGTGGATGACCTTGGGGTCGATGCCGTAGTCGCCGTCCCCCATCAGCGCTTCACCGGAAAGTTTCAACAGGATACGGCGATAGGCGAGCTGGGACATGGCGACCTCGTTGGGGGACGGGCAAACCGGGTGATTCTAGCCGATCGGCGGTAGCGCGTCTGCGGTGTCGGCGTGCGTTCAGGCCGGGACGTCGATGGAGCGTGCGCTGACGCGATTGCAGCCGCCGAGCTTGGATCGGTACAGCCTATCGGCGGCGGCCCGCAGCAGTGCCTGCGCCGTGCTGAAGTGCTCGCGCCCGCCCTGGGGCGGTGCCGGCGGAAAACGGATGTGCGGCGGCCTGCTTTCGTGGAACTTCAATAGGTGAGCGCGACAATGCTTGCCTCTTTCTCAAGGCCAGCTCCGCCTTTTCCCGGAGTGGGGTCGAGAACGGTGAGAAACCAACGGCGTGAAAGCGGCGCGCCGGGAGAACGGCCAGCAGTTCGCTGCAGGTGTTCCATCGCACGCGCACAGCCGCTGCGCTTGTAGCGCAGCGGCAGCGCGACAGGTCGCGCCGGTGTTCACAGATCCAGTCGTCCCTTGGCCATTCGATGATGCGGCTGCCGGCGGGAAATGCCGCTAACTCTGCGCATCCGACGGAAGTAGCCTCTCTGCCGCCTCCAGAACATGACTGAAGGCGTGCTCGATGGCTTGATGGGCCGTATATGTTTCCAATTCCAGTTGATCGAACGAAATTGGGGCGAAATGCTTGTTTCGTCTGTAGCCAAAGACCGAATAGGCTTCGTTGAACGAGTGGCCTCCGCTATGAGACAACCACGCAGCGGTGGCGATCTGCGCCGCTTGTATCGGGAAATTGCGATCGGATTCGTGGTCGGAATCCATGATGTTGCGAAACACATGATCGAGGATGTTCGCCGAGCCAGACATGCCGACTCCCATGATCCGCTCCGCGCCGATGGCCGCAAAATCGTGATGGCTCAGGCCGGTCGAGGGGGACGGTCCTTTGCGTCGATCGATCGGACGGATGCCTTCACCCGATGTGGTCGCCAGTGCCGGGTGGATCCCCAGTTGATATGGAAGCAGCAAGCCGTGCAGATTGCTGGAAGGGTCTTGGATGCTCGAATCGCACGCGTTTCGTTGCGGAAGGATGACTGCCTCGTAAAACGCACTTGCCTTGTCTTTCAATTTTTCAAAGTTCGGTGCGGCCAACGCATGCTTGACGCACAGCGAGAGCACCAGTGACACTGACTTGTCGCCTTTGTAGGCGAGCAGTTTCGCAAGATTTTCCTTGCATGGGGTTGCAAGGAATGCTTTGAACTCGGGCAAATCCGAGCGCCAGGGCGCAGGGTCGATCCGCAGCCCTGCTGCGATGGTTTTCGCCAAATGCCCGGCGGTTTGCGTTCGGTAACTGTGCAAGTCGGTGAGTAGGTAATCAGCGACCTGATCGCGGACAGCAAGCATGCTGCTATCTGGATTATTTACAAGATATTCTGCAAGATGCGTCTCGAACAGTCTCCCGTATAGATTGTCGTTGCGTCGAGTGATGTAGAGTCCGTCCTGCATCGATGTGCGGATGCGATCAATTTTCCGAGTGAAATCCGCGCATTCGCGGGCTATTCCGCATGCAAGTTGCAAGGCGTTGCGCGCCGAGCGATGGGACAGATCGCCGGCCAGCCATGTGTCTCTCAGGATTGTTTCGATTTCTTTACGGGAGTCTGCGTCGGGAGGAAGGCATGCGCGGGCTGCCACCAATGCAGCGATCACGCACTCGCCCGGGCTGCGCTTTGGATCTTCACGTCGTATCGGTGTGATATGAAGAGGAGCCATGGTGTGTTTTTCGATGACAGCATGCGCATGTTTGGGAAGATTCCGTACGCCGAGGATTTTTCCAGTCCCGGAAAGCTGGAGATTCTTATTGTACTTTCCAGCAACTTCTGGGGGGATGGTTTTGCCGATCAGGCGATTCCCATGGCTGTTGGCGCCAGCGAAGAACCTCTTGAATCTGGAGCTCAAGCTGGATTCGGAAGTTTTGTTTTGGTGCGCGCCGGTGGTTGTTGAAGCCATTGGAACCGGGTGAATCATTTCAAGAGAGCCGAGCATGTTTCATCGCTGCGGGAAGATCCACTTGATTTTCGCGCTATTTTCCTTGGTTGAACAGTGGGAAAATTCTTGAGTGCCGGCGGTGGCAGATGTCGATGTGGTTCGGGGCCGCTGCGGAATTTCGATGAGGAGGTGTCCTGCTTCGATGGGACGCGGCAATGGCTTGGCTGCTGCTGTCGCCTAGGCGGCGCTTGGCCCTATGCGAAAACCCCCGCGTTCCGAAGGCCAGACCGTTGATGACCTTGGGGGTCGATGCCGTAGTCCCCATCCCCCATCAGCGCTGCGCCGGACAGTTCCAGTAGGATGCGGCGATTGGGCGAGCCGGGACATGATGATCTCGTTGCGCGCGCACGGGCACACCGCGCGCGTCCAGCCGACGCGCGGCCGGGGCTCTGCCGCCGGCATGGGCGGCGCGTGCCAGGGCGCGCCGCGGGGTTCAGGCCGGGGTGTCGCGCAACGAGCGCGCGGTGACGCGGTTGCGGCCGCCGTGCTTGGACCGGTACAGCATGTCGTCGGCCGCCTGCAGCAGTTCCTGGGCGGTGCCGAAGCACTCGCGCCCGCCCTGGGTGGCGACGCCGGCGGAGAAGCTGATGTACAGCGGCCCGCTCTTCGCCTCGGCCATCGGCCGCTGCGAGATATCGGCGAGGATGCGCCGGATCACGCTCAGCGCCGCCTCTTCGCTGGTGTTGGGCAGCAGCACCAGGAATTCCTCGCCGCCGAAGCGGGCCACGGTGTCGCTGCTGCGCAGCAGCGGCTGCAGGGTCTGCGCGAACGTGCGCAGCACTTGGTCGCCGATCAGGTGGCCGTGGGCGTCGTTGATCTTCTTGAAGTCGTCCAGGTCGATGAAGGCGATCGACAGCGGCCAGTCGTGGCGGCTGGCCAGTTCGAACTGCTGGTCGAGCAGGATCTCCAGCTGGTGCCGGTTGTAGACCCCGGTCAGCGCGTCGCGGCTGGCCTGTTCGGCCAGGCGGCGCGCGCGGTGCTCGGTTTCGTCGGCCCGGTGCTGTGCCTGTGCCGCGTTCTGGATCTCGCGCAGGTTGCGCAACACGATCAGTTCACGGGCATGGCTGATGATCGCTTCGATCCGCTGCGGTTGCACGATGCGCACGTCGAAGATCGGCCCGATCGCGGGCATCGCCGTGGCCATGCCGGCGATCATTTCGTCGAAGCGGTGGCTGTCCAGCTGCAGCTCGCGATAGACCCGCTGCACCGCGCGCGCGCGCGCGACATCGGTGTCGGTGGCCAGCCAGATGTCGGCGACGCAGCCGGACAGCAGCACGCAGCGGCCGAACGCGTCCGGCGCCGGTTCGGCGCCGGCGCCGGCGCCGCGGCCGATGCTGCGCTGCAGGTAGCCGGGCAGCCGCCATTTCTGTGCCAGCCAGGCGCCGACCTCGGCATGGTCGTAACCCAGCCGTTCGCGCTCCAGCGCGAGCAGGCCTTCGTCGTCGATGCTGTCGGCGTCGCGCAGCAGCGGCGCATAGTCGTCGTGGCAGATGTGCAGCAAGGCCAGCGCGCCCACGTCCTGCAGCAGCCCGGCCAGCATCAGTTCCTCGTGCTTGCCCAGCCCCACCGTCTGGCCGAGTTCGCGGCTGGCCAGCGCCGACAGCACGCTGCGCCGCCACAGCCGCTCCTGCAGGTCGCTGGAGGCGGTGCCGCTGCGCAGGCTCTGCGCCATCGAAAAACCCAGCGCCAGGCTCAGCGCGGCATTGAGCCCGAGCATGGTCAGCGCCTGGACCAGGTTGTCGATGCGGCGTCGGCTGGCGTACAGCGGCGAATTGGCGATGCGCAACATGCGCGCGCTGAGCGCCATGTCCATCGCGATGGCCTCGGCGGCGGTGGCCAGGTCCACGTCCGGATCCTGCGCCAGGTCGATGATGCGCAGCGCGATCCCGGGTGGCGATGGCAGGTTGCGGGAGTGAGCCAGGATGGCTTCGAGTTCAGGGCGCATGCGGTTCCACGTGAAGTGTAGTGGGGACAGTGGCGCGTCGCGCGTCCCAGCCCGCGCAGCGTACCACCGGCGAAAAAAAAGCCGCGACCAAGCGCGGCTTTTTCGTCCACGAGCGCCCGGATCAGGCCAGGCCGGCCTGCTTCATCACTTCGGCGGCGTAGTCTTCCACCACCTTCTCGATGCCTTCGCCCACGGCCAGACGCTGGAAGCCGATCACCTCGGCGCCGGCCGCCTTGACCGCCTGCTCGACGTTCTGGTCGGTGTTCAGCACGTACGGCTGGCCGTACAGGGTGACTTCGTTGACGATCTTGGCGATCTTGCCACTGATGATCTTCTCCAGAATGTCGGCTGGCTTGGCCTTGTCCTTTTCCGACATTTTGGCCAGCTCGATCTCTTTTTCCTTGGCGAGGAAGTCGGCCGGGACGTCGGATGCCTTCACGTGCGGCGGGTTCATCGCCGCGATGTGCATGGCGATGCCGCGGGCTAGTTCGGCATCGCCGCCCTTGACCTCGACCAGCACGCCGATGCGGCCGCCATGTACGTAGGCGGCGACGTTGTTGCCGCTGTCGATGCGCACCAGGCGGCGCACCTGCACGTTCTCGCCGACCTTGGCGATGACCGCGGCGCGGGCTTCCTCGACGGTCTCGCCGCCGGCCAGCCTGGCGCTCTTCAGCGCGTCGGCGTCGGCCGCGCCGCAGTTCAGCGCGGCCTGGGCCACAGCCGCGGCGAAGGCCAGGAAGCTGTTGTCCTTGGCGACGAAGTCGGTCTCGGAGTTGATCTCGACCAGCACGGCCTTGCCGCCGTCCTGGGCCACGGCGATGCGGCCTTCGGCGGCGACGCGGTCGGCCTTCTTGTCGGCCTTGGCCAGGCCCGACTTGCGCAGCCATTCGGCGGCGTTGTCGATATGGCCGGCGTTCTCGCTGAGCGCTTTCTTGCACTCCATCATGCCGGCGCCGGTGCGCTCGCGCAGTTCCTTGACCAGGGAAGCGGTGATTTCCACGGGATGACCTCACATAAGGTGGGAAAGGGCCGGCTTGCGGCCGGCCTGCAATTGTGGGGAGGCGGGCGCTTGCGGCGCCCGCGGACCCGGGCGCCGCAAGCGCGCCGGGCGGCGACTGCGCATGTTCGCGCAGTCGCATGGCGCGCCGGTTACTCGGCGGCGGGAGCGGCTTCTTCGGCCTTCTTGCCGTTCTTGCGCGGGCCGCGGCCCTTGTCGTCGCCGGCCTCGCTGCTGAACTCTTCCTCGCGCACGCTGGCGGCGTTCGGCGCGGCGGCCTTGCCTTCCAGCACGGCGTCGGCGGCGGCGCGCGCATACAGCTGCACGGCACGGATGGCGTCGTCGTTGCCCGGGATGGCGTAGTCCACCAGGTCCGGATTGTAGTTGGTGTCGACCACCGCGATCACCGGGATGCCGAGCTTCTTGGCTTCCTTGATGGCGATGTCTTCATGGCCGATGTCGATGACGAACAGCGCGTCCGGCAGGCGGTTCATTTCCTTGATGCCGCCCAGCGAGGCTTCCAGCTTGTCGCGCTCGCGGCGCAGGGTCAGCACTTCGTGCTTGACCAGCTTGTCGAAGGTGCCGTCGGTCTCGGCCGACTCCAGTTCCTTCAGTCGCGCCACCGACTGCTTGACGGTGCGGAAGTTGGTCAGCGTGCCGCCCAGCCAACGCTGGGTCATGAACGGCTGGCCGCAACGCTCGGCTTCTTCCTTCACCGAGTCGCGGGCGCTGCGCTTAGTGCCCAGGAACAGGATGATGCCGCGCTTCTGCGCGACGCTGGAGATGAAGTTCATCGCGTCGTTGAACAGCGGAACCGTCTTTTCGAGGTTGATGATGTGGATCTTGCCGCGCGCGCCGAAGATGTACGGCGCCATCTTGGGGTTCCAGTAACGGGTCTGGTGGCCGAAGTGGACGCCGGCTTCCAGCATCTGACGCATGGTGACCTGGGGCATGGGTGGCTCCTGAGGGGGAATTGCCCGGGCACGGCCGTCGATGGGGCCGCACGAGGCAGGCGCGGGCCGGTGGGCGCGCGCGGCAATTCCGGGGTTGGGCTTCCCTGTCGCTTCCGTGGCCGAACCTCTTGCGAGGCACCCCGGCACGGGGATGGGCGGCAGGTGTGGATTCGCCGGTGTCGTCCGGCGTGGACGTCTCGTCGACGTGGGTTGTCTGCAGAGGTTGCGGAGTATAGCGCCGGCCCCATGCCGGCGCAATGGTGCCGCGCTCAGTCGCCCAGGTCCAGCCGCCTTTCGGGCTGGCTGTCGATGCGGGCGACGAAATGGCCGTCGCGGAAGGCGTCGGCCACGCCCAGCAGCCGCCATTGCCGGCTCTGGCCGGCCAGCACGTAGCCGGCGAGGCTGTCGGCGATCGGGTGGTGCCGGCCCTGCGCGTCGAAGAACGTCAGGTCGGCGATGCGCGCATGCCGGTTGCCGGCATTGTGGATCAATAGCACGGGCCGCGCATCGTCCCCGGCCAGCCGCGCGGCCAGCGGCGGCGTGGTGGCTGGCCGTTCCGGCTGCACGAATACCGGGGCCGAGTAGCGCAGCAGCGCAGTGTCGCCAGGCGTGGCGCGTTCCTCCACCACCAGCCGGTAGGCATTCTCGCGGCTGGCCGGGACCGGACCCAGCCGCAGCCGCAGCAACTGGCGGCCGCCGGCAGGGATGTCGATCAGGCGCGGGCTGAGCGCGACATCGCTGGCCGGCTCCAGCAGATCCTGGTTGTCGTGCTGCTGCCAGCGGTACAGTCGGGCCTCGGCCTGCCACGGGGCGTGGCTGTGATTGTAGAACCAGACCACGGTTTGAGCGCTGTCCGCATCGATCTGCGACAGCACCGGCGCGATCGCGATCCGGCGGGCCGTCTGCGCCAGGGCGGCCGCCGCCGACAGGGCAACCAGGGCCAGGGTCGCACCGATGGCGGGAAAGCGGAAGGGCGGCGCGCGCGCATGTTCAGAACGTGAAGGTGGTGAAGCGCGCCGAGCCGCGTTTCGCGGTGGCGGCATCGGGCGTGGCGAACTGGGGGGACGCCGGCGTCAGGGCTGCCGTCTTGGAGGGCGGGCCGCCCTCGGCACGGGAGACCGCCAGGGGCTGGCTGCCGCCGCAACTGGGGGCACCCGCCGCGGCGTTCAGTTCACAGGCGCCGACCACGTGCAGGCCGATGCGCAGCGCCGTGCGCTCGGCGGCATGCGCCTGGAACGGCGCGACGAGGCAGGCGGTGACCAGGGTGGCCGCGATGCCCGAACGGGTGAAGAGCGCCGCGGTGGACGCCTGCGGGATGAAGGTGGAACACGTATCCACACGTGTCTGTATGTTGCCAACTATCATATAGCACACTATTTAAATGCGCGCCGCCCATGTCTGCGGTTGGGACGGGTTCGCGGAACGAGGCGGCTACAGCTTTGTGAATGCCTGACGCGTTTCATCGGCACGGGGATGCCCGAACTTTAGGTCGCTGGTCTGCGCGTGGGACCTAGTATGTGATCGTCGCGATCACCGTGTCGCTGTAGCTGCCGGCGACGGGGGTCTGCCCGGTGGGCACCCGGCCGTAGACGGTGAGGGTCTGGGTGTTGCCGTTGCCGATGCCGCTGAGTACGTCGGTGCCCACCGTCGAGCCCCAGCGGCGGCTGCGCGCGCTGTCGTGGTACAGGTCGTAGTTGATGTACGCGGCGCCGGCGCTGTGCTTCATCCGCCGCGCGCCGTTGGCCGCGTTGAGGCCGTCGCCCAGGCCGACGTTCCAGGCAGTGCGGTTGGTGCAGGCCATGCTGAGCGTGGCGACGCTGTCGACGCTGCGGTGGATGCTGCCGCCGACGCTGCCGAAGTCCAGGTCGGTGGCGACGTAGGCGCTGCAGCGCGGCGCCACCACGGCGCTGGCGGTGAACGGGAACGCGCCGGTGGCGCTCTTGGTGCCGGTGCCGCCGGCGGTGCAGGTCGCCGGCGTCGCTGGCGGGCCGATGATGCTTTCGTTGTACGAGTAGTTCAGCGCGGTGTTGGCGCTGCTGAAGACGCTGTTGTAGGCGCCGACCGACACCGTCTGCGCGGTAGGTACGCGCGCGTAGAGCGTCACGGTGAAGGTCTGCGAGCCGCCGGTGACCACCGGCACCGGGTAGCTGAAGTCCCAGGCCAGCGGGCCCGGGCCGCTGGTGTTGGCCAGGTTGCCCCAGATCGTGGTGCGCGCGGCGTCGGTGTAGATCTGGTAGGCGAGCACGTCGCTGGCGGCGTTGGTCATGCCTCGCGGGGTATAGGCGCCGTTGCCGGTGCTACCGTCGCCGATGCTCAGGCACATGCGCACGCGGGTGGCGCCCAGCACGCTCAGCGCAGCGGTGTTGCAGGCCACGTTGAAGGTGGCGGACACGTCGGTGTTGCCGGTGGCCGAGACCGTGCCGAACGCCAGCGCACCGACCGCGGTGGCGGTGCAGGTGGTGTCGGCGCGCGCGCGGCCCGGCAGCAGCAGCGCCAGAAGCAGCGCGGCCAGCACCGCGGCGGCCCGCACACCGCGAAGGGCGGTCATGGCGCCGGCTCCGGCCGGCATGCCAGCGGCCCCACCCGCGGCAACGGGGCGGACGCGTCGGGGTAGTCGAACTCCGCGCGGCAGGGGCCGTCCGGCGTGACCACGTCGAGCCGGTTGTGCGGCTGCAGGTTGTCGAGGAAGGTCTCGCCGTCGTAGCCGACCACGGCCGGCGGCGCGTCCTGGCCGTGCACCCGCACCGTGCTGCCCAGCGCCAGGGCGCGCCCCTGCGCATCCTGCAGCACCACGGTCGCGGCGCGGATCCGCTGCAGCCCGAAGCGCACCTGCAGGCCGGAGTGCTGGCGTGGAGTCACCGAGGCCTCCACCCGGTCCACCCGCAGGTCCGCGGGCAGGTCGAGCGCGTCGATCGACAGCCGGTTGCGCTGCCACGACTGCAGCGGCGTGACCAGCAGGATGCCGTTGCGGTCGGTGACGCCGATCGGGCGGTTCTCCAGCCGCACCGGTACCTCAGCATAGCCGTCGGTGGACACCAGCGCGAAGGCGTCGGCGATGTCGCGGGCGGCGAAGGTGTGGCCCTGCATCCATACCAGACTGCCGCTGGCGCTGGCATAGCCGTACTGGGTGTCGCCCCGGCTCGCGGCGCCGAACGCGTAGCGGCCGACCCGGTTGAGCCAGCCGATCTCGGCCAGGCCGCCGTTGCTGTCGTTGCCCGCGCTGGCCTGCACGCGCCAGCCCACCCCGCCGACCTCGCCATCGCCCGGCAACGGCTGGCTCAGGTCGGCGACCATGCTGGTGCGCGGCCCATTGCGCTGGATCGCGGCGCTGGCCTGGCGGCTCTGCCCCAAGCTGGTGGAGAGCGAGAAGTACAGGCTGCGGTCCGCGCCGGTGTGCAGGTTCTGGTTCAACGACAGGTTGGCGGACCAGTGGCCGCGGAAGGTCTGCGACCAGAACAGGCTGGCGTAGCGGGTGCTGTCCACGTGCGGGTAGCTCAGGCGCACGTAGCTGACGCCCAGCGAGCCGAAGCGGGTGAAGTTGACGCCGAGCACGGCGCTGTCGCTGGCGCGCACCGGCAGCGCGCCCTGCAGGGCACCGAGGTCGCGGTAGCCGTCCTGGGCGCGCTGGGTGTTCACGCTGGCGTTGACGTGGCGGTTGTTCCAGCTGTAGCCGAGCGTGTACTGGCCGCCCTGCCGCGCACCCATCCGGCCATGGGCATAGGCGAGGTTGACCACGCCGGCGTTGCCCAGCTGCCACAGACCGCCCACCCCCGCGGTGGCCACGCCGCCGCCGCCCTCGGCATGCAGTTCGTAGGTGCAGTCCTCGCGCACGCCGCGCCGCTGGGTCGCGCTGGCGACCAGCTCGGACTCGTAGGCGAACGAGCGCACGCCGTAGTCCTTGCGCAGATGGCCGATGCCGGCCGACCAGTCGGTCACGCCCTTGGCCAGCAACTGCTGGGTGCCGTAAAAGGCGAAGTCCAGCGTGCGGACGCGGCCGAAGGCGTCGGTGACCACGATCCGGGCATTCCCGTTGCCGCTGATGCCGGGCTGGGCGGCGAGCTGGAACGGTCCCACCGGCGCCTCGCCGTTGTATTGGCGCAGGCCATCGACGTACAGCTCCACGGTGGAAGGCACCACCGCCTCGCCGAGGAAGGTCGGGGTCGGCGTCAGCATCCGGTACGGCTGCAGCCCGTAGTTGCTGCCCACCTGCACGCCGCCGAGCCGTACCGAGCGGCTCCAGTCGACGAAACCGGTGTAGAAGTCGCCTACGCTGAGGCTGACCGCCGATTCCGGGAAGTCCAGCTGCCAGGCGCTGTCCAGGCGCACCGACTCGCCGTGCAGCCGCGAATCGTGGTGGCGCTCGCCGCCGCGCAGCACCAAGGTGCTGGTGAACAGGCCCGGCCCGCTGCCGAACGCGCGCAGTTCCGCGGTCAGCGCCACATTGCTGCTGGTCTGGGTGCGGGTGGCGTACAGGTCGTAGTTGAGCAGCACGCCGGGCGAGGCCGAGGCCGGCGGCGTCTCCTCGTCGGCGGCCTTGAGCACAGTGGTGGGCAGCGACAGCTGCTCCAGCGGCGCCTGCAGGGAGATCTGCTGCAGCGCCGCGTCGTAGCGCACGTCCACGTTCTGCAGTGTCTCCAGCGCGATCCAGTCGGCCGGCGCGCGCGCGGCCAGGGTGAAGCCCAGTTGGCGCAGGGTGGCGACCGTGGCGCGCAGGGTGCCGGCGCGCAGCTCGAACGGCGCCAGCCCGCGGTCGGTGCGGTTGACGGCGACGTCCAGGTACAGCGTCTGGGGCTCGGGTGCGGCGGGAGCGGGCGTCGGCGGTTCACCCGCGTCGGTCGCATCGGCGCGGCAGGAAAGCGGCGGGGACGCCAGGGCCGCGAGCATCAGCAGGCGCTCAAGGCGACGCGGACAGCGTGAGGAGCGTGCGCTCGTCCGCCTCACCGTTGATCCTTGCGGTGAACACACCCAGCGGGAAGGCGCTCAGCGGCCTGCCCAGCGACCAGCGCATGGTCTGGCCCGGCAGGACGTAGCCGACCAGGCCATCCAGCGCGAAGCGCGGCGAACCGTCGGCGATGTGCCGCAGGTCGGCGATCTGCGCGTGCGCGCTGCCGCGGTTGCCGACCTCCAGCGACGCGGTGCCGTCCGCATCGCGCCGCAGCCGCGCCCGCAGGTCCGGCTGCGGCGGCTGCGGCTGTCGCGGCAGCACGAATACCGGCACCGAGTAGCGCAGCACGAACTGCATGCCGGCGCGCTCGGCCTGCGGGCGCGGCAACTCGTCGACGATCACCCGGTAGGCCACCTCCTCCGCCGGTGCCGCCGGGTCGGCACGGATGACCCGGATCAGCTGGCGTTCGCCGGCCGGCAGCGAGCGCATCGGCGGGCTGATCAGCAGTTCCTGGGTGGGCTGCAGTTCCTCGTTGCCGTCGTGCTGGGTCCAGCGGTAGGCGCGCACCTGCACCTGTACCGGCGCGCTGCCGCTGTTGCTCAGCCACAGGCCGTCGGCGTTCTGCTCCGGCGCCAGGCTCAGCATGGTCGGTGCCAACTGCAGGCTCGCCGCCGCCGCCTGGCCGCCGCCGAGCGCGGCCAGCAGCGCCAGTCTCCACGAGAGCCCGCCGCGACGGCCTGCGCCGCGGCTTTCGCCCTGGTTCCCGGTTTTCATCGCGAGTTCAGTAGGTGATGGTGGCGGTGATGGTGTCCTGGTAGCTGCCGGCCGCGGCGTTGTTGCCGGCCGGGTTGGTCACGCGGCCGTACACCGGATAGACCTCGTTGTTGCCGGTGGCGCTGCGGCTGAGGGTGTTGGCGCCGGCGGTGCTGCCCCAGACCGTGCTGCGGCCGGTGTCCTGGTAGAGCTGGTAGCCGACGTAGTTGTTGGTGGTCACGGTGGCATCGGTGAGCTTCATGCGCCGCGTGGTCACGTCGTTGGCGGTGCTGGCGTGGGCGCCGGCGCTGAGCGCGATGCTGTAGGGGGTCTGCGCGGTGCACTGGGCGGTCACGCTGCCCTGCGCGTCGGCATTGCTGGTGGAGGTCGACAGCACCGAGCCGAAGTCCATGTCCACCGCCGCGGCGGCCGTGATCGTGCAGGCCTTGGTGACGGTCATCTTGACGTTGAACGTGGTGGTGTCCGCGGCGGCGGCATCGGCGGAAGCCGTGGCCAACACGGCACAGGTGAGACAGGACAGGACAGTACGCATTGACAATTTCCTTGACTCCGGGGGTCTATCTGCAGTGACGAGGAGTTCGGGCTGGTCTTTGCACCGGCCATGCCAGCTATGTGCAGTTGTAACCGTCCAACCGCTTGTTTTCCGTGATTTTAATCACTCTTCGCCAGGGCCATTCTTTTGACGTTGCGGCGCGCCGCGATGAATGGGATGCCTTCACCGGACTGGATTGGCACTCACTTTCCCTTCATGGCCTGAACGGGTATCAGGGGTGCGTTCAGATTCGGCGCGGATCGGCGATAATCCGGGCATGAGCGTCAATCTGAAAACCAAACAGGAAATCGAACTGATGCGCGTGGCCGGGCGATTGGCCGCCGAGGTGCTCGACGTGGTCGCCCCGCATGTGAAGCCGGGCGCCACCACCGCCGAACTCGACCGCATCTGTCACGACCACATCGTCAACGTGCAGCAGGCGGTGCCGGCCAACGTCGGCTACCGCGGCTACCCGAAGACGGTGTGCAGCTCGGTGAACAACGTGATCTGCCATGGCATCCCCAACGACAGCAAGGTGCTGAAGGACGGCGACATCGTCAACATCGACGTCACCGTGATTAAGGACGGCTGGCACGGCGACACCAGCCGCATGTACTACGTCGGCACGCCGTCGGTGATGGCGCGGCGCCTGGTCGAGGCGACCTACGAGGCGATGTGGCGCGGCATCCGCGCAGTGCGGCCGGGCGCCACGCTGGGCGACGTCGGCAACGCGATCCAGCAGTACGCCGAAAGCCAGCGCTTCAGCGTGGTGCGCGAGTATTGCGGCCACGGCATCGGCAAGGTCTACCACGACGAACCGCAGGTGCTGCACTACGGCCGTCCCGGCGAAGGCCTGTTGCTGAAGCCGGGCATGACCTTCACCATCGAGCCGATGATCAACGAGGGCTTGCGCTACACCCGGGTGCTGCCGGACGGCTGGACCGTGGTGACCAAGGACCGCAAGCTGTCGGCGCAATGGGAGCACATGATCGCGGTCACCGAGGACGGCGTGGATGTGCTGACCCTGTCGCCCGGCGGCCTCGGCGAGCCGTGAGCCTGCTGCCGGCCGGCAGCGACGCCGGCATGCCCGATGCGGCCGCCGACGATGCCGACTGGGCTGCGGCCGCCCGGCAGTTGCTGGCCCAGGCCGACGCGCGGCTGAGCAAGCGCTTCGACCACGGCGACGCCATCGACCGCCTGCTGGCGCTGCGCGCGCGCGCGCTGGACCAGTTGATCGGGCACGCCTGGAGCCGCTGCCTGCCGCGCGACGCCGGGCTGGCGCTGTTCGCGGTCGGTGGCTACGGCCGCGGCGAACTGTTCCCGCGCTCGGACATCGACCTGCTGGTGCTCGGCGAAGCCGGGCGCCAGCGCGCGCACGAACCGGCGTTGGCGCGGCTGTTCGCACTGCTCTGGCACGCCGGCGTGCCGGTGAGCCATGCGGTGCGCTCGGCCGCGCAATGCACCGCCGCCTGCGCCGACCAGACCGTGCTGACCGCGCTGATCGAGGCGCGCCCGCTGCTCGCCGACGCCGCGGCCAGGGCGTCGCTGGCCGCGGCGATCGCGCCGCAGCAGGTATGGCCGCCGCGCGAATTTTTCCTTGCCAAGCGCGAGGAACTGCAGCTCCGCCACCAGCGCTTCGGCGACACCGCCGACAACCTGGAGCCGGACATCAAGGACGGCCCGGGCGGACTGCGCGACCTGCATACGCTGGGCTGGATGGCGCTGCGCGCGTTCGGCGTGCGCGATCTGCAGGCGCTGGTCGGGCTGGGCCACGTCGGCAACGACGAGGCCGACGCGCTGGCGCGCGAGCGCAAGGCGCTGGCGCGGTTGCGCTTCGGCCTGCACCTGGTGGCCGGTCGCTTGGAGGAGCGGTTGCGCTTCGATTATCAGAAGGCGCTGGCGCAGCGCCTGGGCGATGTCGACGATCCGGAGAGCCTGGGCGTCGAGAAGATGATGCAGCGCTTCTATCGCAGCGCGGCGCTGATCCGGCGCATCAGCGACCGGCTGCTGCAGCGCTTCGAGGAACAGTTCGACGGCGAGGTGCAGCCACGGCTGCTGGGCGGCGGCTTTTCGCTGCGCCGCGGCTACCTGGTCGCCGACGCCGCCGCTTGGCCGCAGGCCGATCCGATGCAGGTGTTCGCGCTGTTCGCGACCTGGGCCGCGCACGGCGAGGTGCACGGCCTGCATTCGCTGACCGCGCGGGCGCTGGCCGAAGCGCTGCCGCGCCTGCCCGCCTACGACAGCGCCGGCGCGCCGGCGCGCGAGCGTTTTCTGGCCTTGCTGCGCGGCCCGCGCGCGGTGCAGACGCTGACCCGGATGGCACGGCTGGGCGTGCTCGGGCAGTGGATCCCGGCGTTCGCGCAGGTGTCCGGGCGCATGCAGTTCGACCTGTTCCACGTGTACACGGTGGACCAGCACACGCTGATGGTGCTGAAGAACATCGCCGTGTTCGCCGGCGCGCGCGCCGACGACCGTTTCTCGATCGCGCACGAGGTCTGGCCGCGGCTGCGCAAGCCGGAGCTGCTGTTGTTGGCCGGGCTGTTCCACGACATCGCCAAGGGCCGCGGCGGCGACCATTCCGAACTTGGCGCGGTCGACGCGCGCGTGTTCTGCGCCGGCCACGGGCTCAGCGCGGCCGATACCGAACTGGTCGCCTGGCTGGTCGAGCAGCACCTGCGCATGTCGGTGACCGCGCAGAAGCAGGACATCTCCGATGCCGAAGTGATCCACCGCTTCGCCAGCCTGGTCGGCGACCGCGAGCGCCTGGATTATCTGTACCTGCTGACTTGCGCCGACATCGCCGGCACCAGCCCCAAGCTGTGGAACGCGTGGAAGGACCGCTTGCTGGCCGACCTGTACTTCGCCGCCCGGCGCGCGCTGCGCGACGGCCTGGAGCATCCGCGGCCGGTGGCCGAGCACGTGCAGGAGGCGCGCGAGGCCACCCGCGCGCTGATGCACATCCAGGGCCACGACGACGCGGTCATCGACCGTCAGTTCGCCGGCATGCCGGACGAGAGCTTCCTGCGCTTCCGCCCCGAGCAACTGGCCTGGCAGGCGAGTTCGCTGATGGAAGTGGAACTGGGCGGCACCCTGGTCAAGGTGCGCCCGGTCACGCCCGACGACGATGCGCTGGAAGTCTTCGTGTATTCCCCGGACCGCGACGGCCTGTTCGCCGCGATCGTGATGACCCTGGACCGGCTCGGCTACGGCATCCACCGCGCCCGCGTGCTCGATGCGCCGCACGAGGCGATCTTCGATACCTTCGAGGTGATGCCGGCTGATGCCTTCGCCAGCGGCGACACCGCGCAGCTGGAAGCGGCGCTGCGCGAGGCGCTGAGCGGCGACCTGACCCGGCTGCGCCCGGCGCGGCGCGTGGTGCCGCGGCAGCTGCGGCATTTCCGTTTCGCGCCGCGCATCGAATTCCGCGAGAGCGTGGACGGCCGCCGCACCCGACTGAGCCTGGTCGCGCCGGACCGGCCCGGCCTGCTGTCGAACGTGGCGCAGGTGCTGCGCCGCCACCAGCTGCGCGTGCACGACGCGCGCATCGCCACCTTCGGCGAGCGCGCCGAAGACCTGTTCCAGATCACCGACGAGCACAACCTGCCGTTGCCCGACGCTTCCCGCCAGGCGCTGCACGCCGCATTGCAGGCCTGCCTGGATCCCGATACCCCGCCTGGAGAATCACGCTAATGGCCATCAAGAAGCTTGCCGCCATCAAGAAGCCTGCCGCCGGCAAGAAGCCCGCTGCCCCCAAGCCCGCCGCCAGGAAGGCCACCGCGAAGAAGGCCGCGGTCAAGACCGTCGCCGCCGCCGCGGCCGCCCAACCCGCGGCCGCGCCGAAGGCGCCGGCCAGGCCGCTACGCGCCAAGCCGGCCGCTGGCCCCAGCGCCGACGAGCTGAAGTTCACCATCGACAGCGCCTTCGAACGCCGCGCCGCGTTGACCCTGGACGAGATCGAAGGCTCGACCCGGCCGGTGGTCAACCGCGTCATCGACGGCCTGGAAAGTGGCGAGTTCCGCGTCGCCGAGCCCGACGGGCGCGGCGCCTGGACGGTCAACGAGTGGCTGAAGAAGGCGGTGCTGCTGTACTTCCGCGTCAACGAGATGACCGTGGTCGAGGCGCAGCCGGCGCCGTTCTGGGACAAGGTCGAATCGCGCTTCGCCGGCTACCACGAGGCCGAGTTCCGCAAGGCCGGCGTGCGCGTGGTGCCGGGCGCGATCGCGCGCCGCGGCAGCCACTTCGGCAGGGACGTGGTGCTGATGCCGAGCTTCACCAACATCGGCGCGCACGTGGGCGAAGGCACCATGGTCGATACCTGGGCCACGGTGGGGTCGTGCGCGCAGATCGGCAAGCACTGCCACCTGTCCGGCGGCGCCGGCATCGGCGGCGTGCTCGAGCCGCTGCAGGCCGGCCCGACCATCATCGAGGACCACTGCTTCGTCGGCGCGCGTTCGGAAGTGGTGGAAGGCGTGGTGGTCGGCCACCACAGCGTGATCGGCATGGGCGTGTTCATCGGCCAGAGCACGCGCATCTACGACCGCGCCACCGGCGAGATCTCCTATGGCTACGTGCCGCCCTGCAGCGTGGTGGTGTCCGGCCAGCTGCCGGCCAAGGACGGCTCGCACTCGCTGTACTGCGCGGTGATCGTCAAGCGGGTCGACGCCAAGACCCGCGGCAAGACCAGCGTCAACGAACTGCTGCGCGGCCTGGCCGATTGACGCATCCTCGTGCGCCCGGCAGACGGGCGTTTCTGCGCTTTTTCGGGACATCGCCGATGACCACGCTGTACGGACTGAAGAACTGCGACACCTGCAAGAAGGCGAGGAAGTGGCTGGACCGTTTCGGCATCGCCCACACCTTCGTCGATTACCGCGAGCACACGCCCGCCCCCGAGACCGTGCTCGAATGGGCCGGCAAGGCGGGCGGCTTCGACGCACTGGTCAACAAGTCCTCGACCACGTGGCGGCAACTGCCGGACAACAGGAAAATGCCCGTTTCCGAGGCCGAGTGGAAACTGTTGCTGCGCGAGCATCCGCAACTGATCCGGCGGCCGCTGGTCATCACCGGCGACGGCCGGCTCAGCCAGGGCTTTTCCGACAACGGCTTCAAGCAGCGCTTCGGCGTGGGCTAGGCGTCAGTCGTGCTTGCGCTCCCTGTAGGAGCGGCTTCAGCCGCGACCATGGCCCAAAGGATGTCCGAGCGCACGTCGACCGTTCGCACTGCAGGCGTGCGTGGCACGCTCTGCATCCTGTCGCGGCTGAAGCCGCTCCTACAGTGGTTTCCTACTCATGTCCGACGTTGTTGACCTTACCTGCGAACTGATCGCCCGCGCGTCGCTGACGCCCGACGACGCCGGCTGCCAGGAACTGATCGCGCAGCGGCTGGCGCGCGCCGGCTTCGCCATCGAGCGGCTGCGCTTCGGCCGGGTCGACAACCTGTGGGCCACCCATGGCGCCGGCAACCACGGCCCGGTGCTGGCGCTGCTCGGCCACACCGACGTGGTGCCGCCGGGACCGCGCGAGGCCTGGGCCAGCGATCCGTTCGCCCCGCAGATCCGCAACGGCGTGCTGTACGGGCGCGGCGCCGCCGACATGAAGAGCGGGGTGGCCGCGTTCGTGGTCGCCGCCGAGCAGTTCGTCGCCGCGCATCCGGACCATCCCGGCACGCTGGCGCTGCTGCTGACCTCCGACGAGGAAGGCGACGCGTTGGACGGCGTGCGCAAGGTCGCCGAGACCTTGCGCGCGCGCGGCGAGCGCATCGACTGGTGCATCACCGGCGAACCGTCCTCCACGGAGCGGCTCGGCGACCTGCTGCGCGTCGGCCGCCGCGGCAGCCTGTCCGCCGCGCTGACGGTGCGCGGAGTGCAGGGGCATGTCGCCTATCCGCACAAGGCGCGCAACCCGATCCACCTGGCCGCGCCGGCGCTGGCCGAACTGGTCGCGCGGCACTGGGACGACGGCTACGAGCGCTTCCCGCCGACCAGCCTGCAGATCTCCAACCTGCACGCCGGCACCGGCGCCAGCAACGTGATCCCCGGCGACCTGCAGGCGGCCTTCAACCTGCGCTACACCCCGCACTGGGACGCGCCGCGGCTGGAAGCGGAGATCGCCGCGCTGCTCGACCGCCACGGCCTGGACTACAGTGTGCGCTGGCATCGCAGCGGCGAACCGTTCTATACCCCCGAAGGCACGCTGCGCAGCGTGGCGCGGCAGGTGCTGGGCGCCTTCGCCGGTGCGCCGCCGGAGGAAAGCACCGGCGGCGGCACCTCCGACGCGCGCTTCATCGCGCCGCTGGGCGCGCAGTGCATCGAGGTCGGCCCGGTCAACGCCAGCATCCACCAGGTGGACGAGCACGTGCACGTGGCCGATCTGGAGGCGCTGCCGGCGCTGTACCTGCGCCTGATCGAACGGTTGCTGTCGTAACGGTTGCGCCGCTGTGCCGGCCGGGTTACGTTCGCCGCATGACCTCGCTGTCCGCGCTCCGCCCGACCCCCGTCAACGGCCGCAATAATGCGCTGGCCGGCAATCGTGCGCGGCCGATGCGGGTCTGCGACTAGGCGCTACCGAAACACCACGCCCAGCCTCCAGAAAACCCGCATCGGCCGATGCGGGTTTTTTTATGCATGCGTGGGATGCGTGGTTCCCTCCACAAGAACCCGGCCATCCATGGCCGGGGATTGAAATAAGACCAACCCCCCACGACCAGGAGTTCTCTATGTGTTCGATCTTCGGCATCTTCGGCCTGCAACCCGGCGACGACGTGCAGGCGCTGCGCCGGCAGGCGCTGGAGTGCTCGCAGCGGCAGCGCCATCGCGGCCCGGACTGGAGCGGCGTGTATGTCGACGACGGCGCGATCCTGGTGCATGAGCGCCTGGCCATCGTCGATCCGGCCGGCGGCGCGCAGCCGCTGCTGTCCGCCGACGGGCAGCTGGCGCTGGCGGTCAACGGCGAGATCTACAACCACCGCGAACTGAAGGCGCAGTTGGCCAGGCCCTACGCGTTCCAGACCGGCTCGGACTGCGAGGTGATTAATGCGCTGTACCGCGAGGACGCGCCGGCCGCGCTGCTCGACCGGCTCAACGGCATCTTCGCCTTCGCGCTGTGGGACAAGGCCGCCGGCCGCGTGCTGCTCGCGCGCGATCCGATGGGAGTGTGCCCGCTGTACTGGGGCCACGACGCCCAGGGCCGGCTGCGGGTGGCCTCGGAGATGAAGGCGCTGGCCGACAGCTGCGCCGACGTCGCCCAGTTCCCGCCCGGCCACTACTACGATGGCGCCAGCGGCGAGCTGCTGCAGTACTACCACAAGCCGTGGCGCGACTACGCGGCGGTGCAGGGCGTGGAGGTGGGCAAGCAGGAACTGCGCGAGGCGTTCGAGCGCGCCGTGCACCGCCAGTTGATGACCGACGTGCCGTACGGCGTGCTGCTGTCCGGCGGCCTGGATTCGTCGCTGGTGGCGGCGGTGGCCGCGCGTTTCGCGCGCAAGCGCATCGAGGACAACGACCAGGCCGAGGCCTGGTGGCCGCGCCTGCATTCGTTCGCGATCGGCCTCAACGGCTCGCCCGACCTGGCCGCCGCGGCGATCGCGGCCGAGGCCCTGGGCACCGTGCACCACGGCTTCGAGTACACTTTCGAGGAAGGCCTGGACGCGCTGCCGGAGGTGATCCGGCACATCGAGACCTACGACGTCACCACCATCCGCGCGTCCACGCCGATGTTCCTGCTGGCGCGGCGGATCAAGGCGATGGGGGTGAAGATGGTGCTGTCCGGCGAGGGCAGCGACGAGATCTTCGGCGGCTACCTGTACTTCCACAAGGCGCCGAACGCGCGCGAGTTCCACGAGGAGCTGGTCCGCAAGCTGGATGCGCTGCACAACTACGACTGCCTGCGCGCCAACAAGTCGATGATGGCCTGGGGCGTGGAGCCGCGCGTGCCGTTCCTGGACGTGGAGTTCCTGGACGTGGCGATGCGCATGGACGCGCAGTACAAGATGGCGGGGGTGGGCGCCGATGGCCGCAAGCGCATCGAGAAGGCGGTGCTGCGCGAGGCGTTCGCGGGCCATCTGCCCGAGTCGATCCTGTGGCGGCAGAAGGAGCAGTTCAGCGACGGCGTCGGCTACGGCTGGATCGACGGGCTGAAGGCGCAGGCGCAGGCGCAGGTCGGCGACCGCGAACTGGCCGCGGCCGACAAGCGCTTCGCGGTCAACCCGCCGCAGACCAAGGAAGCCTATTACTACCGCACGCTGTTCGAGCGCGCGTTCCCCACCCCCGCCGCGGCCGAGACCGTGCCCGGCGGCAAGTCGATCGCCTGTTCCTCGCCGGCGGCGATCGCCTGGGATGCGAGCTTCGCGACGATGGCCGATCCGTCCGGCCGCGCGGTGGCCGGCGTGCACGACCAGGCCTTGGCGTGAGCGCCGTCGCGCGGCTGGCGAGGCCGCTGTCGGCTGCGGCTGGATCGTCCGTGCCACGCCGCCGCCGCGACCGTGCAGGACGGCGGCGTGGCTGCTTGCGCCGGGGACGGTCCGCTTTCGATGCCCGCAACCGCGCGAGGGCGGCTCGCGGCCGCGACGGCGCCTATTCGAAGCGCACGCAGCGCCCGTAGCGCTCGGGCTGGATGTCGATGCCGGAGGCGTCGGCCTGGTTGTTCCTGCGCCACAGGTTGGGGCGGAAGTCTGCGCCGGTGCAGTTGGCTGCACGATCCACGCCGATCATGTAGGTGTAGGGATTGCCCTTGAAGATGTTGCCATCGAACGTGTTGTCCTGGCTCATGCTGTTGTCCCAGCACAGGATTTCCGGGGTGCGCTGGCGGATCGAGCAGGCCAGGTAGATGCCGGCGCCCTTGTTGTCGGTGAACTGGTTGCCGACGAACAGGTTGCGCCGCGCATCGGCCAGGTACACGCCCTGGCTGCCGTTGCGCTCCAGGCGGTTGTTGCGGATCTCGCTGTCTTCCAGGTGTTCGGTGGTGATGCCGGCGGCCACGTTGTCGTGGATGTAGTTGTCGATCAGCCTGACCTTGGCGCTGCGGTTGAATGAGACCCCGTCCCAGATCGCGCCGGACACGTCGTTGCGCTCGATCAGCAGGTCGCGGCTGTCGTACTCGCTGAGCAGGCAGGCGCTGCGGCATTTGCTCACGCGCAGTCCGGACAGGCGGATGTTCTGGCCGGCGCGCACCACCACCAGACTGTTGCTCAGGTACGGGCGTTCGGGCATGAATTCCTGGTCGGCGCTGCCGCCGACGATCTGCAATTGCTCGATGCCGACGTCGCGGATCGGGCGCTGCGGGCGTTCGTTCTGGTAGTCGCCGACCACGATGACCGGCTGCTGCACGCCGTCGCGCATGCGCAGCACCGTGGCATCGCCCTGGCCGCGCAGGCGCAGGCCGTCGCGCTGGATCGACAGCAGCTTGGTCACGTGGAAGTCGCCGGCGCTCAGGCAGACCGTGGCCGGCTTGCCGTCGTTGGGTACGCGGTCGACCGCGGCCTGCAGGTCGTCGCCCGGTTCGGCGCGCACGCTGCAGGCGGTGGCCGCGGCAGGCGCGGGCGTGGCTGCCGTGGCGCGGCCGCTGCTCAGGCAGGCGGCGAGCGGCAACAACAGGGCGAGCAGGGGGCGTGGATTCATCGGGTACAGGCTCCGCTTGGGGGAGGAGGGATCGTCGCGGCGCCGCGCGCCGCCGGCGCGCCGATCGCTCATTGTCGCGCAGGCGGCCGTAATGTCAGCGTGTAGCGCGCGGGGCCGGGCAGGAACGGCGAGGCGCGGCCGCGCACCCAGTCCTCGTGGCCGGCGCCCCAGAACGGCGACAGCGGATGGCCGCTCTGGCCGCCGGGCATGTGCACGATGCCGTCGGCCTCGTGTCCAGGCGCCACCACCATGCGCTCGGAGGCGCCGAAGTCCGGACGCTGCACCCGCGGCATGTCGTTGTCGCCCGCCAGCGGCGCGGCCGGCATGCACAGCCAGCGCTGCAGCAACGCAGGCAGCGATCGTGCCAGCGGATGGCAGATCGCGGCGGTGTTCTGTTCGCCCCAACTGCGCTGCGCCAGCGGACCGTGCTGGCCGAGCGTGTCGCGGACCTCGACTGCGGCGTCTTCCAGCAACGCCTGCCAGCTGCCGTAGCGGCGCGGCAGCAGATGCGCCGGCTGCTGTTGCAGCAGCGGCCATGCCACCGCCTCCAACTGCGGCAGCGGCGGCATCGCCTCATCCGCGCCCGAGCGGGCGCGGGCCGGGGCGGTCAGGCCGTCGCGGATCCGCGCCAGCAGCGCCAGGCGCCAGGCGCGCACCAGCCGGTAGCTCACCGAATCGGTGCCGGCGTGGCCTTCCCAGTGCTTGCTGGCCTGCGCCAGCGCGTGCAGCGCGGGCGTGGCGGCGGCATTGTCGTGTCGTTGCAGCAGCGCCCACCAGCGCTGCAGCAGCAGCGCGCGGTCATCGAGTTGGATCGCCAGCAATTGGCGCTCGTCGTGCTGTTGGCGCAGGCGCAGGTCGTCGCGGATCTGCCGCGCGCGCGCGCCCAGCGCGTATCCGCCATCGCCGAGCAGCGCCAGTTCGTCGCCGCCGACCACGCGCGCATTGGCGGTCCACAGCTGTCCATCGGCGGGGTCGATCCGCTGTGGCGAGTGCACGGTGGAGATCGGCCAGGGTGCGCAGCGCCGTGCCGGCGGTACCGTCGCGCGGACGTCGTGGACCGGTTCGTCGACCGCGCAGTCGGCGCCGCGTACCGGCAGCGCGCCGAGCACGCGCCAGCCGATGCGGCCGGCCGCGTCGGCCAGCACCAGGTTCTGCGCAGGCGTGGCGATGTGCTGCGCGCTGGCGAAGGCGCCGGCGAGGGAATCGGCGCGGGCCAGATCGGCCAGCCCCAGGTTCAGCGCGCCGGGCAGGTGCGCCACCCAGCGCTGCGCCAGCGCGCTGCCGTCCGGCTCGTGCCGCAGGATCGGACCGTACACGGTGTCTTCCACTTCCAGCGCGACCTCCGCGCCGCCGGCCACCTCGATCCGTTCGCGGTGACGGACGACCGCCGTGCAGCCGGGTTGCGGCCTGGCGGCGCAGGGGCTCACCCGGTACCAGTCGGAGGTGTCGGCATAGCTGTTGGTGAAGCCCCAGGCGACATGGCCGTTGCTGCCGACGACGACCGCCGGCAGGCCCGGCAGCGAAAAGCCGGCGACATCCACGCGGCCGCCCGGCGCCTGCGCGTCGGCGTAGCGCAGCCGCACCCGGAACCACAGGCTGGGCGCACCCAGCCGCAGATGCATGTCGTTGGCGACGATGGCGCGGCCGTCCTTGCTGCGGCTGCCGGCGATCGCCCAGTTGTTGCTGCCGGGTGCGGCAGGCTCCTGGACGCCGCCGCTGGGCGCGGCGTCCGGCAGGTGGCGCAGGTCGACCTGGCTGGCGTCGGGCAGGACCGCGTCGCCGCGTGCCGGCGTGTGCAGGGCGGCGTCCCAACTGCTGCCGTCGTGGCGCAGCAGCGCGAACAGCGCTGCCGGCAAGTGCTGCTGCAGGCGGTACAGCCCCAGTTCGCGGCCGGATTGCGTGCCTTGCAGGTCGAAATACATCGCCTCGCCGGCGAGTGCCGAGTCCACCGGCTGCCATGCGCGCGGGGCCTTGAACAGCAGCAGATACGGCCACGGCCGCACCCGCAGCGCGTGCAGGCCGCCATTGACGCCGGCGCTGTAGGCCCGCAATGCCGCGCCATGGCTGCCGCCGAAGCCGGCCAGTTGCGCGGTGGCGCGCGCGCGCAAACGGTGCACGCGGCGCTGCTGGTCCGTGGCGAGGGTGGCGTTGCCGAGCAACGCGGACAGCTCGCCGGCGGCGGCGCGGCGCATCAGGTCCATTTCGAAGTAGCGCTCCTGCGCATGCACGTAGCCGAGCGCGCGCATTGCATCGGCTTCGCTGCCGGCGTCGATGCCGACCACGCCGAGGGCGTCGCGCTGGATCCGCACCGGCGCCGCCAAGCCGTCCAGATCGGCCTGGCCGTCGAGTGTGGCCAGGCTGCCGCGCAGCAGCAGCCACAGCAGCAGCACCGCCGCGATCGCCAGCGCCGCCAGCCATCGCCCCCATCGTGCCCGCCTGTTCCGCATCCGCGCTTCTCCGTCGGCCAATCCTGAAGTGTAGGCGCGGCTGCGTGTCGCTTCCGCGTCGCCGCGCGCGGGAACCGGGATGCTAATGATTCCGATTGGAACGTCGCGCGCGCGGCTCGGGCATTATGGCCGTCTCGGATGACACGGAGCCTGCCCCGATGAAGGGACACCCTGACGTTGTGCAATGCCTCAAGGACCTGCTGCGCGGCGAGCTCGCCGCACGCGACCAGTATTTCATCCATTCGCGGCGCTACGAGGACCAGGGCCTGCAGGTGCTGTACGCGCGCATCCACCACGAGATGGAAGAGGAGACCGAGCACGCCGACGCGCTGCTGCGGCGCATCCTGTTCCTGGAAGGCGACCCGGACATGCGCCCGCACGCGTTCGCGCCGGGCCGCACGGTCGAGGACATGCTGGAAAAGGACCTGCAGGTCGAATACGAGGTGCGCGCGAACCTGGCGGCGGGCATGGCGCTGTGCGAGCGGCACGGCGACTACGTCAGCCGCGACATCCTGCTTGAGCAGTTGCAGGATACCGAGGAAGACCACGCCTGGTGGCTGGAACAGCAGTTGGGCCTGATCAGGCGCATCGGCCTGGCCCTGTACCAGACTTCGAAGATCGGCGCCGGGGTAGCGGAGTGACGGCCCGCGAGCGTCCTGCCAAGTAGACCAATCGGCCCGAAAGGGCCGATTGGCCGTCACCAATCCCGAATCCCGGCTCCCTGATCACTCCACCGCCAGATCGTCCACCTTCTGCCAGCCGCGCGGCAGCAGTCCGCCGCGGCTGGCGCGCGCGCCCAGGTACGCGTCCAGGTCCTTGAACGACAGCGACATGGTGCGCTGGCCGCTCTTCACCAGCAGCGTGTTGCCCGGCGCGACCGCGGCGATCGCCACCACCCGCTCGGTGCCGAGCTTGGCCTTGGGGATGTCGATGAGCTTGTTGCCCTTGCCCTTGTCCAGCTCGGGCAGGTCGGCGATCGGGAACGCCAGCAGGTGGCCGGCGCTGGTCACCGCGACGATGCGGTCGGTCGCGGCATTGCCGACCGAGGCCGGCGGCAGCACCTTCGCGTTCGGGGTCAGGTGGAGCATCGCCTTGCCGGCCTTGTTGCGGCTGGTCAGGTTCTCGAAGCGGGTGACGAAGCCGTAGCCGTGCGAGGACGCCAGCACCAGCCGGCTGTCGTTGTCGCCGCTGGCCATGGCCTGGAACGACGCGCCGGACGCGGGAGAGAAGCGCCCCGTCAGCGGCTCACCGTTGCCGCGCGCCGAGGGCAGGGTATGGGCCAGCGTGGAGTAGGCGCGGCCTTCCGAATCCAGGAACGCCACCTGCTGCGTGCTGCGCCCGCGCACCGCCGCCAGCAGGCTGTCGCCGTCGCGATAGGACAGGCCGGCCGGATCCACGTCGTGGCCCTTGGCCGCGCGGATCCAGCCCTTCTCCGACATCACGACGGTCATCGGCTCGCTCGGCACCAGCTCGGTCTCGTCGATCGCCTGCGCCGCGCCGCGCTGCACCAACGGCGAGCGCCGCGCGTCGCCGAACTTCTTGGCGTCGGCGACCAGCTCGTCCTTGATCATCTTCTTCAGCTTGGTCTTGCTGGCCAGCACCGCCTGCAGCTGTTCGCGCTCCTTGGCCAGCGCGTCCTGCTCGCCGCGGATCTTCATCTCCTCCAGCCGCGCCAGCTGGCGCAGGCGGGTTTCCAGGATGTAGTCGGCCTGTTCCTCGCTCAGCCCGAAGCGCGCGATCAGCGCCGGCTTGGGCTCGTCCTCGCCGCGGATGATGCGGATCACTTCGTCCAGGTTGAGGAACGCGACCAGCAGGCCTTGCAACAGGTGCAGGCGCCGCTCCACCTTCTCCAGGCGATGGTTGAGCCGGCGCACCACGGTGTCGCTGCGGAAGCGCAGCCATTCCTCCAGCAGGGTCTTGAGGTTCTTGACCTGCGGGCGGCCGTCCAGGCCGATCACGTTGAGGTTGACCCGGTAGCTGCGCTCCAGGTCGGTGGTGGCGAACAGGTGGCCCATCAACTGCTCGGCGTCGACCCGGTTGGAGCGCGGCACCAGCACCACCCGCACCGGGTTGGCGTGGTCGGACTCGTCGCGGATGTCCTCCAGCCACGGCAGCTTCTTGGCGCGCATCTGCTGCGCGATCTGCTCGATCACCTTCGACGGCGACACCTGGTAGGGCAGCGCGGTGACCACGATGTTGGCGTGTTCCTTCTGGAACGTGGCGCGCGCGCGCGCGCTGCCGTGCCCGGTCTCGTAGAGCGCGCGCAGGTCGGCGGCCGGGGTGATGATCTCGGCGCTGGTCGGGTAGTCGGGGCCGCGCACGTGTTCGCACAGGTCGGCGACGCTGGCGTCCGGATCGTCGAGCAGGTGGATCAGCGCGGCGACGATCTCGTTGAGGTTGTGCGGCGGCACGTCGGTGGCCATACCCACGGCGATGCCGGTGGTGCCGTTGAGCAGCAGGTGCGGCAACCGCGCCGGCATCCAGGTCGGCTCGTCCAGGGTGCCGTCGAAGTTCGGCGACCAGTCCACCGTACCCTGGCCCAACTCGCCGAGCAGCACCTCGGCGATCGGGGTCAGCTTGGATTCGGTGTAGCGCATCGCCGCGAACGACTTGGGATCGTCGGTGGAGCCGAAGTTGCCCTGGCCCTCGATCAGCGGGTAGCGGTACGAGAACGGCTGCGCCATCAGCACCAGGGCTTCGTAGCAGGCGCTGTCGCCATGCGGGTGGTACTTGCCGATCACGTCGCCGACGGTGCGCGCGGACTTCTTCGGTTTGGCCGCCGCGTTCAGGCCCAGCTCGCTCATCGCATAGACGATGCGCCGCTGCACCGGCTTCAGGCCGTCGCCGAGGAACGGCAGGGCGCGGTCCAGCACCACGTACATGGAGTAGTCGAGGTAGGCGCGTTCGGCGTATTCGCGCAGCGGCAGCTGTTCGAAACCATGGAAGGCGGGGCGGGCGAGATCGGTCATGCGCAGGGAACACCTATGGGGGGAACGCGGCGGCGGGTGCCGCAGGTCAGCCGGTCGATTATCCGGATGCGGCCGGCGATGCCAAGCCGCGCGTCGCGCTGGCGCGCGAATGGCGCGCAAGGCGTCGACGACGGCGCCGGGGAGCAAGCCGCCCGCGTACGACGGCCCACGGGGTAGGCCGGCTCGGCGATCGGACCGCGCCGCAGTGCGATCCGCCGTCGCGGCGAGGGGGGTGCCGCCAGCGTTGCGCTGCTGCAACGCAGCATTCACTTGGATTCGGTATATTTCCTTGACATATATTTGCAAATGAAAATAATTGCGGCCATGACCACTGCCTCCTCCCCCCCTGGCCCCCCATCGTTCGGTTTGCTGCTGCGGCAGGTGCGCGACGGCCTGATGCGCTGCCTCGATCGGTCCATGGCCGAACTGGAGCTCGATCTCTGCTTCGGTCACTACCTCGGCATGAAGGCGCTGGCGCACATGTCGCCATGCACCGCCAACGAATTGGCCCAGGCCATCGACCAGAACCCCAGCGCGGTCACCCGCCTGCTGGACAAGTTCCAGGACCTGGGCTGGGTGCGCCGTGAAGCGCATGCGCAGGACCGCCGCGCGCTGCAGATCGTGCTGACCGACGAAGGCCGCGCGCTGTGGCAGCAGCTCAAGCAACGCGGCGACGAGGCCATCGCCAGCGCGCTGCGCGACCTCTCCGCCGCCGAGCGCGAGCACCTCACGTCGCTGTTGACCCGCGTCCGCGACTCCCTCAATTCGCCATGAATCCGCTCATGAATCTCTCCGCTTCGTCCCATCGCCTGCGCCCGTTCGCGGCCGCGGCATTCACCTTGGCGCTGGCCGCCTGCGCCAGCAGCCGCGGCCTGGAGCCGCAGGGCCGCCGGCTCGACCCCGACCGGCAACTGCAGGCCGGCAAGACCCTGGCCGCCGACCGGCTGGCGCCGGCCGCCTGGCCGCAGCAGGACTGGTGGACCGCGCTGGGCGACCCGCAGCTCGACGCGCTGATCGCCGAAGCGTTGCAGGGCACCCCGGACCTGGAGGCGGCCGACGCGCGCCTGCGCCTGGCGCAGGCACAGGCCGGCGCGGCCAACGCCGACCGCGGCGCCAAGCTGTCGCTGTCGGCCGGCTACACCGGGCTGCAGCTGCCCAAGGGGCTGGCCGGCGACAAGATCGGCGGCAAGTACATCCACAACGAGCAGGCGCTGCTGGACTTCAGCTACGGCTTGGACCTGTGGGGCGGCAAGCGCGCCGCCTGGGAAGCGGCGGTGGATCAGGCGCATGCGGCGCAAGTCGATGCGCAGGCCGCGCGCCTGGACCTGTCGGCCGGCGTGGCCCGCGCCTATGCGCAGCTCGGCTACGCCTGGCGCCTGTACGACCTGGCCGGCGAGGAACTGGCGCGCTCGAACGACAGCCTGAAGCTGGTGCAGCAACGTCGCGACGCCGGCATCGACAGCGACCTGCAGCTGCGCCAGGCGCAGGCGCGGGTGCCGGCGGCGCGCCAGCAGCAACAGGCGGCGCAGCAGCAGATCGACGAGGCGCGCACCGCGCTGGCGGCCTTGCTCGGCCGCGGTCCGGACCGCGGCCTGCAGATCGCGCGCCCGCGCCCGCTCGACCCGGTGACGGTGCAGCTGCCGTCGGTGCTGCCGAGCGACCTGCTCGGGCGCCGGCCCGACGTGGTCGCCGCGCGTTGGCGGGCCGAGGCGGCGGCGCAGGGCATCGGCGCGGCCAAGGCGCAGTTCTACCCCAGCATCAACTTGCTCGCGCTCGGCGGTGTGGCCGCCACCGACCTCGGCGACCTGTTCAAGCACGATGCGCTGCTCGGCGTGTTCGCGCCCAGCCTGAGCCTGCCGCTGTTCGACAGCGGCCGCCTGCGCAGCCAGCTGGCCGAGCGCGACGCGCAATACGACCTGGCCGTGGCCAGCTACAACCAGGCGTTGGTGGCGGCGCTGCGCGAGGTGGCCGACCAGGCCAACGCGGCGCGTTCGCTGGCGCAGCAGGCGCAGCAGCAGGCGCAGGCGGTGGGCACCGCGCAGGCCGCCTTCGACCTGGCGCAGCAGCGCTACCGGGCCGGCATCGGCAACTACCTGGAGGTGCTGAGCGTGCAGCAGCCGCTGCTCGAGGCGCAGCAGCGCCTGGCCGTGCTGCAATCCAACCAGATCCTGGTGTCGGTGCGCCTGAACCAGGCGCTGGGCGGCGGCTACGACGCCACCCCCGCGGCCGACGCGCCGTCGACCTCTTCCGTTTCGCATTCCTGAGACCGCTGCAATGAACCAGACAACGACTCCCGATTCCTCCGCCCCCGGCCCCGCCCCCGGCCGCAGCCGGCGCGGCCGGTTGCTGCGCGGCCTGGCCGTGGTGGTGGTGCTGGTGCTGGTCGCGCTGGCGATCTGGTACTTCGTCTCCGGCCGCTGGCACGAAGACACCGACGACGCCTACGTGCAGGGCAACCTGGTGCAGATCACGCCGATGGTCGCCGGCACCGTGGTCGGCATCGGCGCCGACGACGGCATGCGCGTGGAGCGCGGCCAGTTGCTGGTCAAGCTGGATCCGGCCGACACCCAGGTCGCGTTGCAGCAGGCCGAGGCCAACCTGGCGCGCAGCGTGCGCCAGGTGCGCGGCCTGTTCCGCAGCGTGGAAGGCGCGCAGGCCGAACTGTCGTCGCAGCAGGCGACGCTGCAGCGCGCCCGCGCCGACGTCGCCCGCCGCAGCAGCCTGGTCGCCAGCGGGGCGATTTCCGCCGAGGAACTGGCGCATGCGCGCGACCAGCTGGCCGCCGCCGAGGCCGCGGTCAGCGGTTCGCGCGAGACGGTGGCGCGCAACCGCGCGCTGATCGACGACAACGGCGTGGCCCGCCAGCCCGACGTGCAGGCCGCCGCCGCGCAGGTGCGCCAGGCCTTCCTCAACAACGCCCGCAGCGCGATCGTCGCGCCGGTCTCCGGCTACGTCGCGCGGCGCTCGGTGCAGGTCGGGCAGCGCGTGCAGCCCGGCGCGGCGCTGATGGCGGTGGTGCCGCTGGAGCAGGTGTGGGTGGAAGCCAACTTCAAGGAAACCCAGCTCAAGCACATGCGCCTGGGCCAGCCGGTGGAGCTGGAGTCGGACCTGTACGGCGGTGCGGTGCGCTACCAGGGCACGGTGCAGAGCCTGGGCCTGGGTACCGGTAGCGCGTTCTCGCTGCTGCCGGCGCAGAACGCCAGCGGCAACTGGATCAAGATCGTGCAGCGCGTGCCGGTGCGCATCGCCGTCGATCCCAAGCAGCTGGCGCAGAACCCGCTGCGCATCGGCCTGTCGATGAAGGTGGACGTGAACCTGCACCAGCAGAACGGCGGCGTGCTGCCGACCAAGTTCGCCACCGGCACGCTGCTGGGCACCGACGTCTACGCGCAGCAGCTGGGCCAGGCCGACGCCGCCATCGCGCAGATCATCCACGCCAACCTGCCCGACGCGTCCAAGGCGAACTGAGTCCGGCCATGTCCAACCAAGCTGCCATTCCTGCCGCGCCCGGGGCTCCGGGCGTACCGGCCGCCGCCGGGTTCCGCCCGCCCAGCGTGGCCTTGTGCACGGTGGGCCTGGCGATGGCCTCGTTCATGCAGGTGCTCGACACCACCATCGCCAACGTCTCGCTGCCGACCATCGCCGGCAACCTCGGCGCCAGTGCGCAGCAGGCGACCTGGGTGATCACCTCGTTCGCGGTCAGCAACGCGATCGCGTTGCCGCTGACCGGCTTCCTGAGCCGGCGTTTCGGCGAGACCAAGCTGTTCGTGTGGGCGACGCTGGCGTTCACCATCGCCTCGCTGCTGTGCGGCCTGGCGCAGAGCATGGGCATGCTGGTGGTGTCGCGTGCGATCCAGGGCTTCGTGTGCGGGCCGATGTATCCGATCACGCAGAGCCTGCTGGTGTCGATCTACCCGCGCGAGAAACGCGGGCAGGCGTTGGCGCTGCTGGCGATGATCACCGTGGTCGCGCCGATCGCCGGTCCGATCCTGGGCGGCTGGATCACCGACAACTACAGCTGGGAATGGATCTTCCTGATCAACGTGCCGCTGGGCATCATCGCCGCGATCGTGGTCGGCGCGCAGCTGCGCGACCGCCCGGAACCGGTCGAGCGCCCGCGCATGGACTACGTCGGCCTGATCACCCTGGTCATCGGCGTGGGCTGCCTGCAACTGGTGCTGGACCTGGGCAACGACGAGGACTGGTTCAGCTCGGACAAGATCGTGGTGCTGGCCGCGGTCTCGGTGGTGGCGCTGGCGGTGTTCCTGATCTGGGAACTGACCGACAAGGACCCGATCGTCAACCTGCGGCTGTTCCGCCACCGCAACTTCCGCGCCGGCACCCTGGCGCTGATCGTGGCCTACGCCGCGTTCTTCAGCGTGTCGCTGCTGATCCCGCAGTGGCTGCAGCGCGACATGGGCTACACCGCGATCTGGGCCGGCCTGGCCACCGCGCCGATCGGCGTGCTGCCGGTGATCATGACCCCGTTCGTCGGCAAGTACGCCCCGCGCTTCGACCTGCGCCTGCTCGCCAGCATCGCCTTCATCTTCATGGCCGCGACCAGCTTCATGCGTTCGGACTTCAACCTGCAGGTCGACTTCGCGCACGTGGCCGGGGTGCAGTTGCTGATGGGCGTGGGCGTGGCGCTGTTCTTCATGCCGGTGCTGCAGATCCTGCTGTCGGATCTGGACGGGCGCGAGATCGCGGCCGGCTCCGGCCTGGCCACGTTCCTGCGCACGCTGGGCGGCAGCTTCGCCGCCTCGCTGACCACCTACTTCTGGGCCAAGCGCACGCAGATGCACCACGCGCACCTCACCGAGCACATCTCGATCTACACCCCGGGCATGCAGGAGCAGGTGCAGGCGATGGGGCAGGGCGATCTGCAGACCGGCGCGGCCTTCCTCAACAACACCATCAACCACCAGGCCTCGCAGATGGGCTTCAACGACATCTTCTACCTGCTGGGCTGGGTGTTCCTGGGCATCATCTTTTTCCTGTGGCTGGCCAGGCCGCCGTTCGCCGGCGGCGGCGGAGCGGCCGCCGCCGGCGGGCACTGAGCCACGCCGCCGCTCGCGCCGGCGGCGTGGCGGCGGCGCACCGGGTTGGCCGGCGATCGTGAGGGTGGAGCGCGCCAGCCTGCGGCCCCGGTGCGGATCAGTTGATCGCGTGCCAGCAGTGGTGCAGGTGACCGTGCCTGGACAGCACGCGCAGCTGCGCATAAGGCACCGGCCGGCACAGCGCATGGCCCTGGATGGCGGTTGCGCGGGTCATGTCCAGCGTGGCCAGCATGCGCAGTGCGTCGGCCGATTCGATGCCTTCCAGCACGAAGTCCAGTGCCAGTTCGCGGGCCAGCTGGTAGCTGTGCCTGATCAGCGTCATCCGCATCGGGTCGTTGGCGCAGTCGTGGGTCAGTTCGCTGGACAGCTTGATTTCGCTGAAGGTCGCGAAGTCGAGCAGGCGCAGCAGCGAGGAGTGGCCGGTGCCGTAATCGTCCAGGGACAGACGCAGGCCGTTGCCGCGCAGCGCCTGCATCCGTTGTTTCAGCGATCGGCTCGGCCGCCCGGCCGATGTTTCGAGCAATTCGAGGGTCAGCTGCCCGCTCAGGCGGTTCTGCGCGCGTTCCAGCTCGCGCAGGAAGCCGTCATCGTCGAGCGATTCCATCGCGACATTGACCGACAGCGGCATCGGTTGCCCGTGCGCCTGTTCCAGCAGGCACAGTGCCTTGCTCGCCTGGTCGAGCACATGGCAGTCCAGTTCGGCCAGGCGTCGCTGGCTGCGCAGTCCGGCCACCAGCGCGCGTGGGAAACATGCGCCACGCCGCGGCTCCTTCTCGCGCAACAGCGCCTCGATGCTGTGCAGGCCGCCGTCGGTGCGGTAGATCGGCTGGTAGCGCAGGTGCAGCGCGGCGATGTCCTGGCCGACGCAGGGGCCGTCCGCATCGACGAGCGCCGCGTCGGCCTGGGCCGGCGCGGCGGGTCTTTCCATGCGGGCATGGCGCCAGCGCGGCATGGGCGCGGCGTGAAGGTCGTTCAGCATGCGTGGCTCACGTGGAGGGGGTGAAATGGACCCGCAGGACGCCGCTGTAACGGCCGGCCGGCTTGCTCGCGTAATCCTGGGGAGAGACTTTCACTCGCAGGGTCCATGGTGCGCAGGTCACGTCCATGGGCAGTCCCGGGATACGCGTCGTGCGCTTGAACCGCGCATCGATGCGAGCGAAGCGCTTGATCTGGCCGTACTGCCATGCGATATCGCGCGCGCCGTCGCTGCCGGGAGCGCTGCTCAGCACTTGGTAGGCGATCGGTGTGTTGTCCACGGCGTTGTGCAGTTCGAAGCGGCCGTTGCCGGATTCGGGGTCCAGCAACTGCAATTCGTAGTCCATTGGCTCCCGGCCCCGGCCATCGTAGAGGCACAGCGCGATCTCGCCGCTCGGCGGCGCGCCGGCCGCGCGGCTGCGCAAGGGCATGGAACGTCCCTTCGGAAAATAGATGGCGGCGCCATCGTCGTCGATGTCCAGGGTGATGTCGTAGCCATACGTGGCCATTGCACCGGCGGCCTGCCGCGCGTCCAGTCGCAGCGTGGCGTGCCAGGTGCCGGCCGGCAGCGCGTTGACGCTGCCGGCCGGCAGGCGGATCGAGTAGGTGCGCGCGGCCACCTGGGCCCCGGCCGGCGGCGGCGCCGTGGAATTCAATGCCATCTTGAGCTGGCCGCCGCCGCTGCCGGCCGGGTCGGCCCAACTGCTCCAGGCGAGCAGCTGCAGCGGGACGCTGTGGCCGTTCTGGTCGGTGAACGTCAGGCCGATGGGGGTGGCGGCGTCGCGCTGGTCGGTGTGCTTGTCCGGGCACGCGCCAGTGGCCGGGCTGTTGCCGGGCGCACAGGCCAGCCATGTCGCCGGGGCCTGCGCCTGCGGGTCCAGACGCGCGAACACCTGGTTCTCGGCGATCACCAGGTCCTGGCTCATGTGGGTTCTGGCGCTGAGCCTCACCTGCCGCGTGCCGCCGGGCGCAGGGGTTTGCGCCGCTGCGGCGCCGGCATGGGCGGACAGCAGGGCGGCCAGCGAGAGTGCAGCAATGTGGGTGGGCGTTTTCATGATGGCGGCTGTGTGTGTGCATGTGCCTCTGCAGCCACAGGACATGCGGTGGATGGGGCAGCGCGGCGGGCGTCGGCGTACGGACGCCCACCAGGCTCCTCCGGGTGGAGGAGCCCATGGCGGCTGCTGCTTTTGAATGCGTGGATGATGCCGCGCCGCGCGCGCGAGGCGAACTGGAAAATTCCGGATTTGCCGTTTACGGGGAATGCATGCTTGTTGGGCCTTTGCCGGTTGATATAGTTCAGGCATGCAGCCGGCATGCGCTGCAATATCAAGGACGCTGGGAGATACATGCATGACGAGACGAGTGGTGGTGGCCGACGACCATCCGGCGGTGGTCCAGGGATGTCGTTTCGTGCTCGGCGTCGACGGCTTCTATGACGTCGTCGCGACCGCGGCCAACGGGCCCGAGTTGCTGCAGGTGCTGACGACGGTCCGCTGCGACCTGCTGATCGTCGACTACAACATGCCCGACAAGGAGGGCGACGGCATGCAACTGCTCAAGCTGCTGCGGCGGCGCCATCCGATGCTGCCGATGCTGCTGTTTTCGGCGCTGGACAACGTGGCGCTCATCACCCAGGTGCTGGAGCTGGACAACATCGGGATCATGCACAAGTCCAGCGATATCATGGAGCTTCCCAACGCGGCCAACGCGCTGCTCTTCGGGCGGCGCTACATCGATGCGCGGATACAGGACCGCCTGCTGCAGGCCGATGCCCAGCGCCTCAGCAACCAGGTGGAACTGACCGGCCGCGAGATCGAGGTCATACGCCTGTTGGCGCAGGGCAGTTCTCCGGCGGAAGTGGCGCAGGCGCTCAGCCGCAGCATCAAGACCGTGAGCTGGGCCAAGATCTCGGCCAAGCGCAAATTGGGCGTGGCCTCCGACGCGCAGTTGTTCCAGTACTTCCGCGAACTGCATGGAGGTTGATCGAATGACGGCCAGGCTGTTGTGGACGCTGTTCGTCGGCTGGACGGTGCTCTGCATGGCGCCGTCCACGGCGCGGGCACAGCAGCCTGGAACGCAAGCGCCGTTGGTGGTGGGGTTTTCGCGGCAGGGATTGGCGCCGCTGGCGCATCCCAGCGAGCATGGAGCGACCGGCTACAGCATCGACTACCTGCGCCGGCTGGCCCAGTCCGCCGGGTGGCAACTGGCCTATCGCAGCTATCCCACGTTCCAGGACAGCCTGGATGCGCTGTGCCGGGGCGAGATCGACATCGTCCCGGACGTGATCGTCAACGAGCAGCGCAGCCGCTGCCTGATCTTCACCACCCGCTATCTCGACTCGCGACCGGTGCTGGTGACGCGCAATGCAACGGCGCCGATCACCGGCGACAACTGGCGGACATTCCGTTTCGTCGCCGAACGCGGACAGGCGGTGGCGCAATGGCTGGCGCAATGGCCCGGACCGGTGCCGCCGTTGCTGGTGGAGAACACCCGCGCCGCGCTGGCGGCGGTGGAGGAGAAGCGGGCCGACGCGTATCTGGGAGAGCCCTATCAACTCGACGGCGTGTTCAAGCGTTCCGGCTTTTCCGACCTGCAGGTCCGCCCGCAGTCCATCTACGACGATGCGGGTCTGCATTTCGCGCTCTCCTGGCGCGCGGAGGCATTGCGCGCGCGTCTGGACGCGGCGATGGCGGCAATGCCGCCGGGCGAACTGGCGCGGCTGCAAGCGCACTGGCTGGATCAGCGGACCGTGCAGTCGCGCACGGCCGCCGACACCATCACGCCCGGGCAGCGCGCCATGCTGCAGCGCCAGGCGCCGCTGCGGCTGGGATTCGTGCCGAGCGCGCAGCCGATCGGCTTCCTGGACGACGACGGCGCCCCGCAGGGGATCGCGTCGGGCTATCTCGACTATCTGACGCGGCAAACCGGGTTGCAGGTGGAGCCGGTGCCGGTCAGCGGTTCGGCGCAGGCACGGGCGCGTGCCGAGCGCGGCGAACTGGACATGCTGATGCCATTGGAGGCGATGGACGAACGCGTACCCGGTTGGGCCTATACCAAGCCCTTCACCACCGTGACCTACGTGGTGGTGGCGCGTGCGGACGCGCTCACCTATTCGGCACTGGAAGGATTGGACCATGCCGCCCTGGCGGTGCCCGACCATCCGACCTTGCGCCGCGTACTGGGCAGGCGCCTGCCGCACAGCCGGCTGGCGCCGGCGGGAAACGACCGGCAAGGGTTGCAGATGGTGCTCGACGGGCACGTCCAGGGCTATGTCGGCAACCTCGCGGTGGTGGACGCGCTGATCGCCCGCGAGTTCTCCGGGCGGCTCAAGGTGGTCGCGCCCACCGATATCTCGATGGGGCTGCTCATCGCCGTCTCCCCCTCCCATGCCGAGCTTGTCCCGATCATCGACAACCTGATCGACGCCATGCCCCGGCAGCAGCGGCGCCGGATCGACGACCACTGGCTGCGCAATTCCTACCAGTTCGGCGTCTCGCAGCGGCGGGTGTTCGCGCTGGTGGGCGGCAGCATCCTGGCATCGGTGCTGGTGATCGCGCTGGTGCTGCGACTGTACCTGGCATCGCGCAGGCGCACGCGCGCGCTGCAGGTCGCCGAGCAGCGCCTGACCGGCCAGCTGCACTTCAACAGCCTGCTGCTGGACGCCTACCCGTTGCCGGTGGCGGTGAAGGATGGCCAGCAGCGTTACGTGCGGGTCAACCGCGCCTACCAGGACGCGTTCGACGTCAGCGAGCAGGGCCTGGTCGGACAACGCATGCAGGACGTGTCGCACTACGCTCCGGACCTGCGCCAACGCGTGATCGCGGCCACCGGCGAGGCGCTGGCCAGCGGCGAGCCCAATCGGCGCGAATACGTCGTGCCCGATCGCCACGGCCGCCGCAGGATCTGGTTGAACCTGATCCAGCCCTATCGCCTGGATGGCGCGACCAGCGCCGGCGTGCTGAGCACCTTCATCGACCTGACCAGCATCCGCGAGGCCGAGCAGAAGGCGCGGCGCCTGGAGTCGATGCTCTCGCGCATCACCGCCAACCTGCCGGCCACGGTGTTCGAGATCCGCGCCGATGGCGATGGCGCGTTCTGTTTCAGCTACGTGGCCGGCAACGTCGAGGAGCTGTTCGGCCAGTCCAGCGAGCGGCTGGCCGCCGAACCGCAGTGGCCGGCCACCTGCCTGTCGGCGGCCGACCATCGCAGGGCCAGGCGCCGCTTCGCGCTGTCGGCCGCGCGGATGCGGCCGCTGTCGCTGGAATTCCAGGTCGCGGCGCACTGCGGCGGGAAGTGGCTGCGCACCGAGGCGGCGCCACGGCGCGAGGAGGACGGCACGCTGGCCTGGAGCGGGGTCTGCTCGGACATCACCAAGGCCCGCGAATACGAGTCCGAACTGGCGCGCACCACCGCGCTGGCCGAAGTGGCCGCGCGCAGCAAGGCCAACTTCCTGGCCACCATGAGCCACGAGATCCGCACGCCGATGAACGGCGTGCTGGGCCTGCTGGAAATCCTGTCGCGCTCGCCGTTGCCGGAGGAAGCCGGCGCCATGCTGTCCACGGTGATGCAGTCGGCGCGCTCGCTGCAGCACATCCTCGACGACATCCTGGACCTGTCCCGGCTGGAATCGGACCAGGTGCAGATCGTGACCGAGCCGGCCGACCTGGTGGCGATGCTGGAGAACGTGCTGTCCACCATCGGCCATCGCGCGCACGACAAGGGCCTGCGGCTGCGCTGCCATGTCGATCGGCGGGTCGGGCGGCGCTTGCAGCTGGACGTGATCCGGCTGCGCCAGGTGTTGATGAACCTGATCAGCAATGCGATCAAGTTCACCCATCACGGGCAGATCCGCGTCGCGTTGCAGGTGGAGGAAGAGCAGGGCCCGTTGCAGACCATCCGCTTCGAGGTGCGCGACACCGGGATCGGGATCACCCCGGCGCAGCTGGAAAAACTGTTCGAGCCGTTCTCGCAGGCCGACGATGCGATCGCCCGCCAATACGGCGGTTCGGGCCTGGGATTGATGATCTGCCGGCGCCTGGTGCGGCTGATGGGCGGCGACATCGCCATGCACAGCGTGCATGGCCAGGGCACCGCGGTGTCCTTCGCGGTGCGCATGCCGTGCGTGGAAGCGTCGCCGCCGCCGTCGGCCGGCGCGCCGCGCGTCGGCCTGGCGCTGGGCGAGCCGTCGCGGCGCGAGGACGTGCGCCAGCAGCTGCTGGCGCTGGGGGTGGAGCCGGTCGATGGCGCCGCATCGCCCGCCGCGCCGGTCGCGCTATGGCTGCTGGACGAGGCTGCGGCGCAGGTGCCCGGGGTGCCCTGCGCATGGGTGGTCGACGAGCCGCTGACGCTGGGCTACGCCGAGCCGTCCGGCCGCCTCTTGCTGAGCGTCAATCCGTTGAGCCGCAAGGCCTTGCAGCAGGTGCTCGGGCGCCTGCTGCCGCGCGCGCCGTCCGGCCCGGTGGCGGCGCCCGCGCCGGCGCCGCGTTCCGGATTCCTGGAGTACGGCAGCGTGCTGGTGGTGGAGGACCATCCCACCAACCAGATCCTGCTGCGCCAGCAGCTGATCGAACTGCAATGCATGCACGAGATCGTCGGCAGCGGCCGCGATGGCATGGCGGCGCTCGCCGCGCAATCCTTCGCCCTGGTCCTGAGCGATTGCTACATGGCCGGCATGGATGGCTACCGCATGACCGAGCTGATCCGTGCCGGCGAAGCCGCCGGCCAGCGCCTGCCGATCGTCGGCATGACCGCCAGCACCCTGCCGGAGGAGCAGGAACGCGCGCGCGCCGCGGGCATGGACATGTTGCTGCTCAAGCCGATCGGCCTGGAACAGCTGGAAGCGGTGCTGCGACGCTACCTGGGCCCGCCGGAGCCGCTGGCGTCGGCGGCGCAGAGCGTGCGCGACGGCGTGCGTGCGGCGATGCGGCAGGCGTTCGTCGACGAGACCGCCAAGGACCTGGGCGCACTGGACCAGGCCATGGCCGCCGGCGATCGCGGCGGCGCCCGCGACAGTCTGCACAAGATCGGCGGCGGCCTGGCGGTGCTGGGCGAACGCGGACTGTCCGCACAGGCGCGCGCGCTGCTGGAGGCGCTGGCCGCCGACCAGCCGGGCATCGAACCGGGGCTGCACGCCTTCGAACGGCAATTGCGCCAGCAGTTCGCGCTGTGAGCGGGGGCGTGGCGCGCGGCCGGGTCCCGGCCGCGTGGCGCCATCGCGCGTGGCGCGGCGCGCGAGCGCGTCTGCGAAGACGCCCCGGCCGCGCGTCGGGCGACTTCCGACGCCCGCGACGCAGCGGCGACGCAGCGGAGTAAGCCGGCGGCAGGCCGTCCGCGCCCTGCGCGCGCCCGGCCCTGCGCGCCTGGCGCAGGCGTGCCGGGTGGCTTGGTGGTGGAGGTCCGGCCAGCCTCCGGCCACGGCGTCGATCGGCTAGCGCCTGGCCCGGCATGCGCCTGCGCAGCGCCGTTTCCAGAAAAATCCAGTTAACCCCTCCCTGGAAAACTCTTACAGTCTGCCTCGCTTCGAGGGACGTGCCAGGCGAGTCCGGCACAGCCACCACGCTCGATGCGTGTCCGGTCGCCGCATCCCGCAGGCGACATCCGGCGCAGATCCGGACTGGCGCCGTCGCTCATCAATTTTCTGGAGATAGTCATGTCTAGTTTCCATAGGCGTCGCGTGTTGTTGCTGGTGCTCGGGGTATTGGCGGCGGGCGCGGCGCAGGCCGCGATCCAGGTCACGCCGATGTCGGTGACGCTGGCGGCCGACAGCAAGGGGGTCGGCAAGTTCGAGGTCGTGTCCCAATCCGACGCCACCCAGTATCTGAAGGTCTATGTCCGCCGCGTGGAGTCGCCAGGGAGGGCGGACGAGCACGAGGTCGACGCCACCCCGACCAACGGCCGCGACCTGGTGGCGATGCCGCAGCGGCTGGTGCTGCCGGCCGGCGCGACGCGGATGGTGCGGCTGGCCGCCCAGGCGCTGCCGGAACAGGACGCGGTCTACCGTGTGTACGTACAGCCGGTGCAGTCGCCGGACAGCGACCTGCCGGCGGCGGGCGATACCGCCAGCGCCGGCGTGCAGGCGAAGGTGGGCGTCTCGATCACCTGGGGCGTGCTGGCGCTGGTCAAGGCCAGGCAGCCGAGCATCCAGCTGGAGCTGGCCGACGCCGGCAAGTCGCTGCGCAACGCCGGCACCAGCCGTGCCCGCCTGGAGACGATCGAGTATTGCCCGACCGCCGCGGCCGGGGAGCAATGCCGGTCGGTGGAGCTCAAGCGCAACATCTATCCAGGGCAGGTCATCGCATTGCCGGAGCGTCCGGCATCGATGCGGACCTGGGTCGTGCACTATCGCGACGAGGACAGCGCGGTGATGCGGAAAGTATTAGAGCCAGCGGCTCTATAAAATCGGCAATGACGATAGTTCATGCCATCCATCGAAAATGAAAAAGGAAAAATTATGAAGTTCAATGCTCTCGCTGTCAGTGCGGTTGCAATGATGTTGGCAACGGCTCCTGCTTTCGCTGCAGACCAAAATATTGAAGTTAAATTGAAAGTTGCATCTAATGTCTCCATCAATAATCAGGATGGTACTCTTTTTAAAGAAATCGAACTTAAGAAAGTGCCATTTGGCCAATATATTAAATACGCTGCAGAAACCCCGGTTGTATTCAATACAAATGACGTCAATCACGATATTGTTGTGACGCCTTCTGAAATGAATATTTCAGGTCACAATAGCTCGGAAAATTATAATCTAAGGGTTATTATTGGTGGAAAGGATTTGACCCTCAATAAGCCAACTACTTTTTCTTCTTCTGAATATCACGGGGCGACTGCTTTCACTTCTATGGATTTCGCTGTTGCTATACTTGATCCGAGTACCGCTAGCTATGCCCAAAATCTGCCGGCGGGCGACTATTCCGGCACCATCGCGCTGAGCATCACGCAATCCACCTGAGGCTGGATTCGCCGTATTTCTTCGGATTGGCGGCGGTTCTGGTTACTCAGCGAGGCTTCCCCCGGCCGGTGGCCATATCGGCACCATTCTACTGTGCATTACTCAGTCTGCCCGAGAGAACATTCAGCATCGCTTGTTGTCATGGAGTGGGTTGACTATCTGCTTCGCTCGCTACTCACTTGGTTGAGGGTGCCTGGCACGGGGGCTGCGACCTCATCGACTTGTGCGGTGTGTTTCCTCGCCTGTAGTGGCTTCTATACAGTTCATATAATTTCTCTGGAATAAGGATTGTAATATAATGAAAATAAATGCAATAGTCTATAGCGCCGCTCTGGCGTCGACCGTGCTGTTGGCGGCTCCCGCTCTCGCGACCGATCAGAATATCGCTGTCAATCTGACAGTTGAATCGGATGTCGTACTGAAGAAGAGTGACGGCTCTATTTTTGATAATATCGAGCTCAAGAATGATAATTCTGGCAAGAAACATCGTTATTATTCATATGAAACGGTTATATTTTATACGAACGATATGACCAAGAACATCATCGTCACGCCTACGAAGATGGATATTGAAGATGCAAAAAGAACTGAAAAGCACGATCTTTATGTTTATCTTGGAGGTAAGGAAATAGCTGTTGGTAATCGGGTCAATTTTACTCCGTCTGAATACTGGGATAGTGTTAAATTCCTGCCATTGGATTTCAAAGTTGGTGTTAAGCCTAGTAAAGAAATTTTGGATGGTGGGCTGCCGGCGGGCGACTATTCCGGCACCATCGCGCTGAGCATCACCCAGGGCGCCTGAGGCTGGATTCGCCGATGACGCTGTAATAGAGCGGGTTGCTTCCCGCTCGCTTGTCCTCCTGCCGGCACGCATGCGCCGGCAGGTGGATGTTTGAATGATGTAGCCGCCTGCTTCGGTACGCTCGCCCTGCATCGATGATTGCGTGCACCTCGCATCGTGTCCTGCCGAATGTGCCGCCTCGACCTGCGCGCGTTTCTGGCGGCGGTGCACGCAGCGGCGATCTCGCCACAAGTTTTTCCGACATCGATTGCCGATGCTGCGCCGCATGCCGGTGCGGGCATGGCGGTGTTTGTGTGTTCCCTTTTCATTCCATTCGAGGCGTTCTCCCATGTCCAAGCGTAAACACCCGTTGTCCGTGGCGCTGGGTCTGTTGCTCGGCGTGAGCGCCTCCGCCTGGGCCGGCGGGGTGCCGGCCGGTTTCGAGGATCTGGTGCAGTCGCATCCGGAAATCCTGAGCACCTCGCTGCTGGGCAAGCCGCTGGGCGACTACCCGTTCCAGGTCGATGACGCGCATGTCGTGCTCGCCGACGCGGCGCCGCTGCTGGCGGCGCTGCCGCTGCGCCAGGACCTGGATGCGCAACAGCTGGCCGCGCTGCGCGCGGCGCTGGCCGCGCCATTGCCGCGCAACAGCCAGTTGGCCTGCGACCCGCGGCTCTCCCCGGCCTGCGGCTACCTGCCCGATCCCGACCCGGTCGGGGTCATCTACGACGAAGCCCGGCAGACGCTGGCGCTGTTCGTGCGGCCGGACTGGCTGGCGCGCGCGCAGTGGCATCCGGCGGACGGCTGGTTCACGCCCAGCGCCGACGCGCGCAACGCCCTGGTCCACAGCCAGCAGATCGACGTCAGCGGCGGGCGCGGCTATCGCAGCGTGGCCGTGGACGGGCGCGCCGCGCTGGGCGTGGGCGCGGCCGATTATCTGGGCGTGGACTGGCGCTACCTGAGCAACCACGGCGGCGGCGACGCATCGCAGCGGCTGTCGCTGGACCAGGCGTTCTACCGCCACGACCTGGGGCGCCGCCATTACCTGCAGGCCGGGCGCATGGACGCGGCGGACCTGACCGGGGCGCTGGGCGGCAGCTATGGCTTCCAGATGCTGCCGCAGGGCCTGCTCGACGGCGTGCGCGTGGGCACCACCCAGGCGTACCGCAACGACGATCCCGCCGCGCGGCGGCGTCCGCTGGAGGTGATCCTGCCGCGTCCGGCGCGGGTGGACGCCTATCGCGGCCAGCAGCTGCTGGGCAGCGCCTACCTGGGCGCGGGCATCGTCCAGTTCGGCACCGTCGGCTTCCCGGCGGGCAGTTACCCGGTCACCCTGTGCATCTACGAGGACGGCCGCCTGGCGCGCAGCCAGACCGTGCCGTATTCCACCGGCGCCAGCGCCGGCCAGGCGCGCAGCTGGGAGTGGTTCGCGCAGGCCGGGCGCGTCCGCCGCGACGGCTTCGGCGGCGACGGCGTTGGCGACGGCCGCGGCGTCGCCGCCGAGGCGGCGATCAAGTACAACCTCGACGAAACCCTGAGCGCGGCCCTGGGCATGGCCCGCCAGGACGGGCGCGTGTATGGCGAGGCGCGGCTGGACTGGGCTCATGCCTTCACCCGCAGCCAGGTGAGCGCCGACCTCAGCGCCTACGCCGGCAGCCATGGCGCGCGCGGCGACTCGGCGTTGCTGTCCTGGTATGGCCAGGGGATCGGCGTGAACCTCTCGCATTACCGCTTGGACGCCCCGGACTGCGGGCGGGGGGGGGCCGGGTCCTGCTACGCGAGCCAGTCGGCGACGTTCAGCGCCGCATGGGGCAAGGTGAGCTATGCGCTGGGCTATCGGCAGAGCCGTTCCGCCTACTGGCAGGCGCCCGCCGGGTTTTGGCCGGCCGCCGGCGCCGGCTGGACGCTAGGCGCCGCGCCGTCGCCGCTGCCGGGCCAGGACTGGGACGTGCCGGCGTGGACGCGCGAGCGCAGCCTGCTGCGCAGCCTCAGCCTGTCGGCCAACCGCAGCTGGCGGATCGGTCCGGTCGATCTGCTGGCCAACGCCAGCGTGTACCGCGCCCGCGAGTCCGGCGGCGTGGACCGCGGCGGCTACCTGACCGTGACCGCGTCGCGCTACCGCAACGACAGCACCAACCAGCGCAGCGTGCTGGATCGCGCCAACCTGCGCTGGGAGCGCGGCGGCAACGCCGCCAGGGGCGCCGGTTACGACTACAGCCAGACGCGCACCTGGGACGCCGGCGACTACCGCCAGCTGGAAGTCCACCTGGCCGGCGGCGGCGGGGCGCAGTCCGCCGGCGTCAGCGGCATCGTCGATGGCCGCTGGGGCGACGTCGCCGCCACCGTCAACGACTACTACAGCGCCGGCGAGCACACGCCCGCGTTCAGCGGCAGCTACGCCTCCACGCTGGCGATCGGCCGCCAGGGCGTGTTCGTGGGGCGCGACCCGCTGCGCAGCTCGCTGCCGGCCGCGGTCGGCTTCACGCTCGATGCGCCGGCCGATCCCGGCGATGCCGACGACAGGGCGCAGGTGGACCTGAGCGCCATGCAGGGGCGCCAGCGCCTGCGCCAGGGGCAGCATCTGCTGCTGCGCGCCGACAGCTACCGGACCTTCAGGACGCATATCGGCGAGCCGGAGGCGGTGACCAGCCAGACCATGCAGCTGGGTGGCGGCACCGGCGACTTCGACTGGTTCCTGTTGCCGGGCAAGCTCGCCGTGCACACGCTCGATGCGCGGGTGCTGCATACCTACCTCGGCACGCTGCAGGTGCATGGCGAGCATCTGCTCGACGGCGGCTATGTGCTCAATGGCGAGGTGCCGCCGATCGGCGACGGCGGCCTGTTCATGGGCGAGCTGGATCGCGTGCCGGACGCCCTGTACGTGATCAAGCAGGGCGAACTGTACCGCTGCCCGGTGCGGGTCCAGGACCTGCACGCGATGGTGCGCAACATCGGCGTGGTCCAATGCGAGGCGTCCAGCAAGCGCGCCGTTCCCGCGTCGCTGCTGCGCGAGCCGCGCGCCCAGCGCGTGTTGCAGTTGATGCCGATCGCCCGCGCCGATTGAGCGCCGCCGGCAGGACGGTCCCGGGCGCTGCCGGGGCGATGGCGGCGGCGCCGGCATGGCCGCGGGCGACGCCATCGCCGGCGCGCCGTGCAGGCGCGTCGGGCCGCCGATTCCGCCGGGCACGCCCGCGCCCGGCGCGATGCGCTCCGGTTCGGAGTGGGCGCTGGCCGCCGAATGCTTGCGTGGCCGCATGCCCGGCGCGCCCGCGCAGTTCGGCGGGCGCCGGCGGCGCCGCGTCTCAGCCCTTGTCCGGCTTGAGCAGTTCCAGCACCGCTTCGCGGCGCCGTGCCGGCAGATTGCGGTAGCGGGTCAGCAGCGCCTTCTCGTGCGCATCGTGCGCCTGCAGCACGTAGTCCGCGGACGCATCGTGGACGCGCGCAGCGCCCTGCACCTGGCCGCAGATCAGTTCGTCCAACGAGCGCTTGAGCACGCCGCGCAGATTCGGCAACAGGCGGAAGCCCGGCGTCTCGCGATCGTTCTCCCAGGCCGACACCGACGACTTGGTCACGCCCAGCGCGAACCCCAGTTGTTCCTGGGTCAGCCCCGCGGCCTTCCTGGCTTCGCGCAAGCGGTCGCCGAAGCTTTTCATCGCGGTGGGCCTTGCGCAGACGGGGCCTACCAAGATATGGAGCATCCATCGCCTTGTCGTACAGGCACGCTTGACTCTATATGTTCGGAAATCGAATACTCTGGCGGTACGGGTCGCGTCGATGCGTGATGGTTCGCATGGCGGACAGGGACGACCAGGAGGGCGGCGATGCTGTGTCCATTATCGATCGCGGTGCCTGCGATGGCGGCAACGGCGCCCCGGTGCGGCGCGGTCCCGCACCAGGCAGCGGGAGCCGTTGGAGCCAGGCATGCGGTCGCGCCGCAGGGTGCGGCATGCCCACCTACGAAGTGAAGCTGCGGCGTGTCGGGCAACTGGAGCCGGCGCTGTACGTGCTGGTGCATGCCGCCAATGCGTACCTGGCCGCACGCGCCGCCGAGCGCCACAATCCGGGCCATCGGGCCTACATGGTGGCGGTGTGGGTCGGCGGCGTGCGCGTGGACATCGGCGCCTTCCGGCGGCGGGACCGCTGAGTCGGGCCGTCGCGATGCGCGGCGCGCCGTGCGCGGCACGGCGGCCAGTGCCGTGCCTGCCGCCGCGGCGCCATCCGGCACGCGGCGCCGCGGCCGGTGGCGCGCAGACGACAAAAAACCCGCCGAAGCGGGTTTTTCTTTAACTGCTTGACTGCTTTCGCTGTATCGATGGTGCCCAGGAGAGGACTCGAACCTCCACGAAGTCGCCCCCGCTAGCACCTGAAGCTAGTGCGTCTACCAATTCCGCCACCTGGGCGATACAGGCCGGGGATTTTGTCGGTTGCGCACGCCGCTGTCAAGCGGCGCTTTTCATGCGCATGCCGGCCTGCGCGCGCCGTGCCGGCGGCGCGCGCAACGCCGGCCTTCAGTGGGGGGCGGTGAAGTGCAGGCCCTGGTCGATCGCGCAGCGGTAGCCAAGCGTGGCGCCGATCTGCTGGTAGCCGGGCAGGGCGAACACCGCCATGGTGAAGTCGATGCTGCCGTCCGGGCGCACCTGGTAGCGCAGGAACTGCTGGATCGGCTTGCCGTCGCGGCCCACGGTGAAGTGCTCGTCGGCGAAGGACAGGGTGCCGTCGGCGATCACCCGGTATGCGCCGATGCGCAGGCCGCCGCGGGTCTGGGTCGGGGTGGCGCCGGCGGAAGCGGGCGTGCACTGGCTCAGGTCGACCGCGACCGCCACAGTCGCGCCGGTGTCCAGCGCGCGTTCGATCTCGGCGAGCGAATGGAGCGGCGTGGCGGCACTGGCAGGATGGGCGAAGGCGAGCAGCGAGGCGGCGAGCAGCGAGGCGGGTAGGGACGTCATTGGGGAGCTCCGGAGCGTGGGGGGACGAGGGGGATTCGCCGCATGCACGCTAATCCTTTGCGATGCGCGGTCAACCGACAAAATCGCGATTCCCCGGTTGCATCACAGCGCTTGTTCGAAGCAGGTCCGGTGCCCGCGCCATGGATCCGACATTGTGCGAAATTGTGCGCGGCAGGCGCGGTTTTGCGCCGACTGCGCGCCGGCCCTGCACGCCGCCGCCAACGCACGATCGGCGCTTTCCCGCGATCGGCAATCGCGATCGGCAATGATGTGTCGTGCCTCGCGTGCCTCGACGCCTTGCGTGGGCGGCGATCGCGATCGAGCGTACCGCTGCCGATACGGGGGGGCGGTCCCGGCGAGCGCGGTGAAACGGTGGCTGCAGGGCATCACCGATGGCGGGAATGCGTGGAGTGCATGGCGCGTCCGGATCGCCTTCGGCTTCGCCGCGATCGCCGCCATCCCGCAGGCATGCTCGGCCGGGATTGACGGAAACGCCGTGCGCGCTCGCCGCCGCGCCGCCGCGCCGCCGCCGGCGGCTTGACGCGCGCCGGCGTTGACAACGGCGCGCGCCGCCCGCAAAATTCGCGGCCTTCAGCGCCCAGGTGGCGGAATTGGTAGACGCACTAGCTTCAGGTGCTAGCGGGGGCAACTTCGTGGAGGTTCGAGTCCTCTCCTGGGCACCACATGCAGCAACGCGGGAGCGCTGAACTCCCGCAACGACCGGCCCGCCGACGCGGGCCTCGTCGTTTCTGGAGGAGACCTCGCGGCCCGTGGCTGCACGGGTTGGCCTGCGTTGGCGGCCCAGCGAGTACCATGGGCGCATGACCAACAGAAAAAGCAAGTCCGGCAAATCCGGCAAGCCCGCATCCCACGACGCCCCCGCCGGCAAGGCCGCCGCCCCGGCCGCTGCGCCGCCGCCGAAGAAATCCAAGCTGCCGTCGTGGATGCCCAGCCTGCCCAGTTTCCTGCGGCGCAGCCCCAAGCCGCCGCTGCAACCGCTGCATCCGCCCGAACCCAGGTCCGCGCCGTCGCGCAAGCCGGCCGCCGTCGCCGATCCGTTCGCCGCGCGCGAGGCCCAGCGCTATGCCGAGCCGATCGCCAGCCGCGAGGCGATCCTGCAACTGCTCGACCGCTGCGACGGCCCGCAGACGCTGGAGGAACTGGCCGCGCAGCTCGGCCTGACCGAGCCTTCGCGCACGGAGGCGCTGAGCAAGCGCCTGGGCGCGATGCTGCGCGAGGCGCAGCTGGTGCAGAACCGCCGCGGCGGCTATGCGCCGGTGCAGCAGACCAACCTGATCCCCGGCGTGGTGATCGCCAATCCCGACGGCTTCGGCTTCCTGCGTCCGGACGAGGGCGGCGACGACCTGTTCCTGCCGCCCTACGAGATGCGCAAGGTGCTGCATGGCGACCGCGCGCTGGCCAACGTCACCGGCATCGACCGCCGCGGTCGCCGCGAAGGCAGCATCGCACGGGTGCTGGAGCGCGGCCTGAGCCGACTGATCGGCCGCTTCAGCATGGAGGGCGGCATCGCCTACGTGGCGCCGGACGACAAGCGCATCCAGCGCAACGTGCAGATCCCGCCGGATGCGACGGGCGAGGCGCGCGACGGCCAGCTGGTGGTGTGCGAACTCACCTCCACGCCGGACGGGCGCCGCCCGCCGATCGGCAAGATCATCGCCGTGCTCGGCGACAAGCTGACCCCGTCGCTGGTGGTGGAGACCGCGATCCACGGCCGCGAATTGCCCTACGAATTCCCGCAGGCGGTGCTCGACGAAGCCGCGGCGGTGCCGCTGACGGTGGAGCCGGCGGCGATCGAGGGCCGCGTGGACCTGCGGCAGACGCCGCTGCTGACCATCGACGGCGCCGACGCCAAGGATTTCGACGACGCGGTGTTCTGCGAACCGAACGCGGACGGCTTCCGCCTGGTGGTGGCGATCGCCGACGTGTCGCACTACGTGCGTCCGGGCACGCCGCTGGACGTGGAGGCGGTCCGCCGCGCGACCTCGGTGTACTTCCCCGGTTTCGTGGTGCCGATGCTGCCGGAGACGCTGTCCAACGGCATCTGCTCGCTCAACCCCAAGGTCGACCGCATGTGCTTCGTCTGCGACATGCAGATCGACCGCCAGGGCGAGGCGACCGGCGCGCGCTTCTACGAGGCGGTGATGAACTCGCACGCGCGCCTCACCTACGAGCAGGTGTGGCAGGCGGTGGGCGAGAAAGACGAGCAGGTGCGCAAGAACGTGGCCGCGGTGCTGCCGCAGCTTGAGCGCCTGTACCAGCTCTACCATGTGCTGGCCAAGGCGCGTGCGCGCCGCGGCGCGATCGAGTTCGAGACCTCGGAAGTGCGCTTCGTGCTCGACAACACCGGCGAGGTGGCCCAGGCCGGCATGCTGGTGCGCAACGATGCGCACAAGCTGATCGAGGAATGCATGATCGCCGCCAACGTGGCCGCGGCGCGGCACCTGCTGGAGGCGCGTGTCCCGGCGCCGTACCGCGTGCACGAGCGGCCGCCGGAGTCCAAGTACGCCGACCTGCTGGAGTTCCTGAAGGAGTTCAAGCTGAGTCTGCCGCCGTGGAACAAGGTGGCGCCGGGCGACTACACCAAGCTGCTGAAGAAGGTGCGCGAGCGCCCTGACGCGGCGTTGCTGGAGTCGGTGCTGCTGCGCAGCCAGAGCATGGCGGTGTACTCGCCGGACAACGCCGGCCATTTCGGCCTGGCGCTGCAGGCGTACGCGCACTTCACCTCGCCGATCCGCCGCTATCCGGACCTGCTGGTGCACCGCGCGATCAAGTACGCGCTGACCCGCGGCGCGCCGGACAAGTCCCTGTATTCGCCGCGCCAGATGGCGGCGCTGGCGCTGCAGTGCTCCGAGCGCGAGCGCCGCGCCGACGAGGCCGAGCGCGAGGTCGACGAGCGCTACCGCGCGGCGTGGATGGAAAAGCACGTCGGCGGCCAGTTCGACGGCGTGGTCAGCGGCGTCACCAGCTTCGGCCTGTTCGTGGAGCTGGACCAGTCCAAGGTCAACGGCCTGATCCACGTGACCCAGCTGCCGCAGGACTATTACCAGTTCGACGCGGTGCGCAAGACCCTGTCCGGCGAGCGCCGCGGTCGCCAGTTCCGGCTCGGCGACCGGGTCCGCATCCTGGTGCTGAAGGCCAGCATGGAAGAGCGCAAGATCGACTTCCGCCTGGTCGAGGAGGGCGAGCCGATGACCGATATGCCCCCGCCGCCGGAACGCGGCCAGCCGGCCAAGCGCAAGAAAAAGAAGTACTGACGGCGCAGCGTCGCGGCGGCCCGCTTGGCGGCCGCCGCGATCGTTCGTCCCCTGCGCGCAGCGCATGGGGCGCTGCCTGCGCGATGCGGTTCGCAGCGGAGAGCAGACATGGAGCATGACGACTACAGCGGCGGTTGCCAGTGCGGTGCGGTGCGCTTCCGGGTGCGCGGCCGGCTCGACGACGCCTCGATCTGCCATTGCCGGATGTGCCAGAAGGCGTTCGGCGCCTACTACGCGCCGCTGGTGTCCACGCGCGGCGCGGAACTGGTGTGGACGCGTGGCGCGCCGAAGCATTTCCAATCTTCCAACCTGGTGCGGCGCGGCTTTTGCGCCGACTGCGGCACGCCGCTGACCTACGAGGCGCCGGACGGCGTCGCCGTGGCCGCCGGTGCGTTCGACGCTCCGGCGGCGTTGCCGCCGCGGATCCAGTACGGGCTGGAAGGCAAGCTGCCGTTCGTGGACGGCCTGCACCGGTTGCCGTCGATCCGCACCGAAGCCGACCTGGACGCGGCGCCGTTCCTGGCGCAGCTGGTGTCGCACCAGCATCCGGACCACGACACCGAGCGCTGGCCCGGCTGAGCCGGCTGCGGCCGGAACCCGGCAAACCGGTCGCGGCCGGCACTGCGGCGCAGGCGATGTGACGCGAGCGCCGGCAACGCCTACCATTCCCGCCTTCCTTCCTCGCAGCCCTCGCCTCATGAGCAAGCAGAACCAGTGGATCGTCGGCGTCAACGCCGTGGCGTCGTCGATCGAGAACGACGCCGACAACGTGCGCGAGGTACTGGTCGAGGCGGGCAGCAAGAACCCGCGGCTGCTGGAGATCGAGGAGAACGCGCGGCGCAAGGGCATCGAGGTGCGGCGGGTGAACACCCAGGCGCTGGACGGGGTCGGCGGCTCGGTGCGGCACCAGGGCGTGGCCGCGCGCTATGCGGCGGCGCGCACCTGGGGCGAGAACGAGCTGGAGGGCCTGATCGCCGCCGCCGAGGGCCGCGCGCTGCTGCTGGTGCTCGACGCGGTGCAGGATCCGCACAACCTCGGCGCCTGCCTGCGCAGCGCCGCGGCGGCCGGCGCCACCGCGGTGGTGATCCCGAAGGACAAGTCGGCGCCGGTCAACGCCACCGTGCGCAAGACCTCGGCCGGCGCCGCCGACCGCATCCCGATCGTGGCGGTCACCAACCTGGCGCGCTGCCTGCGCGACCTGCAGAAGCAGGGCGTGTGGATCTACGGCCTGGTCGGCGAGGCGCAGACCTCGCTGTACGCGCAGGACCTGCGCGGCAATGTCGCGCTGGTGCTGGGCGGCGAATCCGACGGCCTGCGCCGGCTGACCCGCGAGCATTGCGATGGCCTGGTCGGGATCCCGATGCCGGGCGACATCGAGAGCCTCAACGTGTCGGTGGCGACCGGGGTGACCCTGTTCGAGGCGGTGCGGCAGCGCATGGGGTGAAGCGCTGCGCGCGTGCGCATGCGTGTCGCGGAGTTCCGACGGTGTCGGTCTTGCCAGGTCTGACGCTGCATTCGTCGCGACGCATGGCCCAAGGCCACCCGGAGTCGCTGCCACAGTGACTTGTGGCGCGCTGGCTGGGTGCGCTGTAGGAGGGGGCTTCAGCCCATAAGCGCTAACCTTTGCCCAACGTGGTGGCGAACTTCCGACCTTATGGGAGACGAGCAAGCACAGGTTCAATGGGATAAGGGCTGGTGGGATCTGGGCGATCTGGAGACGGACCGGCCAGCGTGGGAAGTGGTGGAGCGCCTGCTTCCAGCGGGCTGGGAGCGGGCTGCACGTGATTGCCGCGCCATGGTGCGCCGCCATGGCAGCATCAGTTCGGCGTCGATGTTGCTGAGGGTGCTGTTGATTCGTTCCTGATTCCCCACCAGTCGCATCCCTTGATCCAGGCGTCTGCAAAGCTGCATCTGTCTGATCCACAACAGGCCGGGGCCATGGGGAGGAAAAAGCACCTGATCCGGTTCCAGGCGGGCCTGAGTCTGCCGGCGTTTCTGGAGCGCTACGGCCAGCAGGCGCCATGCCGACAGGCATTGTTCGCGCAACGATGGCCCCAGGGGCTGGTCTGCCCTGCCTGCGGGCATCGCCGTCATTGCCGCCGGCATGGCCGCGATGTGTTCCAGCGCCATCGCGGCAAGCACCCGACCTCGCTCCCCCCCCTGGCACGGTACTGGCCGACGCCAAACTGCCGCCGCGGACCTGATTCTTGGCCATGTCCCTGCTCGCCCAGCACAAGAAGGGCCTCTCGGCCCTGGCCTTGCGCCGGCAACTGGGCGGCGGCGACAACACCGCCTGGTTGCTCAAGCACAACCTGATGCAGGTCTATGGTCGAGCGCGATGCCGACCGGCCCTTGCAAGGCGATATCCGGTTGCACCACGCCTACCGGGGCGGCGAGCGTCGCGGACAGGGCCGCGGCCGGGCCAGTCCGGGCAAGACGCCCTTCGTGGCGGCCGTGCAGTGCAGCCCTGAAGGCCATCCGATCGCCATGCGCATGGACCGGCTGGCCGGTTTCCGCACAACCCACCTGGCCGCTTGGGCCAATCGCGCGCTGCTGCCCGGTAGCCGCGGGGCGTCCGACCGGCTGCGCAGCGTTGCGGCGATTACCCAGGCCCGCTGCCTGCGCACGGCCATCGTCACCGGCAGCGGGGGGGCCGACCGAGCCGGCCTTGGCCTGGGTCAATACCTTAGCTGGGCAACGTCAAAAGCGCCTTGCATGGCACCTATCATGCACGGCGGCCCAAGGACCTGCAGCGCTGCCTGTCCGAATTGTGCTGCCGCTTCAACCGGCCCTTGGACTTGGCCGCCATGGTGCGGCGATGGATCTTCGCGGCGGGGCCTACGCCACCGCTGCCGTATCCAAGGGCAACGCCGGATGCATGATGTGGGGAATCAGGAACGACTTTGAACAGGCTCTGAGCTGGTCGCGCCTGGCCTGGCGCAGGGTCAGTTCCGCGTCTGCTGCGCGTCCAGCCAGGTGCGCAGGTCGGTGGCGCCACTGCGGTAGCGGACTTCGTACATGCGCTCCACGTCGCGCGCGGCGTCGAAGGATTGCTGCGCCGACGCCACCTGCGTTTGCGACTGGACACGCGCCGACAAGGTGTTGGCCGCCGAGCGTGATGCCGACGGTGCGCTCAGCGTGCGCATGCGCGTCCGCGGTCCTGACATCGCCGAGGGCGCGTTGGAGACGGTGTTCGCCCCGTTCGTGCGGCTGGAGACCTCGCGCTCGCGCCAGACCGGCGGCGCCGGCCTGGGCCTGACCATCGCCCGCGCGCTGGCCGAGAAGGACGGCGCCGCGCTGCGCCTGCGCAACCTGCGCGAAGGCTGCACTGGCCGGCGCCACCGCGCCGGGGCTGAGCGCAGTGGGCTGGGCGCGCGCGGCGCCGCACCCGCGACGGTGGATCGTCCCTGCCGTCATGCGCGTCGTTGGCGTGCCCGGCCAGGGGAAGAATCCAGGCCCAGCGATGCCGACCTGGACCGATCGCTAAGCTTGTTCGGCCGACAGCGATCCCAGGCTGAAGCCTGAAATGGCATTTATCTTGCCGCGCCAAAGCACGCCGCGGTTGTTCGGCACGGGCTGGCCGGCAAGAGAGAAGCAGCGCGAATCGATCAAGTGAACGAACTGCGGAGGAGACGTGGCTTGCTGGTCTTCCGCAGCGTCGTAGATGGTGGCATGGCTGGCAAAGGCTTGGCGAATGCTCTCCTTGCCTTCGGCATCGCCGGGGTAGGCGGCGGAAAATTCTTGCGCGAATGTTTCGAAATATTTTTTCCCGCCGACCAGCAGGCCGGAAACAATGGCCCCTTCGACGAATAGCGTGATGCCGAACTGCACGGCCGAGGTATTGACGATCGTGACGAGCTTCTGCAAGTACCAATCGACGCTCTGGCCGTCGAACGACAGTTTGATCTCTTCCGAGTTGGATTGCCTTTCATCTCGATTGGCCATGCGATTCTCCTTGTTGGAAGGGCTGACGCCCGAGTCATTCGTGCCGGGACGCGGTGTCGGCGTGCATCGGAGGCTGGGCGGCCAGTGGCCGAACCGACGGGATGTCGCAAACGTGCGCTTCGGCACCGTTGCCGCGGCCGAGTGTGCCACAAGTTGCGGGACGCGGAGTGCACGGCCATGCCGGGCGCGGGGCGGCGCCGCGCGCCGATACGATGAACGCGCTGCTCAACTCGGACGATGCGCTGCGAGCGCGATCTGACTCGGCTGTGCCGAGATGTGTCCGCGCAAGCACCTTCGATCCCGCTTGACGCCCGACGCTGCGTGCGTGCCGCGGGCCGGCGCAGCGCAGCTGCATTTTCGGGATGGCCGGCCCCGGCCGCGCGAGGCGCGTTCAGCCGATCAGCGGCGCCGGCCAGGCGTTGGCGATCCTGCAGAACAGGCGCGCGGTCTGCTCGGTGTCGTAGACCGCGCTGTGCGCGTCGGCGGCGTTCCAGTCGAAGCCGGCCGCCTGTACCGCGCGCGCCAGCACGGTCTGTCCGTAGGCGATGCCGGCCAGGGTCACGGTGTCGAATACGCTGAAGGGGTGGAACGGGTTGCGCTTGTGGCCGCAGCGCGCCACCGTGGCGTTGAGGAAGTTCAGGTCGAAGTGGGCGTTGTGCCCGACCAGGATCGCGCGCTGACAGCCGTACTTCTTCACCGCCGTGCGCACCGGCGCGAACAGGTGGTCCAGCGCCTCGCGTTCCGGCTTGGCGAAGCGGAACGGATGGTCGAGGATGATGCCGGTGACTTCCAGCGACTTCGGGTCGATGGCGGTGCCGGGCGCCGGCACCACGTGCGCGCTGGTAGTGGCGCCGGGATGCAGCCGGCCGAAATCGTCCATCTCGATCGGTACCGCGGCGATCTCCAGCAGCGCATGCCGGTTCCAGTCGAAACCGCCGGTCTCCACGTCCACCACCACCGGCAGATAGCCGCGGAAACGCCGCGACATCGGGGTGATGGCAAGCGGCTGGGAGGGGCTGTCGAGGGGATCGTTCATCCGCAAAGGGTAGCAGAGCGCCGCTAAACGCCGGCCGCGGCAGTCCGCGGTGCGGTGACTGGGGAATGCCGGGAATGCAGGCGCCGGAGGGCGTCGAGGCGGCGGCCCGACCGCGGCAGGCGCTGCTGCCGGGCGCCATGGCGGCCGCTCCCGACCGCGGCGTGCGCCTGCCGATTCAGCGGCTTCCCGCGTCGCGACGGGAGGTGCCCGTGCAACTGGCCGCATGCGCCGCGCTGCGCGGGTCAGGCGGCCGGCGAGTGCCGAGGACGCTGTCTTGTTCGCGCAGGCGCTCGAGCAGCGCGGCGCCTTCCTGCAGTAGCGCGCCGGCGTCGCTGCCGTGCTCGGCGGCCAGGCGCAGCAGCAGCGTGCGGCGGCTGTGCCGGGCATCGTGCAGCAGCGCCAGCAGTCGGTAGGCCAGCGGCGCCAGTTCGGCGAAGCGCACCTGGCCGTCGGCGTCGCGGCGTGCCAGCAGACAGGTCGGCCGTGGCGGCGCCTCGCCCGGCCGCCGCGCAGGACCGATGCGCTGCACCGGCCAGCGGTAGCGCAGCAGGCGCAGCCATGGCGACAGCTGCGCAACGCCGTCGAGCAGGTCGCCGCGGGCATCGTGCGGCGGCAGCGCGGCATTGTCGATCCGTACCTCCAGCTCCACCGTCTCGTAGTGCGCCAGTTCGGCCAGCCAGGGCCGTTGCGGATCGGTGGCGCGTTGTTGCAGGAAGCGCACGAACTCGCCGCCCATCCGCGGGAACAGCGGCGTGCGCGCCCGGTGTTCGGCGCAGAACGCGCGCAGCAGCGCTTGCCACGCGGCATCGCCCACGCTCGCGCGCAAGACCAGGAAATGCGCGGCGAGCAGCTGCGCGATGTTGTCGAAGCACAGCGCGCGGTACACCGCCAGGCGCCGCGGCTCATGTCCGCCGGCGGCGCATGCCGCTGCCGATCGCGCAGGTGCAGGGCCAGCGCCAGCTGTTGTGCGTGCAGCGGCTCAGTCATGCGCCGCCGCCTGCGCCGCCGGCATGGCCCGCGCCTGCGCGTCGCGGATGCGCTGCAGCTCGTGCAGCAACTCGGGCAGCGGTGGGAACTGGCTGTCGCGTTCCAGCAGGCTCGGGCGCACGCCGTGCAGGCGGTAGGCGGCGTCGAGCAGTTGCCAGACGTCGGCCGCCACCGCCGCACCATGGGTGTCGATCTTCAGCGCGCTGGCGGCATCGTCGTGATGCCCGGCGACGTGGTGCCAGACGATGCGCGCGCTCGGTATCGCGGCGAGGAAGGCCAGGGCATCGTCGCCATGGTTGGCGGCATTGACGCAGACGTTGTTGACGTCCAGCAGCAGGTCGCAGTCGGCTTCGGCCAGGACCGTGGCGACGAACTCGGCCTCGCTCAGCGCCTGGCCCGGCGCGGCGTAGTAGGACACGTTCTCCACCGCGATGCGCCGGCCCAGCGCATTCTGCGCCTGGGCGATGCGCGCGCCCGCATGGCGCACCGCCGCGTCGGTGAACGCCAACGGCAGCAATTCGTAGAGCCGCCCAGCGTCGGCGCTGTAGTTCAGGTGTTCGCTGTACAGCGCGGCCCGGTGCCGTTCCAGGAACTGCCGGGTCTGCCGCAACAGCAGCGTATCCAGCGGCGCCATGCGGCCGAGCGACAGCGACAGGCCATGGCAGCTGAGCGGATGGCGCGCGGCCCGCGTGTCCAGCATCGCGCCCAGGCGGCCGCCGACGCCGATCCAGTTGTCCGGCGCGCACTTCAGAAAGTCGAACGCCGCTGGCGGCGCCTGCAGCAGCTCCGGCAGCAGGCGGCGGCGCAGGCCGACGGCGCTCGCCGCCGCCAACGGCTGTGGCGAGCAATCGGCCGCCGCCACCGCACGTGCCTTCGCCGCACTTGCCTTCGGCCATCGCCTTGTCCTCGCGCTGCGCGGCGGCGGCGGAAGCGTCCGCCTTGGCCGGCGTGGCGTCCTACGCGCGGCCGCCGCGCGTGCCTGCGGCCGCCTTGGCGTCGCCGGCAGCGGCGGCCTTGGCTTTGGTCTCGGTGTCGGCCTGGGGCTGCTGGGCTGGCGTTGCGGCCGCGCTGGGCGCAGGCGCGGCCTGCGCGCCGAGCGCATAGCCCTGGGCCAGTTCGGTCACCGCCAGCGCGGAAGCGGGCATGCCGGGCCCGCCGAGCAGGACGGCGCCGGCAAGGACGGGGGACGGACGCGAAGGAATGGACATACAGGCTCTCCAGGTGGGGCGGACGTGGCGCCGGCGTCGCCACGCCGACGGTGAGCGCCAAGCGTATCCGCTGCCGCGGCCCGCTGTATGCGGCGCAGCGCCGCGCAAAAAAAGCCCCGCCGAAGCGGGACCTTGTCTGCGGCGTGCGCCGACGTCAGCGGCTGTGGGCGATGGCGCTGGTAATGAGCTCGGTGGCGACGGCGATCGGCACGTACGGGTCGTCGATCCGGCGCCATTCGTGGCCACGCGGCGGTGCCTTCAGGCCGTGCCTGCGGTAGTCCGGCATGTGGTCGCTGCGCTCGCTCACCGCCAGGCGCTTGCCGCGCTGGTGGCGGCGCGGGTCGTCGTGGCGATCGGGATGGCGTGCCTGCTGCGGGCCATGGTCGTCGCGCTGGTTCTTGCGCTGCCTGTGCGGGTCGCGATCGTGGTCGTCCTGGCCGGCGGCGAATGCGCCGCCGCAGGCCTGCAGCGACAGTGCGAGGACCGAACCGACGATGCGCTTCATATGTGTCTTGGGTGGTCGGTGGAGAGCGGCTCCACGGGACCGACAGGCTAGCTGTCGGTCGATGAATTTTCGTTAAAATCCCTAGGATATTCAGTGGATTGCATGTATCGATAGGGGTGCCGCATCTCCGCTGCGTCGAGGCCGCGTGAGTCCGTGGCTAGAGGCCGGCGGTGGTGCTGGTCTCGTCGCGCTTGTCGCGCGGCGGCAACGGCTGGTCGCCGTGCACCAAGAACCATACGTTCTCGGCGATGTTGGTGGCATGGTCGCCGATCCGTTCCAGGTTCTTGGCCATGAACAGCAGATGCGTGCACGGGGTGATGTTGCGCGGATCCTCCATCATGTAGGTCAACAGCTCGCGGAACAGCGCGGTGTACTGCGCGTCCAGCAGCGCATCGCCCTGGCGGATCCGCAGTGCCGCGTCGGCATCGCCACTGCGGTAGGCGGCCAGCGCTTCGCGCACCTGCTGCGCGGCCAGCATGCCCAGCTGGCGCAGGCCCAGCGTATGCGGCATCGGCGGCGACATGTTCAGCGTGATCGAGCGCTTGGCCACGTTGGCGGCGTAGTCGCCGATACGCTCGATGTCGGCCGGGATGCGCAGGCCGGCCAGGATCTCGCGCAGGTCGCGCGCCATCGGCCCGCGCAGCGCCAGGCGCATCACGTCGTGGCTGATCGAATGCTCGAGCGCGTCGATCGCCTCGTCGTTGACGACGATGCGCAGCGCGGCGTTGTCGTCGCGGCGCTCGACCACGTCCAGTGCCGCCTCCAACTGCGCCACCGCGGTCTCGCCCATGCGCACGATCTCGGCGACCAGGCGCTGTTGTTCTTCATCGTAGCTCTTCACGATGTGTTCATTGGGCTGGTTGTTCATCAGGTATCCCTTGTCGATCAGCCGAAGCGGCCGGTGATGTAGTCTTCGGTCTGCTGCTTGCTGGGCTGCGAGAAGATGATTTCGGTGCGGTCGTGCTCGATCAGGTCGCCCAGATACATGAAGGCGGTGTAGTCGGACACGCGCGCGGCCTGCTGCATGTTGTGGGTGACGATGACGATGGTGTAGTCGTTCTTCAGTTCCTCGACCAGCTGCTCGATGCGGCTGGTGGAGATGGGATCCAATGCCGAGGTCGGCTCGTCGAGCAGCAGTACGTCCGGGCGCAGCGCCACCGCGCGGGCGATGCACAGGCGCTGCTGCTGGCCGCCGGACAGGCCCAGCGCGCTCTGCCCGAGCTTGTCCTTGACCTCGTCCCACAGCGCGCCCTGGCGCAGCGCCTGCTCGACGCGGCCGGCCATGTCGGCCTTGGACAGCTTCTCGTGGTGGCGGATGCCGTAGGCGACGTTCTCGAAGATGGTCATCGGGAACGGCACCGGCTTCTGGAACACCATGCCGACCTTGCTGCGCAGGCGGTTCATCGGGTACTTCGGCGAGAGGATGTCCTCGCCGTCCAGCAGCACTTCGCCGCGCGCCTCCTGCTTGGGATACAGCGCATAGATGCGGTTGAAGATGCGCAGCAGGGTCGACTTGCCGCAGCCGGACGGGCCGATCAGCGCGGTGACGCGCTTTTCCGGAACTTCCAGGTCGATGCCCTTCAGCGCGTGGTACTTGTCGTAGTGGAAATCCAGGCCGCGCGCGGCCACCTTGACCGGCGACGGCGCCAGCGCGGTGTGCCCGATGGGCATGGCGATGCGATGCATCGGTGCGGCGGCGTTGCGGTGATCGTTCATGGCCGGTTCCATAGGAAATCAATCGTTGGAGGTCTTGTAGCGCCGCAGCAGGCCGCGCGCGCCGAGGCTGACCAGCAGCACGAACGCGGTGAGCACCAGCGCGCCGGACCAGGCCAGCAGCTGCCAGCTCGGGTAGGGGCTGCCGGCGAAGGAGTTCATCACCACCGGTACGCTCGCCATCGGTTGCATCACGTTGTTGTTCCAGTACTGGTTGCCGAACGCGGTGAACAGCAGCGGGGCGGTCTCGCCGCTGATCCGCGCCAGCGCCAGCAGCACGCCGGTGACGATGCCGGCCGAGGCGCTGCGGTACAGCACCTGCATCGTCACCTTCCATTGCGGGATGCCCAGCGACAGCGCCGCTTCGCGCATCTGCCCCGGCACCAGGCGCAGCATCTCGTCGGTGGTGCGCACCACCACCGGCAGCACGATGAAGGCCAGCGCCAGCGCGCCGGCCATCGCCGAGAAGCGCCCGCCGGTCTGCATCACGTACAGCGTGTACACGAACAGGCCGAGCACGATCGACGGCGCCGACAGCAGGATGTCGTTGACGAAGCGCACCACCTGGCCGGTCTTGCGCGCATTGCCGTATTCGGCCAGCCAGGTGCCGGCGGCCACGCCCAGCGGGGTGCCGATCAGCAGCGCCAGGCCGCACATCACCGCGCTGCCGAAGAACGCGTTGGCCAGGCCGCCTTCCCCGCCCGGCGGCGGGGTCATGCGGGTGAACAGGTCCGGACCGATGCCGGCGATGCCCTTGGCCAGCAGCGTCCACAGGATCCAGCCCAGGAACCCCAGCCCGAACAGTGCGGTGAGGCAGGACAGCAGCAGCGCGAAGAGGTTGACCACGCGGCGGCGGTTGTACAGGTGCTCTGCGACGTTGGCGGCCATGTCAGTTGCCCTCTCGGCGCGACAGCTGCTGCAGCATCAGGCGGGCGATCGCCAGCACCACGAAGGTGACGATGAACAGCACGAAGCCCAGCAGCAGCAGCGCCGAGCGGTAAGTTTCCGTCGCCTCGCCGAAATCGTTGGCGATCAGCGCGGCGATGGTGGTGCCCGGTTCCAGCAGCGACGGCGACAGCCGCACCGTGTTGCCGACCACGAACGCCACCGCCATGGTCTCGCCAAGGGCGCGGCCCAGGCCGAGGAAGATGCCGCCGATCACCGCCGAGCGGGTGTACGGCAGCACGATGTCCCAGCTCACTTCCCAGCGCGTGGAACCCAGCGCGTAGGCCGATTCCTTCAGCCGCGTCGGCACGGTCAGGAACACTTCGCGCATCACCGAGGAGATGAACGGGATCACCATGATCGCCAGCACGAAGCCGGCGGTGAGCAGGCCGATGCCCAGCGGCGGGCCCTGGAACATCGGGCCGATCAGCGGCAGGGTGCCCAGGTGGTCGTTGAGCCATGGCGTGACGTATTCGGTCATCACCGGCACCAGCACGAACAGACCCCACATACCGTAGATGATCGACGGGATGCCGGCCAGCAGTTCGATCGCGGTCCCGACCGGGCCGCGCAGCCAGCGCGGCGCCACTTCGGTGAGGAAAAAGGCGATGCCGAAGCTCACCGGCACCGCGATCAGCATCGCGATCAGCGCGGTGACCAGGGTGCCGTAGATCGGCGCCAGCGCGCCGTACTTGTTCTCCACCGGATTCCATTCGCTGGAATAGAAGAAGCTCAGGCCCTGCATCTGCAGGGCATGGCGGCCGCCCCACAGCATCGACAGCGCCGCGCCGGTCAGCGCGATGAGGACGAATACGACGGTGGCGGTGAGCGTCCAGCGGAACAGGCGGTCGGCACGGGCATCGCGCAGGTCGCGTCCGCGCGGCGCCGTTATCGCTTCGGGAATGGCAGTGGCGTTCATGGGCTCGGTTTTCGCCGGATCGCGCGGCGGCGCGATCCAATCGTGGCCGTCGCGGGGATAGGCCGCGCGCGGAGGGTGGCTGCGTCGCTCCCGCGCTGGCGGGAACCCGGAAGTCGGCGTGTTACGTGGTGCCGCCAGTCGCATGCCCGGCACGCGACCGCGCCCGCGCGGACGCCTGCGCCGGCGCTGCTGCGCTTAATTATTTGAACTCCTTGCCCCAGTAAGCCTCGATCTGCTGCACCAGCTCCGGCGGCAGCGGCACGTAGTGCAGATCGCTGGCCTGCGACTGGCCCTTCTCGAACGCCCACTTGAAGAACTCCAGGGTGGCCTTGCTGCGCGCCGGGTCCTTGGCCTGCTTGTGCATCAGCATGAAGTTGGTGGCGGTGATCGGCCATGCCTGCGCGCCGGCGGCATTGGTGATGATCAGGTTGAAGTCCTTGGCGTTGGACCAGTCCGCCGACGCGGCGGCGGCGGCGAAGCTGTCGGCGTTGGGCTGGACCCAGTTGCCGGCGGCATTCTGCAGCGACGCGTACGGCATCTTGTTCTGCAGCGCGTAGGCCAGTTCGACGTAGCCGATCGAGCCCTTGATCTGCTGCACGTACGAGGCCACGCCCTCGTTGCCCTTGCCGCCGACGCCGCCCGGCCACTGCACGGAGGTGCCTTCGCCAACCTTGCTCTTCCACTCCGGGCTGACCTTGGACAGGTAGTTGGTGAAGTTGAAGCTGGTGCCCGAGCCGTCGGAGCGGTGCACCAGGTTGATCTTGCCGCCGGGCAGGGGCGTGCCGGGATTGAGTGCGGCGATCGCTGGATCGTTCCAGGTGGTGACCTTGCCGAGGAAGATGTCGGCGAGCAGCGTGCCGGTCAGCTTCAGCTTGCCCGCTGCCATGCCCTCCAGATTGACCACCGGCACCACGCCGCCGATCGCCGAAGGGAACTGGCCGAGGCCGGCCTGGGCCAGCTCTTCGCTGGACAGCGGCTTGTCGGAGGAACCGAAATCGACCGTGCCGGCCTTGATCTGGGCGATGCCGCCGCCGGAACCGATCGACTGGTAGTTGATCTTGTTGCCGGTGGCGCTGTGGTAGTCGGCCGACCACTTGGACACCAGCGGATAGATGAAAGAGGCGCCGGCGCCGGAGATCTCCGCGGCGGTCCTGGCGCCGTCGGCGGGAGCGGCCGCGGGCGCGCCGCCTGCCGCATCGGCCGTCTCCTGCGGCTTGTCGCCATTGCCGGGCTGGCAGGCAGTGACGGCGAAGGCGAGGGCCAGGGTCAGGGCGGCAAAGCGTGCCGGCTGCAGGTTCATGGGTCACTCCGTAGCGAAGGGGGCCGATCGATCCGGCGGATGCAGGTTATGAAATGATGTTTTTGTTACATCCTCATGACGGCGTCGTCCATGCGTGAAATTCATCAAGAAAAACAGCGGTTTGTGCATAGCTGCCGGTGGTGCCGGGCGGGCCGCGGCGGGAGGGCGACGCGGCGCGGCGCGCGGTTCGGCCCGCCCGTCCCGCCGGCATTGGCTTGCGGCATCCGGCCCCGCGCCTGTTCTTGCCGCGCCCCGGCCGCTTCCGTGCGCCGCTCATGCCAGGCACGGAGCCCCTTCTGCCGATGGAAGCAGAAAAAACGCGGGCCCCGTGTGCAGGGCCCGCGTCCAAGCAGCGATCGGTGGAGCGTGCCGGTCAGTACTTCAGGTTGGCGCTCCAGTAGGCGTCGATCTGCTTGACCAGCGCGTCCGGCAGCGGCACGTAGTCCAACTGCTTGGCCTGCGCGTCGCCATTGGCGTACATCCACTTGAAGAAGTCCTTGGCGGCCTTGGCGCCGGCCGGGTTCTTCGGTTGCTTGTGGACCAGGATGAAGTTGGTCGCGGTGATCGGCCACGAGGCCTCGCCCGGTGCATTGGTCATTACCAGGTAGAAGTCCTTGGCGCCGGCCCAGTCGGCGCTGGCGGCCGCGGCGGCGAAGCTCTCGTCGCTGGGCTGCACGAACTTGCCGGCGGCGTTCTTCATCGCGGTGTAGGACATCCTGTTCTGCAATGCATAGGACAGTTCGACGTAGCCAATGCCGCCCCTGATTTGCTTGACGTAGGCGGCCACGCCCTCGTTGCCCTTGCCGCCGATGCCGATCGGCCACTGCACCGAGGTGCCTTCGCCGACCTTGCTCTTCCAGTCGGCATTGACCTTGGACAGGTAGTTGGTGAAGTTGAAACTGGTGCCCGAGCCGTCTGAGCGATGCACCACGGTGATCTTGGCGTCGGGCAGCTTCAGCCCCGGATTCAGGCCGGCGATCGCTGGGTCGTTCCAGGTCTTGACCTTGCCCAGGAAGATGTCGGCCAGGGTCTTGCCGTCCAGCTTCAGCGCGCCCGGAGCGACGCCCTGCACGTTGACCACCGGCACCACGCCGCCGATCACCGACGGGAACTGGGCCAGGCCGGACGCGGCCAGCTCGTCCGGTTTGAGCGGCGCGTCGGAGGACCCGAAGTCGACCGTCGCCGCCTTGATCTGGGCGATGCCGCCACCGGAACCGATCGACTGGTAGTTGACCTTCTTGCCGGTGGCGGCGTTGTAGTCGGCCGACCACTTGGACATGACCGGGTAGATGAAGGAGGCGCCGGCGCCGGTGACGTCGGCGGCATTGGCGGCGAACACGAACGACGCGGCGACGGCGGCGGCGGCGACGCGGGACTTGAGCGAGAGGATCACGGAGTAGGCTCCTGGAGAGTGATGTGCGGGGCGCCGCAGACGGCCATTGCATAACCGTTCGATGACGGCGCCGGGTCTGGTGCATGACGGAAACATGATGCGGTGCGGCGGTGCGGCACCGGTGCAGGACGCAGCCCCGCACCGGGAAGCGGGATCACCAGTAGAACTGCGCGCGCGCCTCGAGGATGTTCGGCTTGTCACTGACGTTGCCGCGCGCGGCGCTGCTGTACTTGCTGCTGTCCACCATCACGTAGTTCAGTGCCAGCTTGAAGTTGGAACGCCAGTACCAGTTGGCGCCGACCGTCCAGGTGCTCATCTTGCCGCCGAGCACGCCGGCGACCAGCGGGGCGCCGACCGGACGCGTCACCACGTCGCCGTCGTTCAGGTCGATGTCGTCGTAGCGCACACCCAACTGCCACATGCCGCTGGCCGGTTCGGTCGGCAGCGGGGTGGTCGGCACGCCGGCCCTGTAGCCCCAGGTCTCGCCGGTGACGTTCCACACGCCGCTCAGGTACCAGCCGTTGCTGCTGTAGTTGCCGCTGGCGCCGTAGCGCTCGACCTTGGCGTTGTAGTACTCGCCCTGCGCCTTGAACGGGCCGGCGACCCACATCGCTTCGCCGCCGATCACGCCGATGCGGTCGGTGTTGGTCAGGTTGCCGCTGTCGACCAGCCGCACCGAGGCCTGGTCGGCGTCCGGACGCGCGCGCAGGCGCAGCGTGTCGGCGTCGGTGTCGTAGTTCACGTAGCTCAGGCCGAGGTGCAGGACGTTGCCCGACGCGTTGACCGGCGCGAAGGTGGCGCGCGCGCCGTAGCCGCTGCCGTGCGCCAGGTTGCGGGTCAGTTCGCGGCCGAACGCGCCGCCCACCACGCTCCAGTTGCTGTCGCCGAAGCCGACCGCGCCGCCGAGCCGCCGCGACACCGCGTAGGTGTTGGTGACCGAGGCCTTGGAGATGAAATCGTTGTTCTTGGTGCTGGACAGTTCTTCCAGGCTGTTGGGCTGCTTGTACTGGCCGACCTGCAGGAAGTTGTTGGCGTTGCCGCCGAACTTGTACTTGACGTTGGTGTCCAGGAACTTGCCGGTGCTGCGCACCGTAGTGCCGTTGTTGGACGCCTCGCGCAGGGTGCTGGCGTCGAAGCCCACCACCCACTCGAGGTTGCCTGGACCCTTGCCCTTGGCGACCAGCTCGGCGCGGCGGATGCCGAAGTCGGAATTCTTGCCATTGTTGCCGGTGGTGCCGTTGAGGTCCTGCACATCGTTGTCGTACCAACTGCCGTCGGCCTGGACCAGACCTTCGAAAGAGATTTCCGAGCCGCCGATCACATCGATGGCGATTTCGGCGTGCGCAGCAGGCGCGAACATCGCAGCGAGGACGGCTGCCGAGAGGAGGGTGCGGGACAGTTTCATGAAGTGCCTGGACGGTGGAAGATGCGCGCAGGCTAGTATGTGAAGATTGCGTAAATGTGACACTTGCGATGCATCGGCCGCGCAGCCGGACGCAGGCCGCCGCGCCGTCTGCGCATTGGACGCGCACCATGTTGCGCTCCCATGGCGTGCAGATGAACGCCACGCGCGGCGGCGCACGATGCGTGTCGCACACCGCGGCATCGTCTCGCCGCCGCGCCATCGCCTGGGGTTTCTGTGTGAAGCAACACTTTGCCGTCGCGCGGGCCGGGTACGTCGAGGCCATGGACACGCAGGCCCGCAATTGCATGCCGATGCTCGCCGCGCTGTCGTCGATCGCGCTGCCGGTGCTGATGCCGTCGCAGCGTGCGGCGCCGCCGAGAACCTCGCCCTCGACGCCGAGCAGGGCCGCCTCGTGCCGCCGCTGCCGGAAGACGGCCGGCGTCCTCCCGAGGCCACGCCGCGGCCGCGGCTGGCGCCGGCCCTGCGCCACGTCGCGGTCTGCAGGCGTGGCGCATGCGACGCATGACAGGGCGATCCCATGCCGGCGCTTCCGCGTTCGCCGCCCATCTGCGCAGCGGCGCGTTCGGCCGCGATCCGCTGGCCTTGGTTGGGCCTGTCGTTGGAGGGCTCGGCCACGTTCCTGCGCGTGCCGACCGTGGCGCGGACCCTCGCGCAACTGCCGCTCGACACCGAACTGCATCTGGACCTGGCGCGGCGACACCACCTCGACCATGCCTGCCTGGAACTGCTGCGCGACTGGAGTCGCAACGGCGCGGCCAGGGACAGCGAGCTGGTGGTGGACTGCAATGGATCGGCGCGTGGAGGGGCAGCGCGCGGCGCAGCCCGGTGCGTATCGTCCTGCTGCACCGGCTGCCGATCCGGGCCGGGCGCCGGTGCGGCTGCGGGCGGCGCTGCGACGAGCGAGGAGGCGAGTGCTCCGGCATCGGCGGCTGTCGGGGCTGAAGCCCTTCTTACAGGGCACCCGGCCGGCGCTCCGCTGGCTGTTGCAGGAGCGGTTCCAACCGCGACAGGAACAATGGCAGGATCACCGGCGTCCGCCGCCGCCGGGGCTGAAGCCCCACCTTGTACGTTACCGCTGCCAGGGCGTTCGGCCGGCGATTCGCGGGCTGTTGTACGAGCGGCCCCAGCCTCTCCACGCGGCCTTCGGCCGGTCGCCGCAGGACCGTCGAGGACGCGACCGCAGCTGCGCCACTCCTCACTCCAGTGGCTTGTCCCCGAACCGGCACAGGTCGCGGATCGCGCAGCGCGGGCAATCCGGTTTGCGCGCCTTGCACACGTAGCGGCCGTGCAGGATCAGCCAGTGGTGCGCGTCGTGCATGAACGGCGCAGGGACCCGCTTGAGCAGGCCGTCCTCGACCGCGCGCACGTCCTTCCCCGGAGCCAGCCCGGTGCGGTTGGCGACGCGGAAGATGTGCGTGTCCACGGCAATGGTCGGTTCGCCGAAGGCGGTGTTGAGCACCACATTGGCGGTCTTGCGGCCGACGCCGGGAAGGGCCTGGAGCGCGGCGCGGTCGCGCGGCACCGCGCCGGCGTACTGCTCGACCAGGATGCGGCAGGTGGCGATGACGTTCCTGGCTTTCGCGTTGAACAGGCCGATGCTGGAGATGTAGCGCTTCAGGCCGTCCTCGCCCAGCGCCAGGATCGCCGCCGGCGTGTTCGCCACCGAATACAGGCGGCGCGTGGCCTTGTTGACGCCGACATCGGTGGCTTGCGCCGACAGGATCACTGCGATCAGCAGTTCGAACGGCGTGGTGTAGTCCAGCTCGGTGGTCGGGGTGGGATTGAGTTCGGCCAGCCGCGAGAACAGTTCGTGGATCTCGGCCTTGCTCAGCGTGCACCCGCGCCGCGCCGCGGCGCTGCGTGCGCTCATTTCGGATCCCGTGTGACGGCCTTGGCCTTGGCCCGCGCCAGGATCGCCGCCGCCGCCGGCGGCAGCGCCGGGGCTGCGGCGGTCGCCGGCGGCGTGCGCCCGGCCTGGCGCGCGGCGGCGCGGCGCGCCAGGCGTGCGCTGCGTGCGCGGTAGCGTTCGCGCGCGGCCCAGGCCTCGCGCAGGCGTCGTTGCGCGGCCAGCAGCTGCGCGCGCAACTGCGGATGCGCCGGATCCAGCCGGTCGTCGTCGGCGTCGCCGGCATAGTCCATCAGGCCGCCGTCGATCGCCGCGTCCAGATCGTCGTCGAGCACCCAGCGCAGCAGTTGCAGCGGTGGTGCAGGGGAGGGCGAGGAGGGCATCGGCCGCGGCTCAGCGATTGCGGAACAGCGGCGCGCGCCGCTCCAGGAACGCACGGGTGCCTTCGCGCATGTCCTGGCTGGAGAACATGAGGCCGAACTGCGCCGTCTCGTACTCGAGGCCTTGTTCGAGCGCCGATTCGCTGCCGACCTGGATCGCGTCGAGGATGCCGCGCAACGCCAGCGGCGCGGCCCCGGCCAGTTGTCGCGCCAGCTGCAGCGTGGCCTCGCGCAGTTCGGCGGCGGGCGCCACGCGGTTGACCAGGCCCAGTTGCAGCGCGCGCGCCGCGTCGATCGGCGTGCCGAGCAGGCATAGTTCCAGCGCCGCGGCACGGCCGGCCAGCCGCGCCAGGCGTTGGGTGCCGCCGAAGCCAGGGATCAGCCCGAGGTTGATCTCCGGCTGGCCGAACCTGGCACTGTCGGCCGCCACCCGCAGGTGGCAGGCCATGGCCAGTTCCAGCCCGCCGCCGAGCGCGAAACCGTTGACCATCGCCAGCACCGGCTTGGGCATGCGCTCGATCCGGCGCATCAGGCGCTGGCCGAGCTGCGAGAAATCGCGGCCTTGCATCGGTGTCAGTTCGTTCATTTCGGCGATGTCGGCGCCGGCCACGAACGCCTTTTCGCCAGTGCCGGTCAGTATCGCCACACGGATTCCGGAGTCGGCCTCGGCCGCGGCGAAGGCCGCGTCCAGGGCATGTAATGTCTGCCGATTCAAGGCGTTGAGCTTGTCGACGCGGTTCACGGTGATGATGCGGATCGCATCCTGGGTATCGGTGACGACCGGTGCGCCGGACATGGCCATTCCTGAGGTGTAAAGAAGCAGTGAAGGGAACTCCGGGCACGCCGGCCTGTCAGACCCTGCGCCGCCGGTAGCGGTTATGCGCCGCGGGGGCTATCCTAACGCGCCATCTCAGGCGGCACGGGCCGTCCTGTGCCACCACCCTGGAGAATTGTTTGATGAAGTTGCGTTCTATTGCGGTCGCCGTGGCGGCCCTCGCCCTGAGCGGCAATGCGTTCGCCCAGGACACCTCGTCCGAGAAAGGCAAACTGAGCTATTACTTCGGCTACGACTACGGCAACAATCTTGCCGAACTGTCCGGCCGCGGCGAGCAGCTCGACATCAATGCGGTGGTGAAGGGCCTGCAGGATGCCTACGCCAAGAAGCAGCCGGCAGTCAGCGCCGACCAGTTGAAGCCGGCGGTCGAAGCGTTCCAGAAGCGCGAGCAGGCCCGCGCCCAGCAGGCCAAGGCCGACTACGAGAAGGCTGCTGCCGAGAACAAGACCAAGAGCGACCAGTTCATTGCGCAGAACAAGGCCAAGTCCGGCGTGCAGACGCTGTCCAGCGGCGTGCAGTACCGCGTGATCGAAGCCGGCAAGGGCGCCAAGCCGACCCAGGCCAGCACTGTGCATCTGGAAGTGGCTGGTCCGTATCCGTTCGGCCAGCGCCCGGCGCAGGCGCGCCCGGCGCAGCAGATCCCGTCGATCAAGGTCAGCGAGGTCGAGATGCAGGCCATGCGCGACACGCTGCTGCAGATGCCGGCCGGTTCCAAGTGGGAAGTGACCCTGCCGCCGGACAAGGCCTATGGCGCCGACCCGCGCACGCCGTTCCCGCCGAACGTGGCGGTGCAGTTCGAGATCAAGCTGGTCAGCGTCAAGTAAGCGCGCCGTCCAGTGCACGACGATTGCGCCGGCGGCAACGCCGGCGCAATTTTTTTGTGGCAAGGTAAAGTGCCGCCGCGCGCGAATCGCGCTAGGCTGGCGAGGTGCCGAATCCGATGGATCCCGTCCCCCATGCCCTGCTCACGCCCTGCATCGGTATCTGCGCCCTCGACGCGCAGGGGTATTGCGCGGGATGCCTGCGCAGCGGCGACGAGATCGCGCGCTGGCGCAACATGAGCGACGCCGAGCGCCAGCGCTACATGCAGGACGTGCTGCCGGCGCGCGGCTGGTCGCCGCCGTCGCCGGGGCAGCGCCTGGCCGAACGTTCGCGGCTGCTGCGCGCGCTGCACCCGTTGCAGCTGCCGCCGCAAGGTCCAGGCTGGAACCACCACGAGCTGCAGGATCTGCTGCCCGACGGCGCGCCGGCCGAGGCCGCGGTATTGGCCGCGCTGGTGCCGCGCGCCGACGGCACCCGCGTGCTGCTGACCCGGCGGACCGACGGCTTGCGCCACCACGGCGGCCAGGTCAGTTTCCCCGGCGGCCGCATCGAAGCCGGCGACGCCGATGCGGTGGCCGCGGCGATCCGCGAGAGCGAGGAGGAAATCGCCCTGTCCGCGGCGCAGGTCGAACCGCTGGGCTATCTGGATCCGTTCGCGACCATCAGCGGTTTCCGGGTGACGCCGGTGGTGGCGGCGGTCGATCCGGCATTCGTGCCGCAGCCGCATCCCGGCGAAGTGGCGGACGTGTTCGAGGTGCCGCTGGCCTACCTGATGGCGCCGGAGAACCTGCGCAGCATCCAGACCGACTACCGCGGGCGGCCGCGGGTGGTGCTGGAGTACGGCTGGCCGGGGCAGCGGATCTGGGGTGCGACCGCGGCGATCCTGCTCAACCTGCGCCGACGACTGGAGCAAACCGCGTGAGCGAATCGCACCCGCTGCCCGAATGGCAGCAACTGGTCGAGGCGCCGGCGCTGGCCGCCGCGCTCGGCCATCCGCATCTGCGCGTGGTGGACGCGCGCTTCGCGCTCGCCGATCCGCACGCCGGGCGCCAGGGCCATGCGCAGTCGCATCTGCCCGGTGCGGCGTACGCCGATCTCGACACCGACCTGTCCGATCTCGGCCGCCGTGGCCTGGGCCGTCATCCGCTGCCCGACGCCGCGGCGTTCGCGCGGACGCTGGGGCGCTGGGGCATCGCGCCGCACACCCAGGTGGTGGTCTACGACGCCGGCGACGGCAGCATGGCCGCGGCGCGGCTGTGGTGGATGCTGGGCCTGCTGGGGCACCGCCGTGCCGCGGTGCTCGATGGCGGGCTGGCCGAGTGGCGCCGGCTGGGCCTGCCGGAAACGCCGGCCGTTGCCGCGCCAGCGTCGCTGCCGCCGTATCCGCAGCGCTTCGACGCCAGCCGCATCGCCACCGCGGAGGAGGTCGTGGCGCGCCTGCACGAGGCGCCGGGCTGGCTGTTGGACGCACGCGCCGGCGAACGTTTCCGCGGCGAGGCGGAGCCGATCGATCCGCTCGCCGGGCACGTGCCCGGCGCGATCAACCGCCCGTCGGGCCAGAACCTGCGCGACGGCCGCCTGCGCCCGCCGCAGGAACTGCGCGCGGAACTGGAACCGCTGCTGCACGGGCGCGATCCGCGCGAGGTGGTGGTGATGTGCGGCTCGGGCGTGACTGCCTGCCATCTGCTGCTGGCGCTGGAACGCGCCGGCCTGCACGGAGCGCGCGTGTATGCCGGATCGTGGAGCGGCTGGATCGCCGATCCGTCGCGGCCGCGCGCCGGCGGCTAGCCCGGCAGGGCAGGCGCGGCGAGGGGGCACGGGTGGCGAGTACGAGGACCGAGGCGATGCGGTGGCGTGGCGCGTGGCTGCTGGGAGTGGCGCTGAGCCTGGCTGCCTGCGGCGAGCGGCCGCGCGCCGCAGGTGCCGACGCGTCGCCGCGTTCCCAGTCCGGCGCGCAGTACCGGATGGCGGTGGAGCAGCGCCGCGCGGCTCGCGTGGCGCTGCTGCGCGCAGCGGCCGGCTGGCTCAGCTATACCGGCTCCGGGCGCCTGCGCAGCGGCGTGCACCAGGTGGGCAGCGCCGCGGGCAACGGCGTGCAACTGCCGACCGGCCCCGCGCATCTGGGCAGCCTGCACGTCGGTACCGACGGCGAGGTGTCCTTCGAGGTCGCGGAGGGCGCGGCAGTGAGCGTGCATGGGCAGCCGTTCGTCGCCGGCCGCCTGGGCACCGATGCGGCGCACGCGACCCAGACACGACTGACGCTGGGCGAGCAGGAGTTCTACGTGGTGCGCACCGGCAACCTGTTCGGCTGGCGTTTCCGCGACCCGCATGCGGCCGCACGCGACAGTTTCCGCGGCATCGACTATTTCCCGATCGATCCGCGCTGGCGCGTGGTCGCCGATTGGCGTCCCGCGCCGGCACCGCGCGCGATCGTCCTGCTCACCTCGGTCGGCACGCCGCAGCCGCTGGCGCTGGCCGGCAGCGCCGAATTCGCCTTCGGCGGCCGCCGCTATCGGCTGCAGGCGTTGCGCGAGGACGACGGCGCGCGCCTGTTCTTCCCGTTCACCGACCGCACCAGCGGCCGAGAGAGTTACGGCGGTGCGCGTTATCTGTTCGTCGCGCCGCCGCAGGGCGAACGCATCGTGCTGGACTTCAACCTGGCGCAGAACCCGCCGTGCGCGTTCACTGCGCACGTGGTGTGCCCGCTGGCGCCGCTCGGCAACCGCCTGGAACTGGCGGTGACCGCCGGTGAGAAGAACTACCTGGGCCCGCGCTGAGCGGCGGTTCGCGGCGGCCGCCTGCGCCGCCCTGCGCGTTGCAGCGGACAGGACGCGCTGCGCGTGGCCCCGCGCCAGCGGTCCCGGCGGCACCCAGTGGCGCAGCCTGCGCCGCTGCGTTCGTCGCGGCTGCAGCCGCTACTACAGGAAGCCAAATGCGTTGGCCGCCGCGCCGCCGCGCCCGCGTCACCGCTTCCCGAGCACCAGCTCCACCGGTGTCGCCGCCGGCAGCGTCACCGTCACCGGCGCCGATTCCAGATCGCCTTCCTGGCGCATCGCGTTGCCGCTGTCGGAGAGCCGCGCCAGGACCTGCACTTGCTTGAGCTGCGACAGCTTCTGCGTCGGCATCGGGCTGTCGGCGTCGCTCAGGGTGACGCGCAGCGGCAGCGATTGCAGCGGGTGCTGCTGCACCGCGACCGGCATCGGCGGGCCGCCGGGCACGCGCGCGATCACGAACACCCTGGCGTTGCCGCGCAGGCGCGCACGCGCGGCCAATTGCGGATCCAGCGCAACCGTGACGGTGAGCGCGGTAGCGGAGGCGGGCGCCGCTTGGGCGGCGGTCTCCGCTGCGGCCGGGCCGCGCGCCGTCGCGGCCGCCGGCAGCGCCGGCAGGCCGGCATCGGCGCGTGCGGCGTCGATCTGCGGGCGCAGCGCGGTGGCGGTGGCCGCATCCACGCGCGGCAGCAGCCCTTCCCAGGTCGCGGCGGCCTCGGCGTGCTGGCCGCGCTGGCGCTGCGCGATGCCCAGGAACCAGGTGGCACGCTCGCCGTGCGGCTCGACCTGCAAGGCATGGCGCAGCCAGGCGATGCCCTGGTCGTCGAACTGCCGCTGTGGCGTGGCCAGCGCGCGCGCTTCGGCCGCCTGCACCAGCAACTGCGCCTCGTCCGGCGCCAGCTGCACCGCGCGCGCGAACGCGGCGGCGGCCTCGGTGGGGCGGCCCAGCGACATCTGCGAGCGCGCCAGCAGCGCCCAGCCGTCGGCCCGATTGGGATCCTTGGCCAGCGCCGCCTGCAGCCGCGCCACGCCATCTTCCAGATCGCGTGGCGCCTCGCGGTTCTGCGCCTGCAGCGCGCGCGGCGTGCCGACCAGCGCATACAGCGCGGCGGCGGCCACGCCCAGCGCCAGCACCGCGACGACCAGCAGCGCGCTACCGCCGCGCTGGCGCCGCAACGGCCACAGCATCGCACCGAACAGCAGCGCGGCCAGCACCGCGGCAAGTGCATGCATGCCCCAGCTCAGCATCGCTTCACCATTCCTGTTCGTCCTGCGCGGGCGGCGCGTCGCCGGCCGGCGCGCGGCGGCGCACGATCCGGACCAGGACCAGCGCGCCGGCGCCGAGCAGCGCCAGCGGCCCGAACCACAGCAGCCAGGTGCGCGATTCCAGCTGCGGCCGGTACAGCACGAACTCGCCGTAGCGTTCGACCAGGAAGCGCTTGATCTGCGCGTCCGAGCGGCCCTGTTGCATCAGCGCCAGCACCTCGCGGCGCAGATCCAGCGCGATCTGCGCATGCGAGTCGGCCAGCGACTGGTTCTGGCACTGCACGCAGCGCAGTTCGGCTGTCAGCGCATGGAAGCGCGCTTCCTCGGCCGCCGAGCGATAGGCAGGCGGCGTCGGGTCGGCGAGCGGTTGCGCGCCGCCATGGCCTGCGCCTGCCAGCAGGAGCAGGAGCGGCAGCAACTGCGCGCGCCGGCGGTGCATCACGGCGTGGCCCGGCCCTGTCTGGAGATAGGCGCATCGCGTTCGGCCTGCACCAGCGCCGGCAGCAGTTCGTCGCGGATGATCCGGTCGCTCAGTGCGCCGGAGTGTTTCCAGCGCACCACACCGTGCGCGTCCACCAGGAAGGTCTCCGGCGCGGCGGCCACACCCCAGTCGATCGCGGTGCGGCCGTCCGGATCGGACAGCACCACGAAGAACGGGTTGCCGAGCTGTTCCAGCCAGTGCAGCGCGTCTTCGCGGGTGTCCTTCCAGTCGTAGCCGATCACGCGCACGCGCTTGGTCAGCGCGAAGCGGGTCAGCACCGGGTGCTCCTCGCGGCACGCCGCGCACCAACTGCCCCACACGTTGAGCACGTACGGCGCGCCGCGCAACTCGGCGCTGCGCACGCGGATCGACGCATCGTGCAGCACCGGCAGCTCGAACGCCGGCGCCGGCTTGCCGATCAGCGCCGACGGCAGCGCATCGCGATCGGCCATGCCGGAACGCTGCACCGCATGGAACAGCAATGCCAGCAGGCCGAGGAAGAACAACACGCCGAGCACGATGGCGGCGAGCGGCAGGCGACGCGGAACGGGGGTGGACATCAGGACTTCTCCGGGGAACGACGGAAGCGCCGGTCGCCGGCGGCGACGAAGCCGCCCAGCGCCATCAGCGCTGCGCCCAGCCAGATCCAGCGCACGAACGGTTTGACATGCAGGCGCATCGCCCAGGCGTTGCCGCCCAGCGGTTTGCCCAGCGCGATATAGACGTCGCCGAACAGGCCGGGATGGATGCCGGCTTCGCTCAGGCTCTGGCCGCCGCTGGCATAGACGCGCTTTTCCGGATGCAGCAGCGCCAGCGGGCGGTCGTCGCGCAGCACCTGCAGGTGCGCGCGGTCAGACACGTAGTTGGGGCCGCGGGTCTGCTCCAGGCGCTGGAACTCGAACCGGTAGCGGCCCATCTGCAGGCTCTGCCCCGGCGCCAGCGCCACTTCGCGCTGCTGGTCCAGCGCCTCGACCAGCAGCGCACCGGTCAGGAACACCGCGATGCCGGCGTGGGCCAGGGTCATGCCCAGCATCTCGGCGGTGAAGCGGCTGCCCTTGCGCTGCAGCCGGCTCCACACGAAGCGCGCGGTGCCGAGCAGCACCCAGGCCGCGCCAGCCACGCCCGCGGCGGTCTTCCACGGTCCCTGCGGCGCCAGGAAGAAGCCGAGCACGCCGGCCAGCAGCGCCACTCCGGCCCATGGCGCCAGCAACGCCAGCGGCCGCGACGGCTGTTCGCGCTGCCAGCGGGTCAGCGGCCCGAACGGCAGCAGCGCCACCAGCGGCGCCATCAGCACCACGAACAGGGTGCCGAAGTAGGGTGGGCCGACCGACAGCTTGCCGAGTCCGAGCGCGTCGGCCAGCAGCGGATACAGCGTGCCGAGCAGCACCATCGCGCAGGCGCAGGTCAGCAGCAGGTTGTTGGCCAGCAGCAGGGTCTCGCGCGAGGACGCGGCGAAGCGCTGGCGCGGATCGCCGGCCGCGGCGCCGAGGCGGCCGCCGCGCAGCGCGTACAACAGCAGCGCGCCGCCGCAGACCAGGCTCAGGAACACCAGGATGAACAGGCCGCGGCCGGGATCGGCGGCGAACGCGTGCACGCTGGTCAGCACGCCCGAGCGCACCAGGAAGGTGCCCAGCAGCGACAGCGAGAACGCGGCGATCGCCAGCAACAGCGTCCACGCGGCGAAGCTGCCGCGCTTTTCGGTCACCGCCTGCGAATGCAGCAGCGCCGCGCCGGCCAGCCAGGGCATGAAGCTGGCGTTCTCCACCGGATCCCAGAACCACCAGCCGCCCCAGCCCAGCTCGTAGTACGCCCACCAGCTGCCCAGGGCGATGCCGATGGTCAGCAAGCCCCAGGCCACGTTGGTCCACGGCCGCGTCCAGCGCAGCCAGCGCGCATCGACCTGACCGTCGAGCAGCGCGGCGATGGCGAACGCGAACGGCACCGCGAAGCCGACGTAGCCGGCGTACAGCAGCGGCGGGTGGATCACCAGGCCCGGGTCCTGCAGCAGCGGATTGAGGTCGCGCCCTTCCAGCGGCGCCGGCAGCAGCCGCGCGAACGGGTTGGAGGTGAACAGCAGGAACGCCAGGAAGCCCAGGCTGACCAGCGCCAGCGTGCCGAGCACCCGCGCCATCACCGGCGCCGGCAGGCGCCGCGAGCACCGCGCCACCGCGCCGGTCCACAGCGCCAGGATCAGCGTCCACAGCAGCAGCGAGCCTTCGTGCGCGCCCCATACCGCCGAATAGCGGTACACCAGCGGCAGCAGCGAGTTGGAGTTCTCGGCCACGTAGGCCACCGAGAAATCCTGCACCAGGAACGCATGGGCCAGCACCGCGAAGGCGCCGGCGACCAGCGCCAGCTGCGCGAACGCCGCCGGCCGCGCCACCGCCATCCAGCGCGCGTGGCCGCGCTGCGCGCCGGCCAGCGGCAGGACCGCCTGCAGCAGCGCGGTGAGCAGCGCCAGGATCAGCAGGAGTTGGCCGAGTTCAGGGAGCATGGTGACGCCGGGACTCGGGACCCGGGACGCGGGACCCGGAAAAGCGGGACTGCGCGCGGCCTGGACGTTGGCTTTTACGCGTCCCGCGTCCCGCGTCCCGCGTCCCGCACCTCCATCCAGTCACTGCACCGCCTCCGCCACATCGTGCTTGCGATGCGCGTTGCCCATCTTGTCTTCCAGTTCCTTGGGCATGTAGGTCTCGTCGTGCTTGGCCAGCACGTCCTCGGCCACGAACACGCCATCGCGGATGCGGCCGGTGGCCACCACCGCCTGGCCCTCGCGGAACAGGTCGGGCAGGATCCGATCGTAGCTGACGGTCAGCTGCGCATCGCCGTCGGTGACCCGGAACCGTGCCAGCAGCGAACCGGGCGGGCGCTGGAACGAGCCTTTCTCGACCATGCCGCCGAGGCGGAAGCGGGCGTGTTCGCCGGTCTTGCCGGCCAGCACTTCGGCCGGGGTGTACAGGTAGGCGGTGTTGCGCTGCAGCGCCATCGCCACCAGCGCGGTGGTCAGCCCCGCGGCCAGCACCAGCACCATCAACAGCAGCAGGCGGCGCTTGCGCTGCGGGGTCATCGGCTCAGGTCCAGCGCGGCCGGATCGGCCTTGGGCCGCTGTTTTCGCTGCGCGCGCCGCCGCGCCGCGCGCAATGCGCCGCGCAGCTGCAGCCGCGCCAGCACGAAGTCGGCCAGCAGCACGCCGACGAACACCGCATAGGCACCGACTACATAGGGCAGGTAGTTCATGCGCGCGTCTCCGCCAGTTTCGCCACCCAGTCCTTGCCGGCCTCGCGGCGCAGGTTGTCGGCGCGCGCACGCGCCAGCAGCGAGCCGGCGAACCAGAACTTGGTCGCCGCCAGCATCAGCCACAGCGGCGGCAGCATGCTCGGGTCCATGCTCGACTGGCCGAACAGGCGAATGGTCTGGCCCTGGTGCAGCGAGTTCCACCACACCACCGAATAGCGGATCACCGGCAGCAGCGCCACGCCGACGATGGCCAGCAGCCCGGCCGCGCGCGCGGCGTTGCGGCGCTCCTCGATCGCCAGGTACAGGCCCATCACCCCGATGTACAGGAACAGCAGGATCAGTTCGGTGGTCAGGCGCGGGTCCCAGTCCCACCACGCGCCCCACATCGGCTTGCCCCAGATGCTGCCGGTCAGCAGGGTGATCACGGTGAAGGCGGCGCCGATCGGCGCGCAGGCCATCGCCAGCACCTCGCACAGCTTGATCCGCCACACCTGCGCGATCGCCGCGTACAGCGCCATCAGCCCGAACACGAACAGGCTCATCCACGCGCTGGGCACGTGAATGTAGAGGATGCGGAAGGCGTCGCTCTGCAGGCGGTCGGCCGGCACCACGAACAGCGCCTGCCAGGTCCCCGGCGCGGCCAGCAGCAGCGCGGCCAGGTAGCACCACGGCGTCCAGCGCGCGGCGAAGCGGTCGAAGGCGGGGGGCGAGCCGAGTTGGTGGAACCAGCGGACGACGGAGGACATGCGGTGGATTCTAGCGGGCGGGAGGCGTGCTTCGGTGCGGCGACAGCGGTTCAACGATAGACCATGATGGTACGGCGCGCGCTGCGCCAGCACGCTCAGCTCAACGCGATCCGGATCGCCGCCGCCGCCGCCAGCGGCGCCAGCACCAGGCCCAGCACCAGCCCGGCCGCCAGCAGCAGCAGGCCGCCGCCGGGGTCCAGGCCCTGCGCCGCGGCGGCCACGCTGCCGGCGCCGAACACCAGCACCGGCACGTACAGCGGCAGCGCCAGCAGCGCGACCAGGATCCCGGCGCGCTTCATGCTCACCGTCAGCGCCGCCACCACCGCACCGATCAGGCTCAGCAGCGGCGTACCCAGCGCCAACGATGCCAGCAGCACCGGCATGCGGTCATGCGGCAGGTGCAGCAATTCGCCCAGCAACGGCGTGGCCAGGATCAGCGGCAGCGCGGTGGTCAGCCAGTGCAGCAGCACCCGCACCAGCACCAGCCAGGCCAGCGGCACCGGCGCCAGCAGCCACTGTTCCAGTGAGCCGTCCTCGGCGTCGCCGCGGAACAGGCTGTCCAGCGCCAGCAGCCCGGCCAGCAGCGCCGCCAGCCACAGCGCGGCGCCGGCGACCTCGCCGAGCAGGCGCGGCTGGTTGCCCATCGCCAGCGCGAACAGCGCCACGATCAGCAGCGCGAACAGCGCCGGCTGCAGCGCATCGCCGCGGCGCCGCCACAGCAGCCGCAGATCGCGCAGCAGCAGCGCGCCGGTGGCCTGCCACAACGAGGGCACCGGCGCGGCCGGGCTCATGCGGCCACCCCGCTCAGGCGCAGCATGCGCGTGCGCACCGGCGGCGCGGCGTAGGCGCCATGGGTGGTGACCAGCGCCGCACCGCCGCTGCGCAGGTGCGCGGCGATCATCCGGTTGACCAGGGTGATGCCGTCCAGGTCGAGGTTGGCGTAGGGCTCGTCGAGCAGCCACAGCGGCGCCGGCGACAGCCACACCCGGGCCAGCGCCAGGCGCTTTTTCTGCCCGGCCGACAGCTGCCGCACCAGCGTGTCCGCGTAGCCGGCCAGGCCGACGATGGCCAGCGCGCTGCCCGGCATCTGCTTGGCGCGGCGGCCCTGCAGGCCGCACAGGTAGTGCAGGTTCTCCAGCGTGCTCAGGTCCGCCTTCAGTGCGCCGAGATGGCCCAGGTAGGCCATGTAGCGCGCGCGGTCGCCGCGGCGCACCGGGCGGCCGTCGATCTCGATGCGCCCGGCCTCGGCGCGCAGCAGCCCGACCAGCACCCGCAGCAGAGTGGTCTTGCCGGCGCCATTGTCGCCTTGCACCAGCAGCGCCTCGCCCGCGTCCAGGTGGAAATCCAGCGGACCGAACACGGCGTCGTCGTCGCGAGCGAAAGTGAGCCCATGCGCGGCCAGCAGCGGCGGCGGGGAATGCAGCGGATCGGTCATCGGCGAAGGGCCGCAGCGGGACGGGCGCGGCGGCAGACGGTGGCGGCGGGAGGTGCGCATTGTATCGGCATGCGGCCGCCTGGCGCGGGCGCAGTGGCGGCGGCTGCATGCCGGCGACGCCGCCGCGTGCCGTGCGGGGAACGCTGTTTTGCATGCCGCCGCCGCATTGCCGGCAAGCGGCTTTGCGTACACTTCGCGCTTTCCCGTTTCCGTGGCCTACGCATGCTCCCGCAGACCAAGCTGCCCAAGGTGGGCACCACCATCTTCACGGTGATGTCGCAACTGGCCGCCGAGCACGGCGCGGTCAACCTGGGCCAGGGCTTCCCCGACTTCGCCGCGCCGGCGCGGCTGATCGACGTGCTCGCGCAGGCCATGCGCCAGGGCCACAACCAGTACCCGCCGATGACCGGGGTGCCGGCGCTGCGCCAGGCGATCGCCGGCAAGGCGCTGCGCTGCTACGGCGCGCAGGTCGACCCCGACACCGAGGTCACCGTCACCAGCGGCGCCACCGAGGCGCTGTTCAACGCCATCCAGGCGGTGGTGCGGCCCGGCGAGGAGGTGATCGTGCTGGATCCGGCCTACGACAGCTACGAACCGGCGATCGACCTGGCCGGCGCGCGCGCGGTGCACGTGCCGCTGGACCCGCAGACCTTCGCGGTGGACTGGGAACGGGTGCGCGCGGCGATCACCCCGCGCACCCGCCTGCTGATGCTCAACAGCCCGCACAACCCGTCCGGGGCGATGCTCGGCGGCGACGACCTGCAGGCCATCGCCGACCTGCTGCGCGGCAGCGACATCTTCCTGGTCTCCGACGAGGTCTATGAGCACATCGTGTTCGACGGCCGCCGCCACGAATCGGTGCTGCGCTGGCCGGAGCTGCGCGAACGCGCCTTCGTCGTTTCCAGCTTCGGCAAGACCTACCACTGCACCGGCTGGAAGATCGGCTACACGATCGCGCCGCCGGCGCTCAGCGCCGAGTTCCGCAAGGTGCACCAGTACAACACCTTCACCAGCTTCGGCCCGGCCCAGTACGCCTTCGCCGCGATGATCCGCGACGAACCCGAGCACGACGAGCGGCTCGGCGCCTTCTACCAGGCCAAGCGCGACCGCTTCCGCGAACAGTTGCTGGGCACCCGGCTCGCACCGCTGCCGGTACCCGGCGGCTACTTCCAACTGGTCGACTACTCGGCGGTCAGCGACCTGCCCGACACCGAATTCGTGAAGCGGCTGACCATCGAGAAGGGCGTGGCCGCGATCCCGCTGTCGCCGTTCTACCAGACCCCGCCGACCGGCCAGCGCCTGGCGCGGCTGTGCTTCGCCAAGAACGAGGCGACGCTGGATGCGGCGATCGAGCGGCTGCAGCGGCTCTGACGAGCCGCGCCGGGACTCGGGACCGGGGACGGGGGACTCGTAAAATCGAGAGCGCGAATCGGCGACCCTCGCTTTATCGAGTCCCCAGTCCCGCGTCCCGCCTACTTCGAACCGGACACTCCCATGCCCCCCACCCCCGACCTCCGCATCTCCCTGATCCAAGGCGACACCCGCTGGCACGATCCGGCCGGCAACCGCGCGCATTACGCCGCGCTGCTGGCGCCGCTGGCCGGCGCCACCGACCTGGTGATCCTGCCGGAGACCTTCACCAGCGGCTTCTCCAACGAGGCGCTGGACCAGGCCGAGGGCATGGACGGGCCGAGCGTGGCCTGGATGCGCGCGCAGGCGGCGCGGCTGGGCGCGGCGATGACCGGCAGCGCGCAGTTGCGGGCGATCGGCGAGGACGGGACGGCGAAGGTCTTCAATCGCCTGCTGTGGGCCACGCCCGACGGCGAACTGCAGCACTACGACAAGCGCCACCTGTTCCGCTACGCCAACGAGCACCAGCGCTACGCCGCCGGACGCGAGCGGCTGTGCGTGGAGTGGAAGGGCTGGCGGATCAATCCGCAGGTCTGCTACGACCTGCGCTTCCCGGTGTTCTGCCGCAACCGCTACGACGTCGAGCGTCCCGGTCAGTTGGATTTCGACTTGCAACTGTTCGTCGCCAACTGGCCCTCGGCGCGCGCCTACCCGTGGCGCACCCTGCTGCGCGCGCGCGCGATCGAGAACCTGTGCTTCGTGGCCGCGGTCAACCGCGTGGGCGTGGACGGCAACGGCCTGCACTATGCCGGCCACAGCGCGGTGATCGACTTCCTGGGCCAGCCGCAAGTGGAGATCCGGGAACGCGAGCAAGTGGTCACCACCACGATCTCGGCGGCGGCGCTGGCCGCACACCGCGCGCGCTTCCCGGCCATGCTCGACGCCGATGCCTTCACCCTGGGCGTGCCCAACGCCGATCGCTGAACGGCGCCGTGCCGCAGGCCGTTTCCCACACGTGATCTTGCGCGGCGCGCTGCTACGCTCGCGCCGTTTCCCATTCACGGAACGTGGCCATGAACAACAAACTGTTGACCGCCGTCGCGCTGCTCGCCGGCCTCGCCTTCATGCCGCAGGCGCATGCCGCCGGCAACATCGATTGCCAGCTGCGTTTCAACCTGTCCGGCTGGTCGGTGTTCTACAAGACCGCCTCCGGCACCGGCACCATCACCTGCGACAACGGCGCCAAGATTCCGGTCAAGATCAGCGCCAAGGGCGGCGGGTTGAGCGTGGGCAAGTCGAAGATCGTCGACGGCCGCGGCCGGTTCACCGGCGCCTATACGCTCAACGATCTGTTCGGCACCTATGCGGGGGCCGAAGCGCATGCCGGTGTGGTCAAGTCTTCCGATGCGCAGGTGATGACCAAGGGCGACATCTCGTTGGCCCTGGCCGGCACCGGCAAGGGCTGGGACCTGGGCGTGGTGGTCGGCGGCTTCACCATCGAGCGGCGCTGAGCCGCGCGGTGCGACCGCGCGCGTGGCCGCGCCGATCGCAGTAGCGCGGTGGGCTGCTCGAAATGTGGGCGATGGCCGTTCGTGGCCGCTCCGCATGTGACTGCACGGGACGGGAACCGCTGGCCCGGGTTGTTGGTCGGCAGGCGAGACCCGCGAAGTGCAGGCGATGGAATAGTCTGGCGCTGCGGCAAGTCGGATTTCTAGATTTGTCGAATTGATTTTCCAAAGGGATCGCATAAATTCAAGCTGCGTGGTAATTCGGCAATCGCCTCCAGCGCGATCCGCATCCTCGCGAAAATATCCCGGGTAAATAAAGGATCGAACATGATAACGTCTGCCTTGGCGATGCCAGCCGCCACCTCCTTTCCATCTGCCACGCACCACGGCGGCGGTGTGTTACCTGTGACCGGCGGGGTGATGGGAGTTCTAAGTTCATCGAATAGGATAAAAATCAAGAATGAAGGTGGTGTGGTAATAGAGGAAATAAGGACCAGCGGCGGCTCCAGGATGATGACGATAAACAACGGACGTAGATCGGAGTTGATGGAAATAAAGGCGGGAGATGGTTTTGTCGGCAGCGTGGCTGATGCGCATGATCTGATGTATCGCAAGCAGCCATGCGATCGGCGGAAAATTGCTTCCAATTCAGCGGGCGCGCGCGATGCGCATGGCAATGATGGTCGTCGCCATGAGCGGACTGCTGGCGGTTCATCGAAGCCAATGGGGGAGCCGGCCGCCCGTGGCTCCGCTGGTACTGGCGCTGCTGCGCAGGATCCGGCTCATCGCCAGCAAGCGTCGAAAGGATCGGGCACGCCGGCCACCGCGGTTTTGAATCGTCCCAGCGACGCCTCCGTGAAGAATTTTGCATTGCGCGATGCGGTGGATCGGCCTGCGCATGGCCGCAAGGCGAGAAGCGTCAGCAGCTCGGGCAATGAAATAAACCAGATCGGCGGCGAAGAGTCGACTGGCGATGACGGTGATGGGCTGGATACAATTTATACCGAAGAACGGAAGCGTGGTTATCCAACCAATATGCGGATCAATGTAACGAATTTCAAATGGCCGTCCTTGCCGTCCTTGTTTCCGCCGTATGACAAGCACATCTGTGACAAGGCGGCGGATCGACTTGCGAGAGCCGACAGGGGCAAGATCCGTCTGTCGGATGCAGAAAGGCAGGAAGATACCGTTATCGTCAAGAGTTATATATGCCGGGGCTTTAATTCACCGTATGACCCGCGCTTGGGCAGATAGCAACGCCGCCGCCACGCGTTGCCGGAAATCAGGACCGATTCCCGTCCGGGGGGATGTCGCTACTCCGGTAGCGTCGACCTTCGGCGACCAAGCGAGAGGCTGCCGCCTGTGTGGGAGGACGGGCGGTCGCCAAGGTCCAGGGCGTGCGATCCACCCCCGAACAGGCCGCACTGGGTCTGGCAAGCTGTCAGTTGGTGTCTGCGACTGGCGGTTGGGCCACGCCGCGCGGCGCCAGCCGACGGCTGGCTTGCCAGACCCAATCCGCGAAGTCGCTCCCACAAGTGGCATCACTTGGATCGAAAGTGCTCTAGGACCACGCGGTCCCGCTAGCCCTGGCCGCGCTTGGCGGCACAGGGCCTTCGGTGCTTCGGTTGAGCCGACAACCCGCTGACGCAGGCGCCGTCGGCGGCGTCCTGGCCGCGCCTTCCGGCGCGGCCAGTGCGGCCCATCGGTTTCGACGCTCAGCCGCCGCGCGGGCCGCGATTGCCGCCGCCGGGCCGGCCGCCGCCGGGCCGGTTGCCGGCCGGGCGGCCGCTCGGACCCGGCCCGCGCTTCTGCCCGTCGCCGCGCGGGCCGGCCGGGCGCGCCGCGCGCGGCGCGGCGCCGTAGGGGTTGAAACCGGGGTTGGCGTGGTCGGACGGGAAGCTCGGCGCATTGCCCGGATGCCCGTACGGATGCGCCTTGCGCTGGCCTTGCTCCTGGCCGCGGCCCTGGGTCGCGCCCTGGCCGGCACCGGCGCCGGCCGGGCGCGGCTTGCCATAGGGACGCCCTTGCCCCTGGCCGCCACGCCCGTCCGGACCGGCGTTGCGGTGGCCGGTCGGACCGGTGCTGACACCCTCGGGCACGTACCAGGTGCGGAACGCGGCGGGGTTGCCGTCCGGCAGCGGTTTGGGCCCCTTCGGGTTGCGCTGCTTGAACGGCTTCTGCGCCTGCTTGGCGGCCATCTCGCCGCTGACGGTCAGCCCGCCGTACGGCTTCTTGCCGCCGCGGCCGCGGTCCTCGCGGAAGGTATCGAAGCGGCGCAGCTCGCGGCCTTCGTCGGCGACGTTGTGGCCGTTGACGTAGGCATTGCCGCCGCGGCCGACCTGCACGGTGGCCTTGGCCGCCTTGCGCTGGCCGATCACCGGCTGCAGGGTCAGCGCCGACGGCGTGCCTTCTTCCAGCTTCAGCTCGGCGCGCAGCGCCTCGACCTTGTCCTGCGCCAGTTCCAGCGACTGCCCGCGCAACAGCTCGCGCGGCAGCGCCACCTTGCCGTAGCGGGTGCGCTTGAGGCGGCTGACCTGGCAGCCCTGCGATTCCCACAGCCGGCGCACTTCGCGGTTGCGGCCTTCCTTGACCACCACGCGGAACCAGTCGTGCGAGTCGGTGCCGCCGATGCGCTCGATCTCGTCGAACTTGGCGCCGCCGTCTTCCAGCAGCACGCCGCGTGACAGGCGCTCGACCATGCTGTCGGGCACCTTCTCCTCGCCTTCCGGGGCGCGCACGCGCACCACGTACTCGCGTTCGATCTCGTAGGACGGGTGCATCATCGCGTTGGCCAGCTCGCCGTCGGTGGTCAGCAGCAGCAGGCCGGTGGTGTTGATGTCCAGGCGGCCGATCGCGATCCAGCGCGCGCCCTTCAGCGACGGCAGCGCCTCGAAGATGGTCGGGCGGCCCTCGGGATCCTCGCGGGTGGTCACTTCGCCTTCGGGCTTGTTGTAGACCAGCACGCGCGACGGCTCGGTCAGCGCGCTGGCGACGAAGCTGCGACCGTCCAGCTCGATCCTGTCGCCACTCTTGACCGACATGCCGGTCTGCGCGACCTCGCCGTTGACCTTGACCAGGCCGTCGGCGATGCGCTGCTCCAGCGCGCGGCGCGAGCCCAGGCCGGCCTGGGCCAGGACCTTGTGCAGGCGTTCTTCCAGTTTCGGCTGCTCGCCGGCGGCATCGCGCTTGAGCGAGAGCTTGTTCAACGACAGCTTGCGGGAGGTGTCACTCATTCACTTGGCTCCGGCCGGCGCGGGGTGCGTCGGCCTGTGGTTCGGAATCGGCATCGTCAACAGCCACGGTCGTCGTCGCGACGGCGTTGTCTTCGGCTTCGTTCGCATCCGCCGCGCGCTCGTCCGGCGCGGCTTCGGGTTCGCCCGTCGGGGCGGTATCGCTGGGTGAGGCATCCGCTGCGGCGGCGTCTGCATCGGTTTCGGTTTCAGTGCCGGTATCGGTATCGGTATCGGTATCGGTATCGCTGTCCGCGGTGGCCGTGGCGTCCGCAGCGGCGGGGTCGGTCGCGGTATCGGCCTGTGCTTCATCCAGGTCGACTGCGGCGTTGCTCGCCTCGGCGGGCGTCGCTTCGTCCGCGCCAGCGGCCGCGTCCGCCGCGTCCGCGCCGGGCTGGGCCATGTCGCCGACCGGCAGCGCGTCGCGGTCCAGCGGCAGCTGCGGTTCCAGCTCGCCGATGTCCCGCAGTTCCGACAAGGGCGGCAGTTCGTCCAGGCGCTTGAGCCCGAAGTAGTCCAGGAAGCCCTTGGTGGTGCCGAACAGCGCCGGCTTGCCGGGCACGTCGCGGTGGCCGACCACGCGGATCCACTCGCGCTCTTCCAGTGCCTGGATGATGTTGCTGCTGACCGCAACGCCGCGCACCTGCTCGATCTCGCCACGGGTGATCGGCTGGCGGTAGGCGATCAGGGCCAGGGTCTCCAGCGTGGCGCGGGTGTAGCGGGTCTTGCGTTCGGTCCACAGCCGCGCCACCCACGGGTGCACCTCGCCGCTGACCTGGTAGCGGAAGCCCGACGCCACTTCCGCCAGTTCCACGCCGCGCCCGGCGCAGGCCGCGCGCAGCTGTTCCAGTGCGCGCTCGATGCTGCCCGGCGGCGCCGGCGCGTCCTCGGGGAACAGGCCGTGCAGTTGGGCCAGCGGCAGCGGTTGGTTGGCGGCGAGCAGGGCGGCTTCGACGATGCGGTTGATCAGCGCTTGATCCATGCGTAGGCGGGTCTTGGTGTCAGGTAGGGCCGTTGGCGGCGTCGGTATCGTCGAATTCGCTGTTGAACTGCAGCGGTTCGTTGGTGTTGCCCAGCGCCAGCGACTTGACGTAGATCGGCGCCATGGCCCGCCGTTCGCCCGCGGCGGCGGGCTGCATCGGTTCCTGGACGATGTCCAGCAACTGTTCCTTGGCCAGCTCCAGCAAGGCCAGGAAGGTGACCAGCACGCCGAGCTTGCCTTCCTCGGCACGGAACAGCGACTCGAACCGGTAGAACCGGCCGTCGTCCAGGCGGCTCAGCACTTCGCCCATCCGTTGCCGCACGCTCAGCGCCTCGCGCTTGATCGCGTGGCCGCTGAACAACTCGGCGCGCTTGAGCACGTCGTACAGCGCCAGCAGCATCTCCTTCAGTTCCACCGGCGGCGGCAGCTTCACCGCGGCGCGGTCGGGCACGTGCGCCTGCACCGGCGTGGTGTCGCGGTCCTGCCGCGGCAGCGCGTCGATGTCCTCGGCGGCCTGCTTGAAGCGCTCGTACTCTTGCAAACGGCGTACCAGTTCGGCGCGCGGATCGGCTTCCTCGCCTTCCTGCGCCGGCGGCCGCGGCAGCAGCATCCGCGACTTGATCTCGGCCAGGATCGCGGCCATCACCAGATATTCGGCGGCCAACTCGAAACGCAGTTCCTGCATCACGTTGATGTAGTCCACGTACTGCCGGGTGATCTCGGCGACGGGGATGTCCAGGATGTCCAGATTCTGCCGGCGGATCAGGTACAGCAGTAGATCGAGCGGGCCTTCGAACGCGTCCAGGATGACTTCCAGCGCATCCGGCGGGATGTACAGGTCCTGTGGGATCTGCAGCACCGGTTGCCCATGCACCACCGCCAGCGGCATTTCCTGCTGCTGTGGCGCGGTCGGCTGGATTGGCGGGTTCGCGTCGAGCGCGAGTTCGGAGGTCATCGGTTGGACATCAGGTGTTGCGATAGCGAAGGGCCGGGCAGGGGCGATCCGGTCGCGGCGCCTTGCCTGCAGTACCGCGGTTCACGTCGCGTCGTCCCCGCAACGCGATCCACACTTCAACAGGACACAAGACATACGCCGCGAGTCGCGGCGACGGGACAGCTTGAGGAGGGCGTCTGCGCGGGCGGCGTCAGGCAGCGAATCGGTCGTCGGAAGGGGCTGGGGCGCCAATCACCAACGGGCCGCTGCATCCGGCCGCGTGCAACGGACGCAAGGGTAATGCGCCAGCCGGGTCGGTGTCCAGCGCCGTGGCGCTAGAATTGGGTGAGGTTCATATGCAAAGCGAAGGGATAGGTGACGGCATGTGGTACGTGATCGAGGGATACGACGGCGCCGATGCGCTGCCGCGGCGACTGGCGGCGCGGCCGCCGCACCTGGCGCGGCTGGTGGCGCTGCAGGAAGCCGGACGCCTGCTGCTGGCCGGTCCGTGCCCGGCGATCGACGCCGAGGATCCGGGTCCTGCGGGCTTCAGCGGCAGCCTGGTGGTCGCCGAGTTCGACTCGCTGGCGCAGGCCCGGGCCTGGGCCGAGGCCGATCCATACGTGGCCGCCGGGGTCTATGCGCGGGTCGAGGTGCGGCCGTTCCGGAAGACCTTGCCATGAACCGGGTCGCGGCGAACCGGGTGGAGCGGATCCGCGCCGTGCTGCAGACCGCGTTCGCCCCGCAGGCGCTGGAGGTCGAGGACGACAGCCACCGCCATGCCGGGCACGCCGGCGCCCGCGACGGCCGCGGCCACTTCAATGTGCGCATCGTCAGCGCTGCCTTCGCCAGCCTGGCGCCGCTGGCCCGGCACCGCGCGGTGTACGCGGCGCTGGGCGCGATGATGCAGACCGACATCCATGCGCTGTCGATCCACGCCCAAGCGCCGCGCGACGGCGGCTGACGCGCGCCGGCCTGCGCCGCGTCAGCCGCCGGTCCGCCCGCCGCGGCGCCGTGGCGCATGCCAGGAACGCGGAATGCAGGCATCGATCATGCTGCGGCGCATCATGATTCTGGCGATTTCGCGTCCATGCAAGTGGTTGAATCGTAATAATTTTATTGAAAAAATAACAAAGGGCTTCTGCCTCGTCCTGAGAACGATTACAGTCCGCGCCAGTTTCTCGATGTCTCGGCCGCGGAGGGCGGCGCGATGGCCAAGAGCGCGATCACCATCAAAGATGTCGCACGCGAGGCCCGGGTGTCCGTGGCCACGGTGTCGCGTGCGCTCAATGGGCACGAGAACGTCGCCGAGCCGGTGCGCAAACTGGTGCTCGAGGTGGCCGAGCGTCTGCGCTACAGCCCGCACGCGGCCGCGCGCAGCCTCAGCAGCCGCCGCACCCAGACCGTGGGCGTGGTGCTGCCGGACCTGTACGGCGAGTTCTTCTCCGAGCTGATCCGCGGCATCGACGGCGCCGCGCGCGCGCGCCGCCAGCACCTGCTGGTATCCAGCTACCACGGCGATCCGGAAGAGCAGGGCCGCGCGCTGCGCGCGATGCGCGGGCGCGTGGATGGCCTGCTGGTGCTGTCGCCGTATGCCGAGCGTCCCGGTTTCCTCACCGACAACCTGCCGCAGGCGCTGCCGACGGTGCTGATCAATACCCATCTGCCCGGCGCCGAGTATCCGGTGCTGAGCATCGACGACCATGCCGGCGCGGTGGCGATGACCGAGCATCTGCTGGCGATGGGCCATCGCCGCATCGCCTTTGTCGGCGGTCCGGAACTGAACTTCGATGCGCGCGAACGCCTGCGCGGGTTCCGCGACGCCATCGCCCGCCATCCCGGCGCGGCCGAGGGCCGGGAGTTCCCGGGCCAGTTCGACGAAGCCTCGGGCCACCGTGCGGGGCAGGCGATGCTGCGGGCCGGCACGCTGCCGGACGCGGTGTTCGCCGCCAACGACATGACCGCGCTCGGCTGCCTGTACGCCTTCGCCCAGGCCGGCGTGCGCGTGCCCGGCGACGTCGCCCTCGCCGGTTTCGACGACATCCCGCTGGCGCGTTTCGTTCACCCATCCCTCACCACGATGCGGGTCAGCATCGCCGGGCTCGGTGAGCAGGCGATGAACCGCCTGCTGCAGTCGGTCGACCGCCCTGGCGCCGACAGCCTGCAGCGGCAGACCCTGATTCCGGAGCTGGTCGTGCGCGATTCCAGCATGCCCGGTTCCTAGCGGCACGGATGTCCGCGTCGCCGTTGTCTTGCTCCGCTTGTTTGCATCGCAGCCCCACGCACCACCAATAAATAACTGGCAACACCATTCCTGGAGGGAAGCACCGCATGAACCACGCGCCACGTTCCGCACAGCCCGCACGCAAGCTGTTGAACTGCGCCCTGGCCAGTTGCCTGCTGCTGGGCGCCGCACCGGCGTTCGCGCAGAGTACCGGCGCCACCATCCGCGGCCAGGTCATGGCCGCTTCGGCGCCGGCCGCCGAAGCGCAGGTCACCGCCACCAACCTGTCCACCGGTCTGACCCGCAGCGTGCAGGCCAGCAACGGCGTGTACTTCGTCGGCGGGCTGCCGCCGGGTGCGTACCGCATCGATGTCACCGCCAACGGCCAGACCGCCACGCAGAACGTCACCGTGCAGGTCGGCCAGGTGGCGACGCTGAATCTGAGCGTGGGCGGCGCAGCGGCCACCGGTGACGCCATCACCCTCGGCGCGGTCAACGTCACCGCCCCGGCGCTGGTGGAGACCCGCACCTCGGAGAATGCCACCTACATCTCCAACAAGCTGATCGAGACGCTGCCGCGCGCGACCCGCAACTTCCTGGAGCTGGCCGACACCGTGCCGGGCGTGCAGTTCAGCCGCGACGGGCAGGGCAACACCAAGATGCGTTCCGGCGCCACTTCGGCCAACGGCACCAATGTGTTCATCGACGGCGTCAGCCAGAAGAACTACGTGCTCACCGGCGGCGTCAGCGGTCAGGACTCCAGCCGCGGCAACCCGTTCCCGCAGTCGGCGATCGGCGAGTACAAGGTCATCACCTCCAACTACAAGGCCGAGTTCGACCAGCTCAGCAGCGCCGCGGTGGTCGCGGCCACGCGCTCGGGCGGCAACCAGTTCGAGGGCAGCTTCTTCTGGGACTACACCAACGACAAGTGGCGCAAGCCCAGCCCGCTGGAAGAGCGCAACGGCAAGCGCGACGCGTTCAAGGAGGAGCAGTACGGCGCCACCTTCAGCGGCCCGATCCTCAAGGACATCGCGCACTTCTTCGTCGCCTACGAGGCCAAGCAGTACGTGACCCCGGGCGTGGTCCAGGCCGGTTCGATCTACCGCGACCGCGTCGCCGAACTGCCGGCGGACCTGCAGGCGCAGATCGGCACCTATCCGCAGCCGTTCAAGGAAGACCTGTACTTCGGCAAGCTCGACTGGGCCATCGGCGAGAACCACTACTTCGAGCTCAGCGGCAAGTACCGCGAGGAGACCTCGGTCGACGGCATCGACGGCAGCAACGCCGCCGCGCATGCGACCGATGCCTACCAGGAAGACAAGCGCGCCGACCTGCGCTACCAGTTCACCTACGGCCGCATCATCAACGATGCGCACCTGACCTACGAGAACGCGTTCGTCAATCCGCAGGCGGTCAACGACGGGCTCGGCTACAACCTGATGTACTACCCGGCCGACGGCAATCCGGACACCATCCTCAGCGTCGGCGCCGGCTCCAACTACCAGCGCAAGGGCCAGAAGGGCTGGGGCCTGCAGGACGACCTGACCATCCAGGACCTGCAGTGGCACGGCACGCACACGCTGAAGATGGGGGTCAAGTACAAGGACGTGGAACTCAACACGCTGCAGCAGATTCCATACAACCCGCAGTTCTACTACAACATCCTGACCAGCACCCAGATCCCGTACCAGGTGCAGTTCGGCGATGCGGTCGCCGGCACCAGCGGCGGCAACGCGATCTCCAAGAACAGGCAGTACGGCATCTACGTGCAGGACGACTGGGAGGTCGACCAACACCTGACCCTCAACCTGGGCGTGCGCTGGGACTACGAGAAGACCCCGTCGTTCCTGGACTTCCAGACCCCGGCCGACGTCGCCGCGGCGCTGTTGAGCTGGAGCAACCTCGACAACGCCAACTACAACATCCGCCATTACATCGGCACCGGCAACAACCGCAAGGCGTTCAAGGACGCCTGGCAGCCGCGCCTGGGCTTTTCCTACGACCTGGCCGGCGACCAGCGCTACGTGATCTTCGGCGGCGCCGGCCGTGCCTACGACCGCAACCTCTTCGACTACCTGTCGCTGGAGCAGCTCAACGGCAGCTTCCGTTCCTACGCCTATTACTTCCAGTCGGCGGCCAATCCGTGCCGCGGCCAGCCGTGCCTGGCCTGGGATCCGTCGTACCTGGATCCGGCCACGCTGCAGGCGCTGGTGGCCGGCGCCGGCGCCGGCAGCGGGCGCGAGATCTACCTGATCGACAACGACATCAAGACCCCGTACTCGGACCAGTTCAGCCTGGGCATGCGCAATGCGGTGGACCTGTGGGGCGAGCAGTGGAACACCGAGGTCACGCTATCGCACATCGCCAGCCACGACGGCTTCGCGTTCCTGCTCGGCAACCGCCGCGAGGACGGCTCGTTCTTCGTGCCCGGCACCATCTACGGCGCGCCGTTCGGCGAGGGCCCCGACGGCTTCGGCAGCGTGCTGCTGGGCACCAACGCGCTGGAGACGCGCAACGACTCGCTGGGGCTGAAGATCGACAAGCCGTACACGGCCAAGTCCGGCTGGGGCGCGACCGTGGCCTATACCTACAGCAACGCCAAGGAGAACCGTCAGTTCGGCGAGCACTACTCGCTCGACTATCCGAGCATCGGCGGCTACGGCTGGCACCAGGCCGCAGGCGTGCCCAAGCACCGCCTGGTCGCCACCGCGATCTACGACCTGCCGTGGGACATCACCCTGTCCGGCAAGCTGACCCTGTCCACGCCGACGCCGTTCTACGGCACCAACTGCCTGGCCGGCAATACCCAATGCTACATCGCCCAGTTCACCCCGGACCGCAGCATCGGCTACAAGGACCTGAGCCTGACCTTGAACAAGCAGTGGGACACCGGCAGCAACGTCAAGTTCAATGTCCGCGCCGATGTGCTGAATGTGTTCAACTGGGTCAACTACAACTCCTATGGCGCCAATACCGGTACCGCGACCGACCTGGACACCGCGTATGGCACGACCGACTACAAGATCTATGGTCAGATGCGCACTTTCCGCCTGTCGTTCGGGCTGAATTGGTAAGCGATTACGTCACGGCCGCCCCGGAATCTTCCGGGGCGGCCGCCGCAGATTCCGGGATGGGACAGTTTTCACCGTGCATGTAAGCGATTTCAAAGGGGTGTCGAACGCATGAAACTGGGCAGCGTCGCACGCTCACCATTGGTCCTGCTGCTGGCGACGGCGGCATTGCTGGCATCCTGCAAGAAAACCGAGGAGCCGGCCGTCGCGGACAAGAAGCCGGTCAAAGTGATTCTGATAGAAGCCGAACTGCCCCCCAAATTGCTCAAACCCGCGTTGCCGCCGCTGTTCGACGACATCGAGCGGCGCACCTTCCAATTCTTCTGGGACACCACCAACGAGCAGAACGGCATGGCGGTGGACCGCTACCCGTCGCGCCCGTTCGCCAGCATCGCCTCCATCGGCTTCGCGCTCACCGCCTATCCGATCGGCTACGAGAACGGCTGGATCGACCGCGAGCAGGCGGTGCAACGCACCCTGACCACGCTGCGCTTCCTGCGCGATGCGCCGGTCGGTCCGCAGCGCACCGGTCGCGCTGGCTACAAGGGCTTCTACTACCACTTCCTGGACATGCAGAAAGGGTTGCGCTACGACCAGTGGGTGGAACTGTCGAGCGTGGATACCGCGCTGTTGATGATGGGCGTGCTGTTCGCCCAGTCCTACTACGACGGCGCCAGCGCCGACGAGCAGGAGATCCGCCAGATCGCCGACACGCTGTACCGCCGCGTGGACTGGAAGTGGATGCAGCAGCGCAAGCCGTTGATCTCGATGGGCTGGTACCCCGAGCGCGGCTTCATCCAGTACGACTGGATGGGCTACAACGAAGGCATGATGGTCTACATCCTCGCGCTGGGCTCGCCAACCCATCCGGTGCAGCCCGACGCGTGGCTGGAATGGACGCGCACCTATAACAAGGACTGGGGCGTGTTCCAGGGCCAGGAATACCTGTCCTTCGGCCCGCTGTTCGCGCACCAGTACAACCATGTCTGGATCGACTTCCGCGACATCCAGGACCAGTACATGCGCGAACACGGCATCGACTACTTCCTCAACAGCCGCCGCGCCACGCTCGCCCAGCGCGACTACGCCATCGACAACCCGATGAAGTGGAAGGAATACGGCGAGAACGTCTGGGGCCTGACCGCCAGCGACGGCCCGCAGAACACCACCCAGGAGTACCGCGGCGAACAGCGCCAGTTCTTCCACTACCGCACCCGCGGCGCCGGCCTGTTCGAGCACTTCGACGACGGCACCATCGCACCCACCGCGGCGGTGTCCTCGATCGTGTTCGCGCCCGAGGTGGTGATCCCGGCGACCCAGGAGATGCACAAGCGCTTCGGCGACTACATCTATTCCAGCTACGGTTTCCTGGATTCGTTCAATCCCAGCTTCAACTACGATATCCCGCTCAAGACCGGTCGCATGATCCCGAACCGCGGCTGGGTGGCGGGCGACTACATCGGCATCGACCAGGGCGCGATCGTCACCATGATCGCCAACTACCGCAACGAGTTCGTCTGGAATGTGATGAAGAAGAACAAGTACCTGCGCACCGGCCTGGAGCGCGCCGGTTTCAACGGCGGTTGGCTGACCCCGGAAGGCGAGCGGCAACCGCTGCCGAAGAAGGACGAGCAGGCCGCGGCCGCGCGTGCGCTGGGCATCGCCGAGTCGCGCGCCGCCACCGAAGCGCAGCAGAATCCCGCACAGCGCAACCAGCCGCAGAAGCAGCCCGAATGAGTGTACTGCGCGCGACCGGTCGCTGGCTGTCGTTGGCTGCGCTGGCGGCGGCGCTGGGCGGCTGCGCGCGCGCGCCGCAGGGCCAGGTGGTGCGGTTCTGGGCGATGGGGCGCGAGGCCGAAGTCGTGGCCGAGCTGATCCCGCAGTTCGAGAAGGAGCATCCCGGCATCCACGTGGACATCCAGAACATCCCGTGGACCGCCGCGCACGAGAAGCTGCTGACCGCGTTCGCCGCCGACGGGCTGCCGGACGTTTGCCAGCTCGGCAACACCTGGATTCCCGAGTTCGCCGCGCTGGACACGCTGCAGCCGCTGCAAGCCTATGTCGACCGGTCCACGGTGGTCGATCCGAAGGACTATTTCGCCGGCATCTGGGACACCAGCGTCATCGACGGCCAGTTGTACGGGGTGCCGTGGTACGTGGACACGCGCCTGCTGTTCTACCGCAAGGACATGCTGCGCGAGGCCGGGGTGGACGCGCTGCCGCAGACCTGGGCCGAGTGGGAGCGGGCCATGGCTGCGGTCAAGCAGCACGTCGGCCCCAAGCGCTACGCGATCCTGATGCCGATCAACGAGTTCGAGCAGCAGCTGTCGCTGGGCCTGCAGTTCAACGATCCGCTGCTGCGCGACCACAACAACTACGGCAATTTCCGCAGTCCCGGCTTCCGCAAGGCGCTGGCCTTCTACGCCAACATGTTCCAGCAGGGCTGGGCGCCGAAGATGTCCGAGACCCAGATCTCCAACGTGTGGGACGAGTTCTTCAAGGGCTTCTACGCGTTCTACATCTCCGGCCCGTGGAACATCCGCGAGTTCCGCAAGCTGCAGCCGGCGGCGCTGGAAGGGCAGTGGGGCACGCTGCCGCTGCCGGGCCCGGACGGACCGGGCGCCGGCATCGCCGGCGGCACCAGCCTGGTGATCTTCCGCAAGTCGCAGCGGAAGGACGCGGCGTGGAAGCTGATCGAGTTCCTGTCGCGGCCGCAGACCCAGGCGCGCTTCCATGCGCTGATCGGCGACATGCCGCCGCGGCGCAGCACCTGGGCGTATCCGTCGCTGGCCAACGATCCGCTGGCGCACGCGTTCCGCGACCAGCTGGAGCGGGTCAAGCCGGCGCCGAAGGTACTGGAATGGGAGCGCATCGTGCAGGAAATGCGGCTGGTCACCGAGCGCGTGGTGCGCGGCGGCGAGAGCCAGGAGCAGGCAGTGCAGGACCTGGACAAGCGCGTGGACGAGATCCTGGAGAAACGGCGCTGGATCTACCGGCAGCAGCATCCGCAGGCCAGCCCTGCCGCGGCGGCGGGAACGGCGCCATGAAGCGCGGTTCCCTGGTCGGCTGGCTGTTCGCCGGCCCGGCGCTGATCGTGATCGGCGTGTTCTTCGGCCTGCCGGTGCTGTCGGCGCTGGCGCTGAGCGTCACCGACTTCGACCTGTACGCGCTGGCCGACAGCGACCACCTGCGCTTCGTCGGCTTCGGCAACTACGTCGAACTGCTGCAGACGCAGATGTTCTGGAAGTCGCTGTGGAACACCACCTACTTCGTCATCGTCGGCGTGCCGCTGTCGATCGGCGCCTCGCTGGGCGCGGCCTTGCTGCTCAACGCCCCGGTGGCGCGCTTCGAGGCGCTGTTCCGCACCGCGCTGTTCGCGCCGGTGGTGACCACGCTGGTGGCGGTGGCGGTGATCTGGCGCTATCTGTTCCACACCCGCTACGGCCTGGTCAACTACGGCCTGAGCCACCTGGGCATCGGCCCGATCGACTGGCTCGGCGACCCGCACTGGGCGATGCCGACGATCATGCTGTTCGCGGTATGGAAGAACTTCGGCTACAACATGGTGATCTTCCTGGCCGGCCTGCAGGGCATCCCGCAGGATCTGTACGAGGCCGCGCGCATCGACGGCGCGTCGAAGTGGCGGCAGCTGCTGCACATCACCCTGCCGATGCTGGGGCCGGTGCTGCTGGTGGTCGGGGTGATCACCGTGTCCGGCTACTTCCAGCTGTTCGCCGAACCCTACGTGATGACCCGCGGCGACCCGTTGCAGAGCACGGTCAGCGTGCTGTACTTCATGTTCGAGGAAGGCTTCAAGTGGTGGAACCTCGGCCGCGCCTCGGCGGTGGCGTTCCTGCTGTTCCTGATCATCCTGGGAGTGACCTCCGTGATGCTGCGCTTCGGCCGCAAGAAGGGCCTGGTATGAGCCGCGAAATCGGCGCGTCGCGCTGGAACGCGCTGCTGGTCAACGGCGGGCTGCTGCTGCTGGCGCTGATCAGCCTGGCGCCGTTGCTGTGGATGCTGTCGGTGTCGTTCATGCCGGCCGGGCAGGCCAGCCGCTTCCCGCCGCCGCTGCTGCCGACCGGCCCGACCCTGGCCAACTATGGCGAGCTGTTCTCGCGCACCGGCATGGCGCGCAACTTCGCCAACAGCCTGCTGGTGTCGTGCGCGATCACGCTCGGCTCGCTGCTGGTCAACACCATGGCCGGCTATGCGTTCGCCAAGCTGCGCTTCGTCGGCAAGGAGCGGATCTTCCAGGTCCTGCTGGCGGCGCTGGTGATCCCGGCGCAGGTGGCGATGCTGCCGCTGTTCCTGCTGATGAAGCAGCTGCACCTGGTCAACAACTTCGGCGGGGTGGTGGTGCCGGCGCTGGCGACGGTGTTCGGCATCTTCCTGGTGCGGCAGTACGCGCGCTCGATCCCGGACGAGTTGCTGGAGGCGGCGCGGATCGACGGCGCCGGCGAGCTGCGCATCTTCTTCCAGATCGTGCTGCCGATGCTCAAGCCGGTGCTGGTGACGCTGACCATCTTCACCTTCATGGCCGCATGGAACGACTTCATGTGGCCGCTGATCGTGCTGACCGACCAGGAGCACTACACCTTGCCGGTGGCGCTGGCGGCGCTGTCGCGCGAGCACATCATGGACGTGGAGATGATGATGGCCGGCGCGGTGGTGACGGTGATCCCGGTGCTGGCGCTGTTCCTGGCGCTGCAGCGCTACTACATCCAGGGCCTGTTGCTGGGAAGCGTGAAGGGGTGAGGGAACGCGCTTGCGAGCCACTGGCTCGCGCGTTCCCGAACGCCCGGCCACGGATGGCCGGGCCGGGTTGTCCGGAGCCGATCAGTTGCGCCAGGGATGGCATGGGAAAGATGCGAGTGTGGCGACGCGCTTGCGAGCCACTGGCTCGCGCGTTCCCGAACGCCCGGCCACGGATGGCCGGGCCGGACGTTCTGGTGTGGGGATGTCGCGCCAAGGATGGCAGCGGGGTTGCGGATCACGGAGCGCCACTGGCGCGCGTTGCGCCGAACGCCTGGTCATGGATGGCCAAGCCGGGTTGTCCGGAGCCGATCAGTTGCGCCAGGGATGGCATGGGAAAGATGCGAGTGCGTCGACGCGCTCGCGAGCCACTGGCTCGCGCGTTCCCGAACGCCCGGCCACGGATGGCCGGGCCGGGTTGTCCGGAGCCGGTAGGCTGCGCCATGGACGGCATGGGGAATGCACGAGCGTGGGGTCGTGCGAACCGCGGGCCATGTGTGCACGTACCTGGAGGGGCTCCGCGTGGTCTTGGGCCATCAGCCCCGACGCGTTTCCGATAACGCGTCGGTGTTGAACCCCTCCTGCAAAAAAGCCAACGACACAACGGGGAGCAGATCTATGACGGGAGTGGCGATGACGAGCGGACGGTGGCTGGCAGCGATGCTGGGCCTGGCGGCGGTGCAGGCCTTCGCCGCGGCGCCGACCGCGCCGGTGGCGCTGGACGGCTTCAACAACCTGGACAACTGGCAGATCGTCGTCTCCAACCAGGTCACCGCCTCGACCCGGCTGGTGCAGGCCGCCAGCGGCGGCCGCGCCAAGGCGATCTGCCTGGACTACGACTTCAACGGCGTCTCCGGCTACGCCGGCATCCGCCGCGCGATCCCGATCGAGTATCCGGACAACTACCAGCTCTCGTTCCAGCTGCGCGGCGATTCGCCGAGCAACGACCTGCAGTTCAAGCTGGTCGACGCCAGCGGCGACAACGTGTGGTGGGTGAACCGCCCGCGCTACGACTTCCCCAAGCAGTGGAGCACGGTCAGCTTCAAGAAGCGGCAGATCGACAAGGCCTGGGGCCCGAGTCCGGACAAGGAACTCAAGCGCAGCGCGCAGGTCGAGTTCACCATCTACAACCAGGTTGGCGGCAAGGGCACGGTGTGCTTCGACCAGCTGGCGCTGACCCCGCTGCCGCCGCAGGACACCTCGCCGCTGGCGGTGAAGGTCAGCGCCGACACCGCACCGGCGCTGGAGCAGCGCATCGCCGACGGCAAGGCGGACACGGTGTGGTACAGCGGCAACGCCAAGACCCAGACGATCATGCTGGACCTGGGCAAGGTGCGCGAGTTCGGCGGCGCCAAGGTGCAGTGGGCGCCGGGCGTGTACGCATCGCGCTACAAGGTGCAGGGCTCGGCCGACGGCCGCAGCTGGCGCGAACTGCGCAACGTCACCGCCGGCAACGGCGGCACCGACTGGTTGCCGATGCCCGAGACCGAGGCGCGCTACGTGCGCTTCGACCTGGAGGACGGCCCCAGCTTCCGCTACGGCATCGCCGACATCGCGCTGCAGCCGCTGGCCTTCGCCGCGACCCCGAACGACTTCGTCAAGTCGGTGGCCGCCGATTCCACCCGCGGCTGGTTCCCGCGCGGTTTCAGCGGCGAGCAGCCGTACTGGACCATCGTCGGTCTGGACGGCGGCCGCGAGCAGGGCCTGGTCGGCGAGGACGGCGCGATCGAAGTGGGCAAGGGCGGCTTCAGCATCGAGCCGTTCCTGCTGCTGGACGGCAAGCGCCTGAGCTGGGCCGACGTGAAGACCGCGCAGAGCCTGCAGGACGACTACCTGCCGATCCCGAGCGTGGACTGGAGCCACGACAACGCCGGCCTGCGCATCACCGCCTTCGTGCAGGGCACGCCGGAGCAGGCGCAGCTGGTGGCGCGCTACCGGCTCAGCAACCCGAGCAAGCAGCCGCACGACTACACCCTGGCGCTGGCGGTGCGGCCGTTCCAGGTGAACCCGCCCAGCCAGTTCCTCAACACCGTCGGCGGAGTCAGTCCGATCCATCTGCTGGCGTTCGACGGTGCCCAGGTGCAGGTCAACGGCGAGCCGCGCGTGTTCGCGGTGCAGAAGCCCGACGCGGCCTACGCCACCGCGTTCGACGCCGGCATCGACATCGAGCGCCTGGCCGCCGACGGCGCCGCGCTGCCGCAGCAGGCGGCCGATGCCGACGGCCTGGCCTCGGGCGCGCTGCTGTACCGCGGGCGCCTGGCGCCGGGCGAAGTGCGCGACGTGGCCCTGGTGATCCCGCAGACTGGCGCGCAGGCGCTGCCGTCCGAGTTCGATGCGGCGCGCGCGCAGCAACGGGTGGCCGCGCAGTGGCACCAGACGCTGGACCGGGTGCAATTGCACGTGCCGGCCGAGGGCAAGGCGCTGGCCGACACCTTGCGTACCGCGCTGGCGCACATGCTGATTTCGCGGATCGGGCCGCGCCTGCAGCCGGGCACGCGCTCGTATTCGCGCAGCTGGATCCGCGACGGCACGATGATCTCCGAAGGCCTGCTGCGCCTGGGCCGCGCCGACGTGGCGCGCGAATACCTGGATTGGTACGCGCCCTACCAGTTCGCCAACGGCATGGTGCCGTGCTGCGTGGACGACCGCGGCAGCGACCCGGTGCCGGAGAACGACAGCCATGGCGAACTGATCTTCGGCGTCGCCGACTACTACCGCTACAGCGGCGACCGCGCGTTCCTGGAGACGATGTGGCCGCGCGTGCTGGCCGCGTACGAGTACATGGAGCAGTTGCGGCTGAGCGAGCGCACCGAGGACAACCGCGCGCGCAACCCGGCGTTCTACGGGATGATGCCGGCGTCGATCAGCCACGAGGGCTATTCGGCCAAGCCGATGCATTCGTACTGGGACAACTTCTGGGCGCTGCGCGGCTACAAGGACGCGGTGCAGATCGCCGCCGAGCTGGGCCGGGTCGACGATGCGGCGCGCTTCGCCGCCTCGCGCGACCAGTTCCGCCAGGACCTGTACGCCTCGCTGGACAGCGCCACCCAGCAGCACCACATCGAGTTCCTGCCGGGCTCGGCCGAGTTGGGCGATTTCGATCCCACCTCCACCACCATCGCGCTGGCCCCGGGCGGTGAGCAGGGGCGGTTGCCGCCGGCGCTGCTGCACAGCACCTTCGAGCGCTATTGGAGCGAGTTCGTGTCGCGCCGCGACGGCAAGCGCGATTGGAAGGACTACACCCCGTACGAATGGCGCAACGTCGCCGCGTTCGTGCGCCTGGGCTGGCGCGAGCGCGCCCGGGAGGCGACCGCGTTCTTCTTCAAGGACCGCGCGCCGCAGCCGTGGAACCAGTGGGCGGAGGTGGTCTCGCGCACGCCGCGCAAGCCGTTCTTCGTCGGCGACCTGCCGCACGCCTGGGTGGCGTCGGACTTCGTGCGCTCGGTACTGGACATGTTCGCCTACGTGCGCGACATCGACGACAGCCTGGTGCTGGCGGCCGGCGTGCCGAGCGCATGGCTCGACGGCAAGGGCATCGCCATCCAGGACCTGCGCACGCCGCAGGGCCAGCTCAGCTACCAGTTGCGCCGGCACAAGAACCGCCTGAGCCTGGGTATCGGCGGCGGCCTGCGCTTGCCCAGCGGCGGCCTGGTGCTGCCGTGGCCGTATCCGGGCGAACCCGGCCGCACCCAGGTCAACGGCGAAGCGGCGCAGTGGGAACATGGCGAGCTGCGGATCCGGTCGTTGCCGGCGGATGTGCAGATCGAGGTGAAGTGACGCGTCGGGACTCGGGACTCGGGACCGGGGACCGGGGACTCGGAACAGCAGAAGCAAAAAGCGCCGGCATGCCGGCGCTTTTTTGTTGTTCGCTTTTCGAGTCCCGAGTCCCGAGTCCCGAAGTCCCAGCGCTTTACCGAGTCCCCGGTCCCCGGTCCCCGGTCCCCGGTCCCGAGTCCCGAGTCCCGCGGACGATCTCGGCCGCCTTCGCCGCGCTCTCGCGCACCTTGTCCCACTCGCCGTTGGCCAGCCAGTCCTTCGGCACCATCCACGAGCCGCCGATGCAGACCACGTTCGGCTGCGCCAGATAGTCGGCGGCGGTGTCCTCGCCGATGCCGCCGGTGGGGCACAGCTTCAGCTCCGCCAGCGGCCCGGCCAGGCCCTTGAGCATGGCCAGGCCGCCGACCGCCGAGGCCGGGAACAGCTTGCACACGCGGAAACCGCGCGCCATCAGCGCCAGCAGTTCGGTCGGGGTGGCCGCGCCCGGCACCACCGGCAGCGGCGCCAGCGCCAGCGCGTCGGCCAGCGCCGGCGGCGTGCCCGGGGTGACGATGAAGTCGGCGCCGGCGTCGATCGACTGCTGCAACTGGGTCGCGCTGAGCACGGTGCCGGCGCCGATCTGGATGTCCGGCAGCTCGCGCTTGAGCATCGCCAGCGCCTCCATCGCCACCGGCGTGCGCAGGGTCAGCTCGATCGCCGGCAGGCCGCCTTCGAGCAACGCGGCGCAAACGCGGCGCGCCTCGTCCAGGCTGTGGACGGTGACCACCGGCAGGATGCCGGCGGCGCGCAGCAGGGTTTCGGCGGTGGTCTGGTGGTCGGCAATCGTCATGACGGTCTCGGGTTCGCGATGATGGCGGGGCGCCGGCCGCATCCGGCCAGCACAGGGGAGGCAGAGGACGCGCGCGGCGCCGGCGGTTTTTATGCGTCCTTTTCCTCGTGCGGCGCGGCGGCCGCTTCGCTGCCGCGGCCCAGGTCGTACTCGGCGTCGTAGTTCCAGTCGTCGCCATCGGCGGACGGCGGGCCGCAGGAGATCGACATCGCGCCCTGGTCGGCGGGGCCGACCACGCGGCGGTTGATCGCGAACAGGTTGCGGCCGAGGTCGTGCGCGGCCGGCGCGGTGTTCGGCGCCAGCGTACGCGCCGCCCACTCGGCGGCATCGACCAGCACTTCCAGGGTGCCGGCCGCGCCGTCCAGGCGCACCATGTCGCCTTCGCGCACGCGCGCGATCGCGCCGCCGCGGGCCGCTTCCGGGGTCACGTGGATCGCCGCCGGGAACTTGCCCGAGGCGCCGGACAGGCGCCCGTCGGTGACCAGCGCCACGCGCCGGCCCTGGTTCTGCAGCAGGCCCAGCAGCGGCGCCAGCGAGTGCAGTTCCGGCATGCCGTTGGCGCGCGGACCCTGGTAGCGCAGCACCACCACGAAGTCGTGCGGCAGCGCGCCGGCGGCATGCAGCTTGTTCAATGCCTGCGGCGCGTCGATCACCACCGCCGGCGCCTCGATGGTGCGGAACTGCGGCTTCACCGCCGACAGCTTGATCAGCGATTTGCCCAGATTGCCGCGCAGCAGGCGCAGCCCGCCCTGCGCCTCGAACGGGTTCGAGGCTGGGCGCACCACCGCTTCGTCGGCGCTCCTGGCCGGGCTCGGCACGTAGGCCAGCGCACCGTGCTGCACGCACGGCTCGTCGCCGTAGGCGCGCATGCCGCCGGGCACGATGGTGGCCAGGTCGTCGTGCATCAGCCCGGCGTCCATCAGCTCGCGGAACACGAAACCGACGCCGCCGGCGGCGGCGAAATGGTTCACGTCGGCCTCGCCGTTCGGATAGACGCGGGTCAGCAGCGGCACGATCTGCGACAGCGCGTCCAGGTCGTCCCAGGTCAGCACGATGCCGGCCGCGCGCGCCACCGCCAGCCAGTGGATGGTGTGGTTGGTGGAGCCGCCGGTGGCCATCAGCGCGACCGCGGCGTTGACGATCGCGCGTTCGTCGATCAGCCGGCCGAGCGGGCGGAAATCGCTGCCCAGCGCGGTGATGCGCAGCGCGCGTTCGGTGGCCTGCTGGGTCAGCGCATCGCGCAGCGGGGTGCCGGGATTGACGAACGAAGCGCCGGGCAACTGCACGCCCATCGCTTCCAGCAACACCTGATTGGAGTTGGCGGTGCCGTAGAAGGTGCAGGTGCCGGGCGCGTGGTAGGAAGCCGATTCGGCGGCCAGCAGCTCCTCGCGGGTGGCCTGGCCGGCGGCGTAGCGCTCGCGCACCTCGGCCTTGCGCTTGTTGGGGATGCCCGGGGTCATCGGCCCGGCCGGCACGAACACCGCCGGCAGGTGGCCGAAGGCCAGCGCGCCGATCAGCAGGCCGGGCACGATCTTGTCGCACACGCCCAGGTAGAGGGTGGTGTCGAACATGTCGTGGCTGAGGCCGATGGCGGTGGCCTGGGCGATCACGTCGCGCGAGAACAGCGACAGCTCCATGCCCGGCCGGCCCTGGGTCACGCCGTCGCACATCGCCGGCACGCCGCCGGCGACCTGCGCGGTGGCGCCCAGCGCGCGCGCGGTGCTGCGGATGATCTCGGGGTAATGCTCGAACGGCTGATGCGCCGACAGCATGTCGTTGTAGGCGGTGACGATGCCCAGGTTCGGGGTGATGCCGCCTTCCAGCCGGCGCTTGTCGGTCGGGCCGCAGGCGGCGAAGCCGTGCGCCAGGTTGCCGCAGCTCAGGCGGCTGCGGAACGGGCCGTCGCGCAGCGCGGCGTCGACGCCAGCCAGGTAGGCGCGCCGCGACGGCGCGCTGCGCTCGCGGATGCGTTCGGTGATCGCGTGGAGTTTCGGATGCAGGCTCATTGGCTGACGTGGCTATGAAGTGTGGGGGTGGCGTCGGGACTCGGGACCGGGACTCGGGACTCGGTAAAGAGCGGGAATGCAGCAGCGGTGGGCCGTTCCGGGTCCCCAGTCCCCAGTCCCGAGTCCCGGCTTCATTCGCACCAATGCACGCGCAAGCGCGCACCGGGCGTATCGAAGGCGACGCGGATCGGGAATTCGTGCGGGTCGCTGCCGGCCAGGGCGCGGTTGAGCACGTTCAGCTTCTGCTTGCCACGCAGCAGCAGCATGCGCTGGCCGATCGGCGCCAGGCCGGCCGGGGTCAGGGTGATGCGCAGCGGCCAGGTGTTGGCGCCGGGGCAGCCGGTGGCGTCGAGCGCGGCGTAGGGCAGCGGATTGCCCAGCGCCTTGCCCAGCTCGGTGGCGCCGGGGAACAGCGACGCGGTGTGGCCGTCGCCGCCCATGCCCAGCACCGCCATGCACGCGGCCGGCGCGTGCCGCGCATGCAGGTTGGCGGCGTGCACGCAGTCCTGCAGCGGCTTGCCGACCCGCACCAGCGGCTCGAAGCGGGCGCCTTCGGCGCGCTCCAGGAAGCTGTGCCGGACCAGGTAGGCATTGCTGTCGCTGTCCTGCGGCGACAGCCAGCGCTCGTCGACCAGGCCCACTTCCAGCTTCGACCAGTCCAGCGGCAGCTCGGCCAGCGCCTGGTACACCGGCGCCGGGGTGGTGCCGCCGGACAGCAGCAGGCGCGCGCCGCCGCGCCGCTCGATGTCCACGCGCAGCGCAGCGCCGATCTCGGCCGCCGCCGCGTCGATCCACTCGTCGGGATCGTCGTAGCGGATCAAGGTGATGCGATCGGACAACGTGGCGTTCATGCGACGACTCCTGGGGATTGCCGTTCGGCATCGACTGCGTAGGCCGCGGCGCCGAGCAGGCCGGGACGGGGGTGGATCACCGCCAGCGACGGCACCTGCGCCATGATCGACGAAAAGCGGCCCTTGTGCTCGAAGCGCTGGCGGAAGCCGGAGTGCTGCAGCGCGTCGAGCATCTTCGGCACCAGGCCGCCGGTCAGGAACACGCCGTTCCAGGCGCCCTGCACCAGCACCAGGTCGCCTGCGATGGCGCCGAACACCGCGCAGAACACGTCGATGGTGCGCATCGCGCGGTAGTCGCCCTGCGCGGCGCGCGCGGTGATGTCCGCTGGCTGCAGCGGGCCAGGGTCCTCGCCGGCCATCTCGCTGAGCGCGCGGTGGATGTTGACCAGGCCGGGCCCGCAGATCAGGCGCTCGTTGGACACGCGGCCGAACTGCTGCGACAGCAGTTCCAGGATGCGGATCTCCTCGGGCGTGCCCGGCGGGAAGCTGACGTGGCCGCCCTCGGTTTCCAGCGGATAGCAGCGGCCGCCGCGGATCAGCAGCCCGCCCACGCCCAGGCCGGTGCCGGGGCCGATCACCGCGTAGTTGCGCGGTTGCGCGACCGGCGCCGGCTGCCAGGTCGCGCCGCCGACCTGGACCACGTCCTGCGGCCGCAGCAGGCTGATCGCCATTGCCTGCGCGGCGAAGTCGTTGATCAGGCGCAGTTCCCCGAAGCCGAGCATGGCGCGGGTGCGCGAGCGCGAGATCACCCACGGATGGTTGGTGATCCGCGCCTCGTCGCCGTCCACCCGCCCGGCCACGGCGAACACCCCGCTGCGCGCCTCCACCCCGGTCTGCTGCAGGTAGTGGCGCGCCGCGTCGCCCAGCGACGGGAACTCCACCACCGAGTAGGTCTGGGTGCTGTCGTCGAGCAGGGGCGTCGACGCGTCGAGGTCGGCGAGCGCGAAACGCGCATTGGTGCCGCCGATGTCGGCGACCAGCACCGGCCGTTGCGGCGCGCTCATGGCGCGCCCCGCTGCACGGCGCCGGCGTCGTCGGCGGACACGTAGCGCTCGGCTTCCTGTGGCCCCCAACTGCCGGCCGGGTAGGGCAGCAGCGGCAGTTGCGCCTGCGCCCAGGCGTCGCTGACGCTGTCGATCCAGGCCCAGGCCGCGCGCACTTCGTCGTCGCGCACGAACAAGGCGTGGTTGCCGTTGAGCGCATCGAGCATCAGGCGTTCGTAGGCGATGCGGCGGTGCAGGCCGGTCGGGACCGACAGTTCCAGTTCCAGCGGCTGCAGTTCCAGCGCGCCCCATTCCGGGCCGGCCAGGCTGCTCATCAGGCCCAGTTCGATGTTCTCCTGCGGCTGCAGCTGGAAGGTCAGCCGGTTCGGCGCCACGTGTTGCGCGTCCGGGCGCTCGAACAGCCAGTGGGTGACCGGCTTGAGCGTGACCACGATGCGGGTGGTGCGCTCGGCCAGGCGCTTGCCGGTGCACAGCCGGAACGGCACCCCGGCCCAGCGCCAGTTGTCGAGGTAGGCGGTGACGCCGACGAAGGTCTCCACGTCGCTGCCTTCCGGCGGCTGGTAGGCCTGGGCCGGCTGGCCGTCGATGGCGCCGGCGGTGTAGCGCCCGCGCACGCTGTCGCGCGCGGCGTGCGCGGCCTGCAGCGGACGCAGCGCGCGCAGCACCTTGACTTTCTCGTCGCGGATGCGGTCCGCTTCCAGCGAGGCCGGCGGCTCCATCGCCACCAGGCACAGCAGTTGCAGGATATGGCTCTGGACCATGTCGCGCAGCGCGCCGGAACGGGCGTAATAGGCGTCGCGGCCGTCCACGCCCTCGCTCTCGGCGACCAGGATCTCCACCGATTCGATGTAGTTGCGGTTCCACACCGCCTCCAGCAGCGTGTTGCCGAAGCGCAGCGCAATCAGGTTCTGCACCGCCGCCTTGCCCAGGTAGTGGTCCAGGCGGAACACGCGGTCCTCGTCGATCAGCGCGCCGATCGCCTGCAGGATCGCGCGCGCGCTGGCCGAGTCGTGGCCGATCGGTTTCTCCAGCATCAGCCGGTTCGGCGCGGCCAGCGCGCCGCCCAGGGCCAGGCCCTGGCAGGTGCTGATGTAAAGGCCCGGCGGGATCGCCAGGTAGCTGACGCACTTGCGCGCGGCCAGTTCGCGCACCGCATCGGCCACCGATTCGGCATTGCGCAGGTCCACCGCGCGGTAGTCGACGCGCGCCAGCAGCGCCTGGATGATCGCGTCGCTGACCTTCGGCATCGCCGCCTGCAGCCGCGGCTTGAGGATCTCGTGGAACTTGGCGGTGTCGTGCGGCGACAGCGCCAGCGCGCGGATGCGGACGTCTTCCGGCAGCAAGCCGTCGTCGAGCATGCGCAGCAGCGACGGGAACAGATAGCGCTGGGCCAGATCGCCGGTGGCGCCGAACAGCAGGAAGGTATCGTGCATCGACCGGTTTTCGGTTTCGGGTGACATGTCGTCGATCACCTGGGGGCTAGTAGTGACGTGGCGTTGGTAACGAGCGGCGGGACCGGCCTGTATCCGTCCTGCCGCTCGCGCGGGGCAGAGCGAGTGGCGACCGCCAAGCGGGACCGCACGATCCGGGAGATGAATACGACTGCCAGACCTCTAAGCATACCTGTCCAATCCCTCAAGCATCAGGTCGGCGCTCGGCGCACGCCGCGGCGGCGGCGGGCGGATCGCATCGCAGGCTCTCCCAGGCGTCGATGGCGTTCCGTGAAAACGGTTACATGGCAGAATGCCGCATTGCGGTCCATTGTTGCCCATGTCGCTGGCACGATGCGAACCGCATTGTTAATGCACTGCCTTCGGGAGGGACCGGCGGCAGCCCGTCTCTCCTGCCGGAAATCGGATACCGCACCATGGCGAACGTACAACTGGACGACATCCGCAAGGTCTACGACAACGGCCAGGTCGCCGTGCACGGGGCCAGCTTCGAAGTGGCCGATGGCGAACTGATGGTGCTGGTCGGGCCCTCGGGCTGCGGCAAGTCCACCCTGTTGCGGATGATCGCGGGGCTGGAGGAGATCAGCGGCGGCGAGTTGCGCATCGGCGGGCGCGTGGTCAACGACGTGGCGCCGAAGGATCGCGACATCGCGATGGTGTTCCAGAGTTACGCGCTGTACCCGCACATGACCGTGGCCGAGAACCTGGCGTTCGGGCTGACGCTGCGCGGCGAGACCAAGGAGGTCATCGCGCGTCGCGTCGCCGCCGCTGCCCAGACGCTGGGCCTGACCCCGATGCTGGGCAAACTGCCGCGGGCGATGTCCGGCGGCCAGCGCCAGCGCGTGGCGCTGGGCCGCGCGCTGGTGCGTGAGCCGGCGGTGTTCCTGCTCGACGAGCCGCTGTCCAACCTGGACGCCAAGCTGCGCCACTCGGTACGCACCGAGATCGCGCAGCTGCACCGCAAGCTCGGCACCACCATGATCTACGTGACCCACGATCAGGTCGAGGCGATGACCCTGGGCCAGCGCATCGTCGTGCTCAAGGACGGGCTGATCCAGCAGATCGACACGCCGATGGCGCTGTACGACCGCCCGGCCAACCTATTCGTGGCCGGCTTCCTCGGCAGCCCGGCGATGAACGTGCTGCAGGGGCGGTTGTTGGAGGACGGCGGCCTGCAGCTGCAGATGGCCGACGGCGGCCGCGTGCCGCTGCACGGCGCCCGGCTCGCGCCGCAGTGGCTGGGCCGGCCGCTGGCGATCGGCGTGCGCCCGGAGCACCTGCAGCCCAGCGCGGACGGGCAGGGCGGGTTCGAGGCGACCATCGAGGTGATCGAGCCGGTCGGCAACGAGATCTTCGTCAACCTCAGCCACGGCAGCCAGCCGCTGGTGATGCGGGTGTCGCCGCGCGCGTTGCCGGGCCTGGGCGAACGCCTGCGCGTGGCGGTGCGCGGCGAGGCGCTGCATTTCTTCGACCCGGAGAGCGGCGAGCGCCTGTCGGCCGCCTGAGCGATACCGCGAACGGCGTCGGCCGTTCGCGCGACCGTGTGCCACCCCGCCATGGCGCGGCGGCGGCAGGAAAGGGCGCTACGGCGCCGCGCCGCCGGCGCTCAGCGCGCCAGGCCTGGGTGCAGCGGCTGCCACTGCGCGCGCTGCGCGCCGATGCACAGCGCGGTCGGCGGCGCGTCCTCCAGCGGCAGCACCGCCAGCGCCAGCATGCCGGCGACGCTGACCACGCTGCCCAGCGCCTGTCCATCGCGCAGCACCTGCGCGCCGACCTCGGCGTCGGCCGCGCCGTCCACCGCCAGCAGTTGCAGCGCGCGCTTGGCCTTGCCCAGGAAATGGGTGCGGGCGACGATCTCCTGGCCCGGATAGCAGCCCTTCTTCACGCTGAAGGCATGCAGCCGGTCCAGCGCCAGCTGCTGCGGGGTCCATTGCTCGCGCTGGCTGGCTTCGAGCCGGGCCAGGCCCAGGCGCAGGTCGGCCTGCCGCCAGGCGCCGGCGAAGACCGGGTCGTCGGCGACGTGGCTGGCCTGCGCCGTCGGCACCAGCCGCAGCGTGCGCGGCAGGCCGTCGCCGCCAATGTCCAGCTCGATCGCGCCATCGTCGCACTGCGCCAGTGCCGCGCCGTGCGCCTGCGCGGGCGCGGCCAGGCGCGCGCAGGCGCGCAGGTCCTCGCGCGCGGCGATGCGTACCTTGCGCCGGAACACGAAGCGGTTCAGCGCCGCGGCCAGGTCCGCGGCGCCGCCGTCGGGCAGCAGCAACAGCAGGTCGTCGTCGGCGCGGCGCAGCAGCGCGAACAGCGCCAGCACCCGTCCTTTCGCGCTCAGCCAGGCGTTCCATTGCCAGTGGCCGTTGCGCAGCGCCTGCACGTCGTTGGCGAACTGCGCCTGGGCGAAGGCAACCGCATCCGCGCCGCTCACGCCCACGTAGTGCAGGTCTGGCAGCGCGGAAAAACCGTCGGAAGTGAGATTCAGGTTGTCAGGCACGAGGGGGAGGACTAAAATTACGCTGTTGTGAGACCCGCATGATAGGACAACCAACCCCCACACCCGAGCCCGATCCCGAAACGCAGCGGCCCACCCAGGAGAACATTCCGGAAGCGGCGCCTGCGCCGCGGGAAATCGGCGGCCGCGGCGGCCTCGAGCCGACGCGCTACGGCGACTGGGAGAAAAACGGACGCTGCATCGATTTTTGAGCAGCTTTGAGCCAACGCGGCCTTAAGCACGCCGCCCAGCCGAGACAACGAGCCCAGCGAATGGCTACGCGCGAACGTCCCCTGTCCCCTCATCTGCAGGTCTATCGCTGGCAGATCCAGATGGCCGCCTCGATCCTGCATCGAGCCACCGGCATCGTCCTGTCGGTCGGCGCCCTGGTCATCGCCGCCGCGCTGCTGGTGCTGATGCTCGGCCCGGCCTCCTGGAACTGCTTCCGCGACATGGCCGGCGCCTGGTACGGCCAACTGTTCCTGTTCGCCTGGAGCTGGGCCTTCGCCTACCACCTGTGCAATGGCCTGCGCCACATCGTGCAGGACTTCGGCCATGGCTTCAGCATTCCCGCCTTCGTGCGCAGCAGCTGGCTGTCGGTGATCGGCAGCCTGGTCATCGTCGCGCTGATCTGGGCCTACGTGCTGACCGGAGCCGCCGCATGAGCCGCTATCGCACCCCGTTGAAGAACGTGCGCGGCCTGGGCGCCGCCAAGTCCGGCACCGAGCACTTCGTGCTGCAGCGGCTCACCGCCACCGCACTGGTCGGCCTGACCATCTGGTTCCTGGTGTTCTTGCTGAGCCTGCTCGGCGCCGACTACGTCAGCGCAACCGAGGCGGTGGCCAAGCCGTGGAACGCGGTGCTGCTGGTCGGCTTCCTGGTCGCGATGTTCTGGCATGCGCAGATCGGCCTGCAGGTGATCCTCGAAGACTACGTGCACAACTCGTTGCTGGCCCTGGCGCTGCAGACCACGGTGAAGTTCGTCGCCGTGCTCGGTGCGATCGTCGGTGTATTCGCGGTCGCCCGCATCGCGCTGGGCAGCGCCTGATCGGCGCCCGGAACAGGAATTCGAACTCGATGTCCGCTTACAAGATCACTGAACACAAGTACGACATGGTCGTGGTCGGCGCCGGCGGCGCCGGCCTGCGCGCCACGTTCGGCCTGGCCGCCAAGGGCCTGCAGACGGTCTGCCTGACCAAGGTCTTCCCGACCCGTTCGCACACCGTGGCCGCGCAGGGCGGCATCTCCGCCGCGCTCGGCAACATGGGCGAGGATGACTGGCGCTACCACTTCTACGACACCATCAAGGGTTCGGACTGGCTGGGCGACCAGGACGCGATCGAATACATGTGCCGCGAGGCGATCCCGGCGATCATCGAGCTGGAGCACTACGGCGTGCCGTTCAGCCGCACCGAGGACGGCAAGATCTATCAACGTCCGTTCGGCGGCATGACCACCAAGTACGGCGAAGGCCCGTCCGCGCAGCGCACCTGCGCCGCCGCCGACCGCACCGGCCACGCCATGCTGCACACGCTGTACCAGCAGTCGCTGGCGCACAACGCGCGCTTCATGATCGAGTACTTCGCGCTCGACCTGATCTTCGACGAGGAAGGCGTGTGCCGCGGCGTGCTCGCGCTGGACATGGCCGAAGGCTCGCTGCACCTGTTCCGTGCCCACGGCGTGGTGCTGGCCACCGGCGGCTACGGCCGCGCCTACTTCAGCGCCACCTCCGCGCACACCTGCACCGGCGACGGCGGCGGCCTGGTGATGCGTGCCGGCCTGCCGATGCAGGACATGGAGTTCGTGCAGTTCCATCCCACCGGCATCTACGGCGCCGGCTGCCTGATCACCGAGGGCGTGCGCGGCGAAGGCGGCATCCTGCGCAACAGCGACGGCGAGCGCTTCATGGAGCGCTACGCGCCGCACTACAAGGACCTGGCCTCGCGCGACGTGGTGTCGCGTTCGATGACCGTGGAGATCCGCGAGGGCCGCGGCGTCGGCGAGCACAAGGACCACATCCTGCTCGACCTGACCCATCTCGGCCCGGAAGTGATCAACGAAAAGCTGCCCGGCATCGCCGAGAGCGCGCACATCTTCGCCGGCGTCGACGTGGCCAAGCAGCCGATTCCGGTGATCCCGACCGTGCACTACAACATGGGCGGCATCCCGACCAACTACCACGGCGAAGTGGTGCGCAAGGACGGCGACAACCCCGACTCGGTGGTGCCCGGCCTGTACGCGATCGGCGAAGCGGCCTGCGTCTCGGTGCACGGCGCCAACCGCCTGGGTTCCAACTCGCTGCTGGACCTGGTGGTGTTCGGCCGCGCGGTGGCCAACCGCTGCGCCGAGACCATCAAGACCGGCGCGCCGCACAAGACCCTGCCGGGCGATGCCTGCGACAAGGCGCTGGGCCTGCTCGACAAGCTGCGCCATTCCGATGGCGGCACCCCGACCTCGGTGATCCGCGACAAGATGCAGCGCACCATGCAGTCCGACGCGGCGGTGTTCCGCACCAGCAAGACGCTGAAGGAAGGCGTGGACAAGATGGCCGAGATCTACGCCACCTTCGAGGACGTGAAGGTGTCCGACCGTTCGCTGGTGTGGAATTCGGACCTGATCGAGACCTACGAGCTGAACAACCTGCTGCTCAACGCGGTGGCGACGATCAACTCGGCCGAACAGCGCAAGGAAAGCCGCGGCGCGCATGCGCACGAGGATTTCCCGGACCGCGACGACGTCGACTGGCAGAAGCACACCCTGGTCAGCGTCGACGACAAGGGCCAGTGCGGCTTCGACTACCGCCCGGTGCACATGTACACGCTCAGCAAGGACGTCGACGTGGTGCCGCCGAAACCGCGCGTCTACTGACCAAAGCCGGGATTGGGGATTGGGGATCCGAAACGCTTCGCTTCCTGCTCTCAACGCCTCTCCAATCCCCAATCCCCAATCCCGGATTTTAAAAGCCATGGCAGAGTTCACCCTCCCCAAGAATTCCAAGATCGGCAAGGGCAAGCACTTCGCCGCCAAGGGCGCGAAGAACGCACGCACCTTCAAGATCTACCGCTGGAATCCGGACGACGACAGCAACCCGCGCACCGACACCTACGAGGTGGACCTGGACGCGTGCGGCCCGATGGTCCTGGACGCGCTGATCAAGATCAAGAACGAGATCGACCCGACCCTGACCTTCCGCCGTTCCTGCCGCGAAGGCATCTGCGGTTCGTGCGCGATGAACATCGACGGCACCAACACGCTGGCCTGCACCAAGGCGATCGCCGACTGCGGCAAGGCCGAAGTGCCGATCTATCCGCTGCCGCACATGAGCGTGATCAAGGACCTGGTGCCGGACCTGACCCACTTCTACGCGCAGTACGCCTCGATCAAGCCCTGGATCCGCACCCAGACCCCGCCGCCGCCGGACCGCGAGCGGCTGCAGTCGCCGGAAGACCGCAAGAAGCTCGACGGCCTGTACGAGTGCATCCTGTGCGCGTGCTGCTCGACCAGCTGCCCGAGCTACTGGTGGAACGGCGAGCGCTACCTGGGTCCGGCGATCCTGCTGCAGGCCTACCGCTGGATCATCGACTCGCGCGACGAGGATACCGGTGCGCGCCTGGACGATCTGGAAGATCCGTTCAAGCTGTACCGCTGCCACACCATCATGAACTGCGCGCGGACCTGCCCGAAGGGACTGAACCCGGCGCTGGCCATCGCCGAGATCAAGAAGCTGATGATGGCGCGCCGCGCCTGAGCGGCTAGCGTTTCACTACGGACGGCAGGCCCGTCCGACCGCGCGGCACCGGCTCTCGGGTTCGGTGCCGCGCGCGTTTCCGGCGGTCGCCGCAGCAGGCGCCCGCCCACCAAGACAGAGGGTGCGATGCGATGGACGAAGCCACCGAACTGAAGAAGCTGCGCTGGCGCTGCCGGCGCGGCATGCGCGAGCTGGACCAGCTGTTCGGGCGCTACCTGGACCGGCGCTGGGCGCAGGCGTCCGAGGCCGAGCGCGGGGTTTTCCTATACCTGCTCGATTGCGAGGACGATACGTTGTGGCGCTGGTTCATGGGCTACGAGGCCTGTCCCGATGCACGCGCCGCCGACCTCATCGCCACCATCCGCGCCATGCCGGCTTGAGTGGCGCCCCTCGCGCTGGCTGCTGGCGGCGCTGGCGCTGCTGAGCGTGCTGGCGCCGCTGTCGATCCTGGGCTCGGACATGCCGCGCCCCTGGGCATGGCCGGCGGCGGCGCTGGCCGCGCTGTACGCGGCGCTGCTGCTGCGCCGCGAAGCCCGCCGCCCACCGCGTACGCTGCTGATCCCGCCGCAGGCCAGTGCGGCGGCGAGCGTCGACGGGCAGCCGCTGGCGGCGCTGTGGGTGGACTGGCGCGGGCCGCTGGCCTTCGTGCGTTGGCGCGACGCGCATGGCGGGGCGGGGCGCCTGGCCTGGTGGCCGGACACGCTGCCGGCGCCGGCACGACGTGAACTGCGTCTGGCCGCTCAGGCCCGTGCCGCTACGTCTGCGCCGCCGCAGATGGCACCATAGCGCTCCCTGGACGGTGGCTGCGCATGTTCAAACCCTTACCCGTGGCCATCGGCCTGCGTTATCTGCGCGCCAAGCGCCGCAACAACTTCATCTCCTTCATCTCGATGGCCTCGATCCTCGGCATCGCCTTGGGCGTGACCGTGCTGATCACCACGCTGGCGGTGATGAGCGGCTTCCAGAAGGAGATCCGCGACCGCCTGCTGCAGATGGCCGCGCATGCCACGGTCAGCGCGCAGGGCGCGCCGATGGAGGACTGGCAGCACGCGGTGGACGTGGCCACACGCGATCCGCGCGTGGCCGGCGCCGCGCCATACGTGGAGGAAGAGGCGCTGCTCACCGGGCAGCGCAACCAGCCGGCGATCGTGCGCGGCATCCTGCCCGGCGAGGAGGCCAAGGTCTCGGTGCTGGCGCAGAAGATGAAGCAGGGCTCGATCGACAGCCTCACGCCCGGCTCCTACAACATCCTGCTCGGCCAGGAACTGGCGCTGTGGCTGGGCGTGGGCGTCGGCGACAAGGTCGTGGTGATGCTCGGCGAACCGCAGGCCAGCCCGATGGGCATGGTGCCGCGCTACAAGCGCTTCACCGTCAGCGGCCTCTTCGAGGCCGGCTACAACGAGATCGACCGCGGCCTGGCGGTGACCAGCATGGCGGACCTGCAGCGCGTGCTGCGGATGGGCGACGGCGTCACCGGCGTGCGCCTGAAGCTGCACGACATGGACCTGGCCTGGGAGGTGGCGCGCGACCTGGCGCTGAACCTGCACGGCCCGTACATGGTCAGCGACTGGACCCGCGAGAACGCCAACCTCTATCAGTCGCTGAAGATGGAAAAGACGGTGATGGGCATCCTGCTGTCGCTGATCATCGCGATGGGCGCGTTCAACCTGGTGTCCTCGCAGGTGATGCTGGTCACCGACAAGCAGGCCGACATCGCCATCCTGCGCACGCTGGGGTTGAGCCCGGGCGGGGTGATGCAGGTGTTCATGGTGCAGGGCACGCTGATCGGCGTGATCGGCACCGTCGCCGGGGTGATCGGCGGCATCGTGCTGACCCTGAACCTGGAGCGGATCCTGGCCGGCATCGAGGCGCTGTTCAACATCAAGCTGCTGCCGGAGGACGTGTACTACATCACCGGCCTGCCCACCGACATGCAGCCGCGCGACGTGGTGGTGATCACCATCGTCGCGCTGCTGATGAGCTTCCTGGCCACGCTGTATCCGGCCTGGCGCGCGGCGCGCACGCAACCGGCGGAGGCGCTGCGCTATGAATGAGAAGCGGGATTCGGGACCCGGTACTCGGGACTCGACAATGCACCAATCGCAGCGGGCGAATGCGGCGATCCGGGCCCAGGCGCTGGGCAAGACCTATGCCGAGGGCAAGATGCGCACGCCGGTGTTCGACGGGCTGGACCTGGCGGTGGCGCCGGGCGAGACCGTGGCCATCGTCGGCGCGTCCGGCGCCGGCAAGAGCACGCTGCTGCACCTGCTCGGCGGCCTCGACGTGCCCACCGCCGGCGAGGTGTACGTGGCCGGGCAGCGCATGTCGGCGCTGTCGGACGCGGCGCGCGGCCAGCTGCGCAACCGCTCGCTCGGCTTCGTCTACCAGTTCCATCACCTGCTGCCGGAATTCACCGCGTTGGAGAACGTGATGATGCCGGTGTTGCTCGGCGCCGCCGAGGTCGCCGACGCCAATGCGCGCGCGCGCGCATTGCTGGAGTCGGTGGGCTTGGGCCATCGCCTGGCGCACAAGCCCGGCGAGCTGTCCGGCGGCGAGCGCCAGCGCGCCGCGGTGGCGCGCGCGCTGGTCAATCGCCCGGCCTGCGTGCTCGGCGACGAGCCGACCGGCAACCTCGACGAGAAGACCGCGGCCAACGTGTTCGCGCTGATGCTGGAACTCAACCGCGCGCACGGCACCAGCCTGGCCCTGGTCACCCACGACCGCCGCCTGGCGCGCAAGCTCGACCGCGTGCTGGAACTGCACCAGGGCAAGCTGCGCGAACTGGCCGCCGCCGACGTGTAGCCGGCGGCCGGGCACGCCGGCGTGTTTCTTTCTTCAGCACGGCCAAGTGCCGTGAGCCGGGCCGATGACGCACCCATTGGCCGGCTGACCGGGACCGCGCCCAGCCGGCCGCCATCGCCTGCAATCGCGCCGCGGCGCTTCCCGCCCTGAGTTTGCGCCGCCTGCTTGATGGCGGAGAGCGGCTTCGGGGCGCTGCGGCCATTGCATCATGCCCTCGATCCGCACAGCAGAGCGGCAGGATGCCTGCACCCTCGGTCCGGCACGCCTCGACGCAGGGATGCGGCCGAACCTCGCCGACCATGACCTGGCGCGGCCGACATGACCGTATTCAACGATCAGCGTCCTGCACCTCGAGTCCGCTCTTTTCCAGCCGCCAAGTATATCGGAAGTCGCACCATTGCTATGCCGGCCACCTCCCCGAAATTCCAAACGTCTAGGTGACATATGCTCAGCATCATGCAGCGCTATAACGTGAGTCGACGTTTGGGCGGCGCATTCAGCATCCTGATACTGATTTCAGGGTTTTTGGTGGCGGCGGGGTTCCTCATCCTGTCCGATTCCAGGAAAAAAATGGACTACATCGTGCTCGACCGCACGGCGAAAATCCAGGCCGGCAACAGTATGCTCGACGCCAACTCGACAATCCTGATTGCGTTCGGCGCCTACATCATGGCGCCTTCCAGCGCGGTCAGGCAGTCATCATTGGCGGTGATTGTCCAGCAGCAGCGCTTGTATGCCGAGCGGCGCGCCAGACTGGATCGGCTGCCAAGCACCGCACAGGGATGGAAGATTCTCGCGAGCATGGACGCCGAACTGGCTGGTGTCCAGCGTCTGAACGATAAGGTCATCAGTCTTGTCGACTAGAACAGGAACGATGAAGCCGAGGCATTTTTCAACGGGACGTCGCGTCCGGCGATGCTGACCTGGCAGAAGTTCATCCGCGACTACGTCAAACGCCAAGACCAGCAGGTCCAGGTCGCTTATGCGGAGGCGGTTGCGGCAATGAATCGAGGCAGGGCCTTCCTCATCACTGGTGGCGTGCTTTTGGTCATCGCCAGTGCTGTGCTCGCTTGGCTCATCACCCTCAGTCTGAGCAGGCCGCTTGCCCGCGCCATCCGGACCGCCGAAGCGATCGCGCGCGGGGACCTCGACAATGACGTGCGCACCGATGCGAAGGACGAGACCGGGCGCCTGCTGAATGCAATGCAGGTCATGCAGAGTCAATTGCGCGGCCTGCTGGCCGCGCAGTCCGACATGGCCGATCGTCATGAACGGGGGCAGATCAACCATCGCATCGATGCCAATGCATTCCCGGGCGACTATGGGCCGATGGCGCGCGACAGCAACGCCCTGGTCGCGTCCCATCTGGCGCTCCAGCAGGATCTGGCGCCGATCATGAGCCGCTATGCCATCGGCGACCTGAGTGAAACCATGGCCGACCAGCCGGGCGAGAAAACGGTGTTGACGCGCACCATGGGCGAGGTCAAAGCCAATCTCTCGGCCATGAACCATGAGATCAAGCACTTGGCCCAGTCGGCCGCCAATGGCGACTTCTCGGCGCGAGGCGACGCCGATCGTTTTCAATATGATTTCCATGTCATGGTCGATAGCCTCAATCACCTGATGCAAACCGCCGATGGCAACCTGCAGTCGCTTTCCTCGCTGCTGCAGGCGATCGCGTCTGGAGATCTCACCGCGCGCATGCGCGGCGATTTCCACGGCGTATTCGCGCAGATGCGCGACAATGCGAATCTGACCACCAAGCAATTGGCCGCGATCGTCGGCAGGATCCAGGAGTCGGTGGCGGCGATCAACACCGCTGCCGGGGAGATCGCCTCGGGCAACGAGGACCTTTCCCAGCGTACCGAGCAGCAGGCGGCGAATCTGGAGGAAACCGCTGCTTCGATGGAGGAGTTGACCTCCACCGTCAGACAGAACGCCGAACATGCCCGTCAGGCGAACCAACTGTCCCTCGGTGCCGCTTCCATCGCCTCCGAGGGAGAAAAGATCGTCGGCAGGGTCGTGGACACCATGGCCGGTATCGAGACGTCTTCGCACAAGATCGCCGAAATCATCTCGGTCATCGATGGCATCGCCTTCCAGACCAACATCCTGGCGCTCAACGCCGCCGTCGAAGCGGCGCGCGCAGGCGAGCAGGGCCGGGGGTTCGCGGTGGTCGCCTCCGAGGTGCGGACGCTCGCTCAGCGTGCATCGAACGCGGCCAAAGAAATCAAGGGCCTGATCGACGCGTCGGTCGAGCGCGTAGCCGAGGGTTCCACGCTGGCGGGCCAGGCTGGCAAGACCATGAGTGAGATCATGGCCAGCGTGCAGCGGGTGACCGGCATCATGAGTGATATCTCGGCTGCCTCGCAAGAACAATCCACCGACATCGAACAGGTCAACCTGACGGTCACGCACATGGATGAAATGACCCAGCAGAACGCGGCGTTGGTCGAGGAAGCCACCGCCGCCGCGCGCTCCATGGAGGAGCAGGCCAACCAGCTGACCGCCGCGGTGTACGTGTTCAAGCTCGATCGCGCCGGAACCGATGCCGCGATGCCATCCCTCCGCGCGGCGTAGCACACGCATGGACATGGACCGCAGGCTGCGCACAAAGCCCAAGCCGAAGAGGCGGCCGGGCCTGCATTGAGCATGTGAGGCGGCAGGCGGATAGCGCGGACCCGGGAAGACGCGGTTGCGCGGAGGCCCGGCAACCGGCTCGCGCCACTCCGGCGCCTGGATGATGTCCTTCCATTTCCAGGGGCGGGGGCGGTCGATGGACCGGAATCCATCATAGCGGCGCCGGCCGCCTCGGATGGTGCGCGGCCGTCAGGCGCCAGGCGCCGTGTCGCCGACCGTGTTCGTGGGTCCCTGTCCTGTTCGGGTAACGGCCGTGGACGAGCGCACGGCTGCGCGCCTCGTGGTGCTGCGCGGGGTCGCCGGGGCGAATTCCTACTCGCCGCGCAGGGCTTGCCCGATAACGGACGCCGAACGGAGAGGCGAATCTGTCCGCAAGCCGGTCCTTAGAGCATTTTCGATCCAAGTGCTCCCACAACACTGCGCTGGATGCAAATACCAGCATCGAAAATGCTCTAGAGATCCGCCTTGCCGCAGTCGGCGCCCATCACGCACCGGCGTCCTGTCCATGCCAAGGAGTGGCGATCACATGCAGCGGTTCTCCGATTCTGCGCTCGCCGCTGCCGCCGTGCCGCCACCGGGGCAAGCGACCATGGCCGCGCCGTTCGGCATCGCCGTCGCCGCCAGCCTGGCCGCCGGCGTGCTGGCGGCGCTGTGGCTGCCGCGGTTGGCGCCGTGGCCGCTGGCGCTGGCGCTGTTGCTCGGCGGCATCGCAGTGTTCGCCGGCATGCCGCGCTGGCGCTGGCTGAGCGGGTTTGCCATCGGCTGCGGATGGTTGGGGCTGACCGCCGGTCTGGTGCTGGCGCGGCAACTGCCCGCCGACTGGGAGAAGCGCGTGGCGACGCTGAGCGGGCAGGTGGTGGAATTGCCGCAGGCCGAGGTACGGCACACCCGCTTCCTGTTCCGGGTGGACGCCGATGCCGCGCAGCCGGCGCCGTTGCGCGGGCGCTTGCTGCAACTGGCCTGGTACGACGAGTTCGGCGCGCAGGCACCGGGTCCGCGCAGCGCCGTGCATGCCGGCGCGCGCTGGCGCCTGAACGTGCGCCTGCGCGCGCCGCGCGGGCTCAGCAATCCTGGCGGCTTCGATGCCGAGGCGTATGCGCTGGCGCAGCGGATCAGCGGCAACGGCTATGTGGCCGCGCCGCAGCAGGCCGTCGAGCTGGCGCCGGGGCGTGGCATCGACGCCTGGCGCGAACGCCTGTCGGCACGGATCGCGGCGGCGGTGCCGGGCACATCGGCGCGCTACGTGCAGGCGCTGGCGCTCGGCGATACGCGCATGCTGGACGAGCGCGACTGGCGCATCCTGCGCGCGGCCGGGCTGACCCACCTGATCGCCATTTCCGGTTTCCACGTCGGCCTGGTCGCCGGCGCGTTCGCGCTGCTCGGCGGCGGCCTGTGGCGGCTGTGGCCGCGCCTGGGCCGGCACTGGCCGCGGCACCAGGCGGCGGCCTTGCTGGCGCTGCTCGGCGCCGGCGGCTACACCGTGCTGTCGGGGATGGCGTTGCCAACCGTGCGCACTTTGCTGATGATCGCGGTGGTGGTGGCCGCGCGGCTGTGGCGGCGGCCGGTGCGGGTGGTCGACGCGCTGGCGCTGGCGGCGATCGTGATGCTGGCCTTCGATCCGCTGGCGGTGCTGTCGGCCGGGTTCTGGTTGAGTTTCCTCGGCGTGGCCTGGCTGGCCTGGTGCATGCCGGTCGCCGGCACCGGTTGGCGCGGCAAGCTGCGCGAGTTCCTGTCGGCGCAGGGCGTGGCCACGCTGGGCCTGCTACCGCTGAGCACGATGCTGTTCGGGCAGGCCTCGGCGGCCGGTCCGTTCGCCAACCTGCTGGCGATCCCATGGTGGAGCCTGGTGGTGGTGCCGCTGGCGCTGCTGGGCACCGCTCTGGAGGCGCTGCACGCCGGTGCCGGGAGCTAGGCATGGCGCATGGCGGCGGCCTGCTTCGACCTGTCCTGGCCGCTGTTCGCGACGCTCGGCGAGAGCCGCTTCGCGCTGTGGTGGTTGCCGGAGGCGCGCGACTGGGCGCTGCCGCTGGCGCTGCTGGGTGCGTTCTGGCTGCTGCTGCCGCGCGCGGTGCCGGGCAAGCCGCTGGCGGCCCTGCTGTGGTTGCCGCTGTTCTGGCCGCCGCTGGAGCGGCCGGCCGTGGGCGAGGTGGAACTGGTGATGATGGACGTGGGGCAGGGGTTGTCGATGCTGGTGCGTACCGCACGGCACCAACTGCTGTACGACGCCGGCCCGGCGGTGGCGGATGGCTATGACGCCGGCGAGCGTGTGGTGGTGCCGGCGCTGCACGCGCTGGGCGTGGCGCGGCTGGACCGCACGGTGATCAGCCATGGCGACTACGACCATGCCGGCGGCTTCGAAGCGGTCCGCGCGGCGCTGCCGGTCGGCCTGGCCGAAGCGCCGGACGGTGCGCCGCTGCGGGTGGACCGGCCGTGCGTGGCCAGAACCGCCTGGGAGTGGGACGGGGTACGTTTCCGCTACCTGCATCCCACGCCCGGCTTCCGCTATCGCCGCAACGAGTCCAGTTGCGTGCTTCGGGTGGAAAGCGCCCACGGCGCCATGTTGCTGAGCGGCGATATCGGCCAAGCCGTCGAGCGCCGCCTGCTGCGGCAGGCGCCGCAGGACCTGCGCGCCGACGTGGTGCTGGTACCGCATCACGGCAGCGCCACGTCCTCGCAGCCGGACTTCGTTGCCGCCACCGGCGCGCGGCTGGCGCTGATCTCGGCCGGCCACGGCAACCGCTTCGGCCATCCGCGGCCGGCGGTGGTGGCGCGCTGGCAAGCATCCGGGGCGGAGGTCGCGACCACCGCGCAGAGCGGCGCGCTGCGGATATGGCTGGGACGCGCCGGCTTGCAGTTGCGCGAGCGGCGGCCGTGGCGGGCGCGGCTGTGGGATGCCGCGGAGCGGGCGCGGGCGGCTGCTATCCTATCGGCCAGTGAACGAGCGGCCGAGCGTGCCGGAGGGTTGCGACGTGTGGGAACTGGTCAAGGCCGGTGGCTGGCCGATGGCGCCACTGCTGCTGTTGGGCGTGGTCGCGCTGGCGATCGTCCTGGAGCGGTTCTGGAGCCTGCGCCGTAGCGAGGTGCTGCCGCCGGGGCTGGGCCAAGAAGTGCGCGACTGGGCCGCCCGCGGCAAGCTGGACCCGACCCACATCGAGTCGCTGCGGCGCAATTCGCCGCTGGGCGCACTGCTCGCCGCCGGGCTGGACGTGCGCAACCGGCCGCGCGAGATCGTCCGCGAACGCATCGAGGACACTGGCCGCCATGTCGTGCACCGCATGGAACGGTTCCTGAACGCACTGGGCACGGTCGCCTCGGCTGGGCCGCTGCTCGGCCTGCTCGGCACCGTGGTCGGCATGATCCAGATGTTCCTGGGTATCCTCGAGCACGGCGTCGGCGACGTGAACCAGCTCGCCGGCGGCATCGGCAAGGCGCTGGTGTGCACCGCCACCGGCATGATCATCGCGGTCCCGGCGCTGGTCTTCCACCGCTATTTCAAGAGCCGCATCGCCGGCTACGTCATCGAGATGGAGCAGGAGGCCACCGCCCTGAGCGACGCCCTAGACGGCCAGAGTGCGCCGGCCGCGGCACGCCCGGCGCTGCGCGCGGGCGCCGCCGTCGCGGCCAAGGGCTGAGCCGGTGCGGATCCGCGACGACCGCGTCCAGGACGAGCCGCATATCGACCTGGTGCCCTTGATCGACGTCATCCTGGTGCTGATCGTCTTCTTTGTCGTGACCACCACCTTCGACGCCCGTTCCACGCTGCAACTGCAATTGCCCAACGCCAGCGACCAGCACAACCCGGCGCCGCCGCGCGCGCTCAGCGTGCTGGTCAATGCCGATGGCCACTACTTCGTCAACGACCAGGAAGTGCTGCGCACCGACGTGGAGTCGGTCAAGCGCAGCATCGCCCAGGTCGCCGGCGACGACCGCGAGCAGCCGGTGCTGCTGCGCGCCGACGCGCGCACGCCCTACCAGGCCGTGGTCACCGCGCAGGACGCGCTGGGTCAGCTTGGCTTCCGCCGCATCGCCATCGCCACCGCGCCGGAAGTCAAGCAGTGAGCGCCAAGTCGGCACCGGTCTGGCCGATCTACCGTCGGCTGCTCGGATATACCCATGCCTACTGGGCGATGCTGAGCGCTGCGGTGGTGGCGATGGTGGTCGAGGCCGTCGCCGGCTATTTCTTCACCCGGCTGATGGATCCGCTGGTCAACCGCGGCTTCGTCAATCCCGAGCCGCGCATGGCGGTGCTGCTGCCGCTGGCGATCCTGGGCCTGTTCGTGATGCGCAGCTGCGCCACCTTCGTCGGCGACTACTGCATGGCGCGTACCGGCCGCAGCGTGGTGCGCGACCTGCGCGGGCAGGTGCTGGCCAAATACCTGCACCTGCCGTCGTCGCACTTCGACGTCGAGGCCACGCCGGTGATGGTCAGCCGCCTGAACTTCGACACCGAGCAGGTCACCCAGGCCGCCTCCGACGCGTTGAAGACGCTGGTGGCCGATACCCTGACCATCGTCGGCATGCTGGTGGTGATGCTGCAGATGAGCGTCAAGGTGACCCTGGCGCTGCTGCTGGTGGCGCCGCTGATCGGGGTCATCGTGTCCTACGTCGGCAAGCGCTACCGCAAGATCAGCCGCGGCATCCAGGACGGCATGGGCTCGATGGCGCAGCGCGCCGAGCAGTCGCTGGGGGCGCAGCAGGAAGTGAAGGTGCACGGCACCCAGTCCCTGGAGATCAGCCACTACGCGGCCCTGGCCAACCGCATGCTGGGCCTGAACATGAAGGTCGAGACCACCCGCGCGCTGGCCTCCAGCCTGGTCCAGTTCCTGGCCGCGGTGGCGCTGGCGGCGATCGTCTGGGTCGCCACCCGCGAGGCGCTGGCCGGGCGCCTCAACGCCGGCCAGTTCATGGCGCTGATGACCTCGATGATGGCGATCATCCCGTCGCTGCGCCGGCTGACCAGCGTGCAGACCTCGATCTCGCGCGGCGTCGCCGCCGCCGAGCGTCTGTTCTCGATCCTGGACACGCCGCAGGAGCACGACACCGGCAGCGTATCGGTGCAGCGCGTCCGCGGCGAACTGGTGTTCGACAAGGTGATGCTGCGCTATCGTCAGGACAGCGGCCTGGCGCTGGACGACATCAGCTTCAGCGCCAAGCCGGGAACGGTCACCGCCATCGTCGGCCGGTCCGGCAGCGGCAAGACCAGCCTGGTGCGGCTGGTACCGCGCTTCTACGAGCCCAGCGGCGGCGGCATCACCCTGGACGGGGTGCCGCTGCACGACTACCGCCTGCACGACCTGCGCCGGCAGATCGCGCTGGTCGGGCAGCGAGTGATGCTGTTCGACGACACCATCGCCGCCAACATCGCCTACGGCACCGAGGCCCGCGTCGCGCACATCCGCGCCGCGGCCGAGGCGGCCAATGCCTGGGAGTTCATCGAGCGGCTGCCGCTGCAGCTGTGCACCCCGGTCGGCGAGAACGGCGCGCTGCTGTCCGGCGGCCAGCGCCAGCGCCTGGCGATCGCCCGCGCGATCCTGCGCGATGCGCCGATCCTGATCCTCGACGAAGCCACCGCGGCGCTGGACAACGAATCGGAGCGGCTGGTGCAGGACGCGCTGCACCGGTTGATGCCCGCGCGCACCACCCTGGTCATCGCACACCGGCTGTCCACCATCGAACATGCCGACCAGGTGCTGGTGATGGACCAAGGCCGCATCGTCGAGCGCGGCACCCACCACGCGCTGCTCGCCCAGGGCGGCCTGTACGCCCACCTGCACAGCATGCAGTTCCGCGAAAGGCAGACCTGATGAGCGGTCGCGTGCCAACCACGCCTGGCTACTGGTACCGCCAGGGCACGCCGCCGCTGTACGCACGGCTGCTGACCCCGCTGTATGCGGCGGCGATCGGCCTGCGCCGCGCGTTGTACCGGCGCGGCTGGCGCAAGCGCTACAGCATCTCGGTGCCGGTGGTGGTGGTGGGCAACCTCACCGCCGGCGGCACCGGCAAGACACCGTTGACCATCGCCCTGGTGCGCCGTCTGCAGGATGCCGGCTGGACGCCCGGCGTCGCCGCCCGCGGCTACGGCCGCAGCCAGGACCAGGTCGCGCGCTGGATCGAGCCCGGCACCACGCCGAAACTGGGCGGCGACGAGCCGGTGCTGATCGCACACAAGACCGGCGCGCCGGTGCGGGTGGATCGCGACCGTGTCGCCGCCGCGCGCGCGCTGCTGCAGGCCGGGTGCGACATCGTGGTCTGCGACGACGGCCTGCAGCACTACCGGCTGCAGCGCGACGTCGAGATCGAAGTGGTCGACGGCCACCGGCGCTACGGCAACGGACGCCTGTTGCCGGCCGGGCCGCTGCGCGAGCCGGTCGCACGCGGCCGCGAATGCGATTTCCGGGTCATCAACCTGGGCCGGGCCAGCGACGCCGGCGAGGTCGAGGTCGGCTTCGGCGAGTGGGCGATGCGCCTGCGCATCGACAGCGCGCAGCCGCTGCAGGGCGGGCGCGCACGCGCCTTGCGCAGTTTCGCCGGGCAGCGCGTGCACGCCGTCGCCGGCATCGCCCATCCGCAGCGCTTCTTCGACATGCTGCGCGCCCACGGCATCGGTGTGGTGCCGCATGCGTTTCCCGACCATCACCGCTACCGTGCCGCCGACCTGTCGTTCGGCAGCGAGTTGCCGGTGCTGATGACCGAGAAGGACGCGGTCAAGTGCGCGGCGCTGGTCAACCACTGGTGCTTCAGCGTGCCGTTGGTGGCCGAGTTGCCGGCCGCGTTCTGGATCGGCCTGCTCGACCGGCTGGACAAGCTGCGCGGGCGCAGCGGCGACGCGCTCCAATAGCGGCGACGCGTTTCGCTTATGCTCGACGGACAACAGGAAGATCGCTTCATGTTTGGATTTCGTGAATTCCGGCGTCCGGCCGCCGTGGCAGGCGGGCGCCGCGCATGAGCGCCGCGCCTGCCGCCGCGCCGCCGTTCGTGGTCGCCATCCCGGCGCGCTATGCGGCCTCGCGCCTGCCCGGCAAGCCGCTGCGCGCGCTCGGCGGCGAGCCGCTGGTCCGCCACGTGGCGCGCCGTGCGCTCGCCGCCGGTGCGCGGCAGGTCTGGGTGGCCGCGGACGATCCGCGCATCGCCGCGGCGGTGGCCGACCTGGACGGGGTGCACGTGGCGCTGACCTCGGCGGCGCACGCGTCCGGCACCGATCGCCTGGCCGAATGCGCCGACATCGCCGGCTGGGACGACGCCACCCTGGTGGTCAACCTGCAGGGCGACGAGCCGTTCGCGCCGGTCGCCGGGATCGTCGCGGTGGCGCAGGCGCTGGCTGGCAGCGGAGCGGAGATGGCGACGCTGGGGACGCCGGTCGAATCGGCCGAGAGCCTGTTCGACCCGAACGTGGTCAAGCTGGTGCGCAGCGCGCACGGCGACGCGCTGTACTTCAGCCGCGCGCCGATCCCGTGGCATCGCGACGCGTTCGCCGCCTCGCGCGAGCAGCTGCCGCCGGGTCCGTGGCTGCGCCACATCGGCATCTATGCCTATCGCGCAGGCTTCTTGCGCCGCTTCGCGGCGATGCCGCCGGGGCCGCTGGAGCAGGTCGAGTGGCTGGAGCAACTGCGGGTGCTGGAAGCGGGGTTCCGCATTGCGGTGGCGCTGTCGCCGGCGCCGTTCCCGCCCGGGGTGGACACGCCGGAGGACCTGGCCCGCGCCGAGGCGCGTTTGCGGGCCCTCACCCCCAAGGGAGTTCCCCCGGCCTTGCCGGGGTGGCAGTAGCCGTTTGCCGTTTACAGGAGTCCATCGCGGAGACGGCGGTTGTGAGCCGCCAAGCACACGATCGGAGAATCGGAAATGGACAGGCATTAGAGTCCAATAACTTATCCGTAAATTGTATCGACCCGGACCGGTCCCTTGCGGAGCGCGATAATGGCCGCGGCGAGCGGGACTCGGGACCGGGGACCGGGGACCCGGAAAAGCGGGGGAGCCGTTGGTCCGGGTCGTGCGGGTCCTTGATGGGCAGGCGCTATCATCGGCGCGCGCGGCGATCTGGCGCATGCCCGGCCCGATCGCCGGAGACTGCCGTGAACCCGATCCGCCCGTTCCTTGACAAGACGCCGCAGCTGGGCGCACGCGTCTACGTGGACCCGGCCTGCACCGTCATCGGCGACGTGGTCCTGATGGTTGAGAGCGACGACGCTGCGCTCGAGCTTCTCGTACCGAACGAGCAGCTTGCCGGAGCGGTTGAACCCGCCATGGCAGACCTCGCCCCCCGCCGTCGGGCCTTTTTCTTCGGGTCACCCCGCTTGTCATCGGCCGCTTTGCGGCGATCGAGGACATGGGGAATGTCGCCGTGGCGCTCGATGGTGCGCAGATGCGGCACGCCGCGGTCGCCCGCGTCGGCGCACGGATGCTTGTTTGGCCGATGCGGCCGATCCTTGCGCCTGACGGCGATGGCGCCGAGGACGCCATCAAGCGCCTTGCCGTCATGAACGTTGGCCCCGCTCACCACGAGCGACAACCCGACGCCACGCCCGGCCACCCGCAGCTGTCGCTTGCTGCCCGTTTTTCCCCCGATCCATCCGATTCGGGCCGACGGTTTCTTGAGCCAATGGCGCCTTCATCATCGCGCCGTCGACGCCCTGCCAGCGCCAGGCAATGCCCGCCATCTGGTCGTACTCGGCCAGCCCTTTCCACAACGCGTCGAAGAAGCCCGCCGCCGCCCACTCCAGGAAGCGTTGGTGGATGGCACTTGCGCTAGCCAAGCGCTCCTTGGGCAGCGCCTTCCACTGGCCGCCGGTGCGCAGCCCATGGACGACGGCCTCCAACACCTGCCGCGCCGGCTTCGGTGGTCGGCCCGCTCCTGGCTTGCGACCAGATACCCGGTGCGCCGCCAAGCGCAGCGGCATCAGCGGCTCAACCCGTTCCCAGACGTCATCGGCCACGACCCACGATTCGACGCGCTTAGCCATGGTCCCGATCCGCCGCCGCGTTCTCTGCGGCTCGGATCAGAAGTTTAACAATTCGGATAAGTTCTAAGTCACAGCCAGGATGCCCGATCGCGTGCACAGGATGTTGCGGATTCGGCGAAGCTGGCGGTGTCGCCGGTGGTGGGCTACATCAAGGGCAAGCGCGCGATCCATCTGGCAGGGGGGTATGCCGAGCGTAAACGGAACGTCGTGGGTCGGCACTTCTGGGCCAGAGGCTACTTTGTATCGACGGTAGGTCGGGATGAAGCGGAGGTCCGGGAGGACGTGCGCAATCAGGAGAAGGAGGATGACCGGCTCGATCAGTTGCAGTTGCTGCGATAAGCCAGTCACCTTCAGGTGGCGCCATTCAAGGGAGGCGCGTTAGCGCCCCCGCCAGCCGCTTTGAGCGGCTCACATTACGAATGCCCTCGGCTTTGCCGGGGGATTGTTACCTGTTCCGTCCCTGAAATGACTTTACAGAGTCGTTCGACCTTGTCGAGGATGGATCGAGCGGTAGCCGTCCAGATGAAGGGCCGCTTGTGAAGGGGGTCGTGGGCGGCCTGGCGTTCGAGGCGCTGGACCAGTTCCTTGGCGCTAGAGCACTTTCGATCCAAGCGATGCCACCCGGAGTCGCTCCCACAACACTCCGCTGGCTGCAAATACCCGAGTCGGAAATGCTCTAGCTGTCGCCGCAGTTGTCGGAGGGGGCCGATGCGTTGCATCCGCGCTTTGCCGGCAATCCGCTGGTGCAGGGGCCGCCGCATATCCGCTCCTATGCCGGCATGCCCCTGCCTGGCCGTGGCGGCCACCTCTACGGCAGCCTGGGCCATGCCGCCGGGCAGTCGCTCGGCGCGGTCTGCGTGATGCGCGAGGTCAGCGTCGAGCGCGAGACCACGCGCGCGGCGGCGCCGCCGCTCAGCCGGCGCCGCGCTGCAGCCAGGCCACCGCGCCGCGCCCGGCGCGCAGGCCGCTGGCGAAACAGGCGCTCAGCAGGTAGCCGCCGGTGGGCGCTTCCCAGTCGAGCATTTCGCCGGCGCAGAAGGTGCCGGGCAGGGCGTGCAGCATCAATGCCGGGTCCAGCGCCTCCAGCCGCACGCCGCCGGCGCTGCTGATCGCCTCGGCCAGCGGACGCGGGCGCAGCAGGGTCAGCGGCAGCCGTTTCAGCATGGCCGCCGCGGCTGCCGGATCCTGCCCGGCCTGCTTGCCCATTACCTCGAACAGCAGCGCCGCCTTGGCCCCGTCGATGCCGGCCTGGCGCCGCAGGTGTTCGCCGAAGCTGCGCCCGCCGCGTGGCTTGCCCAGCTCGGCGTGCAGCCGTGCCAGCTCGCGGCCCGGCGCCAGATCCAGCCACAGCGTGCTCGGGCCGTGTGCGGCAATGGCCTCGCGCAGGTCCGCCGACAGCGCATAGACCAGGCTGCCTTCGATGCCGTGTTCGCCGACCACGCATTCGCCCTGCAGGGACCGTGCGTGGCCATGCGCATCGTGCCAGTGCGCGACCACCGGTTTCAGCGGCGCGCCGGCATGGCGTTCGCGGAAATGCGCGCTCCAGTCGATATCGAAGCCGCAGTTGGCCGGCTGCAGCGGCGCGACGTCGACGCCGCGCGCGCGCAGCGTGTCCTGCCAGGCGCCGTCGGCACCGAGCTGCGGCCAGCTGCCGCCGCCCAGCGCCAGCACGCAGGCATCGGCATGCACCGGGCGTTCGCCGTCGGCGCTTTCCAAGCGCAGCGCGCCGTCGCTGTCCCAGCCTTGCCAGCGCTGCTGCACGTGGAAGCGCACCCCGGCCTCCTTCAGCCGCCGCACCCAGCCGCGCAGCAGTGGCGCGGCCTTGCGGTCCAGCGGGAACACGCGGCCGGAACTGCCGACGTAGGTGCCCACGCCCAGTACCTGCGCCCAGGCGCGCAGCGCATCGGCGTCGAAGTCGGCCAGCCAGTCGCCGACCTGCGCGGCGCGCTCGCGGTAGCGCGACACGAACAGCGCGAACGGATCGGAGTGGGTCAGGTTGAGCCCGCCCTTGCCGGCGATCAGGAACTTGCGCCCGACCGAGCCCTTGCCCTCGTACACGTCGACCTCGGCGCCGGCCGCGCGCGCGGTCTCGGCGGCCATCAGCCCGGCCGGACCGCCGCCGACGATGGCGATGCGGCCGCGCACGGCGGCGGCGAGCGTGCTGGCGGGCATCGGCGGCGACGGCTCAACGCGGCGTGACGTCGAGCAGTTCGACCTCGAACACCAGCGAGGCGCCGGGCGGAATCACCCCGCCCGCGCCGCTGGCGCCGTAGCCGTACTCGGCCGGGATCATCAACCTGCGCTTGCCGCCCACGCGCATGCCGGCCACGCCTTCGTCCCAGCCGCGGATCACCTGGCCGCCGCCGAGGGCGAAGCTGAAGGGCTGGCCATGGTCGGCCGAGGCGTCGAACTTCTCGCCGCGCCGGTCCTTGGCCTTCTCGTCGTACAGCCAACCGGTGTAGTGCACGGTCACCTGGCTGCCGGGGCGTGCCTCGGCGCCGCTGCCGACGCGCTCGTCGATCACCTGGAACGCGGCGATGCTGCCGCCGGGCGGCGGACCGGGCGGCGTGCAGCCGCCCAACAGCCAGACCGGCAACGACAGGCTCAACAGCAGCAGGGCACGGCGCATGCGGGCATCCATGGCGAACAGGGCGTGCAAGGGTAGCGCATCGCCGCAGCGGCTATCATCGGCGCATGGCCAAACTGCTGCTCAACCTGCGCAACGTCCCCGACGACGAACTCGCCGAGGTGCGCTCGCTGCTCGATGGCGCACGCATCGACTACTACGAGACCCGTCCCGGCACCTTCGGCATCTCCGCCGGCGGCGTGTGGCTGCGCGAGGACGCCGAGCAGGCGCGGGCCAAGGCGCTGCTGGCCGGCTACCAGGCGCAACGCGGCGAGCGCGCCCGCGCCGAGCGTGCCGCGGCGTTGCGCGATGGCAGCGCCGAGACCTTCGCCACGCTGCTGCGGCGGCGCCCGCTGTTCGTGCTGGCGACGCTGCTGGGCATGCTGCTGGTCGCTTCGCTGGTGCTGCTGCCGTTCTTCCTGCTGCGCGGCTGAGCGGCGCGGCGCACGCTAAACTGCGCGGATGATCGCCAATACCGCCGCCTACCACTTCGTCGCCATCGCCGATCCCGACGCGCTCGCCGCGCGGTTGCAGGCGCGGGCGCAGGCCGGCGCCCTGCGCGGCACCCTCCTGGTCGCGGGCGAGGGCATCAACCTGTTCCTGGCCGGCGCGCCGGCGGCGATCGACGATTTCTACGCGCAGCTGCGCGCCGACCCGCGCTTCGCCGGGCTGCGGGTCAAGACCAGCGCCAGCACGCAGCAGCCGTTCGCGCGGCTGAAGACCAAGGTCAAGCCGGAGATCATCGGTTTCCGCCGCGATGCCGCTTCGCCGCTGGACGCCGAACGCGCGCCGGCGGTGGCGCCGGCGACGCTGCGGCGCTGGCTGCGCCAGGGCCACGACGACGGCGGCCGCCGCGTGGTGCTGCTGGACACGCGCAACGCGCAGGAAGTGGCCTACGGCACGTTTGCCGGCGCGCTGACCTTGCCGATCGTCAAGTTCACCGATCTGCCCGAGGCGCTGGCGCCGCATCGCGCCGCACTGGCCGACGCCACCGTGGTCAGCTTCTGCACCGGCGGCATCCGCTGCGAGAAGGCGGCGCTGTGGATGCGCGCGAACGGCATGGACAACGTGCTGCAGCTGGACGGTGGCATCCTCGGCTACTTCGAGGAGGTGGGTGGCGAAGGCTACGACGGCCGTTGCTTCGTGTTCGACCAACGCGTGGCGCTGGATCCGCAACTGCAGCCGCTGGTGGACCCCGCGGATCCGGCCACCTTGCGTGCAACCGGTTGATCGCAGCGGCGATCGCCGCAGACGCGGCGTTCCAGCCGGCGATCGGTTCTGCGCATCAAGAACAACCCAGGCGCCCCGGTGCCGGCCGCCACCCGCGTCATCTTGTCGCATCCGCAGCCGCGGCAACACTGCGCCGATCCAATCCCGAATCTCCAATCCCGGCGCCTCAGACATACTGCATCTTGCGCGTCATCCCGCCATCGACGACGAAGTCCTGGCCGGTGACGAAGCCGGCGTCGGCCGACAGCAAATAGACCGCCAGTGCGCCGATGTCCTGCGGGGTGCCGACGCGCCCGGCCGGATGCTGCGCATGGTCCTGCCGCGACAGCGCCGGCTTGCGCCGCGCGCTCGACTTGCGCCAGGCGTCGGTGGCGATCCAGCCGGGACTGATGCAGTTGACCCGCACCGCCGGCCCGGCACTGATCGCCAGCGCATGGGTGAAGGCGAGCAGGCCGCCTTTCGCCGCCGCATAGGCTTCGCTGTCCGGCTCCGATTGGCGGGCGCGGGTCGAGGCGATGTTGACGATCGCGCCGCCGCCGGCGCTGTCGCGCAGCGCCGGCAGCGCATGCTTGCTGCACAGGAACGCGCCGCCCAGGCTCGCGCCCAGCCGGCGGTTCCATTCGCGCAGCGGCAGGCGCTCCAGCGGGCCGCTGTGCGCGTCGGCGATGCCGGCATTGTTGACCAGGCCGTCGATGCGGCCGAAGCGGGCCAGCGCGGCGCCGACGAAGCGGCGCACGCCGGCCTCGGCGGCCACGTCCAGACGCCGGAACGACACGCGCTCGCCGGCGTCCAGTTCGGCCAGGCAGGCGCGTCCGGCGGCGGCGTCCAAGTCGCCGATCGCGACCTGGCCGCCGGCGCCGAGCACCGCCTGCACCACGCCGCGGCCGATGCCCTGCGCGCCGCCGCTGACCAGTATCACGCGATCACGCAGCGGCAGGGCGGCAGGAGCGGTCGGTGTCGGGATCAGGGGCATGGCGGCGAACACGGGCAGGGCGGCATGGTCAGCCTAGCCAGGGCGCCGTGCAGCCGGTGTGGCCGTCCGAGCGGCGGATGCCGACATGCCGGCGCGGCGTGCGGCCACCACCGCGGCTGCAAATCAGCGTTCCGGCGCCGGCCGCTGCAATCGCCGCGCAGCGCCCCCAGTTCGGTCGCATCGCCTGCAGGAATTCCGCCCCATGATGCCGATCTCCATCCTCGATCTCGCCCCGGTCTGCGAAGGCAGCGACGCCGCCCAGGCGTTCGCCAATATGCTGGACCTGGCGCAGCACGCCGAGCGCTGGGGCTACCACCGCTACTGGCTGGCCGAACACCACAACATGCCGGGCATCGCCAGCGCCGCCACCGCGGTGCTGATCGGGCATGTGGCCGGCGGTACCCGCCGGATCCGAGTCGGCGCCGGCGGCATCATGCTGCCCAACCACGCGCCGCTGCAGGTGGCCGAGCAGTTCGGTACGCTGGCCTCGCTGTATCCGGGGCGCATCGACCTGGGCCTGGGCCGCGCGCCCGGCACCGACCAGGCCACGGCGCGGGCGTTGCGCCGCTATTTCGACAGCGCCGACCAGTTCCCGCACGACGTCGGCGAATTGCTGCGCTACTTCGAGCCGGCCGAGCCGGGGCAAGCGGTGCGCGCGGTGCCCGGCGCCGGCATCGAGCTGCCGGTGTGGCTGCTCGGCTCCAGCCTGTTCAGCGCGCGCCTGGCCGCGACGTTGGGGTTGCCGTTCGCGTTCGCCTCGCACTTTGCCCCGGACGCGATGGACGAGGCGCTGGCGGTCTACCGGCGCGAGTTCCGCCCTTCGGCGCGCCTGCGCGACGCCTACGCGGTGCTGGCGCTGAACGTGGTCGGCGCCGACTCCAGTGCCGCGGCGCGGCGCCTGTTCACCACTCAGCAGCAGAGCTTCGTCAACCTGCGCCGCGGCCGTCCCGGCCTGATCCCGCCGCCGATCGACGACATCGAGGCGTTCTGGCAACCGCACGAGAAGGCGGGCCTGGAGCGCGCACTGGCCTGCACCGTGCTCGGCGATCCGGCCGAGGTCGCGCGCGGCATGGCCGAGTTCGTCGCCCGCCACCGGCCCGACGAGCTGTTGCTGACCGCCAATATCTACGACCACGCGGCGCGGCTGCATTCATTCGCGATCGCCGCCGACGCGTGGACGCGGGCCGTCGCGGCCTGATGCAGCGTGCGCACGCAGCGCGGCCGCCACGGCCCATGCGGGAGACCCATCCCGAATGCGAGACGATTTCGCATGCCATGGATTTTGCTGCGCATGTGATCGTCTCGCGGCTCGCCCCGCTTTCGGCGCGGCCATGCGGCCATGCGGCCCGGCCGACGCAAGCACACACGGGGAACATGCAATGAACGGACACCATTCGTCCGCGCCGCACGCGTGCGGGCTGGAAGCGGCTTTGCGGCAGCTGACGAAAGCCCTGGAGCGCCCGCGCGGCGGCGTTCACGGCCCTCATTACTGTGGCGGCGATGGCGCGTATGGCGGCTGTGGCGCGCAGGGACGCCCGGCCGACATGAGCGGCGGGTTCGCGGTCGAGTGCGATGCGGGCGCCAACCGGTAACGGCCCGCCGCGTTCCGGCGCCGGCGATGCCGGTGGCCGCCGCTAGCGCATTTCCGACTCGGGTATTTGCAGCTAGCGGAGTGTTGTGGGAGCCACTCCGGGTGGCCTGGGGCCATCAGTCGCGAATGGCTCTACCTGTAAAGCTCGTCGCGACTGAAATCGCTCCACAAGTGACATCGCTTGGATCGAAAGCGCGTTAGCGTACGGCGCGCAGCCAGTCGCGGCCCAGGTCGACCACCTGGTCCGAGGCCAGGCCCAGGCCGACCGCCACCGCGATGCCGCCCAGCCACGACACCAGCATCAGGCCGCCATCGCGTTCCAGCAGCGCCAGCGAGAACAACAGCAGCATCGCGCCGAACGCATAGTTGGTGAACGGGATCGGCAGCGACAGCAGGATCCCCAGCACCACCAGCAGCAGGCCGCTGAACGCCTGCGCCGGCAGCGTCTCCACCAGCGCGGGCAGGCGCGGCTTGAGCAGCTTGTCCAGCCGCCGCAACCACGGCACGATGCGGGCGACGAAGCGTTGCATGGTGCGCCGGCGCGGGCCGCGTTCGCCGATGAAGCGCGGCAGCCAGGGCTTGCGCAGGCCAAGCAGCATCTGCACGCCGATCAGGATCACCAGCGGCCCGCTGAGGCCGCCGGCCAGGCCCGGCACCGGCAGGAACGCCGGCAGGATCGCCACGAACAGGAACACGCCGAACGCGCTTTGCTGCAGGTTGGCCAGGATCAGCCGCAGCCGCAGCTGCTCGTCCGGATCGCCGAGGAGGAAGCTGTCGAGCAGGGCGCGGATGCCCTCGGCGCTGTAGCCGTCGCCGCGGTGCGCGTCGGGTGCCTCACCCGGTGATGTCATCGCTGTTCTCGTCCTGCAGCTTGCTCAGCAGCAGCTTGTCCACGCGCGCGCCGTCCAGGTCGACGATCTCGATGCGCCAGCCGGCCCAGTCGAAGAACTCGCCGGCGTGCGGGATGCGGCCGAAGTAATAGATGCACAGGCCGGCCAGGGTGTTGTAGTCGCCTTCCTCGGCGTTGGGCAGTTCGGCGCCGCCGAGCAGCTCGCGCAGGTCCTCGATCGCCAGCGAGCCGTCGATCAGCAGCGAACCGTCGGCGCGGGTCACCACCAGCGCGTCCTCGTCGGGGTTGTCCACCGACTGCAGGCGGCCGACCACCGCGCCCATCAGGTCGCTGATCGTGACCAGGCCCTGGATCTCGCCGTATTCGTCCACCACCAGCGCCATCGACTGCTGCTCCTCGCGGAAGATCTCCAGCAGCTTCATCGCATGGGTGGATTCGGAGACGAACAGGGTGTCGCGCAGGCTCTGGAACAGGTGGGTGGCGTTGCCGTCCATGCGCGTCACCAGCGATTTCACCTCCAGCACGCCGGCGATGTCCTGGTCGCTGCCGCGGTATACCGGGTAGCGCGAGAACTCGTGTTCGCGCATCGCCTGGAAATTGCGCGCGGGCTCGGCGTTGGCGTCGAGCCAGGCGATGCGGTTGCGCGGGGTCATCAAGCTCTCGGCGGTACGGTCGCCCAGGCGCATGACCCGGTTCATCATGTCGCGCTCGTGGCTGTCGATCACGCCGGCCTCGTGGCTCTCGGCCACCAGCATGCGGATCTCCTCTTCGGTCACCGACGCCGCTTCCTCCTTGCCCAGGCCGAGCAGGCGCAACACCAGCCGGGTCGAGTGCGACAACACCCACACGAACGGCGCGGCGATCCGGGCCAGCCAGCCCATCGGCAACGCGACGAAGCCGGCGATGACCTCCGAATGGGCGAGCGCCATGCGCTTGGGCACCAGTTCGCCGAAGATCAGCGTCAGGAAGGTGATCAGCACGATCGCCAGGGTCTTGCCGATCAGCTCGGCGTACGGCTGCGGCTGCCCGACCAGACTGAAGGTGGACGCCAGCGTCGGGAACAGCGCCTGCAGCTTGGTGGCGATCGCCTCGCCGATGGCGTCGCCGCCGAACACGCCGGTCAGGATGCCGATCGCGGTGATGCCGATCTGCACCGTGGACAGGAAGTGTTCCGGATTCTCGGCCAGCGCCAGCGCCTTGGCCGCGCGCGTGCTGGTTTGCGCCATCTGCTTCAGGCGGCTCTTGCGCGAGGTCATCAGCGACATCTCGGACATCGCGAAGAAACCGTTCAGCAGCACCAGGGCCACAACGATCAACAGTTCAAGCATGCGCGCGCTCCCTGGCGGCGAGGGAAGCGGGGACATGGGCGCCGTGGCGGCGCGGAGGGGGGCGGGGGTGGTCGTCCATAGGGTGCGCTTAGCGGCGGCGCGGCAGCATGGTAGCAAACCCGGGCGGCGACCTGTCCACGCCCCGCAGGCGCGGCGGCGCCGGTCGTCGGGTTCCCCATATTGTCAACAAACGGTCATAATTCAGCCCCGGTGCCGTCCCTCCCGCGACGGCGGGATTGCGTTTCATGTTCTCGTTGCAGACCATCTTCGGCTCCGGCAAGCAGTTCTACACCCTGCTCGACGAAGCGGCGCAGGCCGCCTACGACAGCACCAGGGCCCTGCATTCGATGATGCGCGAGTCGGACCGGCAACCGGCGCTGGACGCCTTCAAGCTAGCCCGGCTGCGCGAGCGCGCCGCCTCCGACAAGATCGGCCAGGCGCTGGTCGACAGCTTCATGACCCCGATCGAGCGCGAGGACATCGAGGCGCTGGGCTCGGCGCTGTACAAGATCCCCAAGCAGGTGGAGAAGTTCGCCGACCGCTATTCGCTGGCGGTGCAGCACCTGGAGCACATCGATTTCGCCCCGCGCGCGGCGATGCTGGAACAGGCCGCGGCAGTGGTGGTGGAGATGGTCCACGACCTGCGCAACATGCACCTGGACCGGATGAGCGCGCACAACGACAAGCTGCGCGCGCTGGAGAACGAGGCCGACCGGCTGATGCTGGAGCTGTACCGCGACATCTACTCCGGGCGCCTGGACAACCTGCAGATGTTCCTGCTCAAGGAGTTCTTCGAGATCCTGGAGAAGGCCATCGACCGCTGCCGCGAGGCCGGCGTGGTGGTCTACCAGATCGTGCTGAAGAACTCGTGATGGACGAGGTGCGGATCTGCTGCATCTGCGGCCGTGCCGCCACGCCCGCCGGCGCGGCCGGCACCCCCGACGCGAGGGCCGCGCGATGCTGACGCTGGTCCCGGTCGTGATCCTGGCCGCGCTCGTGTTCGAGTTCATCAACGGCTTCCACGACACCGCCAACTCCATCGCCACCGTGGTCGCGACCAAGGTGCTCAGCCCCGGCTGGGCGGTGATCCTGGCGGCCGGCATGAACCTGATCGGCGCGCTGACCGGGACCGCGGTGGCGATGACCATCGTCGCGGGCCTGCTCAACACCGAGGTGGTGGTGGTCACCCCGCAGGTGATCCTGTGCGCGCTGCTCGGCGGCATCGTCTGGAACCTGATCACCTGGTGGAAGGGCCTGCCGTCCTCGTCCTCGCACGCGCTGATCGGCGGCCTGTGCGGCGCCGGCCTGGCCGCCGCGCGCAACCACTGGGACGCGCTGATCTGGTCGCAGAACGTGGGCGACTGGGCCAGGAACAAGGGCCTGCTGTGGAAGGTGTTCGTGCCGATGATCACCTCGCCGATCGCCGGCTTCCTGCTCGGCATCGCGGTGATGCTGCTGCTGTGGGCGATGATCGCCGGGCTGGCCCGGCTCGGCGGCCCGCTCGGGCGGCTGGCGCGGCCGCGCTGGGTCAATGCCTTCTTCGGCAAGGCGCAGATCGCCTCGGCCGCCTACATGGGCTATGCGCACGGCCATAACGACGCGCAGAAGACCATGGGCATCATCGCCATGACCCTGGTCGGCGCGCAGAGCACCGGCGCGCTGGACGACCTGCCGGCGTGGCTGGCGTTCCTGCATCCTGCCGCCAGCCAGAGCCAGGGCATCGCCACCTGGATCGTGCTGACCTGTGCGGTGGTGATGGCCGCCGGCACCGCCTCCGGCGGCTGGAAGATCATCAAGACGTTGGGCCACAAGATGGTCAAGCTGGATCCGATCCACGGCTTCGCCGCGGAAACCAGCTCGGCGACGATCCTGACCCTGGCCGCGCACTTCGGCATGCCGGTGTCCACCACTCACAGCATCTCCACCGCGATCATGGGCGTGGGCTTCGCCAAGAACCCGCGCTCGCTGCGCTTCGGCGTGATCGAGCGCATCGTCTGGGCCTGGATCCTGACCATTCCGGCCGCCGCCGGGGTGGCGTACTTGATCTTTCAGGTGTTCGCGCTGTTCGGCTGGGTGTGAGTTTTCGGGACTCGGGACCGCGGGGACTCGGGACTCGAAGAACGGAAATCGGTAAAGCTTCGTTCGCGATGCTACGAGTCCCGAGTCCGGATCAGTTAGCGCGATACATCCCCATCACATCCCTGCGCAGCGCGCGCTGGCTGTCGGCGCGGTTGTAGAACATGTGCCCGCCCGGATAGTTCTTGACCTGCACCCGGGTCGGGTCGCCGCCCATCACCGGCATCTGGTCCACGGTCAGCACCGAGCCCATGAACGGGCACGACAGGTCGTTCCAGCCATGCACGATCAGCACCCGCAGCTTGGGATCGATCGCCACCGCCTGGCGCAGGTCGGTCACCGAGCCCTTGCGCAGTTCGTCGTTCCAGTCCCACAGCTTGTTCACGTTGTAGTTCAGCGCCTGGTAGCGCGCATCCACCTTCCAGCCGACCACGCGGGTCACGAAATCCACCATCGCGGTGGTGGTCGGGGCGATGATGCTGTCCAGCAGCGGATCGTTGGTGCGCTGCTCGGGCGCGTTCGGAAACGGATCGAACGCGGTCACGTTGGAGTCGTAGCGGCTGCCGAGCCGGCCCTTGTCGCGGAACACCTCGCGCAGGTAGGCGTGGGTCTGCAGGCGGCCGCCGGCACGGCGCACGTACACCGGGTCCAGCCCGGTCATCGCCGCCACCTGCTGGATCATGCGTTCGCTGCCGGCCGGGTCCGAACGCCCGCGCAGCTTGGCGCTTGATCTTGGCTTCGTGCCGGTGGTCCGGCCGAAGTCCAATCGGGTCGATCCTTGGGAGTACAACCGGGAAATGTACAAGCGGCGCAACGAAGTGGAGGGGCTGTTGCGTCGCTTGAAAGGCGACCGCTGGATTTTTTCACGCTTGGAGAAGCTGGATGTCATGTTCCTCCGATTCCTTAGCTTCGTCCTGGTCGTTGATGGGCTTGGGATGTGTTAAAAGGCCCTAATAAAGATCAATGGCGAGCTGCACCGAATAGCGACGGCCGTCGGTCAGCAAGAAGTTGTTAGGCCCAAACACGCCCCACGCGAACTCATCGGTGAGGTTCTGAGCCAGGACACGCAGCGTGGCCGGTGCGGCGCCCCACTTCAAACGATACCGAAAGCCCAGGTCCAGCAACGTATAACCGGGCACCTTGTTCACGCCATCGAGCGAGGCCGTGCGATCACCGTAGTTCACCGCCGCGAAGTCCACCGCCAGGCCGGACCACAGCGGTGGACGATATTCGAGGTTCAGCCGCAGCGTGCGATCGGTTTGTCCGATCGGCCTGTTGCCTTCCAGTTCGCCGGAAACGCGAGGACTCATCAACACCGCACCGGCGACCACGTTCAACGAGTCGATCGGCGTGCCAGAAAGGCTCAGCTCGACGCCGCGATGACGTACCTCGCCCAACGAGGTATAGAGACCCTGCGGGTTGATGGCGTAATAGGGCTTCTCGATATTGAAGACGCCGGCGATGAGTTTCAGGTCGGAGGCAACCGCCCAGGACAGCCCCGCGTCCATCTCCCGGGAGCGAATGGCAGGCAGGGCTTCGTTGCGATTCACCGCACCGTTTGGAGCGATGCCGTTCTCCTCCAGCCCTCGCACGTAGCCGCCATACAACGTCAAGCGCTGCGACAGGTGCGCCGATAGCGTGCCGTTGGCCAGCCAGGGCGCGTCACGCCGGGTGACGCGAGGGGCGTTGGGTTGGTCGACGCGTTTCTCGTAATCGACCCGCTGCACGCCGAGGCTGAGCTCCCCCACTCCTTTCCATCGTCCTTCGTACGCAAGCCCCAACGTGGATTGATCGACGCTATCGCGCGTCCGCTCGCCGAAATCGAAGCGCTCGGGCCGGGGCTGCACGACCTGCACCCCCAATCGATGCACGCCGAAATCGAACGGCTCGGTCGAGCCTCCGTACCGGTTCTCCTGCTTCCGCTCGCGCACGGATGCGTAGACGACATGCAGACGCGGCCCTTCCGTGAAACTCCTCGATGCACGCAGTTCGCCGCTGGTCGAGGCGTAGCGTTGCTGAGGATCGGCGATAACCAATTCATGGGTCATGCCATCGGGAGTGGTGTCGTTGTAGAGTTCGGAAAATCCTTTCTTGACGTCATAGACCGATTTGAACATGCCGGCCGCGATAGCCCAGTTGGACCCGATCCGGGCTTTCGTGATCAATCCATAGTTGGTGCTCCAGGTCTCGTTCTGCGCCCAAGGCTGGCCAAAATAAGGACGTCGCGATGGTTCGGGAGGCAAATAGTTTCCGCTCGTATTCACCAGCGCGGCGACCTCCTCGTCGTCGCCCCGATTGATGCTCCAGAACGGAATCACCTCGATAGCGTCGGTGGGATGCCAACGGGGTACGATGGCCGCACGCCAGTAAGGCGCGCTTGCACCATCGAGATATTTCTCGTACGAATACGACGCGCCGGCGGCGACGCTCAACCGATCACGCACGATCGGCAATTTGCTGCCTACTTCGATGAAGGGCGAATCGTAGGCATTGAGCGCGCCGACGATGCTCACGATACGTTCGTTGCCCGCTTCGTGGAGTTTGTAGTCGACGATCCCGGTGGGCGCCCGAAACGGGAAACTCTGCGCGGCTAAACCAACACGGATCGTGGAGCCTTCCACCAGCGGCGCCGGCAGGATGCCCTGACGATCCATGTACAGCCCTTCGATGCGAACGTTGCCGGCGACGACTGGCGAGAAGCCACGCACCTGGCTTTCGTCATACAGACCGATGGTTTCGGTACCGACCGTCGCACCGAAAGCATCTTCGACGGCGGTCACCGCATTGTCGTCGGCGCGCTGCGCATGCACGGGAGACGCGACAATGACAACCAGGAGAAAGCCGCAGCAGCGCCAGCAGGACATATTGCGCAGATCTCCTTATTTTCCAAACCCGATCATTCCATAGGGCGGCGGCACTTTCGTGACGCCGAAGTGTCATCAAAATGACGCGGATGCCGGTGATCCTCTTCGAGGAAATGGTTTTGTTTCAAGGAAAGACACATGACGCTGCGGGCATCCTCATTCCTTGTGGGCAATAACTGCCGCCACGATTTGGCAAATCAGGCCACTGGACTGAAATGCTGCATGCCTGTCCTCAAAAAATAGCCGTGTTCCTCACGTTGCAGACGGGCGCCACGCGCCACCCCCCCGTGTTTTGTGTGCCGGGTGCAGGCAACACCGCGATGTCGTTCGCGCCGTTGTGCGGCGCACTGGGAGTGGAATACACCGTGCACGCCTTCATGCCTCCGGGCATGTTGGACGAGCGGTCTCCCCACGCCACGGTGGAGGAAGCGGCCATAGAATATCTCGGCGAACTGCGCAGCGTGTACCCGCAGGGTCCATATCACCTGGTGGGACACTCGTTCGGGGGATGGGTGGCATTCGAGATGGCGCGACGCGCGAGCGCCGCGTCGGTCGTCATCGTGGATTCGGATGCACCGGGGCGACGGCAGCGGGAATACTCGGACGTCGATGCGTTGCTGGAGTTGGCAAGCCTGTTCGAGCTTCACCTGGGTCGACCGCTCAACCTGCGAGCCGCGGACTTCGCCAGTCGCGCCCTCGATGCGCAGCTGCAGGTGCTGGGTCGACGCGCCCAGGCCGATCCGGACGAGTTGGCGATGATCTTCGCCGTGTTCGCCAGCAACCTGAGAACAACCTACCTGCCACCCCAGCGCTATCCCCACGCGATCGATTTGGTGTGGGCCGAGCGCACGGCTGCGGATTCGGACACGTGGCTGCCATGGGCGCCAGCGCAACACGTGCATCGCGTTGCCGGCAACCATGCGACGATGCTGGAATCGGCCCATGTCGCCAGCCTGGCGCGGGTGCTCCGGGCCGTATGGGCCCGCGTCAGCGGGCCGTAAAGGCGGCGTCGACGGTGATGGTCGATCCGGTCATATAGCTCGCCGCGTCGGAGGCCATGAACAACACCACGCGCGCGATCTCGGCGGGATCGGCCAGGCGGCCCATGGGGACGGTCTGCGCGATGCCGTCGAGCAGCGCCTGCGTCACGCGTTCCTTGCGTTCCGACTGCAGCATCGGCGTGTTGACTTCGCCCGGCGCGATCGTGTTGATGCGGATGCCGTCCTTGACATGCTCCAACGCCATGGCGCGGGTCAGGTTGTGGACGGCGCCCTTGGAAGCGCAGTAGGCCGCCACGCCCGCGGCGGCGACGTCGCCCCAGATCGATCCGAAGTTGACGATGACGCCCCCACCCTGCTGTTTCATGATCGGCAGCACCGCCCGGCACGTATAGAACACGCCGCCCAGGTTTACGTCGAGCACGCGCTTCCACTGCTCGTCGGTTGTGGCGACCGCGCCCGCGCGGGCGATGATGCCGGCCGCGTTGACAAGTGCGTCGACCCGTCCGTGACGGGACATCGCCGTGCCGATGATGTGCCGGCAGAACACCGGATCGCCGACATCACCTACCAGCGGCTCGTCGCCGCCGATCTGCGCCGCGACCTGCTGGGCTTTGGATGCCGTCCGTCCCGCGATGACCACGCGGTAGCCGGCTGCGGCGAATTCCCTGGCGCACGCGGCCCCCATGCCGGAGGATCCACCCGTGATGACCGCGACTCGATTCGTTTGGCGCATATGGCATCCTTGGTTCAATAGACCGCGCGCCCGCCGGACGCATCGAAGACGGCGCCGGTCGAAAACGTGCATTCGTCCGAGCACAACCACAGGCACAGTGCTGCGATTTCGTCGATCTCGCCAGGACGCCCCAGGGGAATCTTGGCGATCATCCGCTGCATGTATTCCTCGCTCATCTGCTCGAAAAGCGCCGTGCGGACCATCGCGGGCGCGATCGCGTTGACGCGGATGCCCGTGTGCGCCAGCTCCTTGCCAAGCGACTTGGTCAGCGCCAGCACGCCAGCCTTGGCCGCCGAGTACGCGGCGGCGTTGGCATTTCCTTCCTTGCCCGCGATGGAGCCGAGATTGACGATGCGGCCCCGGTCGCGCGTCAGCATGTGGGGTATGCAGGCCCGACACGGGATGAACGTGCCATGGAGATCGACGTCGATGACGCGTCGCCACTCCTGCACGTCGTATTCCCAGAGCGGACCGTTGAGCCCGATGATGCCTGCACAGTTGACGAGGATGTCGATGCCGCCGAACTCGGCGGCGACGCGACCGGCGGCGGCGTCGACGGCATGCACGTCGGTGACGTCGATACCCGTCGAAAGATCCCAGATCACCACGCGCGCGCCCGCCTCGTGCAAGCGCTGGGCGATACCCGCGCCAATGCCGCTGGAGCCGCCGGTCACGATGGCTGTCCTGTTATGCAAATCGTAGATGGTCGTGCTCATGCCGGAGGCTGATGTCCTGGTACGCGTGAAGGGCCAATTCGAGCCGCCGCAAGGCGCGGTCGGTGTGCTCCGGCAGGTAGGAGAAAGGCAGGCGGATGAACTCCCGGCGAAAACCGGCGTAATTGCTCGACGTGGCGAGCACCAGCTCGTGTTGGTTGAGCGCGTAATCGGCAAAGTGCTCGACATCGCCGACGGGCAGCCGCAGGACCATCTGCGTGCCGGCCGGAGGGATGCATGGTAGACCGAACGCTTGCTGCAAAAACGCCAGCACGCGCGAGCGCACGATCGTCATGGACTGGAGCAAGGGGGCGTTGCCTTGCGCCAAGGCCATAGCCGCCAGTTCCTGCGACACCGAGGACACCGAGACGTTCTCGTTCTCCAGCCAGTACAGCGCCGTCCGCACGTTGCGCGGGCTCGACGCGAGCCAGCCGATCCGGGCTCCGGGCAGCCCGAAGTTCTTCGACATGGAGCACACGAAGTAAAGATGATCAGCGGTGCCCAAACCTGGTGGCAGCGACGGCGTGCCGCCATCGAAGAAGTACGAGTCGTAGACCGCGTCGACGACGCAGCTGAGTCCCAGCGCGTCGACCCACCGGCCGATGTTCCCCATGACCTGTTGGTCGAAGTACTCCCCGGTCGGGTTGTGCGGGGAGTTGAGGTACAGGCAGCCGACGTCGTCGGTGAGATGCTGCTCGATGTCCTCGAGCGTCAGTTCGAACGGATTGCGATCGACGAAACGCACATGCATCCCTGATAGCGCAATCAGGTTGCTGACACCGACGAAAGTGGTCCCTAGACACAGCACGGTGCTCGCCGGTCGGCGCTTGGCGATGTCCCGGAACGCCAGCCACAGTGCGTGCATGCCGCCGGCCGTGACGAGCACCTGATCCTCGGCGAGCGTGATGCCGTACTTGCTGCGCTCGTGCGCGAGGATCCGCTCGACCAGATCCGCCGAGCCACGCGACGGCAAGTACTGCCCGGCGGATCTGGCGCTGCGCAGACGGGTAACCTCTTCGAAGGCGTGGGGCGGCCACTCGGGAAAGTTTTCCATGAGGTAGACCGGTCGCTCGAAGCGCGATTCGGCGAACAGAATGCGTTGCTGGAGCACGCTGAGCGGACCGCGCCGATGGACGAACTCACTCATGGCGATGCTCACCGGCGGCGCGCAGGAGGTAGCCGATCTCCAGGCGCGTGGAATCAACCTGCTCGGCCGTCGACTCCGTCGCCAGCACCTCCAGACCCGCGGTCGCGAACAGCTCCAGCCACTCGGCGTGCGGCAGCAGTTGCTGCCGCGTGAAGGCGTGCAGGAGGTAGTAGGCGTTGTAGTAGGCCAGGGAGAGGCCGTGTTGCATGACGCCCGGATCGTCCCAGCGATCGTCCACCTCGATCACGATCAGTCGGATCTGCGGAAAGCGCTCGACGATCGAGCGCAGGAAGCGCACCGTGCCGTCCTTGCCCTCCGAGCCGACGATTTCATGCAACACGAAGCCGAGGATCAGAAAGTCCGGGTCGAAGTCGATCTCGCTGCGCATGAACTCGACCGCGCCCAGGTTGACCAGCCAGACGCGCTCCTCCAGGCCATGGCGGCGAATCGTCTCGAGCCCGGCTTCATAGCCGCCGCGATCGGGCTCCACGCCCAGCGCGTACAGGTCGGGATTGGCCTGGCAGAACTCCGCCAGATACAGCGCGTTGCCGCACCCCAGGTCCAGCAGGTTGCGCTTGCGACCGGGCGCCCGCGCCATCAGCGAGCGCGTCAGCGGCATGGCGTCGTAGTGGCTGATCTGGCAGCTGCCGATGCCGACCTTGGCGGCGTCCCTGCTGGCCCAGGGCGCTTCGACGCCGAGCACGGGTCCCATCTGCAGAAACGTGTGACCGTATCCGCCGATGAGCATCGTGTACCAGCCGCGAAAGCGCGCCAGTTGGTGCGCCTTGGATGTCAGGGCGTAGTCGTTCGCCTCGCCACGCGCCAGGACGTTCTCGTTGACCAGGAAATCCAGCAGCCCGCGCAGCTTTTTCTCGCTCAGCCGCAGCGCCGAGGCCAGGGTCGCGACCGGCGCCGGCCCCCGCTCGCGCAGGCGATCGAACACGCCCTGGTCGAAGAAATGGTAGACCGTAGAGGCCAGCACGAAACCACGAATCGGCTGGGTCGCCTCGATCAAATCTCGTTCAATGCTCACGATGTCCTTCTACGACTCGAAAATGAAACCGCTGTAGTGCTGCGCGGCGACCCGATCGCAGATGCTCCGATAGGCGCCGCCGCTATCCACGTAGGGCACGAACACCCGCGGTTTGCCGGGGATGTTCGCGCCGAGATACCAAGAATTCGTCGCCTTTTTGTAGAGCCACGGCTCCGCCGCCGCGTCCACCTGCCGGCCCCAGTCGTCCGCGGCCGCGCGCGTCGGTTCGATGCGCGTCAGTTGGCGCTGGCGCATGTAGTCCAGGCAGTCGGCGATCCACTCGACGTGTTGCTCGATGGAGTTGACCGTGTTGCTCAGGACCGACGGGCTGCCGGGTCCGGTGATCGTGAAAAGGTTCGGATAGCCGGCGATGCCGAGGCCCAGATAGGTTTGGGGTCCGTCTCGCCACTGCTCGCGCAGCGGCTCGCCCGTGGTGCTCTCGAAATCGATGGCCAGCAGCGCTCCGGTGACGGCGTCGAAGCCGGTGGCCAGGACCAGCGCGTCGAGCGCGACCTCCCCGCTCGCCAGTCGCACGCCGGTCGGGGTGACCGCCTGGATGGGATCGGACCGCAGGTCCACCAAGGTCACGTTCTCCCGGTTGAACGTGGCGTAATAGTCGGTATCGAGGCAAAGGCGTTTCGCCCCGAGAGGATGATCCGTCGGGGACAGTACCTCGGCGACGCGCGGATCCTGCACGATCGAGCGGATCTTCCCGCGCACGAACTCCGCGGCCGTGTGATTGGCTTCGTCGGTGTTCATGATGTCGGCGAACGCGCCGATGAAGAAGCCGCCGCCGCGCCGCCAGCGGTCCTCATAGGCACGCTCGACCGCCTCCGGCCTGGCCTCGCCGACGTTGACCGGCGGCGGATCCAACGCCTCGACCGGCACGCACAGGTCTCCGTCGCCGAACAGCTCACCTTTGCGCACCATCTCCCGATAGCGCGGATAGTTCGTCTTGAACTGCTGGACGAACGCATCGTCCAGCGCTGCGTTGTTGGCGGGGAGGCTGAAATTGGGCGTGCGCTGAAACACCGTCAGATGCGCCGCCTGCTGCGCGATCAACGGGATGCACTGAATGGCCGAGGACCCGGTGCCGATGACGCCGACCCGCCGACCCGCGAAATCCGCCGGCTCGTGCGGCCACTGGCTCGTATGGAAGCAGGCGCCGGCGAACGTCTCCAGGCCCTGGAGCGCGGGCGTGTGCGTCGTCGACAGGCAACCCGTCGCCATGATGAGAAAGCGGGCGCAATGGCGCTCGCCATTGTCGGTCGTGGCGGTCCACTGGCCGTCGAACCGTGCCGATACGACGCGGGTCTCGAACCGGATGTGGTCGCGCAGCGCGAAGCGGTCCGCGACGTGCCGCAGGTAGCTCAGGATCTCGGGCTGGCCGGCGAAGCGCTGTTGCCAGTGCCATTCCTGCTCCAGTTCGCTGGAAAAGGAATAGGAATACACCAGGCTTTCCATGTCGCAGCGCGCGCCCGGATAGCGGTTGCGGTACCAGACGCCGCCGACCTCCGGCTCCGCCTCGAGGACGAGCGCGTTCAATCCCAGCTGTCGCAGCTTGTGGAGCATGTAAAGCCCCGCGAAGCCGGCGCCGACGACGATGGCGTCGAGAGGGCGTGGAGGGCTCATGGTCAAACGCCTCGATTCAGATAGCGCACGGCGACAACCAGGCACACCGCGCAGAACGCGATCAGGGCGGCGCCCTCGTATAGCATCGTGGTGGGATCACCTGTGCCGAGCAGCGCAAAGCGCGTGAGATCGGTTTGCCAGGTGAGCGGATTCGCGTAGGCCAGCCCCTTGAACCACGCGGGCACGCCGCTGAGTGGATAAAAAATCGAGCTGAAGAACATGAAGATCAGGAACGCGGCGCTGGTCACGCCGTAGAACACATCCATGCGCGAGATGGCAATGGCACAGGCGCTGAACACGAAAAACCAGCCGGCCGTCGCGGTCACGATGGCCAGGGCCAGGATGGGCAGCCGGCTCCATCGCACGGGGACGTGCAGCAGCATGGCCGCGAGGGCGACGACGATGATCGATCCCAGCAGCACCATCGCCACGTTGAAGCCGATCTTGCCGATCAGGATGTGCTCGCGCCGCACCGGATAGGTCAGCAGTTCCTGCGCGATGCCTGATTCCTTGTCCGAGAAAAAGCTCCAGGAACTGTTCATCGCCACGGAAAACGTCACCATGGAGATCACGCCGGCGACCAGGAACGCCGTATAGCCGAGCTGCTGTCCGTCCAGCCTCAGCGTGCCGCCCATCATGCGTTCGAAGCCGACGCCGAACAGCAGCAGGTAGGCCAATGGCGCCAGCAGATCCCAGATGATCAGGGTGAGGTTGTTGCGGCGCTGCCGGTAGTCGCGATAGAAGACGGCGCCGATGCCGCTCATGTCGCCTCCTTCACGAGGTGCATGAAGATCTCCTCAAGCGTCGGGCCGCGCACCTCGAACTGCTGGATCGGCGCGCGACGCGAGACCTCGCCGAGCCTGGATAGCAGCGATGCTTCCTCGCCGTGGATCACCATCTCGGCGCTGCGACCCTTGATGTCCAGTTGCGCCGGATGCAGCGACTGCAGCAGTTGCTCGAGATCCTCGTCGGTGTCGCCGAACGACAGCGCCACGCGAAACATCTGCGCGGAGCGCTTGCGCAGTTCCTGTAAGGTGCCCGACGCCATGGCACGGCCCTTGTCGACGATCATGATGGTCTCGCAGAGTTCTTCCGCCTCGCTCAGGATCTGCGTGGTGAGCAGAATCGTGCGACCGCTGCGCGCCTCGGCGCGCAGCCGATCCATCATGCGACGCTTCATCATGGGGTCCATGCCGGTCGTCGCCTCGTCGAGGATGATGAGCGGTGTGTCGAGCATGAAGATCTTGGCGATCTGCACGCGCCGCTTCATGCCCAGGCTCAGCTCCTGCACCATGCTCTTCACTGAGTCTCCGAGCTCGAACTCCTCGATCACCCGCTGTGCGCGGGCCTTCGCGTCGATGCGCGACAGGCCGTGAAGATAGCCGTAGATCAACAGGTTCTCGTGAACACTCAGCATGTTCTCGGAAGCGGTCTGCTGGAGCACCACCGCCATCTTCTTACGCGCGGCCAATGGGGCGCGCACCACGTCGTGGCCGAAGATCCGGGCGCTACCGGAACTCGGCGTGCTGACCGTGCCGAGAATCTTGACCATGGTGGACTTGCCGGCGCCGTTGGGGCCCAGCAAGCCAAAGATGTGTCCCATGGGTACCTCAAACGACACGCCGCCCAGGGCGGTTACCGGAGTGCCAGCCTTGGACGTGTACTCCTTCCTTAAATCGTCGACGACGATGGCGCTGGTCATTGTCACTCGAGCAGGCTGTGTGGAGAGGGCCCATACGATATGGCGTTTTTCATGACGGATTCAGGTGCTGGTCGTGACAGATTTGTGGACGCATACGCAGGGCGATTCTCTGCTTTTCAAGTGTCGTCTCTCTGACATATGGCGTCACTACCCTGCGGCCTCGCCACCACTTTAGTAAGGAATGGAGACGTGTCGAAGGACGTGCTGGATTTTGTGGGCGTGGGCTTCGGCCCCTCGAATCTCTCGCTCGCGGTCGCCGCGAAGGAGATCGATCCCAAGAAACGTGGCTTGTTCTTCGAGCGTCGTGCGTCGTTCGACTGGCACCCGGGGATGCTGTTCGACAGTTCACGGATGCAGATCTCCTTCCTGAAGGATCTGGCGACGCTGCGCAATCCAGCCAGTCCATTCAGCTTCCTGCGTTACACACAGGCCAAGGGACGTCTCGAGCATTTCGTCAACCTGGGCAACTTTCATCCCACGCGATGGGAATACCGTGACTACCTGCGTTGGGTGGCCGCGGCGTTCGCCGACCAGGTGCGCTATGGTGCGGCGGTTCGGCGCGTGACGCCACGCGCCGACCTGTTCGAGGTGGAAGTGGAGGATCTCGCCACTGGCATGAGCTCGCACTCTCTGACCCGCAACGTCGTGTATGCCGCCGGCGGCAAGCCGCGCTACCCGTCGATCACCGGCTCGAACACCGAGAACGTCATTCACTCCAACGACTTTCTGCATCGCTTCCCACAGCGCTTCCCCGACAGCGAAGGTTCGTATTGCTTCGGGGTGGTGGGCGATGGTCAGAGCGCCGGCGAGATCGTGCTGTATCTGTTGCAGCGCTATCCTCGGGCGCAGGTGCATGCGTACCTGAATGGCTACGCGATGCGGCCGGTCGATCGCAGCCCGTTCGTCAACGAAGCGTTCATGTTCTCCGAGATGGAGGCCTTCCACGATGCCAGCGACGACAAGCGCGCGGTGCTGCGGCAGGAGCTGCGCAGCACGAACTACGGTGTGGTCGCGCCCGAACTGATCGACGCCATCTACGACTGCGATTACATGGACCGCGTGAAGGGCGAGCGTCGCCTGACCTTTCATCGCTTCGCCACCCTGGTCGCGCTCGATGCCGACGACCGGCGCGTCCTCGTCACGAGTCGGGATCGTCATGGCCCGGAGTCGAAGGAAACCTCGTTCGACGGCTTCGTGCTGGCCACGGGCTACGAGCGCACGCTCGATTCCGAGATCTTCGGCGCCGTGTTGCCGTTTGTGCAGCGTGGCGCGTCGGGAGCGCCCAGCCTGACGAAGCACTATCGCGTCCAAACGCAGCCCGAGGTGTTGGCCGGGCTGTACGTCCAGGGTTATGGCGAAGGCTCGCACGGGCTAGGCGACACCCTGCTGTCGCTGCTGCCCTTCCGCTCGCGCGACATCTTCAACGATATGTTCCGCTCGTCGACGTACCCGCTACCCATGCAGCGGATGAAGGACGGCCAGTACCCGCCGAAGCGGCATCTCGAGAACGATCCCGAGAAGCTGTACGCGGTGCTGGAGCACTGCCGGTTCGCGACGTTGATCTCCGCGGACCAGGACGAGCCGATCGTCACCCATGTGCCTTTGATCCTCGATCGCACGAAAGGCGCCAAGGGCGTGCTGTTCGGCCACATGGATCGCGCCAACCCGCATCTCGACGTGCTTGCGGGCAAGCCGGTGCTGGCCGTGTTCCACGGCCCGAACGCCTACATCTCACCGCGCGTTTACTCAACCGAGCAATTGCCGACCTGGAACTCGATCAGCGTGCATGTCCGTGGCCGCGTTCGACTCGTGGAGACGCGCGAGGGGCTGTTGCGGGGCCTGGAGAGCATCGCGGAGACCGATACGCGCCCCGACGCGTACCGGCTCGACGTGGGTCTGCCGGTGGTGGATCGCATTCTCCCCTACATTGTGGGATTGGAACTCGAGATCGACGAGCTGGTGGGGCGGTTCAAGTTATCGCAGGACCGCAATGCCACCGATCAGCGGCTGGCCGCGATCGAACTGGCGCGACGCAGCGAGGCCGGCGATCGCGCGCTGGTCGAAAAGGCGCTGGGTTGCGCGCTCGAGGCGCGCGTGATCCACGAGCGCTTCGAAGCCCAGGTGACGCGCATGCCCAATGCGCTCGCGGTCCGGTTCGAGGGCGAGTCCGTGAGCTACGCGGCGCTCAACGCGCGTGCCAACCAGCTTGCGCACCATCTGCGGGGACTGGGCGCGGGTCCCGAGGTCGTCGTGGGCCTGTGCATGGAGCGGTCCGCCAATGCCCTCGTCGGACTGCTGGGCATCCTGAAGGCGGGCGCCGCCTACGTACCGCTCGATCCCGAGCATCCGCCTCAGCGCATCCAGATGATGCTGCAGGACACGGCCGCGACGCTGGTCGTGACCGAGCAACGTTTCGTCGATCGCCTGCCTGCCGGCCTTGCCCGGTCGATCTGCCTCGATGGGGACTGGCCGGCGATCGCGGAATCCTCGCTCGACAATCCCCGCAGTGGCGTCGACCCGCGCAACCTGGCGTATGTCATGTTCACGTCGGGCTCGACGGGCAAGCCCAAGGCCGTGACGGTTGCGCACGACGGGCTGGTCAATCACGCGCTCCACATGCAGCGCGCGCTGCGCATGACGGCTGCGGATCGCATGCTGCAGATACTGCCGCTGAACGGCGATGGCTCGGTGGAGGAAATCCTCGTGCCGCTCATCACGGGGGCCGCGCTGTTCCCCCTGGCGGAGAAGCTGCCATCGGCGCGCGACTTCGTGCGCTTCCTGATCCACCAGCGCATCACCGTGATCAACATCACCACCGCGTACTGGCACTTCTGGGTCGGCGACATGTCGCAGCGTCCCCCGGAAGAGTGGCCGCAGACGCTGCGTCTGGTGATGATGGGTGGCGAGGCGGTGAGCCTGGAGAAGTTCCGGCAATGGCGCCAGATCGACGCCACGCGCAACGTGCAGTGGATGCAGGAATACGGTCCGACGGAAGCGACGATCAGCTGCACGGTGTACGCGGCGCCACCGATGAGCCGACCCGAGGATCTCTCTATCGGACGTCCCATCAGCAACATGTACGTCCACCTCCTCGACGAGCAGGGGCTGCCCGTCGCGGCCGGCGAGGTCGGTGAGTTGTGCATCGCCGGCGTGGGACTGGCGCGCGGCTACCTTGGACAGCCGGCGCTGACCGCCGAGAAATTCGTTCCCCATCCCTACGGCGCGCCGGGCTCGCGTCTCTACAAGACGGGCGACTTCGCGCGGGTGCTGGCGGACGGCAACATTCAGTTCCTTGGCCGCCGCGATCGGCAGGTGAAGATCCTCGGCCATCGCATCGAGCTGGGCGAGGTGGAGCGCGCGCTCGAGCGGCATCCGCACGTGCGTGAAGCCGTCGTCGTGGTCTACGAATCCGCCACCGAGGGCACGCGACTGGCGGCCTACGTCGTGGCGAACGACTTCGTCGAAAGCCACCTTCGCGAGCATCTGGCGCGAATCCTGCCGCGACAGATGATGCCGGCGTCGATCACCGCGCTGGCCACGCTCCCGATCAACGCCAACGGCAAGGTCGATCGGGCGCGCCTGCCCGCGCCCGAGCTGGTGACACCCGGCATCGCCCACGCGGACGAGCTGGAGCAAACGGTTGCCCGGTTCTGGACGCAGGACACCGGTCGCGTGCCTCAATCCGTCGACGAGGATTTCTTCCTGGTGGGGGGCGACTCGCTACGCGCGTTGCGCCTGCTTTCCCGGCTGTCCTCGTTGACCGGGGTCGAGCTCAACGTCACCGCCTTCTTCCGCGACCGGACGATCCGCGGGCTGACGCAGGCGCTGCGCGCGGGCTCGCCCGTGGCGGGCGGCCTGGCGCCGAAGCTCACCCGGGTGGCGTCCTCGCGTCGATTCGCCTCCAACGCCCAGCAGCGCCTGTGGTTCCTGGACAAGCTGCAACATTGCGCGGCGTATTCCGTGCCGTTGGCCTATCACCTCAAGGGGCCCTTCTCGGTCGAGCGGCTGGACCGCTGCATGACCGAGATCGTGGCCCGGCACGAGGCCCTGCGCACGGCACTGGTGGCGACGGACCACACCGAACTCTGGCAGGAGATCGCCGCGCCCATGGAGATCCGCTCACGCCGCCTGAGCGCCAACAGCCTCGCCGAGGCGCTGGCCGTGGCCAACGCCGAAGCCAGCGTGCCGTTCGATCTCACCGCGGCACCGCTGGTGCGCTCCCTGTGCATCCACATCGCCGAGGACCAAGCCCTATGGTTCGTCAATTTCCATCACGCGATGTGGGATGCGTGGTCGCTGGCCGTCGTCTGGCGCGAGCTGATGGCGCTCTACGCTGGCGCCGAACCGCTGCCGCCGCCGGCGTTCCAGTACGCCGACTATGCGCAGTGGCAACGCGCCTGGCTGTCGAGCGCGGCGGCGGATGTGCAGCGCGCCTTCTGGCGGCAGGAGCTCGCCGGCGAGTTGCCGTTGCTGCAACTCGGGCGCCGCGGCGGGCCACAGGCCGAGCAAACCACGCGTGGGGCCATGGAACTGTGTCCGTTCGATGCCGTCTCGACCCACGCCACCCGGCAGGCCGCCGAGCGGCATGGCACCACCGAGTACGTGATCCTGCTCAGCGCGTTCCTGGCCACGCTGCATCGGTACACGCGCCAGGACCAGCTCGTGATCGGCGTGCCGGTGGCGTGTCGGTCGCTGCCGGAGACGGAAGGCGTCGTGGGCTTCTTTGCCAACACCCTGCCGCTGCGGATGACGTTCACGTCGCAGATGCGGTTCAGTGACCTGGTGGAGCAGACGGCCGAGCGCCTGGCCGCCGCGCTGGCCCATCAGGAACTGCCGTTCGACGAGATCGTCGAGGCGCAGGGGGACTGCGCGCGCGAGGGCAGCCGCAACCCGCTGTTCCAGGCGATGTTCGTGATGCAGACGATTCCGCTCGATGAAACGCAGCGTCTCGGCGCGGCGTCCGTGGAGGAGGTGATCGTTCACTCCGGCACCTCGAAGGTGGATGTGACCTGCTCGATCCGCTCGGGTGCGCAAGGCCTGCGCGGCGAGCTGGAATACAGCACCGATCGGTTGAGCGAAGGCGAGGCGCAGCGTTTCGTCGCGGCGTTCCTCAACGTGGTGACCGCCGCGACCCAGGCGCCATCGACGCCGCTCGACGCGCTGCCCATGGCGACGCGGGCGGAGTGCGACGCGCTGATTCGCCGTTCCAACAGCGGCTTCGCGCGATACCCGGACTTGCAACCGGCCCACGTGCGCTTCGAAGCGCAGGCACGGCGTACGCCGGACGAGATCGCGATCCAGACGACGAGCGCGGCGGTGAGCTATCGCGCGCTCAACGCCAGGGCGAACCGATTGGCGCGGCGGCTCGTCGCCGCGGGCGTCGGCGTGGAATCGCTGGTTGGCATTTCCGTGGAGCGGTCCGTCGAGATGGTCACGGCGATCCTGGCCGTACTCAAGGCGGGCGCGGGCTTCGTGCCGCTCGACCCGCATTTCCCGAGCGAGCGCGTCCGCACCATCGCGGCCGACGCGCGCCTGAAAATGCTCCTGACCGCGCAGGAACTGGCCGAACCCCTCGACGGGGACGACACCAACCTCGACGTCCCCGTCGCGGCCCAGAACATCGCCTACGTGTACTACACGTCGGGCTCGACGGGCGCGCCGAAGGGCGTGGTGCTCGAGCACCGGGGCGTCATGAACCGGCTGGAATGGTTGCGGCGGCGCTATCCGCTGGCGGTGGGCGATCGGGTGGTCCTGAAGACACCGCTGATCTTCGACCTGTCCATCTGGGAGATCTTCGGCCCGCTGATGGCCGGCGCCACCATCCTCATGGCGGACGCGCGGGCGGAATCCGACGTCATGCACCTCGGCGAGCTGCTCGCCGCGCCCGGCACCGCGTTCGCGTATTTCGTGCCCTCCATGCTGGATGCGTATCTCAGCTATGCGCCGCCCCGGGTGTATCCGGACCTCCAATGGCTCGCCGTGACGGGTGAGGCGATGCCCGCGCGGCTGCTGGAGCGCTTCAAGCAGCACTTCACGCAGAGTGAGTTCCATAGCACCTATGGCCAGACGGAGACCGCCGAGGTTGCGTTGTGGACGGGCTCGGAGTGGAGCGAGTCCGCCACGGTGCCCGTGGGTCGCCCCAACGGCATCTATCGGTTGTTCGTGCTCGACGCGGCGCTGAATCCGGTGCCCCCGTACGTGCCGGGGGAGATCTGCGTGGCGGGCATCGACGGCCTGGCGCGAGGCTACCAGAACCGCCCCGCGCTGACGGCCGAGAGGTTCGTCGCCCATCCGTACGCGCTCGAACCAGGCGAGCGCCTGTATCGCACCGGCGACCTCGGCCGTTTCCTGGAGGATGGGCAGATCGAGTACGTCGGTCGCATCGACACGCAGGTCAAGATCCGCGGATGCCGGGTGGAGATCGCCGAGATCGAGGCTGTGCTGTCGCGCCATTCCACGGTGCGGCTGTGCGCCGTCAGCGTGCGGACGGATACAAGTGGCGGCGCCGAGCTGCTGGCCTATGTCGTGAGCGACAGCCGGTCCGCGCAGGACCTGGCGGCTCACGCGGAGAGCGTGCTGCCTCACTACATGCTGCCCGCGGCGTACATCTTCATGGACGATCTGCCGCTCACGCCCTCCGGCAAGCTCGACCGCCAACGCCTACCGGCGCCGAGCAAGAGCGACTTCACCGCGCGATCCACCTACGAAGCGCCTCGATCGGAACTCGAAGTGGAACTGGCGGCGTTGTGGGCAAAGGTGCTGAAGCTCGAACGCGTCGGTCGTAGCGACAACTTCTTCAACCTCGGCGGCAACTCGCTGAAGTCGGTGCAGGTGCTCATGCGGATCAAGGACGCCTACCAGGTCGCCGTGCAGGTGCGCGACTTCTTCGGCGCGCCCACGGTTGCCGGGCTCGCGGCGATCGTGGAGCAGGCCGTGCTGGCTTATGTCGACTCGCTTTCCGCGGAGGAGATCGACGCCACGCTCGCCCTGCCTGTCTAATAGAACCGGATCCGGCAAACGCCGTCGTCGCAGACCTGCGACGACGGCGTTCGTTGTTTCACGTTTCGTTCCGTGTTCGGAGGAGGCAAGACGTGGCTGCAAGTGCCATGCGGACCAAGGAGGCCTGTCCGGTCACCGTGCGCTACGCCACCTATCCGGCACGACCACGATCGCCGGACTGGCGGCTATCGTGGGACGCACTGCGCCGGTTCACGCCGGTTCGGTTTCCGTGGCGGCGACCGGCGCCGCGTTCGCCATGGCCAGCCGGTAGACCCACTTGCGGTAGGCGACACCGAGACGGTCGCTCTTTACGTGCATCTCGGGCGAGATGCCCAGCGGCATCTGCACGGGCCGCTGCGACTCGACGATCCAGCGATCGCCGTCGTCGAAGATCCGCGACTGGCGGCGTTCGATGTCCTGCTGCGGAATCTCCGCCGCGTGATTGAAGCACATGAGCAGCCAGAACTTGGACGCGTCGCGGTCCACGGGTGTGACGGCGGCCCACGTGAACCAGTGTTCGCCGGAGCCGGTATCCTTGTCGGAATAGGCCACCGTCGGCGCCAGGCAGTAGTAGCGATAGCGCACCTGGAGCTGGATGCCGCGCGCGTCGGCATCCGGCTGGACCACCGAGAACTCGGAGGTCTGCAGCTCGCCGTCGTGCTCGGTCACCTGGTAGTCGATCGTCGTGTCCGGCGCTTCGGGGCGACCGTTGATGCCGGAATGCACGAAAGGGAAGTGCGTGGCATCGATGAAATTGTCGATGCAGCGAAGCGCGTTCGCCCGGAACAGGTACGGCCCGGTATAGCTCTTGCGGAAGCTCGGGTCGTCGAACTTGGGAATGCGCGGGATGTCGCCGCGCGGCTCGCCGATGCACACCCACACGAAGCCGCAGCGCTCGGCCACCGCGAACCGGCGGATCGGCGTGTCGACGGCCTTCGTCAGCTCGGGGTGCGCAGGCACGTGCACCCGACGGGCGTCGGCATCGAACTCCCAGCCGTGATAGGGGCAGGCGATCCGACAGTTGTTGATGCGGCCCAACGACAGCGGCGCGCCCCGGTGGGGGCAGTGATCGGCCCAGGCCAGCAGCGTACCGGCCGAGCGCCACAGCACCAGTTTCTCACCCAGCAGCGTGCAGGGGAAGGCCTGGTCCGCCGTCACTTCCGTGGTCTTCGCCACGACGTGCCATTCGTTCACCAGTGCACGGTAGTCGAGATCGTCGGGATTCCAGCGGCCGGTGCGGGTGTATGAGTCCATGGCGTGCACGAGTGGATCCTCGAATGCGTGATCAGGGTTGGTGATGCAGCGAACGCAGACCGATCGCCACGCCCGCGACGGTGACCGCCACCAGCGCAGCGCCCTCGATGAGAAGCTGCTGCGGGTCGCCTACGCCGAGCAGGGCGAAGCGCAGCAGGTCGATCTGCCACGTCATGGGGTTGAGGTAGGAAACGACCTTGAACCAGAGCGGCATGTCGGTCAGCGGATAGAACATCGGGCTCAGGAACATCAGCAGCACGTACAGCACGCCGACGACGGCGTTGTAGGCGTCCATCTGGTTGATCTTGATGGCCACCATGTCGAAGACGAAGAACTGGGTGGTCTGCGACAGGATCGTCACGGCGAGGATCAGCGGCAGCATCTCCGGCCGCACGGGAATGTCCGTCACCAATCCCCCGACCAGGAGAACCAGCGTGGAGCTCGCCAGGGCGAGCGCGATGTTGAACGCGAGCTTGCCGAGCAGGATCTGGGGCCGGGTGAGCGGATAGGTGAGCATCTCCTCGGCCATGCCCGAATCCCGGTCCATGAAAAAGCTCCAGGACGTGTTGACCGCGATGCCGAAGGTCACCAGTCCGAGCACGCCCGAAACCAGGAACGTCGTGTAGCGAACGTGCTCGCCGTCGATCTCAAGCCCCCCGCCCAGCAGCTGTTCGTAGCCGATGCCGAACAGCAACAGGTAGGCGATGGGCGCCACGACATCCCAGAACATCAGAAAAGGATTCTTCCGGCGCAACAGATAGTTGCGGTAAAACACCGCGCTGAGTGCGCTCATCGTCGATTCTCCAGAGACAAAAGGTGTCTGACGCAGGTCCGTAGCAGGTCGTCGTTCAATGCCGGTATGGGCAGTTCCTCGCGCTCGAGCAGGTCGTGGGTGCGCGCGCAGTCAAAGCGCGGCTTGCGCGTCTGCGCTCGCTCCATTGCGTAGAAAGCGTCTTCGTCCAGTGCGAACGAGGGTTCGATCAGCGGTACGATGGGCAGGTCGCGGCCCTGCAGGTGGAGACGCTGGATCGCACGGGTCCACTCATACAGCGGGAGCAGTTCCAGATTCGTGTCGGCGATGGCGTTGCACCGCTCGAAGACCCCTTCCCGCATTTGTTCCCGAGCGGCGACGTGAAAGACGCCGCCCCCTTCCGCCTGTTTGTTCGCGAGGCGCACGACCGCGCTAGCCAGGTAGTCGACCGGAATCGGCGGTCGGTCGTAGTGGTAGTCCTGGATGCCGTAGCCCGATTCCAGGCAGGAGCGCAGGATGCGGTCTTCGCGCTGCAGGGGATCGTAGCGACCCTGCTGGGCGTCCGCCCACACCAGTCCCAACCTGAAGATATTGCAGGGGATGCCGCGTTCCTGGGCCAGCAGGAACAGCTTCTCGCTGACCCACTTGCTGGCAGTGTAGCCCTGGCTTTCGCGATGGACCTCGTGGTCGATCGGCGTGTGCTCGGCGACGCGTCGCTCCGCGCCACCGGGCGTATCGGCGCTGAACACATCCAGGGTGGAAATGAAATGAATGATTTTCGGCGACCGCTCGGTGGCATAGCGGAGGAGCGCCTCGCTGGCCGCGACGTTCTCCAGCTTGGCGGACGCGTACGCCTCCAAATGGTTCATCCTTGTGGCGCAGTGATAGACCGTGTCCACGCCCTCGACATCGAAGCGCGGCGCACGCAGATCGCCGGGCACGGCCACGACCCGGTCGGCCCAGTCGTCCTGCCAAAGCCCCGAGGTGGTCAACACGTCCCGCAGGCGCGTCGACGCCTCCTGGTTCGAGCGCGCACGCACCAGGCAGTGGACGGTGGCGCTCGTGTCATGGAGGAGTTGCGCCAGCAGGAATCGACCCACGAACCCGGTGGCGCCCGTCAGCAGGATCGATCGCGGCTCGAGCGGGCGGTGCCCGGGATGAGGCACGATCGCCGCATCCAGCCGGGCCTCGCGCTGCAGGTCGATGCGCGGATCGTCCACCTCGCCGTCATCGAGCCGGCGCGCAAGCGCTTCGGCCGTCGGACTGCGATAGAGGTCGGCGGCGGTCAACTGGCTCCTGAGCGCCTCGTTGATCCGGTACAACGCTCGCAGCGCCAGCATCGAATGGCCCCCGAGCTCGAAGAAGTTGTCGTGCACGCCGACCGCGTCGATCTTGAGCACTTGCGCCCAGAGGTCGGTGATGGTGCGTTCGGCCTCTGTTCGAGGCTCGACATAGGAAGCGCGGCCGGCGATCGGACCGTCCAGGGCCGGTAAGGCGCTCCGATCGACCTTGCCACTGGGCGTGAGCGGGAAACGCTCCATGAACCGCCACGCGTTCGGAATCATGTAGTCCGGCAGCCACGCGCGCAGGCCCTCGCGGAGCGAAGCGACGTCGGCATCGTGGCCGATCAGGTATGCAACGAGGCTGTCGCCGGCGGGCAGCACCACCGCCTCCTTCACGCGGGGGTCCCGCCGCAGGCATGCCTCGATCTCCTCGATCTCGATGCGGAAGCCGCGAATCTTGACCTGGCGGTCGTTGCGGCCGAGATAGCGCAACGCGCCATCCGCGCGCCAGCGGCCGAGGTCGCCAGTGCGATACATGCGCCCCGACGCGAAGGGATCGGCGAGAAACCGCTCCGCGGTCAACGCGGGCCGGTTGAGATAGCCTCGCGCCAGTCCGTCTCCCGCGATGAATATCTCGCCGGTGACACCGATGGGCACCGGCTGCAACGCGCTGTCCAGCACGTAGACGCGCGTATTGGCGATGGGCCGGCCGATCGGCTCCACCGGGCCGTCATCGGGCGTCGGCGCGGCGACCTGATGGACACAGGACCAGATGGTCGTTTCCGTCGGTCCGTACAGATTCCACAAGGAACCGACCCGGCCGATCAGCTGTCGTGCGAGGTCCACGGTGAGGGCTTCGCCACCGCACAGCGCCTTGAGGTTGGCCCGGCCCTGCCAGCCCGCGTCGATCAGCATTCGCCAGGTGACGGGCGTGGCCTGCATCATCGTGATGGCGTGCTCATCCATCAGGCGCAGCAGCTGTCGCGCATCCTGGTTCGCCAGCACAACCGTGGCGCCATGCAGCAGCGGCAGCAGCAACTCCAGTCCCGCGATGTCGAACGACAGCGTCGTCGCGGCGAGCAGTACGTCGGACGATTCGATGCCCGGCCGTTCGCGCATCGAGCTTAGAAAGTTGACCACGCTCTCGTGCTGGATCATCACGCCCTTGGGCTTGCCCGTGGAGCCCGACGTGTAGATCACATAGGCCAGATTCAGCGGCGTCGCTCTCCGGAGCGCGACGACCGGGGCCGGCTCGCCCGTCTCTATGTCGGTCAGCACCACGGCGGGCGCCGCGTCTTCGCGCATATAGGCCTGCCGGTCGTGAGGCAGCGCGGGGTCGATCGGTAGATACGCGCCGCCCGCCTTCAAGACGCCGAGCAACGCGATCACCATGTCGGCGCCGCGCTCCAGCTGCACGGCCACCAATCGATCGGGACCTACCCCCTGCGCGTGCAGTCGCGCGGCGAGTCGATCGGCCCTGGCGTCCAGCTGCGCGTAGGTCAGCACGCGACCCTGGTGAATCAGCGCCGTGGCCTGGGGCGTGCGCGCCACCTGTTCTTCGAACAATTCGTGGAGCAACTGCGTGCGTGGATACGAGGCGCAGGTGGCGTTGAACTGCTCGAGGACCTGCCTACGCTGCACCGGGGGCAGCGCGCCAAGGTCGCCAACGCGCACGTCGGGGTCCCGCACCATGGCGCGTAGCACTTCGAGGAAGCAATCGCGCCAGCGCTCGGTGGTGTCGCGATTGAACAAGTCGACGGCGTAGTCCAGGGTGCCCTGAACCCGGGAGCCGCAATCCTCGAGCAGCAGCAGCAGATCGACGGTGGCATAGCCCGTGCTGCCGAACTCCACGCTGACGGTCGCCTGGGGTAGACGCAACGCCCCCCGCGGCGTGCTCGTCATGACGAACATGACTTGGTACAGCGGATTGCGCGTCACGCTACGCGGTGGTTGCAGCGCTTCGACGACCCGGTCGAACGGCACGTCCTGATGATCGTAGGCGCCCAGCGTCACCGCCTTGACGTGCTGGAGCAGCTCGTCGACGCGCGCGTTGGCGTCCACGCCGACGCGAAGCACGAGCGAGTTCACGAACACGCCGATCGTGCCTTCCATCTCGGGCCGCGCGCGGCCAGCGACTTGCGTGCCAACAGCGATGTCGGCGTGTCCCGAGATGCGCGACAGCAACACGGCCCATGCCGTGCACAGCACCATGTACAGCGTCAACTCGTGGCGTTGCGCGAGATGTTTCACGCGTGCGGTGAGCGCTTCGTCGAGCGCCAGTTCGACCGACTCGCCACGATGCGTCGGCGCGACCGGAGAGGGCCGATCCGTGGGCAGGTCGATGTCGGGCGGCAGCCCGCGCAGGCGCTCGCGCCAATAATCCAGCTGCGGGCCGATCGCGTCCTGTTGGCGGACCCAGTGCGCGTAGTCCGCGTATTGCACCGCCACCGGCGGCAACCGGTGCTCGCGTTGTGTGTCGAGGGCGCCATACAGCTCGATGAGCTCGCGCGTCAGCACGCCGATGGACCACGCGTCGGAGACGATGTGATGGACGGTGATGTCGAGCACGTGCTCGTCGACGCAGACCTGCGTTAGCCGACCCCGTATCAGAGGCCCGGTCTCGAGGTCGAAACAAGACTCGCTTGGTCCTATGTAGAAGCGCCCCTGCGGCGCAATTTCCTGGAACAACTCGCCGTCGACGTTCACGAAGGTCGTGCGCAGCGACTCGTGTCGCGCCACTAGCGCGTCAAGCGCGTGCTGCAGTGTCTCAATATCCAACGCGCCCTTGAATCGCAACGACACGGACATGTAGTACGCCCGGATGGCATCGCCCATGCGGTCGATGAACCACAACCGCTGCTGCGCGCGCGAGGCGGGCGCTCGCCACGGGCCAGCGTTGAATACGCGCGGCCTCGGTTGAATGGCTGGTGTCGACCGCAGCGGCGTTTTCAGCAGCTTCTGCAAGAGCGCCGCTTTTTTCTCCGCCAGCGATCCCCGATCGGCGTGCGAGGTCACGGAGTCAACCGAGACCTTGGTCTTGCATGTGCTGACGTAGGCTCGACGGCCGCATGTCGATCCACACTCGCTCGATGTAGGCCAGGCACTCGGCCTTGGTGCCCGACACCCCGGTATCACGCCAACCTGGCGCGTTGTTCCGGTCCAGGGGCCAGACGGAATACTGTTCTTCGTGATTGACTACGGCCTTATAGGGAGTCGTATCGTCCGGGGTGATCGCCATGCGCATTCCTCGTTCATGCTCGCGAGGACGGCACAGTCCATGTCCTCAGGCCGCGTAACCTAGTGACCAATGATGACGCGTGAATTACATCACACTGGCCAAAATTCACGTGTAGCAAGATTCCAGAATTCGACGTCCTCCCGGTTTGAGCGGCGCAGCGGTTTGGAGTCCAATTCCATATTGCACAAGCTCCGGCGCGTGACCGGAGGAGTCGCCCTCGAACGCCCGGACAGGGGATCCCACTCGGTGACGACTAGCCCAGTGCGTCATTCCCAAGGCAGTGGACCTGTCGCAAGCGAGCCAGGAGTCCCTCCATCGCCTCGCCAGGCTGATGGATGGGCGTCCTCGCCAGACTAGGGCCTGTTAACACTAATGGCCCGAGCGTTTAAACTATCGGGCATGGAAATCACGCCAGCACAATTTTCCCTAATCGAACACTGCCTGCCGGCACAGCGCGGCAATGTCAGCATGACCAACCTGCAAGTGGTCAACGCCATTCTTTACGTTGCCGAGCATGGCTGCAAATGGCGCGGCCTGCCCAAGCGCTTTGGCAACTGGCACACGGTGTACACACGCATGAACCGCTGGGCCAAGGCGGGTGTGCTGGACCGGATGTTGGCCCAATTGCAGAAGTCCCAGATCGTGCGCATCAAAATCGAAGCAATCTCGCTGGACTCCACCAGCATCAAGGTGCATCCCGATGGCACGGGCGCATTAAAAAAAACGGTCCGCAGGCCGTCGGCAAGTCCCGCGGTGGATGGAACACCAAGATTCATATGGTTGCCGCAGATGCTCGAACATCCATCACCTTTGGATTGACGCCTGGTAACGTGCATGACGCACCTGCAGGCCGCACGTTGCTTGAACACCTGGGGCCAGTGGAGCGGCCGATTCATTTGTTGATGGACCGTGCCTACGAAGGCAACCAAACCCGCCAGTTGGCGCTCGATCTTGGCTTCGTGCCGGTGGTCCCGCCGAAATCCAATCGGGTCGAGCCTTGGGAATACAACCGGGAGATGTACAAGCGGCGCAACGAGGTGGAGAGACTGTTCCGTCGCCTGAAAGGCTACCGCCGGATTTTCTCGCGCTTCGAGAAGCTGGATGCCATGTTCCTTGGATTCCTCAGCTTCGTCCTGGTCGTTGATGGGCTTCGGATGTGTTAACAGGCCCTAGTGAACTGGGCCACGCCGGCGGCGGCCATGGAGAAGGGCATTCCCGCTGTCGAATCGCGGGGCGCACTTCATTCTCGAGACCGCCCTATGGACCGAGCCCAAAGCCGGCAGGACGCCGGCTTCGTTCTTCCACACGCTTGGCCCGCGCAGGCTTACGCCGACAATTCCAGCAGCAGCTTGTTGAGCCGGCGCACGTAGGCGGCCGGATCCTTCAGGCTGTCGCCGGCGGCCAGCGCGGCCTGGTCGAACAGCACCCGCGCCAGGTCGCCGAAGCGTTCGCCGTCGGCTTCCGCGTCCAGCTTCTCGATCAGCGGATGCGCCGGATTGAACTCGAACACCGGCTTGCTCTCCGGCAGCGTCTGCCCGCTGGCTTCCAGGATCTGCCGCATCTGCAGGCCCAGGTCGCCCTGGCCGATGGCCAGGATCGCCGGCGAGTCGGTCAGGCGGTGCGACACGCGCACTTCGGACACGTCCTCGCCCAGCGCCTGCTGGATGCGCTCGACCAGGCCCTGCTTGGCCTTGGCCGCTGCTTCCATGGCCTGCTTTTCTTCCTCGCTGTCGAGCTTGCCCAGGTCCAGGTCGCCGCGCGCCACGTCGACGAAGGACTTGCCGCCGAACTCGGTGAGATAGCTCATCAGCCACTCGTCGATGCGGTCGGTAAGCAGCAGCACCTCGATGCCCTTCTTGCGGAACACTTCCAGGTGCGGGCTGTCCTTGATCTGCGCGTAGCTCTCGCCGGTCAGGTAGTACAGCTTGTCCTGGCCTTCGGGCAGCCGCGCCACGTAGTCGGCCAGCGCCACGCTCTGCTCGGCGTCGCCGCTCCGGGTGGAGGCGAAGCGCAGCAGGCCGGCGATCTTCTCGCGGTTGCCGAAATCCTCGGCCGGGCCTTCCTTCAATACCTGGCCGAAGTGCTTCCACACGTCCTTGTAGCGCTCGGGTTCGTCCTTGGCCAGCTTCTCCAGCATGTCCAGCGCACGCTTGGTCAGCGCCGACTTCATCGAGTCGATCACCGGGCCGGACTGCAGGATCTCGCGCGACACGTTCAGCGGCAGGTCGCTGGAATCGACGATGCCCTTGACCAAGCGCAGGTACAGCGGCAGGAACTGCTCGGCCTGGTCCATGATGAAGACGCGCTGCACGTACAGCTTGAGCCCGCGCGAGGCGTCGCGCTGGTACAGGTCGAACGGCGCGCGGCCGGGCACGTACAGCAGCGAGGTGTATTCCAGCTTGCCCTCGACCTTGTTGTGGCTCCACGCCACCGGGTTCTCGTGGTCGTGCGCGATGTGCTTGTACAGCTCCTGGTATTCGGCGTCCTTGATCTCGTTGCGCGGCCGCGTCCACAGCGCGCTGGCGCGGTTGACGGTCTCCCACTCGGGGGTGTCCGGCTTGTCCTTGTCCTCGCCGTGGTGTTCCTTGGGCAGTTCGATCGGCAGGGCGATGTGGTCGGAATACTTGCGCACGATGCCGCGCAGTTTCCAGCCGTCGGCGAAGCCGTCCTCGCCGTCCTTCAGCTGCAGCACGATGCGGGTGCCGCGCTCGGGCTTGTCGATGGTGGCGACCTCGAACTCGCCTTCGCCGCGCGAGGACCAGTGCACGCCCTCGCTGGCCGGCAACCCGGCGCGGCGGCTGTACACGTCCACCTGGTCGGCGACGATGAAGGCGCTGTAGAAGCCCACGCCGAACTGGCCGATCAGGTGCGAATCCTGCTTCTGGTCGCCGGACAGGTGCTTGAGGAAATCGGAGGTGCCGGACTTGGCGATGGTGCCCAGGTGCGAGACGATCTCCTCGCGGCTCATGCCGATGCCGTTGTCGTCGATGGTGACGGTGCCGGCGTCCTTGTCGAAGCCGATGCGGATGCGCAGCTGCGCATCGCCGTCCAGCAGGTCGGGCTTGACCAGCGCCTCGAAGCGCAGCTTGTCGGCCGCGTCGGAGGCATTGGAGACCAGTTCGCGCAGGAAGATCTCCTTGTTGGAATACAGGGAATGGATCATCAGCTGCAGCAGCTGCTTGACCTCGGTCTGAAAGCCCAGGGTCTCTTTTTGGGTTTCCACGCTCATCGGTGCTTGCTCCATCGTGATGGCCCGCGCGGAGGAGGGCGCGGCTCTGGCAGCGGACATGGTGGCGGCGAGGCCGGGCTTCAAGCGCACCGCAGCAAGCCGCGGCCGCGGCGCTGGTCTATCATCCGGGCCCCGTTCCGCGCCCACCACCGTCGATGCCGACTCCGCGCCCGTCCCATCCCGATTCCCGGCTGCCGCGAGGCCGCCAATGAACCGCCCCGGCGACGGCCAGGTGCGCATCATCGGCGGGCGCTGGCGCAACACGCGGCTGCCGGTGCCGGACCTGCCGGGCCTGCGCCCGACCCCCGACCGGGTCCGCGAGACCCTGTTCAACTGGCTGCTGCCGGCGCTGCCCGGCGCACGCGTGCTGGACCTGTTCGCCGGCAGCGGCGCGCTCGGCCTGGAGGCGGTGTCGCGCGGCGCGGCGTCGGCCTGCCTGGTCGAACGCGACCCGGCACTGGCTGCCGGCCTGCGCGACAGCGTCGGCAGGCTGCAGGCGCAGACGCAGGTGCAGGTGGTGCAGGACGACGCCTTACGCTGGCTGGCGGCGCCGGGCGCCGACGACGCCCCGGCCGACATCGCCTTCGTCGATCCGCCGTTCGCCGCCGGGCTGTGGGACGCGGTGCTGCAGCGGCTGCCGGCGCGGCTGGCCGCCGGCGCCTGGCTGTACCTGGAGTCGCCGGCCGGGCAGGCGCCCGCGGTGCCGGCGCAGTGGGTCCTGTACCGCGAGGGCGGCAGCCGGGAGGTCCGCGCTGCCCTGTACCGGCGCGCCGCTGCTACACTTCCCGGCGACCTTCACGCGGTATCCAACGCATGACCGTGGCCCACAGCCGCATCGCCGTCTACCCCGGCACGTTCGATCCGATCACCAACGGCCACATCGACCTGATCAACCGGGCCGCGCCGTTGTTCGAGCAGGTGGTGGTGGGCGTGGCGCAGAGTCCGTCCAAGGGCCCGACGCTGCCGCTGGAGCTGCGCGTGAACCTGGCCCGCGAGGCGCTGGCCGGGCACCGCAACGTGGACGTGATCGGTTTCGACACGCTGCTGGCGCATTTCGTGCGCTCGGTCGGCGGCGGGGTGCTGCTGCGCGGCCTGCGCGCGGTATCGGACTTCGAATACGAGTTCCAGATGGCGAGCATGAACCGGCATCTGATCCCGGAGGTGGAGACGCTGTTCCTCACCCCGGCCGAGCAACACAGTTTCATTTCGTCCTCGCTGGTGCGCGAGATCGCGCGGCTGGGCGGGGACGTCTCCGGCTTCGTGCCGCCGTCGGTGGTGCAGGCGCTGGTCCAGGCCCGCCAGGCCGCGGCGCAGCGCTGAGCCGTCCGCCATTCACAGACAATAAGGGAGTCATCCATGAAGAACACCGTACGCGCGCTGCTGATCGCCTCGCTGGCACTGGGCTTCACCGCCTGCAAGAAGCAAGAGGCCGCCGCGCCCGCCGCCGACGCGCAGCCGGCGCTGACCGCGCCGTCCAAGGACGACGACGCCGGCTGGAAGAAGTACCTGCAGGAAGTGGCGATCCAGAACATGGGCAACATCACCAACAGCCCGTTCCTGTACTACCTGCCGCCGGAGTCGGACCCGGAGTTCCAGGCCAAGTACGATCGCCAGGTCGAGAGCGCCACCACCGCCATCGGCCGCGGTATCCAGTCGGGCAACATGCTGGCGTTCGGCTCCTCGGCCTCGGCCAAGATGGCCGACCTGATCGCTGCCGCCTTCGCCAAGGTCGAGCCGAACACCATGAAGGGCGTGCGCGTGGTCTACATCGGCGCCGCCGCCGACAATGCCCGCGTGCAGACCGTGGTGCAGCCGACCGGCGCCGAATACATCTTCGTCGAAGCGAAGTGATGCAGCGCCGGCGTCCCCGCCCGGGTACGCCGGCCACGCGGCCCGCCAGGCGTTCGGCGCGGCCGGCCGCATAGGGCGGCCGCCATCTGCGGCCGCCACCCGCTGCGGCTGAGGCAAGCTCAGTCGCCTGCGGTAGCGCCGAACGCCTGGCGATGCCTGCCGACCCACTCTCCGATCGTCGCAGGACGAAATCCTTGCAGTGCCGGCTGTGCCTGGAATGGCGCGGCCAGGATCGCATCGGCCTGGCTGGGATGCGTGGCGAAGAAGCGGAACTTGGACGCCACCTGCCGGCCGCTTCCTGCGCCCAGCGCCGCATCGACCTCGCGCTCGAACGCATTCAGCGGCTGCGCGCGGTACGCGATGCGCCGTCCGAGTGCGGCCGACAGCCGCGCGGCGAGCTGTTCCCCGGTGACGCTCTCCGGCCCGGCGATGCGGTGCCTGCCGCCATCGACGCCGCGCTCGATCAGGGTCAGCGCCGCCTCGGCGCAATCCTCGGCCGAGGTCCAGGCGATCGCCTGTGTGGCGGCGATCGGCGGGGCGAACACGCCGTGGTCGACGATGTCCGCGCGCGCCGACGGCTTCAGCAGGTTGTCCAGGTACAGCGTCGGCCAGACGCTGGCGAACGGCAGCCCTGTGCGCTGGGCCAGGTCCTCGAGCTGCGCGTTGGCGACGAAGCTCGGTTCGCTGCAGGGGGCGGGCAGGCGCGCGCTCGCCAGTTTCAGGACGAACGAGCGCAGCCGGCACGCGGTGATCGCCGCCAGCGCATGTCCGGCCTGGGCCAGCATCGCCTGTTCCGGTCCGGTGGGAATCTGCAGCACGGCATGGGCGACGCCCGCGCTGGCGGCCCGCAGCGACGCCGGATCGCGCAGGTCGCCCTCGGCAAGCTCGACGCCGAGGGCGGCCAGCGCCTGCGCGCGGCGGCGGTCGCGGACCAGCGCCCTGACCTGGAAGCCGCGGCGCAGCGCGGCATGGACGACGGCAGCGCCTTGCACGCCGTTGCCGAGATAGACGAGCAGCGAGCGGGAGGGATGCATGCATGGATGACATGGAACGGCTCCTGGGATGGCGGATCCGCCGGAGCTGCAGGGTCGGCATGCTCACGGACAGACCCCGGGCATGGACGAAACGCGGGGACTGTCGGGGGATCGCGCGCGGCGCGCGGACCAGAGCTTCCCGGGACAGACAGGGAAGGGCTTGGGCCTACCGAGACCAAGCCAGCCATTTTCGACGGCGCGACTGTAGGCGCCGCGAGGCGCAGGTGTCAACGCCGCAGGCATGCGTCGCGTGGCCACCGCTGACCGCCGCCGCGCGCCAAGGCGACGCTGTGTTCCGCGCGCTTGCCGCGCCCTTCGCGGGGCGCGCGCTGCCCGATCCGGTAAGATGCGCGGGTTAGGGCCGAATCCAGCGGAATGTCCCTCAAGATCAACGAGCTCTGCGTCAACTGCGACGTCTGCGAGCCGGCCTGCCCGAACCAGGCCATCGCGATGGGCGAGACGATCTACGTGATCGATCCGGCCCGCTGCACCGAATGCGTCGGCCATTTCGACGAGCCGCAATGCGTGGTGGTGTGCCCGGTCGAGTGCATCGACCCGGATCCGGCGATCCCGGAAAGCCACGACCAGTTGCTGGCCAAGCTGTTGCGACTGCAGCGCGATCATCCCCAGTCGTACCCACAGGAGCCCGCCGCCGTATGAGACGCCTCGTCCGCCGCATCCTGCTGCTCGCCCTGGTCCTGACGCCGCCGGCGTGGGCCGAGGCGCCGACCGCGACCGCTGCCGCGCATCCGCCCGGCGCCGCCGTCGCCAGCGGCCATCGCCTGGCCACCGAGGCCGGCCTGCAGCTCCTGCGCGAGGGCGGCAATGCGTTCGACGCCGCGGTGGCGGTGTCCTCGACGCTGTCGGTGGTCGAGCCGATCAGCTCCGGCCTGGGCGGCGGCGGGTTCTTCCTGCTGCACGACGCCAGGACCGGCAAGGACGTGATGCTGGACGCGCGCGAATACGCGCCGGAAGCGGCCAGCGCCGACGCGTTCCTGGACGCCAAGGGCGCGCTGGACCGCGACCGCTCGGTCAACGGCCCGTGGTCGGCCGGCATTCCCGGCCTGCCGGCGGCGCTGGTGGAACTGGCGACCAAGCACGGCCGGCTGCCGCTGCGGCAGTCGCTGGCGCCGGCGATCCGCATCGCCCGCGACGGCTTCCCGGTGTACCGGCGCATGGCCGAGGGCTACCAGTCGCGGCGCAAGGTGATGGAGCGCTATCCCGGCACCCGTCAGGTGTATCTGCGCAACGGCAAGCCGATCGCCGAAGGCGACCTGTTCAGGCAGCCGGAACTGGCCAATACCTTGCAGTTGCTGGCCGCCAAGGGCTTCGACGGCTTCTACCGCGGCGCCACCGCCAGGAAGCTGCTGGCCGGGGTCAAGCAGGCCGGCGGCCATTGGACCGCCGAGGAACTGGCCGGCTACACGGTCAAGCAGCGAACGCCGATCCGGTTCGAGTACAAGGGCTGGACCGTCACCACCGCGCCGCCGCCGTCCTCCGGCGGCATCGCCCTGGCCAGCATGCTGCAGATCCTGGAAGGCTACGACCTGAAGGCGATGGACCCGGTGCATCGCACCCATCTGGTGGTGGAGGCGATGCGCCGCGCCTACCGCGACCGCACCTTCTTCCTGGGCGATCCGGACTTCACCGCGGTGCCGCAGCGGGTGCTGCTGAGCAAGGACTACGCGCTGGGCCTGCGCTCGACCATCAACCCGGAGAAGGCCACCCCCAGCGACCTGCTGTCGGGCAAGCCGACTCCGCTGGAGGACGACGAGACCACCCACTTCTCGATCATCGACGGCGCGGGCAACCGGGTCGGCGCGACCCAGACCGTGAACCTGCTGTTCGGCTCGGGGCTGATCCCCAAGGGCACCGGCGTGCTGCTCAACGACGAGATGGACGACTTCGCGCTCAAGCCGGGCACGCCCAACGCGTTCGGGGTGATGGGTTACGAAGCCAACGCGCCCAAGCCGGGCAAGCGCCCGCTCAGCTCGATGTCGCCGACCTTCATGGAGAACGCCGACAAGGCGATCGTGCTCGGCACCCCGGGCGGCAGCCGCATCATCACCATGGTGCTGCTCGGCATCCTCGGCTACGACGACGGCCTGAGCGCGCAGCAGGTCGCCGCGCTGCCGCGCTACCACCACCAGTGGCTGCCGGACGTGATCGAGGCCGAGAGCGGCGCCTTCGATGCGGCCACCGTGCAGGGCCTGCAGGCGATGGGCCATGCGCTCAAACTGCCCGGCGATGCCGCCGAGGGCGGGCGCGGTTCCAGCCACGTGTGGGGCAATCTGCAGACCGTGGAGTGGAACAAGCGCAACAATGTGCTCAGCGGCGGCAGCGATCCGCGCAACGAGGTCGGCAGCGTCGAGGTGCAACTGGCGACACCGGCGCCGTAAGCCGCGGTCCCGAGTCCCGAGTCCCGAAAAAATGAAACTCTGGTCCATCCAAGGCAATTCGCAGAAGCTCGACGGCGGCGCGATGTTCGGCAACGCGCCCAAGGCGATGTGGCAGCAGTGGGCCGCGCCGGACGACGGCAACCGCATCGCGCTGGCCTGCCGCGCGCTGCTGGCGCGCCCGCTGGCCGGCAAGACGGTGCTGTTCGAGACCGGCATCGGCGCGTTCTTCGCGCCGGCGCTGCGCGAGCGCTACGGGGTGCAGGAACAGCGCCACGTGCTGCTGGATTCGCTGCGCGCGGTCGGCCTCGCGCATACCGGCATCGACGTGGTGGTGCTGAGCCATCTGCACTTCGACCACGCCGGCGGGCTGCTGGCGCCGTGGCGCGAGGGCGCCGCGCCGGAGCTGCTGTTCCCGAACGCGCGCTTCCTGGTCGGTGCGGCGCACTGGCAGCGCGCGCTGCAGCCGCATCCGCGCGACCGCGCCAGCTTCATCCCCGAGTTGCCCGGCCTGCTCGAGGCCAGCGGCCGCCTGGAGCTGGTCGACGGCGAATACTCGCGCACGCTGGGCGAGGCGGTGCGTTTCCGTTTCAGCGACGGACATACGCCGGGGCTGATGCTGGCCGAGATCGTCGGCGCGCGGCAGGCCGATGGCCAGGCGCACGGCGGCGTCGCCTTCTGCGCCGACCTGATTCCCGGGCGCTCCTGGGTGCACGTGCCGATCACCATGGGCTACGACCGCAACGCCGAGCTGCTGATCGACGAGAAGCGCGCGTTCCTGGAGGACGCGCTGGCGCGCAACGTGCATCTGTTCTTCACCCACGATCCGGACTGCGCGCTGGCGCAGTTGGCGCGCGATGGCAAGGGCCGTTTCGTCACCACCCACGCGCAGGCCGCGCTGCAGGCACGGCCGCTGCCCGGATGAGCGCCACGGCATCGGCGACGGACGGCGCTTGCAGCCGTCATCGCGGCCGGCGAGCATCGGTCCAACCTGCCCGCCGCCCTGCGTTGCCTGCTGCTCGCCTGCCTGCTCGCCGGTGGCTGTGCCTCGCGCAGCGGGGACGCCGCGGTGTCCGGGATCCGGCTCGACCAGATCGACGACCCGCCGGCGCCAGCGAGTCCGCGGTGGTGCCCGACGGCCACGGCGCGGCGTTCGCGATCGAGCGTGCCGACTCCGGCGAGGAGGCGCTGCGCGGCACGCTCGGCGCCGCGGCGGCATGGGCGCCGGCGCGCAGACGGTGCGCATCGCCGACTTCTCCGCGCTGCACACGCCGCGCCGCTATCGCCTGCGCGTGGACGGGCCGCCGCCGTCGGACAGCTTCGCCATCGCCGCCGATGCCGACCAGGCGCTGTCGCGCGCGGCGCTGAAGGCAACCGTGCCGGCCCCGCGCTGCCTGGCCAGCACGCCGGCCGCCGCGCGCGCAAGGGCATCCGGAGACCGAGGTGCCGATCCATGCCTCGGCGGCCTCGCCCGGGCGCCCGGCCGGCAGTTCGATCTCCGCGCCCAAAGGCTGGTACGACGCCGGCGACTACAACGAGTACGTGGTCAATTCCGGCATCGCCGTGTATACGCTGCTGGCCGCCTACGAGCGGTTGCCGGCCTATTTCGCCGCACAGAAGGAAGGCATCCCGGACAGCGGCGGCGTGCCGGACATCCTGCGCGAGGTCGACTGGAACCTGCAAGGGATGCGGGCGATGCGGCATACGGCCCGCGGCGGCGTCGACCACAAGCTGGCCAACCTCGACTTCGGCGGCACGCAGATGCCGACCAGGCGCGCGCGCCGCGCTATGTGATGCGGAAGAGCACCGCGACGCTCGACTTCGCCGCGGCGATGGTCCAGGCCAGCCGCATCTACGCGCCGTTCGACGACCGCTTCGGCGGCGTGTCCCCGCGCATGCTGGACGCCGCGCGGCGCGCCTGGGCCTGGCGCAGGCGCATCCGGACGCGGTCTACTGGCAGCCGGTGGACGTGCATACCGGCGGCTATGACGATGCCATGCTCGACGACGAGTTCGCCTGGGCCGCGACCGAACTGTACCGGGGCGCCGCCGACGACGCGTTCTACGACGCGGCGATGGCGCGCAACGTGCCGGCAAGCGTCCCGAACTGGGGAGCGGTGGGCGGGTTGGCGTGGATGTCGCTGGCGCAACACCGCGCGCGGCTGACCGCGCACGCGGACCAGGCGCGCATCGCGCGCGCGATCGACGGCGTGGCCATGCACCTACTGCACGCCTGGCAGGGGTCGGCATGGAAAGTGCCGATGGCGCCGGCCGACTTCCACTGGGGCAGCAACAGCGCCGCCTTGAACCAGGCAATGCTGCTCGTGCAGGCCTATCGGCTGGAGCGCAGGCCCGAGTACCTGCAGGCCGCACAGTCGCAACTGGACTCGTGCTCGGGCGCAATCCGCTGCGCATGTCGTTCGTGACCGGCATCGGCGCGCGCGCCGATGCACCTCCACCATCGCATCTCCATCGCCGACGGCGTCGCCATGCCGGTCCCGGGCCTGCTGCTCGGTGGTCCGCAGCCGGGCCAGCAGGACGTCAGGGAGGGCAAGCACGCCTATGCCTCGTCGCTGCCGGCGCTGTCCTATCTGGACCAGGAGTGCAGCTACGCCAGCAACGAAGTGGCGATCAACTGGAACGCGCCGCTGGTGTACGTGAGCGCAGCGCGGCAGAACCTGCAGCATGAGCTCGCGCTCGCGGCCGGCAGCGTCTTCACTTTGCTGGATGGCGCTTGCAGGAGCGGCTCCGCCCGAGGTGGCGCACGACGCCTCCGCGCTGGCAGAACGCCCGGCGAAAGCGTGCTAGTCCTGGATCAGGTACGGTGCGCCGCCATTGTCCACGCCGATGCAGGGCGCGCTGTTGCCCAGCACGAAGTCGCCGCTGGGCTGCAGCGCCTGCAGCAGCGCCTGGTAGGCCTGGCTTGCCGAGTGCTCCCAGTAGGCGAGTTGCCCGAACACGATGCACGGTGGGGTACTGCCCGGCGCCGTGCCCGCATGCGCGATCGCCAGCACCGTCGGCACGTCGGCGGCGCCGAAGGCGTCGCCCTGGCTGTCGTGCAGCGGAAGATTCAGCCCGACCAGGGTGCCATTGTTGACCACCGCGATGCCGATGCTGGAAAACAGCGGGTCGAACTGCAGCAGGGTGCCCTGGTTGTTGCCGCCTTCGAGTGCAACCTGCGCCCATTGCTGTGCACCGATCGACAGCGGGTCCGTGGTCTCGTTGATGTAGTAGCTCATGTGCGTGTCCTGGAAGAAGGGAATGCGGCCGGCGCGGCGTGCCCGGCGCCGATCCGCCGATGCGGATGCGCGGGGCCGGTTCGCAGCGCGGCGTGCGCCGGGCCGCCATTGCAGAAACGCGGGCGTGTATCGTTTGTGAGCGCGCGTGCGCGATTGCCGCGCAGCAGGCCAGTGACGTTGCCGATCCAGGCGACGCCACGCGCGCGGGCGACGTGAGGTGGGAGCGGCTGCAGTGGCGACGGGCGTGACTGGCGGCCCTCGTCGCGACGGATGGCCCGAGGTCATCCGGCGTCGCTCCTGCAGCCTTGGGCAGGGCAGCGAGCGCGTCTTCCAACGTCGGCGCTGCGGGTCCTGCGCGCCCGCAGCGCGCCCGTGGCTCAGCCCATCCGGGTGCCGAAGATGCGGTCGCCGGCGTCGCCGAGGCCGGGCAGGATGTAGCCCTTGGCGTTGAGCTGGCCGTCGATCGCGGCGGTGTACACCGCCACGTCCGGATGCGCCGCCTCCAGCGCGCGCAGCCCTTCCGGTGCGGCGACCAGGAAGATGCCCTTGATCCGCCGCGCGCCGGCGCGCTTGAGCATGTCCACGGTGGCGATCAGGGTGCCGCCGGTGGCCAGCATCGGGTCCAGGATCAACGCATCGCGCTCTTCCAGGCGGCCGGTGAGGCGCTCGAAGTAGGGCACCGGCTGCAGCGTCTGCTCGTCGCGCTGCAGGCCGACCACGCTGACCCGCGCCGCCGGGATCAGCGCCAGCACGCCGGGCAGCATGCCCAGCCCGGCGCGCAGGATCGGCACCAGGGTGATCTTGGCCCCGGCAATGCGCTGCACCCGGGTCGGGCCGGCCCAGCCGTCCATCGTGTGCGTTTCCGTCTCCAGGTCGGCGGTGGCCTCGTAGCCGAGCAGGGTGCCCAGCTCGGTGACCAGTTCGCGAAAGCCCTTGGTGCTCAGCGCGGCGTCGCGCAGCAGGCCAATCTTGTGCTGCACCAGGGGATGGCGGACTTCGACGATCTTCATGGGGGCGCTCGCAAGGGGGATGCGCACAGTGTGCCGCAGCCGGCGCGGCGGCGGCCAGGGATCGCGGCCCGCATGCGTCCACCCACCCGCTGCGAAGCAGGCGATGCGCCGCCTACGCAGCGGAGGGTGCTTGCAGGAAGTCCCGCAGCAGTCCGGCCAATACCTGCGGTTGTTCCTCGGGAACGTAGTGGCCGCAATCGGCGATGCTCGCCGCTTGCACGCGCTCGAAGTGGGCGCGCAGCGGCGTTGCCATGTCGCGGATCGAGCCATGTTCGGCGCTGATCGCCAGCAGCGGCATCGCCAGTTTTCCGCTGCGGGCGCGTTCGCGGTTCTGTGCGGCCGAGCGCGCGGCGGCGCGGTAGTAGCCAAAGCCGGCGCGCAACCCGCCCGGGCCGGCGAAGGTGCGCAGGTACTCGTCGATAGCGGCCGCATCGAACACGCCGGGATCGGCTGCCTTGCGCTGCAGGAACCATTGCAGGTAACCGCGTTCGCGCCCGCTCACCAGCATCTCGGGCAGATCGGGCAGCGCGTGGAAGGCGAAATGCCAGGTCTTCCACGCCGTTTGCGGTGCCGTGGACAGGGCTTCGGGCAGTGTCGCGCCCGGGATGCCGGCATCCAGCAGCGCCAGGCGTTCGACCCGGTCGGGGAACATGCCCGCATAGGCATAGGCGACCCAGGCACCGACGTCGTGGGCGACGACCGCATGCGGCGGCCAGCCGATCCGTTGCATCAAGCCATGCAGCGAGGCGGCAAGCGCCGCGGTGTCGTAGCCTTCGGCAGGGCGGTCCGAATCGCCCTGGCCGGGAAGATCCGGCGCGATCAGCCGATAGTGCGGCGCGAGCAGCGGCAGCACGCGGCGCCAGGCGTACCAGCTCTGCGGGAAGCCGGCCAGCAACAGCAGCGGCGGCGCATCGGCGCGTCCGCCTTCGACGTAGTGCAGGCGCACGCCGTCGATCGAGGCATGGCGATGGGCGAATCCTTCCGGGGCGCAGGCGCGTTCGGGCGAAGTAGGCATTTCAGTCTCCATGTTAGGTATCGATCGTTTCCAAATCAGGCAAGAAAATACTCAATCGAGGATCTTCAGCGCCAGCGCGCGCAAGGCATCGCCCTGCAGCGGGTGACCGGCCTTGCCGAGCACGCGCAGGCCGAGCAGGAAGGCGAGCAGGGCCTGGGCCGCCTCGCCGGCTGCCAGCCGCTCGGCGATCGAGCCATCGGCCTGGCCTTGGCGGACCAGTTCTTCCAGCTGCGCCCGATTGCGTTGCAATGTCTCGGCGACGATGGCCTGCATCGAGTGGTCCAGCGTGCGCGCCTCGGCGGCGCTGCCCGCCACCAGGCAGCCGCGCAGGCCTTCTGCGCCCTGCGAGGATGCCAGGTAGAAATCGATCGTCGCGGCGATCCGCTCGCGGCCGCTGCGGCAGGCGGCGAGCCGCTGCCCGAGCAGCGCGCCGCGTGCCTGCAGATAGTGCTGGAACGCCTGCAGGAACAGCGCGCGCTTGTCGCCGAATGCCTTGTAAATGCTGCCGGTGGTCAAGCCCATCGCCTGTGCGAGCAGTGCGATCGATGCGCCTGCGTAACCGCGCTCGCGGAACACCTCGAGCGCTCGCGCCACCGCCTGTTCGGCATCGAACTCGCGTGGGCGGCCGGGCAGGCGCGTGGACAGGGGGGCGGCTGGCATGGCCAGCACTTTAGGAAATGATCGATTCCAAATCAAGTCGGAATCCGACCATGCACTGCCGGCCGCCGATCGAGGCCGGCATCCGGGCGATCAGGCCGCCTTCGCCTGTTCCAGCCGCGGGCCTTCGCGCAGCGCGCGGCCGATCAGCCCCACCAGCAGGTCCAGTTCCTCGGCATCCATCGCGAAATGCGGGGTGAAGCGCAGCGAGTTCTCGCCGCCGTGGATCACATTGACCCCGTGCCGGCGCAGCCATTGTTCGGTGGAGCCGGCGCCATAGCACTTGAACTGCGGCGCCAGCGCGCAGGAGAACAGCAGGCCGGTGCCCTGCACCTGGGTGATCAGCCCGCCGAGCTCGGCCTTGAGCTTCTCCAGCTTCTGCACCGCCTCGGCGCCGCGTGCGCGGATGTTGGCGCGTACCTGCGGGGTCAGCTGCGCCAGCGTGGCGCTGGCCACGTCCAGCGCGCGCGGGTTGCTGGTCATGGTGTTGCCGTAGGTGCCCTTGCGGTACAGCTGCGCGGCGTGCTCGCCGACCGCCAGCACCGACAGCGGATACTGCGCGGCGTTGAGCGCCTTGGAGTAGGTTTCCATGTCCGGCGGAACGAGCTGCTCGAAGCCGGGATAGTCGACCACCGACAGCACCCCGTGGGCGCGCAGGCCGGCCTGGATCGAATCGACCAGCAGCAGGCTGCCGTGGGCGCGGGTGAGGTCGCGCGCGGCGGCGTAGAACGCCGGCGGCAACGCGCGGCCCGGGTCGCCTTCGCCCATCACCGGCTCCAGGAACACCGCCTCGACGAACCAGCCGTGCTGCTCGGCGTCGGCGAATGCGCCACGCAGGGCGTCCACGTCGTAGGGCGCGATCGCGATCACCGAGTCCTCGCCGCGGTAGCTGGCCAGGTGCTGCAGGTAAGCCTTGCGGCTGGAATCGGAGTACAGCCCGGGACGGTCGGTGCGGCCGTGGAAACTGCCCTTGACCACGATGCGCTTGATCCTGGCGCCGGCATGGCGCGCGCCCGGGTCGGTCTGCAGCTTGGCGTTGATGTCGGCGATGCGCGCGGCCAGGCCGACCGCTTCGGAGCCGGAGTTGAGGCACATGAACTTGCTGTACGGGCAACCGCCGCGGCGCTGCCCGATCTCGGCGCGCAGCGCGCGCTCCAAGCGCAGCTGCGACAGGCTGGGGGTCATCACGTTGGCCATCGCCTGCGGCCGCGCCATCGCCTCCAGCACCGCGTCCGGGGTGTGACCGAAGCCGAGCATGCCGTAGCCGCCGGCGTCGTACAGCACCGCGCCCTTCAGCGTGACCACCCACGGGCCGCCTGCGGCCAGCGCCACGTACGGGGTCACCGCATCGTCGGCGTAGAAATTGACGAAGCCGGCCTGTAGCGTGCCGATCTGCGCATCCTCGTCCAGTTCGAGCAATTCCGTGAACTCGTGCGCCAGGCGCGCGTGCTCGGCCGCAGCGGCGGCGATCGCGGCGGCCAACTGCGGGTGCGACGCCGCCAGGCGCTCGATGTCCGCATCGGCCAGGCCGGCGGTCAGGCGTTGGCCGGCGTGGGCGCGCAGCGGGGCGAGGGGGCCGAGTACGGACATGCGGATCTCCTGGGAACGGGCTGTCTGGCGACTGACCTTCTTATTATCGGGACCGGATCGTCGATTGGCAGAGTTGATTTGTGCAGGAAATCGGATAATTTCGTCGATTCGACGAAATCCGGCCGGCATGAAGATCACTTCCTCCGACGAACGCCTGCTCTCGCTGCTGCGCGAGGACGCGCGCGCCTCCACCGCGCAGATCGCCCGCAAGCTCGGCCTGTCGCGCACCACCGTGCAGAGCCGGATCGAGCGGTTGGAGCGCGAGGGTGTGATCTGCGGCTACACCGTGCGCACCCGCGAGGATTTCGAGCAGGGCCATCTGCGCGCGCACATCCTGATCACCGTGCTGCCGAAGAAGATGACCTCGGTGGTCAAGGCGCTGCGCGGCATCGACCAGATCCGCGGACTGCATTCGGTCAGCGGATCCTACGACCTGATCGCGCTGGGCGTGGTGCCGGGCGTTGACGACATGGATGTGCTGACCGACCGCATCGGCGCGGTGGAGGGCGTGGAACGCACCACGTCGTCGATCATCCTTTCGACCAAGTTCGAGAGGTGAGGCTGGGGTTCGGGACTCAGGACTCGGGATTTTTGCGAGTGCGCCGCATTTCTGCGTTTCTGCAAGAGGGGCTTCAGCCCCGATGCGTTACCGGTAGGGCGTGGGGCCGAAGACCCTCCTACAGAAAAACGGTTGGTGCGAAGTTGCAAAAAAGCCGCTTTTTCCTTCTGAAGATGTGGCGATTTTCTTGACAGCGATTTGCGCCGGGACAGCATCCTGCCGTCCCGCGTCCTCGCCCTCCCGCTACAATGTTCGGCCCCGTTCCGCGACCCGCCGGCCTTGAAGAAGTCCGATTTCCGCTACGACCTGCCCGAGGAGCTGATCGCGCAGGCGCCGCTGGCCAAACGTTCCGCCAGCCGCCTGCTGCTGGTGCCGCCGGCACCGGCGCCGTTCGCCGACCGCCAGGTGCGCGACCTGCCGCAGCTGCTGCAGCCGGGCGATCTGCTGGTGTTCAACGACACTCGGGTGATCCCGGCGCGCCTGTTCGGGCACAAGCGCAGCGGCGGCCGTGTCGAGATCCTGATCGAGCGCCTGCTCGGCGGCCAGCGCGCACGCGCGCAACTGGGCGTGAGCAAGTCGCCCAAGGCCGGCGCGCGCATCGCCCTGGATGCCGGCGGCGAGGCCGAGGTGCTGGACCGCGACGGCGCGTTCTACGTGCTCCAGTTCCGCGTGCCCGACACGCTGGAATCGTGGTTGCAGCGGGCCGGGCGGCTGCCGTTGCCGCCGTACATCCGCCGCGAGCCCGGGCTGGACGACCGCGAGCGCTACCAGACCGTGTTCGCGCGGCAGGCCGGTGCGGTCGCCGCGCCCACCGCCGGGCTGCACTTCGATGCGCCCTTGCTGGAGGCCCTGCAGGCGCGCGGCGTCGGCGTCGGCCACGTCACCCTGCACGTGGGTGCGGGCACCTTCCAGCCGGTGCGGGCGGAGGCGCTGGAGCAGCACGTGATGCACCGCGAGTGGCTCAACGTCGGCGCCGGCCTAGTCGAGCAGGTGCGGCGTACCCGCGCCGCCGGCGGCCGCGTGATCGCAGTCGGCACCACCGTCGTGCGCGCGCTGGAGAGCGCCTCCCGGGACGGCGAACTGCTTCCGTTCGCCGGCGAGACCCAGATCTTCATCCTGCCCGGCTACCGCATCCGCAGCGTCGATGCGATGGTCACCAACTTCCACCTGCCGGAAAGCACGCTGCTGATGATGGTGTCGGCCTTCGCCGGCCGCGAACGCATCTTCGCCGCCTATCGCCACGCGATCGCGCAGTGCTACCGCTTCTTCAGCTACGGCGATGCGATGCTGCTGTGGAGCGGGGAATGGGGAATGGGGAATGGAGAGCCGTAAAAAAGCCCAAGCCATTGCGCCATCCGGTGCTGTAACCCCTCCCGATTCCCCACTCCCCATTCCCGGCCTTTCAATGTCCCGACTGCAGTTCCAGCTCGACACCACCGACGGCGCCGCGCGCCGCGGCCGCCTGACCTTCCCGCGCGGTACGGTGGAAACCCCCGCGTTCATGCCGGTCGGCACCTACGGCTCGGTCAAGGGCGTGCTGCCCGAGCAGATCCGCGCGCTGGGCGCGCAGATCATCCTCGGCAATACCTTCCACCTGTACCTGCGGCCGGGCCTGGACGTGATCGGCGACCACGGCGGGCTGCACGGCTTCGCCCGCTGGGACGGGCCGATCCTCACCGATTCGGGCGGTTTCCAGGTGTTCTCGCTGGCGCACCGGCGCAAGATCAGCGAGCAGGGCGTGACCTTCGCCTCGCCGACCGACGGCGCCAAGGTGTTCCTGGGCCCGGAGGAGAGCATGCGCATCCAGAAGGTGCTCGACTCGGACGTGGTGATGATCTTCGACGAGTGCACCCCGTACCCGGCCACCGAGGACGTCGCGCGCCGCTCGATGGAGCTGAGCCTGCGCTGGGCGCAGCGCTCGCGCGATGCGCACGACGGCCTGGGCAACGACGCGGCGCTGTTCGGCATCGTCCAGGGCGGCGTGCATGCGGACCTGCGCACGCGCTCGATCGAGGGCCTGCAGGCGATCGGCTTCGACGGTTACGCGATCGGCGGGCTGGCGGTGGGCGAGCCGGAGCACGAGCGCAACGCGATGCTCGAACACCTGCATCCGCGGCTGCCGGCCGACCATCCGCGCTATCTGATGGGGGTTGGGCGGCCGGAGGACCTGGTCGAGGGCGTGGCCCGCGGCGTGGACATGTTCGACTGCGTGATGCCGACCCGCAACGCGCGCAACGGCCACTATTTCACCGCGTTCGGCACCGTGCGCATCCGCAACGCCCGCTACGAGCGCGACCTGAGCCCGATCGAGCCGGGCTGCGGCTGCCACGCCTGCAGCGGCGGCTATACCCGCTCCTACCTGCGCCATCTGGACCGTTGCAACGAGATGCTGGCGCCGATGCTGGGCACCCTGCACAACCTCTGGTACTACCAGAAACTGATGGCCGACATGCGCGCGGCGATCGCCGCGGGAACCTTTGCCCAGTTCCGGCGGTCCTTCTATGCGGCGCGCGGGGTGGAAGCGGCGCCGCTACCGTCGGAGCAAGGATAAAGCCCCTCTCCTACCGGCGACCGTAGGGAGTCCCCGTGGGAGAGAGGGGTTGGGGTGAGGGTACGGCGCGAAGCGTCTCGCGGCGTTTGGGTGCACGAGGCTTCGCCCGTACCCTCATCCGCCGCTGCGCGGCACCTTCCCCCGAGAAGGGGGAAGGTGGTCCCGGTGGGAGAAGGGGGGTTGCGGCCCGATCCAAGGGTAAGGAGAGATCGTGGCATAATCGGCGGCTGCTTGCCGCCTCCGGCGACAAACCAGCGGTCCGTGCCCGCAACGGCGACGGGCCGCCCAAACCATAGGACACACCGATGAACCCGCTCGATTTCCTGATTCCCGTGGCCCAGGCGCAGACCGCCGGCGCCGCTCCCGCCGGTGGCGGCATGCAGATGTTCCTGCTGCCGATCATCCTGATCGCGGTGATGTATTTCGTGATGATCCGCCCGCAGATGAAGCGGCAGAAGGAACACAAGTCGATGCTGGACAAGCTCGGCCGCGGCGACGAAGTCATCACCTCCGGCGGCGTGGCCGGCGTGGTCACCGACATCGGCGACAACTTCATCACCGTGGAAATCGCCGACAACGTGCGCATCCGCGTGCAGAAGGGCGCCATCGGCAACGTGCTGCCCAAGGGCACGCTGAAGTCCGCCTGATCCATTTCTCCTACTGCTAGGCGCGGCGCCGGCGTGGCGTCGCGCGGGGTCCTGCAATGCTCGAGTTTCCGCGCTGGAAGTATTTCCTCATCCTGATCGTGCTGGCGTTCAGCGCGTTGTACGCGCTGCCCAACGTCTACCAGAAGGACCCCTCGGTGCAGATCACCGCCAGCCGCGGCGGCCAGCTCGACGAGGCCCTGCGCGAGCGGGTCGGCGCCGACCTGAAGGCGGCCGGGATCACCCCCAAGTCGGTGGCCAACGAAGGCGACAGCCTGATGGTGCGCCTGCCTAGCCTGCAGGCGCAGACCCGCGCCAACGACATCCTGCGCCAGCAGGTGGGCGAGAACTACACGGTGGCGCTGAACCTGGCCTCGACCGTGCCGGAATGGCTGTCCAGGATCGGCGGCAAGCCGATGGTGCTCGGCCTGGACCTGGTCGGCGGCGTGCACTTCGCGCTGCAGGTGGACCAGAAGGCGGCGCTGGAGAAGCGGCTGGACGGCTTCGCCGAGGACATCCGCACCACCCTGCGCGACAACCGCATCGCCTACCGCTCGGTCGAGCGCCGCGCCGACAACAGCATCCAGGTCGGCCTGGGCGAGGGCGCCGACGCCGACGCCGCGCGCGCCGCGCTGGCCAAGGCGCAACCGACGCTGCGCTACGCCGTGTCCGCGCAGACCATCGCGGTGAGCGTGCCCGATGCCGAGCTCAAGCAGATCGCCGCCGGCGCCATCGAGCAGAACCTGACCACGCTGCGCAACCGCGTCAACCAATTGGGCGTGGCCGAGCCGATCATCCAGCGCCAGGGCGAGGACCGCATCGTGGTCGAACTGCCCGGCGTGCAGGACACCGCCGAGGCCAAGCGCATGATCGGCGCCACCGCCACGCTGGAGTTCCGCGGCGTGGTCGAAGGCAACGCCGAGGACGCGGTGCGCACCGGCAATATCCCGCCCGAGGCCAAGGTGTTCCGCCTGCGCGACAGCGGCGCCCCGGTGCTGCTGAACAAGCGCGTGCTGGTGTCCGGCGAGCAGATGGTCAACGCCACCGTCAGCACCGACCAGAACGGCCTGCCGGCGGTGGCGGTCACCCTCAACAACGTCGCCGGCCAGCGCATGTTCGACTACACCAGCGCCAATACCGGCAAGCTGATGTCGGTGGTCTACATCGAGCGCATTCCCACCGTGAGCATGGTCGACGGCAAGGAAGTGCGCAGCGTGCGGGTCAAGGAAGAGGCGCTGTCGCCGACCCGCATCGCCGGGGTGTTCGGCAAGAACTTCCAGACCACCGGCCTGGAAAAGACCGAGGCCGAGAACCTGGCCAAGCTGCTGCGCGCCGGTTCGCTGGCCGCGCCGATGGACTTCGTCGAGGAGTACGTGATCGGCCCCAGCCTGGGCGCGGAGAACGTCGAGCGCGGCGTCACCGCGGTGATCTACGCGTTCCTGTTCACCCTGGTGTTCTTCGGCGTGTACTACCGCATGTTCGGCGTGATCACGTCGGTGGCGCTGCTGATGAACCTGCTGATCGTGGTCTCGGTGATGTCGCTGTTCGGCGCCACCATGACCCTGCCCGGCTTCGCCGGCCTGGCCTTGTCGGTGGGCCTGTCGGTGGACGCCAACGTGCTGATCAACGAGCGCATCCGCGAGGAGCTGCGGCTGGGCGTGCCGCCGAAATCGGCGATCGCCGCCGGCTACGAGAAGGCGGGCGGCACCATCCTCGACGCCAACCTCACCGGCCTGATCGTCGGCGTGGCCCTGTACGCGTTCGGCACCGGCCCGCTGAAGGGTTTCGCGCTGACCATGATCATCGGCATCTTCGCCTCGATGTTCACTGCGATCACCGTGTCGCGCGCGCTGGCCACGCTGATCTACAGCCGCCGCAAGAAGCTCAAGTCCGTCGCCATTTGATGTGAGTTCCTTGCAAGAGCCCGTACACCTATGTGCGGGGGGTGCAAAAATGCGAGTCTTTCGCAAGAGCCCGCACATCCATGTGCGGGGGTGCAAAAATGCGAGTCCCTCGCAAGAGCCCGCAAATCCATGTGCGGGGGTCTAAAAATGAAGAGCACGTCTCCATGAAAATTTTCCCGCTTCACCTGATCCCGAACGACACCAAGATCGACTTCATGCGCTGGCGGCGTCCGACTCTGGTGCTGATGCTGGTGCTGGCGGTGGCTTCGCTCGGGGTGATCTTCGCCAAGGGCTTCAACTACGCGCTGGAGTTCACCGGCGGCGCGCTGGTGCAGGCCAGCTTCCAGAAGCCGGTGGACGTGGACCACGTGCGCGAGCAGCTGGCCGCGGCCGGCTTCGAGAACGCGCAGGTGCAGAACGTCGGCAGCGGCAACGAGATCGTGATCCGCCTGCAGCCGCAAGGCGAGCACAACAACCAGGACGTGACCAAGAACCTCGCCGAGCAGGTGCGCAAGGCGGTGGATACCGCGCAGAACCCGGCGACGGTGCAGCCGGGCGAGTTCGTCGGCCCGCAGGTCGGCAAGGACCTGGCGCTGAACGGCGTCTACGCCACGGTGTTCATGCTGGTCGGCTTCCTGATCTACATCGCGTTCCGCTTCGAGTGGAAGTTCGCGGTGGTGGCCAGCCTGACCGCGCTGTTCGACCTGCTGGTGACCGTGGCCTACGTCTCGCTCACCGGCCGCGAGTTCGACCTGACCGTGCTGGCCGGCCTGTTGTCGGTGATGGGCTTTGCGATCAACGACATCATCGTGGTGTTCGACCGCGTGCGCGAGAACTTCCGCAGCCTGCGCGTGGAGCCGCTGGAAGTGCTGAACCGCTCGATCAACCAGACCCTGTCGCGCACCGTGATCACCGCGGTGATGTTCTTCCTGTCGGCGCTGGCGCTGTACCTGTATGGCGGCACCTCGATGGAAGGCCTGGCGCTGACCCACATGATCGGCGCGGTCATCGTGGTGGTGTCGTCGGTGATCGTGGCGGTGCCGCTGCTGTCGATCGGCCCGTTCCAGGTCAGCAAGCAGGACCTGCTGCCCAAGACCAAGGACGTCGAGGCGTTGGCGCGCAGGCCCTGAGGGGCTTGGATTGGGGAGTCGGGATTGGGGATTCGCAAGAGCGGCACCCCATCACCGCCTTGCCCCCTCCCAAAACGAAAAATTTCCGCTGTCAAGCGCTTGGCGCGACCACCTCGCGATGGAAAAGGCAGGCAGGGCGGCCAGTTGGGCGGTGTTCTCGTCGTTGCGCCTGTCAGGCTCTTCGGTGACGAAGTGCCACATGGGTCACACGCATTGGAGCAACACAGCAAGGATCGGAGTAGTTCCTACTGATGGAGCCACGCTGTCAGCGCGGCCCCATCTTGGACGGCACCATCGTTTCACTCAACGCCCACATCGTCCGGTAGATCGCCGCCGCACCGATCACCGCGCCGGCCACGCCGAACACGGCCGCCTTGTTCAGCGCATCGCCGTAATCGGCATCGTGCGGCAGCAGTACCGACGGCCCCAGCGCATGGCCCAGCGCGACCATCGACAATGCGATGCCGAACTTCGAGGCGAAGGTGAAAATGCCGTAGGAAAGCGTGTCCGAGCGCAGCCCGGTGCGGGCGTTGTGGCGGTGAATCAGGTTGGCCGCCGTGCCCCACAGCAGCATCGTGCAGCCGAACGCACCGCCACCGTAGAGGAAAGCGAAGGCATCCAGCCCGACGCTGCCGTTGATTCCGTTGAGGTGGAACGACCACGCCAGCCCGACGCAGGCCACGCCGGCCAGCAACGCCGCCAGCAGGAACGCCCGGTGCTCGCCGAAGCGCGCGGCGACGAACTGGAACATCGGGAGCAGCGCCAATGTGCCGACCGAGAACGCGATCAGCGCGCCCGACCGCTCGCCCAGGTACGGCAGGACGCGGCTCATCACCGACACCATGCCGGCATTGACGAAACCGGCGAACAGCAGCAGCGCCATTCCTTGCGGTATCCGCGCGACCAAACCAGCAAGTGTGGCGTTGGCAGCGGGTTTCGGCGCTTCGCCGGCATGGCCGGTGGTTTGCTTCGCCACCCGCGCCAGCAGCCACGCCGATACCAGCGCCGGCGCGCACAGCAGCGCGACGAACAGGGTCATGCTCCAGTCCGAGCGCGATTCGGCCCCCTTGCCGATCAGCAGGTAGGCGATGCACGCCACCACGATGCGGGCGCTGCCGCTCAGGAAATACCGCCCGGTCGAAAGCCGCAGCACCTCGCGGTTGTCGCGGGTCAGCACCGAGGTCAGCGCGTTCTGCGGCACGTCGTAGAGCTTGTAGCAGACCTGGAAGGCCAGTCCGACCACGACCGCGTGCAGCAACGGCGATCCCGGTCGCGGCACCGAGAACAACACGAGGAAGGCAATCGCCGACAGCAGCGCGCCCCAAACCTGCAAACCGGCCAAGCGCCGCAACGTGTCCGGACCGCAGTCAATCCACCAGCCAACCACCGGGTCGGCGATGGCGCTGAACAGCATCAACGCCATCGCCACCACGCCCATCGTCTGTGGCGGCAGGTGCAGGTACTGGGTCAGGAAATACGCGAACAGCAGATCGTAGGCATGCCAGAACAGGCTCTTGCCGCCATGTGCACCCAAGTAATAGCGGAACTGCTGTTGCACGCGGTTTCCAAGTCGCCCCTGCCGTTAGAGCGTGTTATGAACTTTGAAGGATGGTAGCGGCGTTGCTGAGCATGAGCACGGTGAAGACGACGAAGTGCAAGCCAGCCAAGGTTTCCGGCAAGCGCTCATAGTCGCGTGCCAATCGTCGGAATCGGTTGACCCAGCCGAAGCTGCGTTCGACGACCCAGCGCCGAGGAAGCAAGACGAATCCTTTCTTGGCTTCGGGAAGTTTCACCACGTGCAGTTCGATTCCTTCTGCCTGCGCGGCTTGCGCCGGCTCCTGCCCGGTGTAGCCTTGATCCACGAACGCCAGTTTTACCGTATCGCCCGTGACATGTTGCACCTCTTGCGCCAGCGAGCGCACCTGAGCGCGTTCTTGCTCGTCGGCAGGTGTGACTTGCACTGCAAGCAAATATCCGAGCGTGTCCACCGCCATATGCACCTTGCTGCCCTTCTTGCGCTTATAGCCGTCGTAGCCTGCACGTGTGTCGCTCTCGCAGGTGGATTGCAGCGTCCGCCCGTCCAGGATGACAGCACTGGGTTGGCCATGTCTGCCTTGGGCAACACGCAGGATGGAACGCAGGTCGTTGACCATGGCTTCAAAGCAGCCCGCCTGCAGCCAGCGTTGTGTCTGTTGGTAGACCGCTTCCCATGGCGGGAAGTCCTTGGGCAAAAGGCGCCATGGCGCTCCAGCACGTGCCATCCAGCGCAGCGCATTGAACATTGCCCGCAGCTCGTACTTGCGCTGCGGAGCGTGCTCGGTCATCAGGCTCAGGTAAGGCGCTGCGAACGCCCACTCTTCGTCGGAAATGTCGGTCGGATATGGGCGTTTGCTCTGCATCCCGCTACGATAGCCGGATCGACTCAAAGTTCATAACACGCTCTAGGGCCTGTTAACACATCCGAAGCCCATCAACGACCAGGACGAAGCTGAGGAATCCAAGGAACATGGCATCCAGCTTCTCGAAGCGCGAGAAAATCCGGCGGTAGCCTTTCAGGCGACGGAACAGTCTCTCCACCTCGTTGCGCCGCTTGTACATCTCCCGGTTGTATTCCCAAGGCTCGACCCGATTGGATTTCGGCGGGACCACCGGCACGAAGCCAAGATCGAGCGCCAACTGGCGGGTTTGGTTGCCTTCGTAGGCACGGTCCATCAACAAATGAATCGGCCGCTCCACTGGCCCCAGGTGTTCAAGCAACGTGCGGCCTGCAGGTGCGTCATGCACGTTACCAGGCGTCAATCCAAAGGTGATGGCTGTTCGAGCATCTGCGGCAACCATATGAATCTTGGTGTTCCATCCACCGCGGGACTTGCCGACGGCCTGCGGACCGTTTTTTTTAATGCGCCCGTGCCATCGGGATGCACCTTGATGCTGGTGGAGTCCAGCGAGATTGCTTCGATTTTGATGCGCACGATCTGGGACTTCTGCAATTGGGCCAACATCCGGTCCAGCACACCCGCCTTGGCCCAGCGGTTCATGCGTGTGTACACCGTGTGCCAGTTGCCAAAGCGCTTGGGCAGGCCGCGCCATTTGCAGCCATGCTCGGCAACGTAAAGGATGGCGTTGACCACTTGCAGGTTGGTCATGCTGACATTGCCGCGCTGTGCCGGCAGGCAGTGTTCGATTAGGGAAGATTGTGCTGGCGTGATCTCCATGCCCGATAGTTTAAACGCTCGGGCCATTAGTGTTAACAGGCCCTAGTCTAGAACGGCTTTATTGCGCCAGTTCCTGCCGTGCCGCGTCCACGTCCTGCCGGAACGCCACATCGCCGTGCAGACGGGCGACGACCGACGCACCGGCTAGCCGGCCGGCTTCCACCGCGCTCAGGTTATGCACGCCGCAGATATAGCGGCTATCGCCGTAGGCGCGGCCACGGGCGAGGATTTCCGTCGCGTGGTCGGGCATCAGTTCGACCAGCACCAGCGCCACCGCCGTTCCCCACGTCGTATGGCCGGAGGGATAGTCGTAGTCGGCCACCTGGTCATGTGGTTGGCAGGTCGTGCCCTTGTCCAGATGGAACGGGCGCTGCCGTTGCCACACCGGCTTGGCCGCCGTCACCGCCGCCGCCACGTCCGGGCGCATCCGCGCCAGCAACGCGGCCAGCGCCGGGTTCGCTTCGGGCGTGAGCGTGCGCCCGGCGGCCGGCGAGAAATCGGCCAGCATCGAGGTCACATCCTCGTGCACGTCGCCGACGGCTTGCGCACCGCGCGGCGTGCCCAGCAGCTTGCGGGTTTCGCGGAAGGTGCGGCGGTCGGCCTCGTAGCGCGGCGTGCCGCGTTCGGGCGCAGGCGGAAGCACCTGCACCAGATCAACACCCTCGCCGGACAAGTAGCGATCCGCCGGGGCGGTTTGCGCCGCCGCCGGCATCGCCGCCAGCAACGCGCACAAGGCCAACGGCACGATGCCGTTGACGCGGAACGGAACAGGGATAAAGGTCATCGCCTTGCCAGCAGGAATTGCGTCTTGAATTCGTCCATCGTATCGAACAGGCAGTATTCCGGCGCGCCCAGTTCGATCACCGGCACCCGGAGGCGCAGTTCGCGGATGGCGTCCAGCCACAGCGATTGGTAGCGCCGCTCCTCGGCCACTGTCTCGAACTGGCGGATGTAGTAGCCGAAAGTGGAGTGGAAGCCGTAGCTGTCGTGGTTCGGATGGCGAATGCCGGTCGCTTCCGTCAGCCGGTCGCGCAAGTTGCACAGGCGCTTGTTCTCCGCATCGTCGATCGGGCGCAGCGGGAACTGCGTGTTCGTCCGCGTCGCCAGGGCTTCGTCGGCCACCATGCGGATCGGCAAGTCCATGCCGAGGTCGAACTGCTTGAGCCGTTCGCCGACGTAGCGGTTGCACTCATCCAGCGAGGCATCCAGCGGCAGCTGGTGCGGCCAGTCGCCTGGGCGGCGGCGGGAATCCAGCGCCCCATCGAACACCGTCATGTGGTACGACGATGGCGGTGTCCAGGTGATGTTCTTGTTGCCGACCTTGGCGTGCAATGCTGCCGTTATTTCGGCAAGCGCCGTGTGTATCGGCCCCGGCTGATTCAAATGGCAGAGGATGGTATTGCCGGGGAATGACAACGCCTTTCCGTCGTCGTCGTATTTCTCGCTCACGCCAATGGCGCTGGGAACTCCCAGCGCCATCAGTTCGCAGTCCTTTGCTAGTTCCTTGGCGTGGGCGCGACCGGCAACGGTCGCCCCCATCAAACCTGCACCCGCCCATCCGAGAAATGCTCGGCGTGATGTCTTCATCAGAAATCCTTGTGGAAAGCGAGACCGAAGTAACGCTCGTCGTTGCGCGGCACGCCGCGGACAAGACTGCCATCGAACGTAGCCAGAGTGGCCGCATAGGACTTGTCGGTCAGGTTCTTGCCCAACAACGAGATGCGCCAGCCGTTGTAATTGCTCAAGGTGACGCTGGCGTTCCAGATGCCATAAGCCGGCTGGATGGTGTCCGGGGTCTGGTTGATGCTGTATTGGCTTTCGCTCTGCCAACTGTAATCGGTGACGAAGCTCAGATCGTAGTTCTCGCTGACTGGAACGCGATATTCACCATTGACCGAAGCCTTCCAGTCAGGAGCGAAAGGCAGCGTCTTGCCGTTCACATCGCACGAAGCGGTCGTGCCCGTCGGGCAGACGAATTTGTCGATACGGGCGCGGGTGTAGGCGACCGAGGTGCCGATCCGCAAGCCATCTGCCGGACGCGCCGACAGATCAAGCTCCACGCCCTTGGTCGAGACGCTGCCAGCGTTGATGAGGCGGCTGATGATCGAGCCGTTGTAAGTGTCGTAGAAGTTGACCTGATAGTCGTCGAAATCGTCCTGAAACAGCGCGACATTCAGGTCGAGGCGATGATTGAACCAGCTCGACTTCAGGCCAAGCTCGAACGCATTCGAGGTTTCCGGCTTCGCTGCCTGCGTGTCCTGCGGCAACATGCTGAAGGCTAGGTTATACGCTGGCCCCTTGTAGCCACGCGAATAGGTGAAGTAGACATTGGCGCGATCGCTGAGATCGTATTGAAGGCCCAGGCGTGCGGAATAGCCATCCTTCTGCGTCGAGCCAGAGTTTGCGAACGCCGTCTGGATGCCCGAAACCGCGGTGGCCGAGGTCGAGGTACGGGCGAAGTAGTAGTCGATGTCGTCGTGGATGAATCGCGCACCGGCAATGCCGCGGAAAGCATCGGTGAAGTTCAGGGTCATTTCGCCGAACACCGAATAGTTGGTGTTGATCGTGCCGAAATTGGCAACGCCGCGATTAACGACCGTGCTGCCGGACGACAACTGTGTCGTCTCGCGGGTGTAGGTTTCCTCATCCTCACCACGCATGTAGAACACGCCGGCAACGTAGTCGATGAAGCCACCCTTCGGCGAAGCCACGCGCAGCTCCTGCGAGATTTGATTGAAGTCCAGTTCACCGCGATCGTTTCGCTGCGGATTGGTGGATGTCACCTTCGGCAGACGATCGTTATCCTGCAATTGCAGGTTTTCCCACTTTCGATAAGCGGTAATGCTCGTCCACTCATAGTCGCCAGTGTGCCAGTCCAGTTGCGCCGCAATACCATAGTTGGTGTCGTTGGCGTAGGTGTCCTGGTTGACGTTGGCTTGGCGGTTTTCCTTGCCGGCAACCACCGGAGCCAAGGCGGCGGCGAAGTTCGCGTAATTCGTCACCGTGCCGCTCGGATACGCGCGGAGCCAAGTCTGGGTGACAACGCCATGTGCGGTGGTGTCGTGCGAGCGCAGGTAGTCGAGGCTCACTGTCGCACGCAAGTTGTCGCCGGGGATGATCTCGAACTTGGCACGGCCACCGTTCTTGGTGTAGCCGTTGACCTTGTCGCCGTTGTAAACATTGGTGACGTTGCCGTCGTAGTTCGCAGAGAGGACGCTGACCGAGGCATTGACCTTGTCCGGCACCAGTGCGCCGGAGACGCCGGCCTTCATGTGGATCTCGTTACCTTCGTACCATGACAGATCGAAGGAACCCGTGGTTTCGGCAGTCGGGTTCTTGGTGATGATGCTCACCACGCCAGCCGAAGCATTCTTGCCGAACAGCGTGCCTTGCGGGCCGCGCAGCACTTCGATGTGATCGACGTCGAGCAGGTCGAGGTTGGCCATGCCTTGACGAGCCAGCGGCACACCATCAATCACGGTCGAAACAGTCGGCTCAACGCCCGGCGAGGTGGACACGGTGCCCATGCCGCGCAGGAAGATGGATTGATCTTTTGACGAGGCAGCGGAACGGAAGTTCAGCGCCGGAACCTGCGCCGAGATGTCGCGGATGTTGTTCAAGCCCTGTGCTTGCATGCGCTCGCCAGTGACCACCGAGACAGCCACCGGAACCTTTTGCAAGGGTTCCTCACGGCGGGTCGCGGAAACCGTCACCGTATCTAGGTCCTTGGCTGGTGTCGGTGTGGTCGCCTCTTGGGCGAAGCCCGGCAGCGCGGTCAGGATGCCCGCCGCCAAGATGGACAGCTTGAGGGCGCGGTGTGGATGCGAGTACAGCATGGCGGTTCTCCGGGGAGGTGATGGGGATGGCTATTACATTCCATAGAGAAATTTATTACTTGATTATTACAGGGTGATTGCGCGGAAGGCGCACTTTTATTTGGCTTCTCGGTGTAGTCGTCTGCGTGATATGTTTCTCTGAGGAATCTAAAGGAACTTCGTCGTGTCCATCGAGCTGGGCCTGGCCCCTAGCGAACAGCGCATCCTCGACCTGATCCGGTATCGAGGCCCCATCTCCCGTGCCGAACTGGCACGGGAAGCCGGCTTGTCGCCGCCATCGTTGACCCGTCTCATCCAGCAGTTGCTGGAACGCGGGCTGGTGGTCGAATCCGGGCGTGTTCATGCCGGCCAGCGCGGGCAGCCGGCGCAGCTGGTGCAGCTCAATCCGCGCGGTGCGTTCGCGGCGGGCATCGCGCTGCAAAGCGAATACCTGGAAGGCTGCATCGTGGACATGGAAGGTGGCCTGTGCGCCAGCACCGCGATTCCACTGGAATCGCTCGCCCCGGAACACGTCGGGCCGCTGGCCGCGCGGATGCTGGCCGAATTGATCGCCACTGCGGGCATTGATACCGCCAAGCTGGTCGGCGTGGGCGTGTCGATGCCGGGCATGGCGTTGGGTGCCTACGGTTCCGGCACGCGACCGGAGGGCAACAACGACTTGCCGGACGAGTTCGAGGACTGGAAGCCGCTCGACCTGAAAGCCTTTTTCAGCGAGGCATTGGGCATGACCTGTTGGCTGGAGAACAGCTCGAAGGCCGTGGCCTTGGCGGAAATGTATTACGGCGAAGGCCGCCGGTTGGGCAACTTCGCCGTCGTCCATATCGCCTACGGTTTCGGCGGCGGCCTGATCCTCAACCGCCGCCCGTACCGCGGTGCACGTGGCCGCGCCGGCGAGTTCGGCGGCATGTTCCCGTATGCCGGCGTGCGTCCGGCAGGCCGCGATTTGCTGCTGTACCTGGGCGAGCGCATGGCGAACCCGCCGCAGCATGTGCGCGACATCGTGATCGACGAGATTCCCGACCATCTCATCCACGGCTGGGCCGAGCGGGTCTATCCCTGCGTGCATGACCTGTGCAAGTTCCTCGCCGTGGTACTCGACCTAGAGGCCATCGTTTTCCACGGCCTGATTCCCGACAAACTGACGCATCGGCTGGTGGAATTGGCACGACAGCGCGTTCCTTCGTCGTTGCCGCACGAGTTCGCCATGCCGGACGTGATCGTGTCCGGGTTGTCGGCATCGAGCTTGAGCATCGGCGCGGCGAGTTTGCCGATGCACTTCACCACCGCTGCGGCACCTTGATTCGGGAAGCGAGATGGCAATGGAGTTGCGGCATCTTCGCTGTTTCATGGCGGTAGCAGAAGAACTCCATTTCGCCCGCGCAGCAGAGAGACTGCACATCGAACAATCGCCCTTGTCGCGGGCGATCAAGGAACTGGAAGAAGACTTGGGCGTTCGGCTGTTCATCCGCAATTCGCGCAGCACGCGCCTGTCGCGTGCCGGGCAGGTTTTCAAGGAGCATGTGCCGCGCATCTTCACCGCCTTGCAGCAGGCGCGCGAGGGTGCAAAAGCGGTTGCCGCCGGCTATGACGGCCAACTGCGCATCGCCCTGTCCGACGGCATCACGCCGCCCCGCCTGAGCACCTTTCTGGCGAAGTGCCGGGACGATGATCCCGAAGTCGGGATTCATCTGGCCGAGATACCGCTGTCGCAGCAAATCGCGGGGCTGCGCGAAGACCTCTACGATGCCGGATTTGCACAGTCCGATGATGTGGGCGACGGCCTGCTGGCAGTGCCTGCATGGCATGACCCGCTGGTCGTGGCGGTGCCAGCCAAGCATCCGCTGCTGACCCACAAGCGCATCCCGCTGGAAGAAGTCCTGCGCTATCCCTTGGCGATGGGCGACCCACACGTTTGCGAGGGCTATTGCCGCCAGATCGCACGGGTGCTTCGAACCGTGGACGTGGAGCCGCTGGTGGCCGAAGAAGTCGCTTCGCTCGACCTGATGCTGACCTTGGTTTCCGCCGGCTATGCCTTGGCGCTGGTCGGGGCATCGCAGATCGCCGCCTGCCGTTCTCCCGACGTGACCAGCCGCCCGTTGGCGGGCATGTCGCCCGTCCTAACGACCTACCTGCTACGGGCCGACACGGAGCCTTCCGAACCGCTGGCGCGCTTCATCGAACGCGCCATTTCTAACGCTGCCGACCCGCGCCGCTGATTCCCTTTCCGATATGCGCAGCACTGCGGCGCTGGCGCAGCAAGGCGCGTTGCTGCGTAGCTGGCACGCCACCAAGCCAGTCGTGATGCGGCTTCGCGCATTTCAGCGGCACGGTGCCGTATTCGGCGCGTGCCGCGCCAACCCCATGTGCAGACCGGCTTTCCTCGCGGCGAGGTGCCGCGACCTTTTATCTGGCCTTCCACCGCTGCATGCCTGCCGGCACGCAACGGTGAGCGGCAGCGGCGCTGCCGCCGCCTTGCGCTGGACATGGGGAAGGCTGCGGCCATGCCCGCGAGATGAGCGGTACGCTTCCCATCCAACCGCCATGTTTTGCGCACGAGTTCGTGCGCAAAACATGGCGGAACCCGTGCAGTCCAAATGCAGGCGCAATGCCACGCCGATGGCCGCCCGCCGTGCAACCGATTGGTACGCTCATGGCGGCAAGATCAGAAAACGTTGCGGCGGCTCCTGATGCAGTTCCGCCGTCAAGGCGCGGTTCTCCGCCGTGCCACGCGCCACCAGTCCGGCCAGCACGTCCAGCGAGCCAACGCGATGCGTTTGTGCCAGATGTTGAAAGCGCCGAATTTCGTCCGCCGTGCAGGCGCGGTATGCGTCCCGCAACAGGCCGTTGACCTGCAACAGCCGCAGGTTTTCCGGGTGGATCAGCGCCAGCAGGGTTTCCACTTTGCTGACCTTTTCCTGCAAGTGCTGCAAGGCATCCGCTTCGGTCTGCACGCCGTACCGTTTCCACGCCGGTTCGTAGTGGAACAGCCGGTTGCGGAAGTCGCGTAGCGTGGCGACCAGATCACGGGCATGGGCCAGCACGACGCTGGCCTGATGCGCCGGCCAAGGCCCCCGGAATACCGCCGATAGGTGTTTGGGCCAGATCAACCCGCGCCCCATGAATTCGGCATCCAGCAGGAACTCCCAGGTCGAAAACTCCGTCTTCGCCAGCACGCCGGCATGACTCGGCGTGATGTGCCCGCGCACGCGATGGCGGCTGCGCACTTCGGCAATGTATTTGCGCGTGGCCTTGATGAAGTTGTCATGCACAGCCTGCACCGCATGGGGCGGCACGACACCTGCCGTATGGGAGCGGTGGCGCAGCCGCGCGCCCGACCACCAGAAGGTGCCAAGATCAGCCGTCAGGGCTTGGTCGATGGCGTTGCGCAAGGTGATTTCCGCCATGCCGATCAGCGGATACAACGCGCCGCAGACGTGCGCGTTCCAGAGGTACACGCCCATCAGTTCCACGTCGTTGGCCGGGTGGAAGACGCTCTGGTAGCTGTTGATGCGCTCGTTGCTGATGAGCGAGTCGATCAGCACGGGCCGATAGTGCAAAGTCTGGGGCATACAGTTGGGGAACCTTCGGTGTCCCGGCCCGCCAGCGGTCGGGGTTGACGCTGACGGGCGGATGTGCAGTAGAATAGCGACAAGGTTGGTGATGGCTTCCAATGGGCGCAAGCCTAAGACCCATCATGTAAGACCTGATTTCACCCCGGCCTAGAGCCGGGGATTTCATTTCCAGGGTCGGAAATGTCACGCCGCCGCTGCGGCGCTTTCCTGACCGGCTGGCCGCTTCCCCAAGACCACCGCCTTACGCCGGTTCGCCACGACTTCCGCAGCTTCCCGTACCGGCTTGTCTTCGGTGTGGACGTAGCGCATGAACATCGCCACGGTCTTGTGTGCGGTCAGTGCTATGCCGACTTTGACCGGAATGCCCGAGTTCGCAATGTCGGTCGCCGAGCGATGGCGGATGCCGTGCGTGCCGACGTGTGCCGCGCCTGCGGCTTTGAGTACCCGGCACCAGCCGCCGTAATACTCGCCCTCGGTCAGATGCCGTTTCGGACGGCGCGGGGACGGCAGCACGTAGGGGCTGTCCTTCTGCCGTGGCGCGGTTGAGAGCAGCCGGTAGGCTTCCTCGCTCATGGGCTTGGACATGCCGCCGGTCTTGCTGTCCGGCCACACCACGCGCCGGTTCTCCAGATCGACCCATTTCCATTCGAGCGTGATGATTTCCGAACGACGGCCCGCGAACTCGAACTGGAGCCGAATCGCCAGCGGGATGACGTAGTTCTCCAACCCCTCGGCTTCGATCTTGTCGAGCTGTCGGAACAGCTTGCCCATGTCCTCGTCGCTGATGAGGTGAGTGGATTTACCTGCCGGATAGGTCGGCACATGCCGGCAGGGATTACTGCCGTCGGGCCGAAAGCCCCACACCTCGGCCAAGTTGAACATCTTCCGCAAGATGCTGAACACCTTGTTGGCTTCGGTCGGCTTGTACGCGAGTTTTTCCATCACGCCCACCACATCGGGGCGCTTTACGTCCTGTACCTTCTTGCGCCCAAGCAGCGGGATAATGCAGCGGTCGATCACACCCTGATAGCCTTCCTGCGTACTGGGCTTGTTGCGCTTGCTGGAATAGTCGGCCATGAACTTCTTGCACAGTTCTTCGACCGTGGGGGCTTTGCGTGCCTCGGACTTGGCTGCGCCGGGGTCGCCGCCGCGACGTACTTGCGCCAGCCATTCCTGCGCCAGCGAGCGGGCCTGTTCGACAGTCAGTTCCCCGTACTGGCCCAAGGCCGGCTTGCGCCGCTCGCCCGCGTTCGTGCGGTACTGGAGCATGAACACCTTGCGACCCGCCGGGGTAATCTTGCACAGGAAGCCGGGCACCAGCGTATCCCGCAGTTCGACGGCCTGCGCTTGAGGTTGCGCCGCATCGACGGCGGACTTGGTGAGTTTGATCTTTGCCATGATGACTCCTCGGAAAGACCCGATTCCCAAGGGTCTGATGGGAGCCATCAGCGGGAAAGCCGGGTCAAGTTTCGGAAAGCACCGACATAGGTTGAACTCGCCTAACCCTTTGATAAAACTGACATATCGGGTGGTGGCGTAGTCCAGCGAAGTGCGATGCTGGAGTCATCGTGAAACGAAAAAGCCGCGCAGATGCGCGGCTTTTTCGTTGCAGAACCGGGAACCCGCTTTTGCGAATCCCCAATCCCGACTCCCCAATCCCGGCCCCATCAGAACTTGGCGTCGAACTCCGCCGCATACCCGGTGTTGACGATCAGCTTCTGCAGCGCATCGCTGACCTTGATGTTGCCGGCCACGATCTGGAACTGCGGGGCGCCGCGGTCGTCGATGCGGCCCGGGGTGGCGCCCTTGAAGTCGGTGATGCGGCCGCCGGCCTCGCGCACCAGCAGCATGCCGGCGGCGATGTCCCAGGCCTTCACGCCGGCCTCGAAGTAGGCATCGGTGCGGCCGCAGGCCACGTAGGCCAGGTCCAGCGCGGCCGAGCCGGTGCGGCGGATGTCCTCGGCCTGCACCATCAGCGCGTCCACGCACTTGAGCTGGGCGCTGGTGCGCTTGCGTTCGCGCGGGGCGAAGCCGGTATTGATCATCGCCCCGTTCAGTTCCTTGCGCTCGCCGACCCGGATGCGGCGGTCGTTGAGCACCGCGCCGTTGCCGCGGCTGGCGGTGAACAGCTCGTTGCGCAGCGGATCGAAGATCACCGCGTCGATCGGCTCGCCGTTCTCGACCAGGGCGATCGACACGCAGTAGTGCGGGAAGCCGCGCAGGTAGTTGCTGGTGCCGTCGAGCGGGTCGATCACCCACATGTAGCGGCCGCCGCCCTGCACGCCGCTCTCCTCGCCCATCACCCCGTAGTCGGGATAGGCGCGGCGCAGTTCCTTGACGATCACCTTCTCCGCGTCGGCATCGACGTCGCTGGCGTAGTCCATGCGGTCCTTCTGCACCACGTTCAGCGCTTCCAGCCGGTTGATATGGCGCAAAAGCACATTGCCGGCGAGGCGGGCGGCCTTGACCATGACGGTGACGGCGGGTTTTTGCATGGCAACGGCTCCCGGCAGGGCGGAGAAGGATCTGGCGGAGGAAAAGAGCAGTCCGGCGCGAAGGCCGGCCGCACAGTTTACCATCTACGCCCCGTTCGCTCCGCCTCTACTCTTCGCCATGACCGTTTCCGCCCGCATCCGCTTCGTCCTGGTCGGTACCCAGCATCCCGGCAACATCGGCGCCGCGGCGCGGGCGATGAAGACCATGGGCCTGGCGCGGCTGGTGCTGGTGGCGCCGGAGCGCGCGCTGGACGAGGACGCCTACCGGCGTTCGGCCGGCGCCGAGGACCTGCTGCAGCAGGCGCCGCTGCTGGCCACGCTGGCCGCGGCGGTGGCCGACTGCCGGCTGGTGCTCGGCTGCACCGCGCGCAGCCGGCGGGTGTCGCTGGAGGAGCTGCTGCCGGCCGACGGCGCGCGGCGCCTGGCCGCCGCCGCCGCAGAGCCGGCCGAGGTGGCGCTGGTGTTCGGGCGCGAGCGCACCGGCCTGACCAACGAGGAACTGCAACTGTGCCACGCGGCGGTGCACATTCCGTCCGATCCGGCATTCGGTTCGCTCAACCTGGCCGCGGCGGTGCAGGTGCTGGCGTACGAACTGCGCCTGGCGCAGCTGCGCGGCGCCAGGCCGGCCGCGGCGCCGGAACCGGGCTTGCGCGAGGCGGCGGCCAGCCACGCGCAGCTGGAAGGCCTGTTCGGGCAATTGGCCGACACCCTGGACGACATCGATTTCCACAAGGGCCGCGCGCCCGATTCGGCGATGCGCAAGCTGCGCCGGCTGTTCCTGCGCAATGCGCTGAGCGAACAGGAAGTGCGGCTGTTGCGCGGCATCCTGTCCGATGCGCAGCGCATGGCGCGGCTGGCCGGGCAGGCGTGCCGCTAGTGTGAGGTCTCGAAATAAGGTTAAGAACTTATCCGTAAATTATTAAACTTCTGATCCGAGCCGCAGAGAACGCGGCGGCGGATCGGGACCATGGCCAAGCGCGTCGAATCGTGGGTCGTGACCGATGACTTCTGGGAACGGGGAGGATTGCGCCATGCGCGTGCCTTCTTCCACGCGCTCATGCAGCAAGCGATTGATCCGTTGGGAAAAATTTTGGGGAAACCTGAGCTACAGGTTCCGCCACTTCCCTTTCTTCTTCTTTTGTTCGATCGGCGGCTCGGAGGCTTTCCTGGCGCTGCTTTCCGCAGGCAATTGCTCTGCGTGGGTAAGCAGGTCGGCGATGAGTCCACGGTCTGGCTTGATATCGCTCAGATCCCTGCCGCCCGCGTCTGCAAACGTGCCGTCGATCACCCTGTGAGCCAACACTTCGATTCCAGTCAGCACGTGGTCGCCGCAGGAATAACCGTCCTGTTGTTGCGCGATGGGCGTTCCCATGACGTAGGTATCGATGCCCATGGCCCGGGCCGCCTTCTTGGCCAATTTGTACTGAGCTGTATTGGTAGCGTCTTCGGCTTGCTCGGGATTTATCGAGGAATCGTAGTGGAAGGCATCGTCGGTACGCCGGTCGATGACGAGCAGCGACCAATGGGATTCTGGATTATTGATCGGCAGGAACACGATGGGCGGGGTATCGCGTCCAGCGAGACGGCGCAGCGCAGTTTTCTCCTGTGTTCTGTCCCCGAACATCAGCATTGCGATTATCACAGGGTCGGCAAAGTTGAGTAGCTCGGCATTGGGCTGTCCTTCCAATCGGTGGGCGAGGAGTTGGGTGTAGGCGAGCATATGTTCGTCCCCCAGCCAGGAAGTGGCCGTCAGTCCCTGAAGTCCGGCGCCTTCAGTGGACTGGGGCGTGGGCATATTGTCCACATCAATCCTGCCTGGGCTCATGGCAGGCGTGAGCGACTGCTCCACAGGTGCCTGCGTGGCATAATCGCTATAGGGGCGCCACGGCTGCTCGACTTCCTGGGGGGTATCGAGTTGGAATTCGCCACGGTAATAGGTACCCTGGTTCAGGGAAGAGAGTCCGCCGAAGGTCGAAGCCGGACTTTGAGGGGGATATAGCGGTGTGGAAGGCTCCCTTTCGTAATCGCTATAGGGGCGCCACGGCTGCTCGACTTCCTGGGGGGTATCGAGTTGGAATTCGCCACGGTAATAGGTACCCTGGTTCAGGGAAGAGAGTCCGCCGAAGGTCGAAGCCGGACTTTGAGGGGGATATAGCGGTGTGGAGGGCTCCCTTTCGTAGCCTTGGTAGCCCATGCCTCTCCATTGCGCGCTGACCCCCGAGAAGAATGACGGGGCCGGCAAATTTTCTTCCTGCTGGATAAACCGAGGGGGAGGGGGGGTGTTGGCGGGTGGGGCCGATTGCCGATAACGAAGTCTAAAATTGAAACGGATTGCCTCCTGCATGGATGCGTCGGCTCTCGAAATAACTTCTTCGCCAAGAGCGGTAAGTTCGCCATTTCCTTCGTCGACTAATTTTTCAAGCATTCTTTGGGATAGCAGACTATCGGTTGCATCTTCGATGCTGAGCGTTTTGTTTTTGAGTTTGCTTGACATATCCAACAGCAAGTGTGGGCTTTGGTGAAGAGTTATAAGAGCTCCTTTCTTCAACATTGAGTTGAGGATAGGGGTGGAAGGGGAGGCGAAGGAGGTGGCTAGTTTGCGTTCTTTAATTGCCATCTCTACTGTTTCCATTTCGTGGCCTTGGTAGCCCATACCCGAGAAGAATGACGGGGCCGGCAAATTTTCTTCCTGCTGGATAAACCGAGGGGGAGGGGGGATGTTGGCGGGTGGGGCCGATTGCTGATAGCGAAGTCTAAAATTGGAACGGATTGCCGCCTGCATGGATGCGTCGGCTCTCGAAATAACTTCTTCGCCAAGAGCGGTAAGTTCGCCATTTTCTTCGTCGACTAATCTTTCAAGCATTCTTTGGGATAGCAGGCTATCGGTTGCATCTTCGATGCTGAGCGTTTTGTTTTTGAGTTTGCTTGATATATCCAACAGCAAGTGTGGGTTTTGGTGAAGAATTGTAATAACTCCTTTTTTTGACATTGAGTTGAGGATAGGGGTGGCGGGGGAGGCGGAGGAGATGGCTAGTCTGCGTTCTTTAATTGCCGTCTCTACTATTTGCATCTCTCCGGCAGTGGAGGATTCAAATAGTTTACGCCCTCTTTTGGTATATCCACCTGCCCTGTTCAGGTAGTGGAAAAATTTGAAATCGGCTTGCCTGTCGATTGAATTCACTTCTCCTGCTGCATATTGCGGGATCAGTTGCATGATTGTTTCGATCAGGCTTCTGTCTGAGTGGGGCCTATTCTCTGCAGCAGCTGCTAACTCAGCTGCCTCAGCAGTAGCAACTGCTGCTTCATCTGCCTCAGCGGCAGCTGCTTGTGCTTTGGCATTATCAAGTCTAATTTTTAGACTATTCATTGCTGCTTCTTGATCTTTTTCGTTGGTCAGGAGGTTTTTGATTCGTCTTTCTATTTGATATGTAATTAAATCGATCTGGCTGGGGTTTAAATTTCTCAGCATGGTAGTGGCGGTCATTCTGCTGGAAAGGCCAAAAAATGAAAGGTGTGATTGGATGCGTGGAAATGTCAGTTTTAGATTTGAATATTCTTCGCCATCGCCATAGCGCTCAAGTATGCCGAATAATTCCGAGTAATCATAATTGGATTTCGATGTCGGTGCAGGAGCGCGCATCCGATTAACCGATGTATTGAAACGCCCTTGTGCGGCATTCATTGACGGGAGGTGTTCAAGCAGCGGATGCATGGAATAAGTATCGGCACTCCCGTGTTCTGCCCGGCGTGGGGAGTGATGTTCATTGCTCCCCTCATTCGTCATGTTATAGTATTGACTGTAATTGAATTCGAAAATTTTATCCATGCTCGCTATGCTGTATGTTTATGATTGGGGGTGCCAAGTATATGGATCTTTGCGCGGTTGTAATTTTTGATGGTGAAAATGTATTATGGAAAACGAAGCTATGCGCAATATGTCATGCCCACCATTTTTTGCTCAGGTCATGCGGTTAATGTGTGTGGGGGGGGGCTCGAACAACCCGGATTTTGCCCATTTGATCTGATCAAACCGGGGCACGCGATCGCTGGATGGAGCCAGCGGCGCTGCGGGGGACCCAATGAGAGTGGTTTCAAGCGTGGGGTGCGGTCCATCGACCGGCCTTGCCGCTCATGCCGGCACGGTCCCTTGGTCCTGCAGACGCGCCAGTGGCATCAGATCGCCGGTTCGCCGGCCGCGGCCGAAGCCGCTGCTGCATTGCACTGCGGCGCCTGCCCGGGCCGACTGCGGCTACAGCGCGCGCTTGCCGGTGTCGCCGGGGATCTCGCGCACCAGCGTCGGCAGCAGATACCCGGACAGCCGCGCGGCCAGGGCCCGGTGCAGCGCGCGCGCGGTCGCGTCGTCCACTTCGAAATGGGCCACGCCCTCGACCCGGTCCAACTGGTGCAGGTAGTACGGCAGCACGCCGGCGGCGAAGCTGCGCTCGCTCAGCGCGGTCAGCGCCTCGACGCTGTCGTTGACCCCGCGCAGCAGCACCGCCTGGTTCAGCAGCTGCGCGCCGGCGTCGCGCAGCTGCGCTAGCGCGGCATCGACGCTGGGGTCGAATTCGTTGGCGTGGTTGGCATGGATCACGAACGCCAGTGGCCACGGCAGGCCGCGCAGCCAGGCCAGCAGCGGCGCGTCGACGCGCTCGGGCAGCACCACCGGCAGCCGGCTGTGGATGCGCAGGCGCTTGAGCTGCGGCATCGCCGCCAGCGCATCGGTCAGCTCGGCCAGCTTGGGCGTGGCCAGCGACAGTGGGTCGCCGCCGGACAGGATCACTTCGTCGATGCTGGGATCGGCGGCGATCGCCGCCAGCGGCGCGCGCCAGCCGTCGCGCGCCGCGGTTTCCTCGGCATACGGGAAGTGGCGGCGGAAGCAGTAGCGGCAGTGCACCGCGCAGCTGCCGGTGGCGACCAGCAGCGCGCGGCCGCGGTATTTCTGGATCACCCCGTCGGCCTTCTTGGCCGCGGCGTCGCCGACCGCGTCCAGCGCGAAGCCCGGCACCCGGTGCAGTTCGGCGTCGATCGGCAGCACCTGGCGCAGCAGCGGGTCGTGCGGGTCGCCATGGCGCATGCGCGCCACGAAGCCGTGCGGCACGCGCAGTGCGAACTGCGTCGCAGCCTGTTCGGAGACGCCGAGCGCCTGCGGGTCCAGCCCGAGCAGCGCCAGCAACGCGCGCGGGTCGCGCACGGCGTCGCGCCACAGCTGCTGCCAGCGCGGCGGCGCCGGCGTGGCGGGGGACGGGGACGGCTGCATCGGGCGGGGGCCTGCGGTTATCATAGGCGGTCATAAAACGAGCGCCCGCCGGTGTTGGCGGGCTTTCCATTCTATCCGGCCGGCCGCCGAACGCGGCGGGTTTGCCTTCCCCGAGGAGTTTCAGATGGCCAGCTACGGCATGAACGACGTCAAGAACGGGATGAAGATCCTGGTCAACAGCGAGCCCGCGATCATCACCGATACCGAATACGTCAAGCCGGGCAAGGGCCAGGCCTTCACCCGCATCAAGTACCGCTTCATCAAGTCCGGGCGCGTGGTCGAAATGACCATGAAGGCGACCGACAGCGTGGAAGCGGCCGACGTGGTCGACACCAACATGCAGTACCTGTACACCGACGGCGAGTACTGGCACTTCATGCAGCAGGAGACCTTCGAGCAGGTGCAGGCCGACAAGGCCGGCGTCGGCGACGCCGCCAAGTGGATCAAGGGCGAGGAGGACTGCGTGGTGACGCTGTGGAACGGTACTCCGATCCAGGTCACCCCGCCCAACTTCGTCGAACTGAAGATCGTCGAGACCGATCCGGGCGTGCGCGGCGACACCTCCGGCGGCGGTGGCAAGCCGGCCACGCTGGAAACCGGCGCGGTGGTGCGGGTGCCGCTGTTCGTCGGCCAGGACGAGGTGATCAAGGTCGATACCCGCTCGGGCGAGTACTTCTCGCGCGTCAAGTAAGCCGACGCGCCGCGGCCGCGGCCATCCCGGCGGCGGCCGTGCGCCAGCGCCCGGGTGCGCCGGCCGGCCGATGCAATGCCGCAACGCCGCGTGGCGATGCCGACCGACCCCGCCTCAGGAATTGTTCGCGACGATGAGCCACGCCGATACCGCCGACGCCGAATACCCGCGACCGGATCGTGTTCTTCAGCGCTGCGGTCTTCGCCATCGCCATCGCCTTGCTGGCAGCGCAGATCGAGCTGCCGGTGCATGTCCAGGTCGAGGCCGCAGGCAGAATCGTGCGCGCGCTGCAGCGGATGCTGTCGTCGTTCATCGGCTTGGCGGTGAGCTTCCCGGTCACGCCGCCGTTCTGGAAATCGCACCTGCAGCCGTGCCGGCACATCCGCCAGTTCGACGGGCGCAGGCGCGGACGATGACGCTGCGCGTGGCGATCGCGCCGATCGTGTTCGTGCTGTGCATCCCGCTGCCCCTGGTCGTGCCGGTGCTGGGGCGGCGGGGCTTCGCGGCGCTGTTCGTGCTGCCGTGGGTGGCGATGCGCGTCTACCGGCGGCGCATCGGCCAGGCCCAGGCGGCGTCTTGATCCTTCCTTTTCCAGAGCATTTGCGATGACCTCCTTCTCCGAATCCTGCGACCTGCTGATCGAAGCCGGCTACGTGGTCCCGATCGAGCCGCATGCGCTGGTGCTGGAAGACCACGCGGTGGCGGTGCGCGGCAGCGAGATCGTCGCGGTGCTGCCGGCCGCCGAGGCGCGCGCGCGCTTCGCCGCTGCGCGCACCGTGTCGCGCCCGGATGCGGCGCTGCTGCCGGGTCTGGTCAACGCGCACACCCACAATCCGATGACGCTGCTGCGCGGCATCGCCGACGACCTGCCGCTGATGGTGTGGCTGCAGCAGCACATCTGGCCGGTGGAGACCGCGGTGATCGGCCCGGAGTTCGTCGCCGACGGCACCGCGCTGGCGATCGCCGAGATGCTGCGCGGCGGCACCACCTGCGCCAACGAGAACTACTTCTTCTCCGACGTGCAGGCCGCGGTGTACAAGCAGCACGGTTTCCGCGCCCGGGTGGGCACGGTGATCATCGATTTCCCGACCGCCTGGGCCAAGACCTCCGACGAGTACTTCGCGCGCGCCTGCGAGGTGCACGACCAGTGGCGCGACGATCCGCTGATCAGCATCGCCTTCGCCCCGCATGCGCCGTACACGGTCAACGACGCCAACTTCGAGCGCGTGCGCATGCTGTCCGACCAGCTCGACGTGCCGGTGCACCTGCACACCCACGAGACCGCGCAGGAGATCGCCGATTCGATCAAGCTGCACGGCCAGCGCCCGCTGGCGCGGCTGGACCGGCTGGGGCTGGTCAACGACCGCCTGATCGCGGTGCACATGACCCAGCTCACCGACGCCGAGATCCACCTGTGCGCCGAGCGTGGGGTCAGCGTGGTGCATTGCCCCGAATCCAACCTCAAGCTCGCCTCCGGCTTCTGCCCGGCCTGCGCGTTGCAGCGCGCGGGGGTGAACCTGGCGATCGGCACCGACGGCTGCGCCAGCAACAACGACCTGGACATGTTCAGCGAGAACCGCACCGCGGCGATCCTGGCCAAGGCGGTGGCCAACGACGCCACCGCGCTGGACGCGGCCAGCACGCTGCGCGCGGCCACTCTGGGTGGCGCGCGCGCGCTGGGTTTCGGCGAGAAGATCGGCTCGATCGAGGTCGGCAAGCAGGCCGACCTGATCTGCGTGGACCTGTCCGCGCTGGAGACCCAGCCGTTGCACAACGTGCTGTCGCAGCTGGTCTATGCGACCGGCCGGCAGCAGGTCGGCGATGTATGGATCGCCGGCCAGCGCAAGCTCGAGCAGCGCATGCTGGTGGACATGGATGCCGACGCGCTGGTCGCCAACGCGCGGCAATGGCGCGAGCGCATCCGCAGCGTGCACGCCTGACCCGTCCTCCCGCCGCGCCGCTGCCAGCGCGCGGCCCAACCGAGATGCCGCCATGACCGCTTCCGCACCCAATCCATCCGCCAACTTCGATCAGGCCGAACTGGACAAGTTCGGCGCGCTGGCCACCCGCTGGTGGGACGCCGACGGCCCGCAGAAGCCGCTGCACGCGCTGAACCCGGTGCGCCTGCGCTACGTCGCCGACCGCGTGCCGCTGCGCGGCGCCAGCGTGCTCGACGTGGGCTGCGGCGGCGGCCTGCTCAGCGAGGCGCTGGCCAAGGAGGGCGCGCAGGTCACCGCGATCGACCTGTCGCCGGAGCTGGTCAAGGTGGCGCGGCTGCACCAGTTCGAATCCGGCGTGGAGGTCGACTACCGCGTGCAGCCGGTCGAGGACCTGGCCGCCGAGCGCCCGGGCAGCTTCGACGCGATCACCTGCATGGAGATGCTCGAGCACGTGCCCGATCCGGCGGCGATCGTGCGCGCCTGCGCGACCCTGCTCAAGCCCGGCGGCCAGTTGTTCCTGTCCACGCTCAACCGCACCCCGGTCGCGTTCGCGCTGGCCATCGTCGGCGCCGAGTACGTGGCGCGGCTGCTGGCCACCGGCACCCACCGCTACCAGGATTTCATCAAGCCGGCCGAGCTGGCGGCCTGGCTGCGCCAGGCCGAGCTACAGCTGCACGACGTCAGCGGCATGGCCTACGAGCCGTGGCGCAACCGCGCGCGGCTGTCCACGCGCACCGACGTGAATTACCTTGCCTGCGCGGTGAAGCCGGGAAGCGGGAATGGGGAATAGGGAATCGTCGCAGCGCCTGCGCGACGGGTTCCCACGCGCGGTGCTGTTCGACCTGGACGGCACGCTGCTGGACAGCGCGCCGGACCTGCTGGCCGCGGCCAATGCGCTGCGCACCGAACATGGCGCGGCCGCGCTGAGCCTGGAGCAGTTGCGCCCGGTGGTGTCCAAGGGGACGCGCGCGATGCTGGGCGTCGCCTTTCCCGAAGTGCCGGCGGCGGCGCGCGAGGCGCTGATTCCCGCTTTCCTGCGCCACTACGAAACCCTGATCGGCCGCCATTCGCGCCCGTTCGACGGCATCGCGCCGCTGCTGCAGCGGTTGCAGGACGATGGCTGCGTCTGGGGCATCGTCACCAACAAGCCCGAATACCTGGCGCGGTTGATCCTGCCGCAGTTGCAATGGGCACGATGCTGCGCGGTGCTGATCGGCGGCGACACGCTGCCCGAGCGCAAGCCGCACCCGCTGCCGCTGCAGGTGGCGGCGCAGCGCCTGGGTCTGCGTCCCGAACAGATCGTCTACGTCGGCGACGACGAACGCGACATCCTGGCCGCGCGCGCCGCCGGCATGGCGTCGGTGGCGGTGTTGTGGGGTTATCGCCTGGACGGCGACGATCCGCTGGCCTGGCGCGCCGATGCGCTGGTCGCCGCACCCGCCGAGCTGCTCGACCCGGACGCCTGGCCTGGCGCGCCGCTGCGCTCCTGAACCGACCCAATCGCGCGATCGCATGAGCAGTCCCTCCGCCCTGGATGCCTTCCTCGACAAATGGCGCCGCCGCTGGCCGGAGTGGGCGGTGGCCGAGACGTTCGTGCCCGCGGCGCAGCGCGCGCGGACCGTGGCCTGGTTCGCGCTGCTGCAGGAATTCGACGACATCCTCAACATCGCCGGCGACCCGCTGCCGGCCGACGCCAAACTGGCGTGGTGGGGCGAGGAATTGCGCAACTGGGCCATGCAGCGCTCGCGGCATCCGCTGGGACGGGTGCTGGAGCCGGTCGCCGCACCGTGGGCGCAACTGGCCGAGGCCTTGCCGGGGTTGCTCGCCGCGCGCGCGTCCGCGGTCGATCCGGGGCAGGCCCATGCACAGTTGGAATCCTTCGCGCAGGTAGCGGCTGCGGTCGAGTGCGCGCTGTTCGATGCCACGCCGGTCGACGCCGCCACCCGTGCAGTGGCCACGCAGGTGCTGGCACAGCGGCTGGCCGAGGTCGGTGCCGCGGCGGTGCCGCTGTCGCTGCGCAGCGGCGACGATGCGCAGGCGCGGCAGCAGTGGGCGCAGGCCTTGCTGCAGCGCTGGCCGCGGCGCGTGCGCGGGCCGCGAGCGCGGCGCATCCTGTCCGCGCTGGCGCGTGCACGCATCGTGCGGCAGGCCACCATCCCTGCGCCGAAGCCGCCGACCGCGATGGCCACGCTGTGGCGCGCCTGGTGGGCCGGCCTGGGCTGAGCGTCGGCGCGGCGTGCGCCCGACGACGCGCCGCCGCCGCGGATGGCGCAGCGCCGGCATGGCGCCAGCGCTGCGGGGATCGACGAACGGCGACGCGCTTGGAGCGATCAGATCGGCGAATCTGGCAGCACGCTGCTGTAGGCCGGGAACGCATCGCTGCAGTCCAGCGGCTCGCCGGTTCCAGGCTGGCCCTGGATCTGCACGTCGTACTGTGTGGAAGGGGTCAGCCGGCTGGCGAAGCTGACGGGTCCGCCGGTGAAGCTGAAGTGGGTGGCTGCCGGATTCGCGTTGGGTCCGTCATAGTGCGGAGCGGCGAAGGAAATGGCGCCGCCCTCGAGCACGACATTGTCCATCGCGATCGTGATCGGGTAGGACACCTTCGCGTCCCGATAGCCATAGAAACTCAACTGGCCTGCGCCGAAATGGCGTGAGCCCAGCGAATGCACGTTGCGCAACGTGATGTTGTCGAAATGCGGATACGCGGTGCTGGGCTCGGCATTCCCCGGCTTGCTGTAGAACGCGTCGAATACCAGCGGACGCGCCACGTTACGCATGCAGATGTTCTCGAAGCTGATGTCGGAGACCTGCCCGCCGCGGGTGCGGTCGGACTTGATGCGCAGACCGTTGCCGGACGCAGGATCCTTGATCGCGTCGCTGGCGTTGAACCCGTCGATGCTCAGGTTCTGCACCACGATGTGGTGCATGCCGGAGTCGGTTTCGCTGCCCATCGACATGCCATGGCCGTAATAGAAGTGGTTGTTGACGAATGCCATGTTGCTCGACGGATTGCTGGCCTTGGTGCTGGCATGCGCCTTGATGGCGACGTTGTCGTCGCCGGTGCTGATGTAGGAATCCGCCAGCAGTACGTTCCTGGACTGGCCGGGGTTGAAGCCATCGGTATTCTTGACGGTTGCCGGGGTGAAGCAGGTGGCGGGAGTCAGCACATCCGGCGTGGTGCCGGCCGGGCACTTGTAACCTGGCCGGGTGTAGACCAGGCTCGGGCTGAGGATCTTGATGCCCCAGGCGGTCACGCCGACGACGTTGTCGGTGACCACGTGGAAATTGGGCGAGTTCTCCAGGGTCACGGCATAGAGGGTGAAATCGTTGCTGTTGTCGATCTGCAGCATGCGCGGCGCATGCTGGACCAGCCCTTGGCTCACGTTCTGATAGGCCACGTCCCACCAGCTGCGCTTGCCGGCGTTGGGGCCGGCCGTCAGCACACTGCCGCCGCGCCCGTCGATCTTGCCGTCGCCGACGATGCCGCTGCCGCTGATGGCCTTGCCGTAGATCAGTGGTTTGCAGGATTTTTTCTTGTCGGTGTCTGCGATTCCGCAACTGCCGACGCCGTTATCGTAGTCGTGCGGATTGCGCGAGGCGAACAGCGTGGCGCCCTGATCAATCCAGAGGGTCACCCCGCTCTTGAGGGTCAGCGGGCCGGTGAGGAAACCGGATTCGCCATTGGCGCCGACGACCAGCTTCACTGCACTGCCGGCAGGGCAGTCGGTGATGGCATCCTGGATGCGCAGCGTATCCGTTGCCGAGTACGCCGGATTCGCGTCGAGGCTGTCGAGCGAACCGTTGACCGGCCGCAGCGTCGCCGATAGCTTCATGCATACATTTTGCGGCAGCGTTGGTTTGGCCATCGTCCCCCAGGCGGTGCTGACGCAGGTTGGAGCGTCTCGCTGGGCAAGCGGCTGCCGCGGCGCGGCGTTGGCCTGGAGCGAGGCGATCACCAGCAGCGGTAGGCCGAATTTGAGACAGGGCAAGGGAGTTGTCGTCGTCATGGAATGCTTCTGTTGGGTTGGAAAGGGGAATGGCGCGTGTGCGCAGCGGATGCGTCCGTTCGATGATGCACAGCGGCACCGTTTCGACCGGCGGCGATGCTGGTGGGGACCGGTTCAATTGGTGCTGCCTGCGCCGCTGTTGGAATACTCGTAGAGGCGGTTGGCTGAGTATTTGCAACCGGCGCTGCAATAAGGGCGCATGGTGGTGGACGACGCGGCCCACGGCGCATTCTTGCGAATATGCGCGCCGAGCGTCGAATTGCGGATTGTCACCTGACCGTTCGGCGATGTGCCGTTGACATAATCGGAGAGGCTGGCGACACCCTGGTCCCAGGCCCGGCCCAGATAGACCGAATTGCCGGCGACATCGCCGATCGCGTCGAAGATGCTGTCGGTGGCGAGAAAGCCGTAGATGCTGTCGGGCTTGGTGCTGGGCGCGAAAATATAGCCGCTGCGGCGGCTGCTCAGGCGGTTGGCGTCGTAGCGGATGGTGCTATGGGAAAACACCGCGATGCCGGAGCCGAAGATGAAATCGGTATCGCCCTGTACCAGACTGTCCTTGAAGTACGCACGGATCAGCGACGGCGCCGCGGTGGCGCTGACCATCAGGGTGTCCTGGTTGCCCAGCACCGCCACATTCTCGAAAAGCGCCTTGTCGCCGCGCACGGCCAAGGCGACCGCCGACTGATTGTGGCTAGCATAAGTATCCTCCACATAGTCGTTGGCGACGGTCAGGTTGCGTGCCTGGAACGCATCCGCGCGCACCGTGACCGTGGCGCTGTTGGAGGTGCCGGTCACAGCCGCAGCGGCGTTGCTGGCGCATGGGTGGGTGGGTGTGCCGACCAGCTTGGGCGTCGGATTGGCATTGTTGAAGACGATCAGCGTATCGCTGCGAGTGTTGCCAAGGCCGAATAGCGTGATCGGCGGCGCGGTCGAAGGAATGCACAGCAGTTCCCTGTAAGTCCCTGGCGCGACGCTGATGTAGCGGCGCATCGTACCGCCGTCCGCCACGGCTCTGTTCACTGCGGCCTGCACGCTCTTGAACGGCGCCGAGCCATCGGCGGCGACGCGATAGTCGGCGCTCAGCAGGGCCACCCCCGCGCTTGGATCCCAGTTGTCGCTGCTCAACGCGGCTAGCCTGCCGGCCTTGCCAGGTAGCAGGTCGCTGGAATACTTGTTTCCGGGGTGAATGTCGACACTTTCTTTGCCAAAAATGACGCACATCAAATGAAGGATCAATGACTCACATTGCAAATGGGGTGGCTTTCGAGGTCTGTCAACCGGTATTTCAGCGGTCAGATAGGAGTCGGCGGTGTAGATCCGGGCGTCGGCGGTACTCAATTGCGGTCGGGCGGCAGTGCCGTTCAGGACCTGAGCGTCGCAATTGGAGATGCACAAGACGGTCAGCAATGCGGATACGTGCAGCGAGACGGGAAAATGCATGCGAATTCTGTCTTGTCCGAAAAGGAATGGTGGTCGAGGCCAAGGTGAGGAGTCTTTTGATGCCGCGCTCGGCAGTTCCATCGCGAATGTCGTCAAATTCCTATCATGGCGGCTGTTGTTTTTTATCGGCTTGCGATTTTGCGAAAAAACGTTGCGTGATGCGAAATTCAAGTTTTTTTATGTTTTTGGCGTCGCCGGTTGTGGTATTTTGCGGCCGCTTTCGGCGATGGCGTATACGTAGCAAATGCGAGAGCGGCGATCTTTTTTTTTTATTTGGATCATTCGTCTATCCTTTCAGACGCAGCGGCGCCTTGATTGCGCGCAGGCTCACGTTCTCCGTGTGCGGCGCTCGTGCATTGGCTCGCATGCCCTCGGCAGCGCCTGCATGGCGGTCGGTTGCCGCGCAGCGCGATGGCGGCGCGGCGACACATCGGTTCGTTGGTTGTGCGCATGTCGGCGGATGTTGTCTGCCTCAGTCCGGGATCAGGAAATTACCCAGTGGCTTGCGCGGCGCAGCGTCCCCTAGCGTGGGCGTATCCGTCTGGTCCTTCAGTTGCACGCCGGACAGTTGCCGCCGGCATGCCTCGCGCATCAGCCAGGCCAGCTTGTGCGCGGCCTGCGCGTAGCTCAGGCCCGCCTCGCGCACGTTGGAGATGCAGTTGCGGCAGGCGTCGCTGAGGCCCACGCGCGGGGCGTAGGTGAAGTAAAGGCCGAGGCTGTCCTGCGAACTGAGGCCGGGGCGCTCGCCGATCAGCACCACGCTCATGCGCGCGCGCAGCAGTTCGCCGATCGCGTCGCCGATCGCCACGCGTCCCTGTTCGACCAGCGCCACCGGCGCCAGCGTCCAGCCTTCGGCCGCGGCCAGCGCATCGATGCGTTCGAGCATCGGTGCGGCGTGGCGGTGCACCGCCAGCGCCGACAGCCCGTCGGCCACCACCAGCGCCAGGTCGCAGCCGCGGCGCCGCATCGCGACGTGGCCGGGCAGTTCGCCGGTCGCGTCCTCGCTCAGCCGGCGGCCCAGATCGGGGCGCTGCAGGTAGATGTGGCGATCTGCCGCGGCGCTGCGCAGGGTGAGGTGATCGCGGCCGCGCGCGTGCAGCGCCGCGGCCAGCGGCGCCGGATCGAAACGCAGGTGCACCGCGTCGCGCGCCTGCGCGTGCGCGAACTGGAAGTCCAGCTGCGCCGCTGTCGGCAGGCTGGTGCCGGTGCGGCCCAGGGCGATGCGCGCCGGGGTCAGCCGGCGCAGCGCGGCCCGAGAGGCGGCACGGGAAGGGCGTTCGGCGTCGTCGTGCATGGGCGCGGCCCGCTCAGCGCAGTTGCGCCAGCGCGCGCGCGAACGCGGCCGGCGGCGCGTGGCCGAGGCGGAAACGGCCGTTGTCCAGGTGCAGGATGTCCAGCCGCTCCAGCCACTGCTCGAACTCCGGCGCTGGGCGCAGGCCCAGCGCCTGGCGCGCGTACAGCGCGTCATGGAACGAGGTGCTCTGGTAGTTGAGCATCACGTCGTCGGAGTCGGGGATGCCCATGATGAAGTTGACCCCGGCGGTGCCGAGCAGGGTCAGCAGCACGTCCATGTCGTCCTGGTCGGCCTCGGCGTGGTTGGTGTAGCAGATGTCGCAGCCCATCGGCACGCCGAGCAGCTTGCCGCAGAAGTGGTCTTCCAGCCCGGCGCGGATGATCTGCTTGCCGTCGTACAGGTATTCGGGGCCGATGAAGCCGACCACGGTGTTGACCAGCAGCGGTCTGAAGCGGCGCGCCACCGCGTAGGCGCGCACCTCGCAGGTCTGCTGGTCCACGCCGTGGTGCGCGTCGGCCGACAGCGCGCTGCCCTGGCCGGTCTCGAAGTACATCACGTTGTCGCCGACGTTGCCGCGCTTGAGGCTCAGCCCGGCCTCGTAGCCTTCCTGCAGCAGCGCCAGGTCGATGCCGAAGCTGGCGTTGGCCTTCTGCGTACCGGCGATGGATTGGAACACCAGGTCCAGCGGCATGCCGCGTTCGATCGCCTCGATCGAGGTGGTGACGTGGGTCAGCACGCAGGCCTGGGTCGGGATCTGGTAGCCGGCGATCACCGCGTCGAGCATCTTCAGTAATTCGCAGAGGATCTGGGTGTTGTCGCTGGCCGGGTTGATCCCGATCACCGCATCGCCATTGGCGTACAGCAGCCCGTCGAGCACGCTGGCGGCGATGCCGGCCAGGTCGTCGCTGGGATGGTTGGGCTGCAGGCGGGTGGACAGCCGCCCGCGCAGCCCCAGCGTGTTGCGGAACGCGGTGACCACGCGGATCTTCTGCGCCACCAGCACCAGGTCCTGGATGCGCATCAGCTTGGACACCGCCGCCGCCATTTCCGGGGTCAGCCCCGGCGCCAGGGCGGCCAGCGCCGCCGCGTCGGCATCCTCGCCGAGCAGCCAATCGCGCAAGCCGCCGACGGTCAGGTGCGCCACCGGCGCGAACGCGGTGGCGTCGTGGCTGTCCACGATCAGCCGCGTCACCTCGTCGTCCTCGTAGAGAATCACCGCTTCGTCGAGGAAGTGCCGCAGCGGCAGGTCGGCCAGCGCCATCTGCGCCGCGATCCGCTGCGGCCCGCTGGCCGCGGCCAGCCCGGCCAGACGGTCGCCCGAGCGCGCCGGCGTGGCCTTGGCCAGCAGGTCCTTGAGGTCGTCGAAGCGCCAGGTCTGGCCGCCGACGCTGTGTGCGAAACCGCTCATGCCGGGTCCTCCCGCCGGCGCCCGCGCGGCGCCGGCGCCGGCGCCGTGTCGTCGATCATGCCTGACCGCTGGCTTCGGCGGCGACAATGCCGCCGTTGCCGCGCAGGCTGAGTACGCAGCAGCCCGCGCCGAGCAGCATCAGGCCCAGGAACAGCAGCGCAGCAGCGCGTTGAACCACACCATCGCCGCCAGGCACAGCAGCGCCAGCAGCAGCGCCAGCGCCGGCACCAGCGGATAACCCGGCGCGCGGTGGCTGCGCGGCAGTTGCGGCTCGGCGCGGCGCAGCTTGAACAGGCTGAGCATGCTCATGATGTACATGACGATCGCGCCGAACACCGACATGGTGATCATCGCCGCGGTCAGCGACATGCCCTGCACCTGCACCAGCCCGTCGCTGTAGATCGCCGCCACCCCGACCACGCCGCCGGCCAGGATCGCCCGGTGCGGGGTGCGCAAGCGCGACAGCCTGGCCAGGCCGTGCGGCAGGAAGCCGGCGCGCGCCAGCGCGAAGAACTGCCGCGAGTAGCCGAGGATGATGCCGTGGAAGCTGGCCACCAGGCCGAACAGGCCGATCCACACCAGCATGTGCAGCCAGGTCGAGTCGTTGCCGACCACTGCCTTCATCGCCTGCGGCAGCGGATCGTTGATGTTGGACAGGGTGCGCCAGTCGCCGACGCCGCCGGCCAGGATCATCACCCCGAACGCCAGCGTCGCCAGGGTCAGGATGCCGGCGATGTAGGCGCGCGGGATGGTGCGCCTGGGGTTCTTGGCCTCCTCGGCGGCCATCGCCGCGCCCTCGATGGCCAGGAAGAACCAGATCGCGAACGGGATCGCGGCGACGATGCCGCCGATCGCCGCCAGGCTGAACGTGTCCGACCCGGCCCAGCCGCCGCGCACGAAGTTGGCCACGCTGAAGCCCGGCCCGACCACGCCCATGAACACCAGCAGCTCGAGCACCGCCAGCACGGTGACGATCAGCTCGAAGGTGGCGGCGATGCCGACGCCGAGAATGTTCAAGGTCATGAAGATGGCATAGGCGCCGACCGCGGCCAACCGCGGGTCCAGCGCCGGGAACTGCACGTTGAGGTAGGCGCCGATCGCCATCGCGATCGCCGGCGGCGCGAACAGGAACTCGATCAGCGTGGCGATGCCGGCGATCATCCCGCCGGCGGTGCCGAATGCGCGCAGGCTGTAGGCGAACGGGCCGCCGGCGTTGGGGATGGCGGTGGTCAGTTCGGTGAAGCTGAAGATGAAGCAGGTGTACATCACCGCCACCAGCACGGTGGTGACCAGGAAGCCGAGCGTGCCGGCGGCGCCCCAGCCATAGCTCCAGCCGAAGTATTCGCCGGAAATCACCAGGCCCACGGCGATGCCCCACAGGTGCAGGGTGCCGAGGCTGGGCTTGAGCGTGTCGATCCTCATTGCGCACATCTCCTAGGCGGGGGGAGGGAGAACGAACGCCGCGCCCCGGGCGGCCGCGGTTGCTGCGCGCGCGGTGTGCGCGGCCTTTTCCTGGCGCGGCCGCCTGCGTGGCGCGGGCAGGGGCGGCGCGGCAGGCGGCGCACGCGCCTGTCGCCCCCTGTTTATACCGCAAAGCAGCACGCGCACGGACGCCTGATGCGCCGCCGCCGGATTGGACATGTCCGCCGCATCGGCTTGCGTTTTGGTCTGCGACGCAACGTGGGGGGGGGGGGGGGGGGGGGGGGGCGCATGTCCCTGCGGCCTCGTCGCGGTCGAAACCGTTCCCGCAGGCGTCGGACGCGTGGCGCCATAGGCGCTTTCGCCGGCGTCTGCGCAGCGCCGGCCATGGCGAAGGCGGCACGCCTTACTGCGTGCGCTCCAGCACCAGCAGCGGATCGATGCGGACATCGAACCAGTTCATTCCCCAGTGCAGATGCGGCCCGGTGGCGCGCCCGGTGGCGCCGACCGCGCCGAGCACCTGACCCTGGACGAGGTGGTCGCCGACCTTCACGTCGATCCGCGACAGGTGCAGGAAGTTGGAGCTGACCCCATAGCCGTGGTCGAGCAGCACGGTGCCGCCGGTCAGGTACAGGTCCGGCGCGGCGAAGGTGACCACGCCGGCGGCCGGCGCCTTGACCGGGGTGCCGGTGGGCACGGCGATGTCCATGCCGGAGTGGCCGGCGCCGGGTTGCCCGTTGTACACGCGCGCATTGCCGAAGCGGCCGCTGATGCGGCCTTGCACCGGCCAGACGAAGGGGGCGGCGAAATCGGTACGGTCGTCGTCGCGGTCGCGCGCGGCGACGACCTGCGCCTGTTCGCGCTTGATCCGCGCGGCGATCGCCGGCGGCGGATTGACCGTCTTCGGCGGCACGCCATCGATGCGTTCCAGCGGCCAGGCGCGCGGCGCCACCGCGATGTCGACGGTCTCGCTGCCGCCGTCGGCGCGCTGCACCAGCAGCCGCAGCGGGCCGCGCGCGTCGCGGCCGATGCCGAACACCACGCTGCCGTAGCCGCTGACCCGCAGGCTGCGTCCGGCGTATTGCACGCGGCTGCCGGGCGGCACCTTGCCGATCACCAGCGCGCCCTGCGAGGCGCTGCGCGGGAAGACGCTGCGGGTGTCGGCGCCAGCGCTGGGCGCGGACTGCGCGTGCAGCGCCGGCACGGCGGCTGCCGACGCCAGCAGGCCCAGCGCCAGTGCGGCGCCCGCCAGCAGCGCGCGCCGCATCAGCGGTCGAACGCCAGGCGCTGCCCGTTTGGGCTGCCGACCAGGCGGGTGCCGTCCCAGGCCAGCACGCCGTTGACCCAGGTCGCCGCGATCCTGGAGCGGAAGCGGCGGCCCTCGAACGGCGACCAGCCGCCCTTGGACAGCACGTCCTCGCGGCGCACGGTGAAGGCGGTGTCGTCGATCAGCACCAGGTCGGCGTGGTAGCCCTGGCGCAGGAAGCCGCGCTGCTGCACGTCGAACAGCCGTGCCGGCGCATGCGCGAACTTGTGCACCACCTGGGCCACGCCGAGCCGGCCCTCGTGGACCAGCTCCAGCGCCGCGACCAGCGCGAACTGCACCAGCGGCAGGCCCGACGGCGCCTGCGCGTACGGCTTGCTCTTCTCTTCCCAGGTGTGTGGCGCATGGTCGGTGGCGAGCACGTCGATCACGTCCTCGGCCAACGCACGGATCAGCGCCTCGCGGTCGCTGGCGTCCTTGATCGCCGGGTTGCACTTGATCAGGTTGCCCAGCGCCGCGTAGTCGGCGCGGTCGAAGCGCAGGAAATGGATGCAGGTCTCGGCGGTGATGCGCTTGCCCTGGATCGGGCCGGGCGCGAACAGCGCCAGCTCGTCGGCGGTGGAGATGTGCAGCACGTGCAGGCGGGTGCCGTGCTTGCGCGCCAGCGACACCGCCAGCTGCGAGGATTTCAGGCAGGCCTGGCGCGAGCGGATGTCCGGGTGCATGTCGGGGGTCAGCGCCTCGCCGTACTTTTCCTTGAACGCGGCCAGGGTCGCGTCGATGGTCGGGGTGTCTTCGCAGTGGGTGATGATCGGGGTCGGTGCGTCGCGGAAGATCGCATCCAGGGTGTGCGGGTCGTCGACCAGCATGTTGCCGGTGGACGCGCCCATGAATACCTTGATGCCGGGTGCGCTCTTCGGGTCCAGGGCCTGGATCGCAGCCAGGTTGTCGTTGCTGGCGCCCAGGTAGAAGCCGTAGTTGCCCCAGGCGCGGCCGCCGGCGGCATCGTACTTGGCCTGCAGCGCAGCCGCGTCCAGGGTCGGCGGGTTGGTGTTGGGCATGTCCATGAAGCTGGTCAGGCCGCCGGCCACCGCCGCCGCCGACTCGCTGGCGATGTCGCCCTTGTGGGTCAGGCCGGGTTCGCGGAAGTGCACCTGGTCGTCGATCATGCCGGGCAGCAGCCAGCGTCCGGCGGCGTCGACCACGGTGTCGCCGTCGCGGGCGGCCAGTTGCGGCGCGATTGCGGCGATGCGGCCGTCGGCGATGCGCAGGTCGCCCTCGGTTTCGCGACCTTCGTTGACCAGGCGGGCGTTGACGATGAGCGTGGAAGGGGAGGGCATTCAGTGTTTTCCTGGACAGCGGCAGGCCGGCGCCGCCGCGGGATCGGGCACCGGGTCGAACCCGCCGGGATGGAAGGGGTGGCAACGGCCGACGCGGCGGGCGGCCATCCAGCCCCCGCGCAGCGCGCCGTAGCGGGCGATGGCGGTGACCGCGTAGGCCGAGCAACTGGGCACGAAACGGCAGCGCGGGCCCAGCAGGGGGCTGATGAAGCGCTGGTACAGACGCAGCAAGGCGATGAGAGCGCGGGCGATCACCCGGCCATGATATGCCAGTTGCGCCGCCGGCCGCCGTTCACCGGCGTGTACGCGGCGTGGTTGCCGCTCGGGGTAGGGTAGGCTATAAAGGCCCGCTTTCCCGGGCCCCGGGGAAACCAAGGAAGAGCGATTCGTGGCTGCTAAAAAACCTGCAAAGAAGGCCGTCAAGGCCGCCAAGAAGCCCGTCCAGCCCGTTGCCAAGAAAGCGACGGCGTCCGCTGCTGCCAAGCCGCCGAAGAAGCCGGCGGCCAAGCCGGTGGCCAAGCCCGCGCCAGTGAAGAAGGCCCCGGCCAAGGCGGCGGCGAGCAAGCCGGCGCCCAAGCCGGCCGCCGCCGCGCCCGCCAGGAAGGCCGCGGCCAAGCCGGCCGCCAAGCCAGCGAAAGCCGCCGCCAAGCCCAGCGCCACGCCCGTCGCGAAGCAGGCCGCGCCGGCAAGCAAGCAAAAATCGGCCACCGCCCCGGTCGCCCCGGCGGTGTCCAAATCCGTACCGAAGCCGGCTGTCAAGCCGGCGCCGGCCGAGTCTGTCCCGGCCAAGGCCGCCACGCCCGCCGCTGCACCGGTTTCCAAGCCGGTCGCCGCCACGCCCGCCGCGCCCTTGGCCCCGCCACATAAGAATCCCGTGTCCGTTTCGAAATCCTCCGCGAAAACCCCCACCAAATCCGAATCCACCCCCAAGCCGCCGGTCGCCAAGCCCACCGGCAAGGTCGTCGTCGCGGTGACCGCCAAGTCCAATGCGCCGGCCAAGCCGGCCAAGTACAAGGTGGTCGAGTACAAGACCGACGAGGCCACCGGCCGCCCGATCCTGCCCAAGGGCTACAAGCCGGCGTCCGACGAGGAGTACATGAGCACGCTGCAGCAGGAGTACTTCCGCCAGCGCCTGCTCAACTGGCGTGCCGACCTGGTCGAGGAGTCCAAGCAGACCATCGAGAACCTGCGCGACGAAGTCCGCGACATCGGCGACGAGGCCGAGCGCGCCACCCGCGAGACCGAGAACTCGTTGGAGTTGCGCACCCGCGACCGCTACCGCAAGCTGATCGGCAAGATCGACAGCACGCTCAAGCGCCTGGACGCCGGCGACTACGGCTACTGCGTGGATACCGGCGAGGAAATCGGCCTGGAGCGCCTGGAGGCGCGCCTGACCGCCGAGCGCACCATCGATGCGCAGGAGCGCTGGGAACACCTGCAGAAGCAGCAGGGCGATTAAGGTTTCATGCGAAATAACATGGGTTCATGAGGATGTGAATTCCATGGAATCAGTAAGTTGTAGTCTCACCAGGTCCACGCCTGATCGAGAAATCCCTCGCTTCGGAGGGTGTTTTTTGGGGTGATGTCGGCTTCGAACGCCGTTGAGGATGTTCGAGGTCCGAGACGTGGCAATCGACGAGTTGAACGCAAACCGGATCCGCGACGCCAAGTGCGGCAGGCCCTTCGAGGGCGCTGGTTTGTTCCTTCAAGCCTTCGCACCGAGTCATCTCCCCCACGAGAACCAACCGCAAAGCCGAGCGGCTGGTGTAGGCAAGTCCGCGCGAATAGAGCCTAGGCGCGGGTCTTACGCCAATTCCCAGCAGCCCACCGACGCCTTCCCCGGCTACCAGCCGCCCATCTCACGCACCCCACTGCACAAGGTACCGGGTTTACATCCCTAGCCGGTCCAGCCGGGCATCGGGCTTGCGTTAGCGCGCCCCCATCCAGGTTGGATGGCCAAATTTCGATTTTTTCCCAAATTGGGAAATTTGGAGTATCGTGTTGGTCGACGATGCCCGATGGATAGCGACATGGAACTTCCCCTGGATTTGCTTGAGCTGGAAAAGACGCCCGCTGCGGACGTCAAGATGAAAGGCTGGCCGAGCCTCGTGCGCAAGGTGCGCGTGAGCGGAGCCATCGTCATCACCAACCACAGTCATCCCGAGGCTGTCGTGGTGGACGTGAACGAGTACCAGCGACTGGTCGCGCAAGCGAACGCGGCATCCGGAACGAACCTGCGCGCGCAGTCGTTGCGGACGCTGCAGTTGCGGTTCGATGAGCACCTGTCCTCGCTGAAAGACGGCGCGGGATTGTCCAAAGTGCTGGGTAGACCTGCCCGCAAGGGCATGAAGATTGCCTTGGGAAGCTCGCGCTAGCCTATGGGCCGGATCCTGGTGCTGGCGGGGGTCAACGGCGCCGGCAAGAGTTCGCTGCTGGGCATGATGCTGCGGGAGGATGGAGCCAACTGGTTCAATCCCGACTCCTTTACCCAGGCGCTGGTGGAGGCGGGATGGCCTCTCGATGAGGCGAACGCCGCGGCCTGGCAGGAAGGGGTGCGACGACTGCGTCAAGCGATCGCCGATGGAACCGACCATGCATTCGAAACCACGCTCGGCGCGAAGACGATTCCAAGATTGCTGCGAGAGGCTTGCGACCTTCACGGGGTCACGGTCTGGTTCTGCGGGCTGGAGAGCGTGGAACTGCATATCGAGCGCGTCGCCGCCCGCGTAGCGGCTGGTGGCCACGATATCGCCGAGGACAAGATCCGCGGTCGCTACGATTCGTCCAGGGCAAACCTGATAGCGCTGATTCCCTATTTGGCAGCGCTGCGCGCCTACGACAACAGCCGACCGCCGGACGCCGAGGGCCTCGTCGAACCGCTGCTCGTGCTGGACATGGGCCGTGAAGGCATCCGCTACCCAGAGACGCCCGAGGATCTGGAACAAACCCCGCAATGGGCGAAGGCGATCGTCATGGCCGCCTTGGACGCCCGCCCGCCTGACCGGGTGGAACGTTCGCTCGGATGATGCCGTGAAGGCGTGGTGCCGTCTTTGGGCGTCCTGCGGAGTGCGGCCGACAATCAAGGGTGACCGGGCATGCGAAATACCGTCGCGAGGCTTGGCCGGCCTGCCGCCGGCTGCGACGAACTCTGTGCGATGGTGCTGCTCGAGCTCAGTATCGACGAGGGCCCGTGGGAGACGGCCGATCTGGCGGACAGGTGTCTGCAAGACCACGCTGGTGCCGACGAGCACAGGCCCCACGCCGCGGCTTTGCTGCAGGCGGTGATCGACGTCTCTGCGGCGCGCCCCTCCGGCGACCTGCAGCGTGCGCAACGCGCCTTGTCCTTCACCGATCACCACGTCGACGAAAGCATACGTGCCTTGTGCCCGACGTCCCCTGGGCCCGTACGCGTTAGGAAGGTCCGGCAGTCGGCGAGATCGACAGCACGCTCAAGCGCCTGGACGCCGGCGACTACGTGGATACCGGCGAGGAAATCGGCCTGGAGCGCCTGGAGGCGCGCCTGACCGCCGAGCGCACCATCGATGCGCAGGAGCGCTGGGAACACCTGCAGAAGCAGCAGGGCGACTGATCCGCCAAGCGCGGCACTGCAGCCTTGCACGAGAAGCCCCGCCATGTGCGGGGCTTTTTCGTTGCGCGCCGGATGGCGCCGCTGCGGCACTGCGCCAGAGGGAGCCGATCCGGCCAGGCCGGCGCTGCGTGCCGCGGTGCTGGCGTGCGCTGCCGCACAGGCACGCGCACGCTTGGCGACGGGGCGGCCGACGTGCCCGCTCTCAGCCGTGCCAGCAGCATTCAGCGCACACCGCCGACCAGGCCGCTGCCCGCGTCCTTGCTCAGGTGCAGCGCAGGCAAGGCGAACGCGTCCAGGTCCTGCTTGCTGTCGGCGATGTCCAGGCCGACGATGCGCGAGGTGTCCGGATCGACGTTCAGGCCGATCGGCATGGCGGCGAACTGCACGTAGTCGCGGCTGGCGTTCCATTGCGGCTGGCCGCCGATCCGCTTGAGCACGCTGTCGGCGTCGGCGTCGGCGGCAGGCGCCAGCAGCTGGAACGGAAAGGGGGCCTTGGGATTGGCGAAGGCGACGATGTTGACCACCTTGCCGTTGCGGAAACGCAGGCCGAGCTGGCTGTAGTCGAGCCTGTCGGCGGCAAGCGGCTTGCGCGCCAGCTGTGCGTTGAACCCGGGTGGATAGAGGTAGACGGCGCTGGACGTATCCGGGTGCGCGTCGTCGGTGCGCAGCGCGTCCGGCTGGCCGAGCGCCGCCTGCACCTGCTGCTTGCTCATGCCCAGCTCGACCAGGCCGATGCGCCGGCATGGCGCGGGCAGAGCGGCCGCGTCGCTGGAGCTCGCGAACGCCTGGTGCAGCGCGCTGGTGCAGGCCGCGGCCTCGGCGCCGGCCGACAGGACCGTACCCAAGGCGAGCAGGCCGAGGAGCGAAAGGGATCGGGGTGTCATTGGGGATCTCCGTAGCGTGTCGTGGTGAACGAGGCCTGGATGCGCATCTTGGCCTCGCCGCTTGCTTGAATTAGGGCCTGTTAACACTAAACCAACCTGAGAGTTCCCCCGGCTCTGCCGGGGAGGCAGTAGAAGTTTGACGTATCCGGGAGTCCATCCCGGAGACTCCGCAACGTGAGCGGCCAAGCACACGAGACGGAGAAACCGAGATGGATGAGTTTGAGAGCTTAAGTCACACCAGGTGGGAGTGTCTGTACCACGTTGTGTTCATACCGAAGTGTCGCCGTAAGACACTGTATGTGGGTCTGAGGAAGCATCTAGGAGAGGTGTTCCGGCGATTGGCCGAGCAGAAGGAGAGCCGGGTCGAGGAGGGCCATCTGATGCCAGATCACGTCCATATGCTGTTGAAGATTCCGCCGAAGTAGGCGGTGTCGCAGGTGGTGGGCTATATCAAGGGCAAGAGCGCCATCCACCTAGCGCGGGTGTATGGGGAGCGGAAGCGGAACTTTGTAGGGCAGAGCTTCTGGGCGCGAGGTTACTTCGTTACGAGGGTAGGTCGGGATGAAGGGTTGATCGGGGCATACATCCAGAACCAAGAGGCGGAAGATCGGCGCTTGGACCAATTGCAGTTGCTGAGGTAGTCGGCCACCTTCAGGTGGCCCTAACAAGGGAGGCGCGTAGCGCTCCCGCAGCCGCTTTGAGCGGCTCACATCTCTAAAGCCCCCGGCTTTGCCGGGGGATATTTACTCGAACACTGCCTGCCGGCACAGCGCGGCAATGTCAGCATGACCAACCTGCAAGTGGTCAACGCCATCCTTTACGTTGCCGAGCATGGCTGCAAATGGCGCGGCCTGCCCAAGCGCTTTGGCAACTGGCACACGGTGTACACACGCATGAACCGCTGGGCCAAGGCGGGTGTGCTGGACCGGATGTTGGCCCAATTGCAGAAGTCCCAGATCGTGCGCATCAAAATCGAAGCAATCTCGCTGGACTCCACCAGCATCAAGGTGCATCCCGATGGCACGGGCGCATTAAAAAAAACGGTCCGCAGGCCGTCGGCAAGTCCCGCGGTGGATGGAACACCAAGATTCATATGGTTGCCGCAGATGCTCGAACAGCCATCACCTTTGGATTGACGCCTGGTAACGTGCATGACGCACCTGCAGGCCGCACGTTGCTTGAACACCTGGGGCCAGTGGAGCGGCCGATTCATTTGTTGATGGACCGTGCCTACGAAGGCAACCAAACCCGCCAGTTGGCGCTCGATCTTGGCTTCGTGCCGGTGGTCCCGCCGAAATCCAATCGGGTCGAGCCTTGGGAATACAACCGGGAGATGTACAAGCGGCGCAACGAAGTGGAGAGACTGTTCCGTCGCCTGAAAGGCTACCGCCGGATTTTCTCGCGCTTCGAGAAGCTGGATGCCATGTTCCTTGGATTCCTCAGCTTCGTCCTGGTCGTTGATGGGCTTCGGATGTGTTAACAGGCCCTAGTTGCCGTGCCAGCCTTCGCGGTGGCCGTAGGCCGTGACGAAGGCATTCTGCTGGGCGCTGGTCAACGATCCCCACTGATCGGACGGATTCAGGCCCGAATTGGTGGCGATGGTGGTGATCATCTCCGAGGTCGGGTTCTCGCTCGGCGGCGACCACGTGCTGATGATCTGGCTGAGCGTGGCGGTGTCGTTGATCCGGTTCATGTCGGCCACCGCAGCGTCGAGCCCTGCCTGGGGATTGGAGAAGATCGCGAAACCGCGATCGTTGCCGAGCGAGCCGTGGTCGTCGGCGAAGGTGCCCGAGCGGATGTCGAGCGGATTGTTGTCGCGGTTCGGATGAATGCCGGTGATCTGCTGGGTGGAGCCGTCCGCCGCGGTGTAGCTCACCGTGGTGCCGCTGGCCGATGCGGACGTGGCCGGCTTGGCGTCGCTGCCGGCGCCACCGTCGCCCTCGAACTCGGCGATCGTCTGCATGGCCGACGCCTTGTGCATCGCCGCGTGCTGGTGGTGATGGGCCTTGGCCTTGGCGCGGCAGCGCACGCGCGAACAGCGCGTTATACACCGGCGACAGGAACGCGCGTGCCGCGCCGGTCAGCGCGATCGCCGCGTAGATCGGCCATACGCCGTGCGTCGGCAGCCAGCCGTGGGTCAGCGCGGTCAGCATTCCCGCGGTCGCGACCAGGCCCAGGCTGGCAAGCATGCCCAGCCGGCGCCGCGGCAGGTGGTCGACCAGGTAGCCGGCGAACGGCGCGATGCAGAAGAACGGCAGGATCTCGGCCGGCCCGATCAACCCCAGCGAGAACGGATCGCGGGTGATCTCGTAGATGTGCCAGCTGATCGTGACCGCGACGATCTGGTAGGACAGCATCGCGCAGATGCGGTAGGCCAGCACCAGCGCGAAGCCGGGATGCGCCAGCAGCATGCGCAGGCTCTGTGCGGGAGGGAGCCGGGCGCTCATGCCTGCGCGCGCGCGCTGTTCTGGATGAACGCCAGGATCGCGGCCAGGCCGTCGCTGCGGGTCGGCGACAGGTGCTTGCCCAGGCCGATCGCGGCGACGAAGTCCGGCGCGGTGGCCAGGATCTGCGCGGCGCTGCGCCCGGAGTAGACCCGCAGCGCCAGGTAGATCAGCCCGGAGACGATGGCCGAATCGCTGATCGCATGGAACACCAGGCGCCGCGCATCGCCCTCGGGCACGATCCACACCATCGACTGGCAGCCGTGCAGGCGGTGCTGCTCGGTCTTCCATTCCTCGGGGAACGCGGGCAGCTTGCGGCCCAGGTCGATCAGGTACTGGTAGCGCTCGGACCAGTCGCCGAAGAAGCCGAATTCCTCGGCGATGGCGGCCTGTGCGTCGGCGGGCGTGGGTTCGAGCGGAAAATCGGTATCGGTCATCGCAAATCCAGAATCGAGCGGTAAAGCCCTTCTCCCTCCGGGAAAGGGATCGGTGGCGGCAGGGCAGGAGCGCAGCCCCGCGAAACATCGACGCCAGCCGCCTCGCCCCGCCTCGCCATCCGCTGCGCCCGCATCCTCATCCGCCGCTTCGGGGCGCCTTCTCCCGGAAAGCGGGCTGGGCCATGGTCTCCATGGAGGAAGGACGCTCAGCCACGCTTCCAACGCACGCCTTGCGCGGTGTCCTCCAGGACCACGCCTTCCCCGGCCAACTGCTGGCGGATCGCATCGGCCCGGGCGAAGTCGCGGCCCTGCTTGGCGGCGCTGCGTTCGTCGATCAGCGTCTGGATGCGCGCATCGTCGCCGTCGTCGGCGCCGCGGTTGAACCAGGCCGCCGGCGCCTGCTGCAGCAGGCCCAGCGCCAGGCCGGCGCCGAGCAGCTCGGACTTGGCCTGCTGCAGTTGCGCTTCCAGCCGTGCGTCGCGCGGGGCATCGGCACCGCCGGCCGGAGCCAGCAACTGCCGCGCGACCGTCGCGGTCCGCGCCAGTTCGGCCAGCGCCTGCGGTGTGTTGAGATCGTCGTCCAGCGCATCCTCGATCGCCTGCGGGATCGCCGCGGTCGCCTGGACCGTCTGCAATGCCCGCAGCGTGCCGTACAGGCGGTCCAGGGTGCGCACCGACTGCTCGATCAGCGCATCGGACCAGTCCAGCGGCTGCCGGTAGTGCGCGCTCAGCAACGCATAGCGCAGCGCTTCCGGCCGATGCCTGGCGATCAGGTCGTGCACGGTCTCGATGTTGCCCAGCGACTTGCTCATCTTCGCGCCGCTGAAGTTGAGCATGCCGTTGTGCAGCCAGAACCGGGCGAAGGTGGCGCCGCCGTGCGCGCACTCGCTCTGCGCGATCTCGTTCTCGTGGTGCGGGAATTGCAGGTCCACGCCGCCGGCATGGATGTCGATGGTCGGCCCCAGGTGCGCGACGGCCATCGCCGAGCATTCGATGTGCCAGCCCGGACGGCCGCGGCCCCACGGCGAGTCCCAGCCCGGCAAGTCGTCGCTGGACGGCTTCCATAGCACGAAGTCGCCGGCATCGCGCTTGTACGGAGCCACCTCGACGCGGGCGCCGGCCAGCATCTCCTCCGGGTCGCGCCGCGACAGCTTGCCGTAGCCGGCGAAGCTGGCCACCGCGAACAGCACGTGGCCTTCGGCGGCATAGGCGTGGCCGCCGTCGATCAGCCGCTCGATCATCGCCACGATCTGCGGGATGTGCGCGGTGGCCTCCGGCTCCAGGTCCGGCGGCGTCACGCCCAGTGCGGCCATGTCCTGCCGGTAGATGGCGGCGAAGCGGTCGGTGATGGTCGCGATCGGCACGCCCTGCGCCTGCGCGGCGGCGTTGATCTTGTCGTCCACGTCGGTGATGTTGCGCGCGTAGCGCAGCGCGCCGTAGCGGCGGCGCAGCAGCGCGGCGAGCACGTCGAACACCACCGGGCCGCGCGCGTTGCCGATGTGCGCGTAGTTGTAGACGGTGGGGCCGCAGACATACAGCGTGGGGCCGGCGATCGGATCGAGGGGTTCGAAGACGTCGACCCGGCGGGTCAGGTTGTTGTGCAGGCGCAGGCTCATCGGCATCGGACATGGGGAAGCCCGGCGATTCTACCGGCAGCGGCCGCGCGGCGGGGCCGGGCGCCAGGCCGCGCGCAGGGCGCAGGAGGCGGCTCGGCGGGCGCGACGCCGGGCCACGCGTGCCCGTGGCGCGCCTGTCCAGGCCATGCGCGCCTGCCGTGATGCCGGGGCATCCGCCGCGCCGCAGGCGCACGCATGCCGCGCTGTCCGCCCGTGCATGCGCAGCGCCGGCGCCTGCCCGCATGCCGCGCGTCCGCGCGCGGCGCGGACGCTCCTGCCAGGGCCCGGCCGGCGCCGGCACAGGGGGGCGTTCAGCCCGACGCAAGGCGCGATGCCTACACTGCTTGTTGTCCTCTGCGAATGCGAAGCCTGGTGCCGATGCGTCCGAACCTGTTGTTGCCGCTGGCTGCCCTGCTCGCATGCCTCGCAGCGCCGGTCCGGGCCCAGGACAACGATGCGCGCAACCGCGTGGTGGTGATCGAGAACGTCAAGTTCGACTACGCGCAGGTGCTGAACGTGGAGCCGGTGTACCAGACCCTGCGCGCGACCCGCACCGAGCAGTACTGCGACCCGGTGGAAGCGCCGACGCCGGCGCCGGCCAAGCCGGAGGAGGACGACAGCCGGCTGAGCCGGCTGATGGACTCGGTGAAGGACATCTTCGGCCGCCGCCACGAAGAGACGCCTGCGCTCGCCGCCGCTGCGCCGGCGTCGGCGGCGGGCACGCGCAACTGCCGCACCGTCGAGGTCGGCCGCCAATTCCGGCGGCCGATCGCCTACGACGTGGACTACGTCTACAAGGGCACCAAGTACCGCTCGCGGCTGCCGGAGGACCCGGGCAACCGGCTACGCATCCGCGTCTCGGTGGCGCCTTACGTGCCCGACGCGGTCATGCTGCCGCCGCGATGAACGCGCGCTTGCGCCGTTGCCACGCGCGTGCGAGGATGCGCGCCGATGAACGCGAACCTGCCCGCGCACGATCTCAGCGCCGCCCGCATGGCGTCGGGCATGACCTCGCGTGCGCGCCGACCGGAATCCCACATCCTGCCTGGGTGACCGGAACGCTCGCCGTTCGTTCTGAAAAACCCAGCCTGAGGCTGGGTTTTTTCGTTTCATGCTCCGGAAAGGTTTCACCCGTAAAGAACTACCGCGCGTCCCGCGCACGCCACCGCCGCGGTGGCTCCACGCAGCAAAGGATGGATCGATGTCTCCGAAGCACTTCTTGAACACCCAGGACTGGAGCCGCGCCGAGCTGGATGCGCTGTTGACCCAGGCCGCGCTGTTCAAGCGCAACAAGCTGGGCAGCGAGCTGAAGGGCAAGTCGATCGCGCTGGTGTTCTTCAATCCGTCGATGCGCACCCGCACCAGCTTCGAGCTGGGCGCGTTCCAGCTGGGCGGGCATGCGGTGGTGCTGCAGCCGGGCAAGGACGCCTGGCCGATCGAGTTCGAGCTGGGCACGGTGATGGACGGCGACACCGAGGAGCACATCGCCGAGGTGGCGCGGGTGCTGGGCCGCTACGTGGACCTGATCGGGGTGCGCGCGTTCCCGAAGTTCGTGGACTGGTCCAAGGATCGCGAGGACCAGGTGCTGAAGAGCTTCGCCAGGTATTCGCCGGTGCCGGTGATCAACATGGAGACCATCACCCACCCGTGCCAGGAGCTGGCGCACGCGCTGGCGCTGCAGCAGCACTTCGGCACCTCCGACCTGCGCGGCAAGAAGTACGTGCTGACCTGGACCTACCATCCCAAGCCGCTGAACACCGCGGTGGCCAATTCGGCGCTGACCATCGCCACCCGCCTGGGCATGGACGTGACCCTGCTGTGCCCGACCCCGGACTACGTGCTGGACCAGCGCTACATGGACTGGGCGGCGCAGAACGTGGCCGAGAGCGGCGGCTCGCTGCGCGTCAGCCACGACACCGACAGCGCCTACGCCGGCGCCGACGTGGTCTACGCCAAGAGCTGGGGCGCGTTGCCGTTCTTCGGCAACTGGGGCCCGGAGAAGCCGATCCGCGACCAGTACCAGCACTTCATCGTCGACGAGCGCAAGATGGCGCTGACCAACAACGGCGTGTTCTCGCACTGCCTGCCGCTGCGCCGCAACGTCAAGGCCACCGACGCGGTGATGGATTCGCCCAACTGCATCGCCATCGACGAGGCCGAGAACCGGCTGCATGTGCAGAAGGCGGTCATGGCCGCGTTGGTTCGGGACGCGTGACGCGGGACGCGTAAAGTCCGGGCCGGCGTCTTCGCTTTGCATATTTCTCCAGTATTCCCCCAGGAGTTCATCCATGTCGCAATCCACCGCTTCTCCGAGTCCGGAGTCCGGAGTCCCGAGTCCCGGCACCAGGGACATCGTTCTCGCCTTCTCCGGCGGCCTCGACACCAGCTTCTGCATTCCCTATCTGCAGGACAAGGGCTACGCCGTGCACACCGTGTTCGCCGACACCGGCGGCGTGGACGACGAGGAGCGCGACTTCATCGAGAAGCGCGCCGCCGAACTGGGCGCGGCCAGCCACGTCACCGTCGACGGCGGCCCGGCGATCTGGGCCGGTTTCGTCAAGCCGTTCGTGTGGGCCGGCGAGGGCTACCAGGGCCAGTACCCGCTGCTGGTGTCCGACCGCTACCTGATCGTCGACGCCGCGCTCAAGCGCGCCGACGAGCTCGGCACCAAGGCCATCGCCCACGGCTGCACCGGCATGGGCAACGACCAGGTGCGCTTCGACCTGGCGGTCAAGGCGCTGGGCGACTACGAGATCGTGGCGCCGATCCGCGAGATCCAGAAGGAGCACACCCAGACCCGCGCCTACGAGCAGCAGTATCTGGAGGAGCGCGGCTTCGGCGTGCGCGCCAAGCAGAAGGCGTACACGATCAACGAGAACCTGCTCGGCGTGACCATGTCCGGCGGCGAGATCGACCGCTGGGAAGCGCCGGGCGAGGGCACCCGCGGCTGGTGCGCGCCACGCAGTGCATGGCCGACCGAGCCGCTGACGGTGACGCTGAAGTTCGCGCACGGCGAGGCGGTGGCGGTGGACGGCAAGCCGCTGCAAGGCGCCAAGCTGCTGGCCAAGCTCAACAAGCTGTTCGCCCCGTACGGCGTGGGCCGCGGCATGTACACCGGCGACACCGTGATCGGGCTGAAGGGCCGCATCGTGTTCGAGGCGCCGGGCCTGATCGCGCTGCTGGCCGCGCACCGCGCGCTGGAGGACGCGGTGCTGACCAAGCAGCAGAACCGCTTCAAGCCGGAGGTGGCGCGCAAGTGGGTGGAGCTGGTCTACGAGGGCTTCTTCCACGACCCGCTGAAGACCGATTTGGAGGCGTTCCTGAATTCCTCGCAGACCATGGTCAACGGCGAAGTGACGCTGGAGACCCGCGGCGGCCGCGTCGACGCGGTGGCGGTGAAGTCGCCGCACCTGCTCAACGCCAAGGGCGCCACCTACGCGCAGTCGGCGGACTGGGGCGTGGCCGAGGCCGAGGGTTTCATCAAGCTGTTCGGGATGAGCTCCACGCTGTACGCGCAGGTGAATCGCTGAGGGATGGGAGTGGGGGCGGGATTGGGAATTGGTCAGAGCGGATCCGCTCGCCCGCTCGCCGTCGCGGCCGAGAGGACGGGCCGTGGGCGGGGCCATGCCGCCGCTTGCCGCGACTCGGGGTCGCAGCCCGCCTGTTCCGTCCGCACCCAGACTTCCGCTTCCTGCACAGGGCCATGACCGTGTTGCGCATCAGTACCGACCAGGCCGAACTGGACGTGGCGAGGATCCATCGCTTCCTGTGCGGCGAGGCCGCCTGGAGCCGGGGCATTTCCCGGTCCACGGTGGAGCGGGCGATCGCCGGCTCGCTGTGCTGCGGCGGCGACGTCGAGGGCGCGGGGCAGGTGGCGTTCGCGCGCGTGGTGAACGATGGCGCCGCCTTTGGCGACCTGGCCGACGTGTTGGTGCTGTCGGCGCATCGCCGGCGCGGCCACGGCAGGCGCGTGATGGACGCGGTGATGGTGCATCCGCAGTTGCAGGGGCTGCGCCGCTTGCTGCTGGCGACCTCCGACGCGCATGGGCTCTATGGGCCGTACGGCTTCGCCGCACAGGCGCGGCCGCCGTCGCTGATGGAGCGCCTGCGTTCCGACCTCTACCTGGCCGCCGGCGCGGCCCATTGACGACCGACATGACCGACCTGCTCGACAATACGCTCGCCCACCTGCAGCAGCTGGTGGCCTTCGATACCCGCAATCCGCCGCGCGCCATCGCCGCCGAGGGCGGCATCTTCGGCTACCTGCGCGCGCAGCTGCCCGGCTTCCAGGTCGAGGTGATCGACCACGGCGCCGGCGCGGTCAGCCTGTACGCGGTGCGCGGCACGCCGAAGTACCTGTTCAACGTGCACCTGGACACCGTCCCGGACTCGCCGCACTGGAGCGCCGACCCGCACGTGATGCGGCATGCCGGCGACCGCGTGGTCGGGCTCGGCGTGTGCGACATCAAGGGCGCGGCGGCGGCGCTGGTGGCCGCCGCGCAGGCCGGCGACGGCGACGCGGCGTTCCTGTTCTCCTCCGACGAGGAGGCCAACGACCCGCGCTGCATCGCCGCGTTCCTGGCGCGCGGCCTGGCCTTCGAGGCGGTGCTGGTGGCCGAGCCGACGATGAGCGAGGCGGTGCTGGCGCACCGCGGCATCAGCTCGGTGCTGATGCGCTTCGCCGGCCGCGCCGGGCATGCCTCCGGCCGCCAGGACGCCGCGGCCAGCGCGCTGCACCAGGCGATGCGCTGGGGTGGACGGGCGCTGGACCACGTCGCGTCGCTGGCGCACGCGCGCTTCGGCGGGCTGACCGGGCTGCGCTTCAACATCGGCCGGGTCGAGGGCGGCATCAAGGCCAACATGATCGCGCCGGCGGCCGAGCTGCGCTTCGGCTTCCGGCCGTTGCCGTCGATGGACGTGGACGCGCTGCTGGCCACGTTCGCCGGCTTCGCCGACCCGGCCGCCGCGCACTTCGAGGAGACCTTCCGCGGGCCGAGCCTGCCTTCCGGGCCCGCTTCCGACAAGAGCGGCGCGCGCGCCGAGGACAAGCGCCTGGCCGCGCGCGAGGTGGCCGACGCGCTGGACCTGCCGATCGGCAACGCGGTGGACTTCTGGACCGAGGCCTCGTTGTTCTCGGCCGGCGGCTACACCGCGCTGGTCTACGGCCCGGGCGACATCGCCCAGGCCCACACCGCCGACGAGTTCGTGACGCTGCAGCAGTTGCAGCGCTACGCCGCGTCGGTGCAGCGCATCATCAACGGCGCCGCCTGACGCCCGCGCCGCCGGGCCCCTTTCCCCGCACCACGGAACCGCCACTGCCCCCATGCACGCCAACAAGCAAACCCGCCAGACCATCGTCCGCCTGCTCTCGAGCATGGCCAGCGCCAAGGAGATCAGCCAGTACCTCAAGCGCTTCTCGCAGCTGGACGCCAAGCGCTTCGCCGTGGTCAAGGTCGGCGGCGCGGTGCTGCGCGACGACCTGGACGCGCTGACCTCGTCGCTGTCGTTCCTGCAGGAGGTCGGGCTGACCCCGATCGTGCTGCACGGCGCCGGCCCGCAGCTGGACACCGAGCTGGCCGCGGCCGGCATCGAGAAGCAGACCGTCAACGGCCTGCGCGTGACCTCGCCGGAAGCGCTGGCGATCGTGCGCCGGGTGTTCCAGGTCTCCAACCTCAAGCTGGTGGAGGCGCTGCAGCAGAACGGCGCGCGCGCCACCTCGATCACCGGCGGCGTGTTCGAGGCCGCCTACCTGGACCGCGACACCTACGGCCTGGTCGGCGAGGTCAAGGCGGTCAACCTGGCGCCGATCGAGGCCAGCTTGCAGGCCGGCTCGATCCCGGTGATCACCAGCCTAGGCGAGACCCCGAGCGGGCAGATCCTCAACGTCAACGCCGACTTCGCCGCCAACGAGCTGGTGCAGGAGCTGCAGCCGTACAAGATCGTCTTCCTGACCGGCACCGGCGGGCTGCTCGACGAAAACGGCAAGGTGATCGATTCGATCAACCTGTCCACCGAATACGCGCACTTGATGCAGCAGCCGTGGATCAACGGCGGCATGCGGGTGAAGATCGAGCAGATCAAGGACCTGCTGGACCGGCTGCCGCTGGAGTCTTCGGTGTCGATCACCCGCCCGGCCGACCTGGCCAAGGAGCTGTTCACCCACAAGGGCTCGGGCACGCTGGTGCGGCGCGGCGAGCGGGTGCTGCGCGCGACCGCGTGGGACGCGCTGGACCTGCCGCGGCTCACCGCGCTGATCGAGTCCAGCTTCGGCCGCACCCTGGTGCCGGACTACTTCGCGAACACCGCGCTGCTGCGCGCCTACGTCAGCGAGAACTACCGCACCGCGGTCATCCTCACCGAGGAGGCCGGGCACACCTACCTGGACAAGTTCGCCGTGCTCGACGACGCCCAGGGCGAGGGCCTGGGCCGCGCGGTGTGGAATGTGATGCGCGAGGAGACGCCGCAGCTGTTCTGGCGCTCGCGCCACAACAACCCGGTCAACATCTTCTACTATGCCGAATCGGACGGCTGCTTCAAGCAAGAGAAGTGGAAGGTGTTCTGGTACGGGCTGGACAGCTTCGCGCAGATCCAGCAGTGCGTGGCGCACTGCGCCACCCGCCAGCCGACGCTGCGGGACTGACCGCCATGGCCCCGATGCCGCCGCCGGCCTGGCGCAAGATCCCGACCCTGCGCGGCCGCCACGCCACCCTCGAGCCGCTGCACGCCACGCACGCGGACGCCCTGCACGCGGCGCTGGGCGACGGCGCGCTGTCGCGGCTGTGGTACACCAACGTGCCGGCGCCCGAGGGCATGGAGGGCTACATCGCCGCCGCGCTGGCCGCCCGGGCCGACGGCGACGCGCTGCCGTTCGCGGTGCGCGACGCGGCCGGCGAGGTGGTCGGCACCACGCGCTGCTACCGGCTCGCGCCGGAGGTGCCGACGCTGTGCATCGGCTACACCTGGTACGCCCCGCAGGCGCAGCGCACCGGGCTCAACACCGAAGCCAAGCTGATGCTGCTGCGGCACGCGTTCGAGACCCTGGGCTGCCTCAGCGTGGTGTTCGAGACCAGCTGGTTCAACCATGCCTCGCGCGCGGCGATCGCGCGCCTGGGCGCCAAGCAGGACGGCGTGCTGCGCCGGCACAAGCGCCACGCCGACGGCAGCCCGCGCGACACCGTCGTGTTCTCCATCATCGACGCGGAATGGCAGGCGGTCGAACGCCACCTGCGGTTCCACCTGGACGCCCATTCATGAGCGACAAGACCTTCACCCTCGGCATCGTGGGCGCCCGCGGCCACACCGGTTCGGAACTGATCAAGCTGGTCGCCGCGCACCCGCGTATGCGCCTGGCGTTCGTGTCCTCGCGCGAGCTGGCCGGCCAGCCCGTGGCCGCGCGCAACGCCGGCTACCGCGGCGCGCTGCACTTCGAGAGCCTGGACGCCGACGCGGTCGCGGCCAAGGGCGCCGACGCGGTCATCCTGGCCCTGCCCAACGGCAAGGCCGAGCCGTTCGTGGCGGCGCTGGAGGCGCAGGCGCCCGGCACGGTCATCGTGGACCTGTCGGCCGACTACCGCTTCGACCCGGGCTGGTACTACGGCCTGCCGGAGCTGACCCGCGCCGGCTACGCGGGGCAGACGCGCATCAGCAACCCTGGCTGCTACGCCACCGCGATGCAGCTGGCGATCACGCCGCTGCTGCGCGAACTGGCGGGCCCGCCGCAGTGCTTCGGCGTGTCCGGCTACTCCGGCGCCGGCACCACGCCCTCGGACAAGAACGACCCGGAGCTGCTGCGCGACAACCTGATGCCGTACGCGCTGACCAACCACATGCACGAGCGCGAGGTGTCGGCGCAGCTCGGCGTGCCGGTGGAGTTCATGCCGCACGTGGCGCCGCACTTCCGCGGCCTGACCGTGACCGTGAACCTGTGGCTGCAGCGGCCGCTGATGCTGGAGCGCGTGCAGGCCCTGTACCGCGAGCGCTATGCCGGCGAGGCGCTGGTGGAGGTGACCGACGCGGCGCCGTGGGTCAGCCGGATCGCCGGCCGCCATGGCGTGCAGGTCGGCGGCTTCACCCTGGCGCCGGGGAACCAGCGCGTGGTGGTGGTGGCGACCCTGGACAACCTGCTCAAGGGCGCGGCGACCCAGGCCCTGCAAAACCTCAACTTCGCGCTGGGCCTGGACGAACTCGCCGCGATCCCGCACTGAGCCGGGCGCGGTCGCCGCCACCCCCAGGCCTGCGCTATGCGACGCCCTGGGCCGCCGACCCGAATCGAACATCATTGCCGGACGCGTCCGGCACCCGCAGGAGACACACCGATGGCAGAGCTGTTGTGGCAGAAACCCGGCGTCGCGGTCGACGCCAAGATCCAGGCCTTCCTGGCCGGCGACGACGTGATCCTGGATCGCGAATTCTTCCTGTACGACATCGCCGCCAGCAAGGCGCACGCGCAGGGCCTGCAGCACATCGGCATCCTGTCGCTGCAGGAGCTGGGCGCGTTGAGCGAGCAGCTGGACGTGCTCGCCGCCGACTTCCGCAGCGGCGCGTTCGTGCTCGACGACCAGTACGAGGACGGCCACTCGGCGATCGAGGCGCGCCTGACCGAGCGCCTGGGCGACGCCGGGCGCAAGATCCACACCGGCCGCAGCCGCAACGACCAGATCCTGGTCGCCACCCGGCTGTGGCTGAAGCACCGGCTCGCGCGCGTGGCCGCGCTCAGCGGCGAGGTCGCGCGGGTGGCGCTGGACCGCGCCGAGGCCGAGCAGGGCCTGCCGCTGCCGGGCTACACCCATATCCAGCGCGCCGTGGTGTCCTCGGCGGGGATGTGGTGGGCGGGCTGGGCCGAGGCCTTCGTCGACAACGCGGTGCGTGCCGCCGACACCCTGCGGCTGGTGGACTGCAACCCGCTGGGCACCGCCGCCGGCTACGGCGTCAACCTGCCGCTGGACCGCGAGCACACCACCACCGAGCTGGGCTTCGCGCGCATGCAGCTGTCGCCGGTCTACGCGCAGCTGTCGCGCGGCAAGTTCGAACTGGCCGCGCTGGAAGCGCTGGGCGGCGCCACCCTGGACCTGCGCCGGATCGCCTGGGACCTGTCGCTGTTCACCAGCGGCGAGTTCGCCTTCGTCGCGCTGCCGGCGCAGTACACCACCGGCAGCTCGATCATGCCGAACAAGCGCAATCCCGACGTGATCGAGCTGATGCGCGCCGCCCACGCCAGCGTGGCCGCCGCGCGCACCGAGATCGAGCAGCTGCTGTCGCTGCCCTCCGGCTACCACCGCGACCTGCAGAGCAGCAAGGGCGCGATCGTGCACGGCTTCGGCCGCGGGCTGGCCGCGCTGGAGCTGCTGCCGGCGCTGCTGGCCAACCTGCAATGGCGCGAGGACGGCCTGCGCGCGGCGATCGACTCGGGCATGTACGCCACCGACGCCGCGGTCGAGGCGGCCGTGGCCGGGGTGCCGTTCCGCGAGGCCTACAAGGCGGCCGCGGCCGGCGCGGCCACCGCCGGGCAGGGCCGCACGCCCGAAGGCAGCCTGGCCGCCCGGGTCTCGCCGGGCGCGGCGGCCGACCTGCGGCTGGACCTGCTGCGCGCGCGCTGGGACGCGCTGGCGGGCTGAGGGGCGCCATGCGCCTGGCCACGGCCGAGCACGTCCCGTGGGGCGACGGCTGCGACGGCTGGCACCTGCGCAAGGACGCGCGCAGGTGCGTGATCGCCGAGCGCATGCCGCCGGGCACCTGCGGCATGCGCCACCTGCACCGGCACGCGCGCCAGTGCTTCTGCCTGCTGGAAGACGGGACGATACTGACGCTGGACGGCGTGTCGCACCCCTGGGCCCTGACCAGGGCCTGCACGTGCCGCCGGGCCGTGCCCACCGGATGCGCAACGACAAGCGCGCGGCCGGCGCGGTTCCGGGGGGGCGGCCCCGCGCAGCCACGGCGACCGCAGTGCGGCGCCCCCGATCGAACGAGGAGACCCGCGATGACGCTCTACCTGGTGCTGGCGATGCGCAAGCCCGACTTCCCGGCCGCGGTGGTGCGGCCGCACCGCGACTTCCTGGCGCAGTTGCGCGAGCGCGGCCTGCTCGAGCTGGCCGGCGGCTTCGGCGACGGCAGCGGCGGCGCCTACCTGCTGAAGAACCTCGACAGCCTGGACGCGGCGCGCGCGCTGGTGGCCACCGATCCGTTGGCGATCCAGCAGGCCTCGGTGCTGACGGTGCACGAATGGAATGCGCAGTGACCCCGGGAGCGCGCGCCCGATGACCGCGCCGTCCGCGTCGTTCATGGAGCAGCCGTTGCCGCCCTGGCGGCGCGCGGTGCTCAAGGTCGGCAGCAGCCTGCTGGCCGCCGACGGCGGCGGGCTGTCGCCGCGCTTCGCGCTGGGGCTGGCGCAGTTCGTCTCGGCCAACCTGGGGGCCGGGCGCGAACTGGTGATCGTGTCCTCCGGCGCGGTGGCGGCCGGGCGCGCGATCCTGCCGCGGGCGGCCGAGGCCGGCGCGGCGATCGCCGCGCGCCAGGCGCTGGCCGCGCTCGGCCAGGCGCAGCTGATCGCGCTGTGGCAGCGCTTCTTCGAGCGCCCGGTGGCGCAGGTGCTGCTGACCCACGACGACCTGCGCAACCGCCGCCGCTACCTCAACGCGCGCGCCACGCTCGGCGAGCTGCTGCGGCTGGGTGCGCTGCCGGTGGTCAACGAGAACGACACGGTGTCGGTGGACGAGCTCAAGCTCGGCGACAACGACAATCTGGCCGCGATCGTGGCCGCGCTGGTCGACGCCGACGCGTTGTTCATCGCCACCGACATCGACGGCTTGTACACCGCCGACCCGCGCCTGCACCCGCACGCGCAGCCGCTGGACGAGGTGCCGGAACTGAGCGCGGCGGTGCTGGCGATGGCCGGCGGCAGCGGCAGCCGGGTCGGCACCGGCGGCATGCGCACCAAGCTGGAGGCCGCGGCCAAGGCCGGCGCCGCCGGCATCGAGACCTACCTGTTCAATGGCCGCAGCGCCGAGGTGGTGCGCGGCCTGGCCCAGGACCGTCTGTGCGGCACTCGCATCCATGCCGCGCGCACCCGCGTCGCCGCGCGCAAGCACTGGCTGCGCCAGGTCCCGGTCGAGCCGGGCGCGATCCTGGTCGATGCCGGCGCCGCTGCCGCACTGGTCGAGCGCGGCGCCTCGCTGCTGCCGGGCGGGGTGGCGGGCGCCGAAGGCGAGTTCCGCCGCGGCGACATGGTCGAGGTGCGCCTGCGCGACGCCGCCGGCGAGCGCTGCCTGGCGCGCGGCGTCAGCCAATACGCGGCCGCCGACGTGCGCCGCATCGCCCGCCGCCATTCCCGCGACATCGAATCGATCCTGGGGTACAACTACGGCGGCAACGTGATCCATCGCGACGATCTGGTGGTGCTGCAGGCGCCGGGAGCCGGGAGCCGGGACCCGGATCCCGGGACAGTGGCATAACGGCGCGGAACCCGGCTCGCGCCGGCACGCGAACAGCGCCACTGTCTGGCGTGGCACCCTTCGCAGATCCCCGTGCTTTTCCGGGCTCCGACTCCCGCCCCCGACTAACCCCATCCCATCTGGAACCCGCCCATGACTTCCATTCGCTCTCTGGCCCTGCAATGCCGCGACGCCGCGCAGGCGCTGGCGCAGCTGTCGTCCGCGGCCAAGCAGGCGCTGCTGGAGGCGATGGCGGCGGCGCTGGAAGCGGATGCGGAGGCGATCCTCGCCGCCAATGCGCGCGATCTGGACGCGGCGCGGGCCAAGCACGTCGGCAGCGCGCTGCTGGATCGGCTGGCGCTGGACGGCAAGCGCCTGGCCGGCGTCGCCGCGGCGCTGCGCGACGTGGCGGCGCTGCCCGATCCGGTCGGCCAGGTGACCCGCGACGACGTGCGCCCGAACGGCATCCGCGTGCAGAAGGTGCGGGTGCCGCTGGGGGTGATCGCGATGATCTACGAGGCCCGGCCCAACGTCACCGCCGACGCCGCCGCCCTGTGCATCAAGGCCGGCAACGGGGTGATCCTGCGCGGCGGCTCGGAGGCGGTCCATTCCAACACCGCCATCGCCGCCGCGCTGCGGCGTGCGCTGCGCGAGGCCGGACTCGGCGAGGACGCCTTGACCCTGGTCGAGGACCTGCGCCGCGAGACCGTGCTCGAACTGCTGCAGCTCAACGACATCGTCGACCTGGCGATCCCGCGCGGCGGCGAGGGCCTGATCCGCTTCGTCGCCGAGCACGCGCGGGTGCCGGTGATCAAGCACTACAAGGGCGTGTGCCACCTGTTCGTGGACGCCTCGGCCGAGGTGGAGCTGGCGGTGAAGTTGTTGGTGGACGGCAAGACCACGCGCCCGGCCGCGTGCAATGCGCTGGAGACATTGCTGGTGCACGCCGACATCGCCGCGCGCTTCCTGCCGCTGGCGGCGCAGGCGCTGCGCCAGCGCGGAGTGGCGCTGCGCGGCGACGCCGCCAGCCGCGACCTGCTGCCGGACACCGAGGCCGCCAGCGATGCCGACTACGCCGCCGAATACCTCGACCTCATCCTGGCGATCCGGGTGGTCCCGGACCTGGACGCGGCGATCGCGCACATCCGCCGCTACGGCTCGGACCACACCGAGGTCATCGCCACCGCCGATCCGGCCAACGCCGAGGCGTTCGTGCAGGCGCTGCGCGCGGCGGTGGTGATGGTCAACGCCTCCTCGCGCTTCTCCGACGGCGGCGAACTCGGCCTGGGCGCGGAGATCGGCATCTCCACCACGCGCCTGCACGCCTACGGCCCGATGGGCCTGGAGGCGCTGACGGTGGAACGCTACGTGGTACGCGGCGCGGGCCAGGTGCGTCACACCGCGGGCTGAGGCGAAAGGGCGGGCGCGCGGGCCGCCGCGCCCGCGGCATGGACCGGTACGGCAAGGCGAGTCCCGGTTCGGCCGGACGCCGGGTCCGTCCGCCTGGCCTGAAGTGCCGCGCTCCCGCCGTGGCTCCGTGCCGCCTCGCGCGCTTCGCCGCGGCATCTGCAGCCGGGCGGGGCCGCGCCGGCGCGGCCGCTCGCCGCGGCCGCGCGACCCACGCGCCGTTCCCATTCCCCTTCCAGTGGCGGGCATGCTTTCATGACGGCTTCGCTCCGGAGACCGCCCATGCATCCATCCGTCCGTCCGCTCGTCCTGGCGCTGGTATGCGCCGCCTCGCTCCCCGCCGCCTTCGCCCAGACCGCGCCGATGACGGCGGACATCACCGGCAAGGCGTTCGTCGCGCCAACCGCGGCCAACGACTACGTCAAGCGCGAGGTGATGATCCCGATGCGCGACGGCGTCAAGCTCCACACCGTGATCGTGGCGCCCAAGGGCGCGCACGATGCGCCGATCCTGCTCACGCGCACGCCCTACAACGCCAGCGGCCGTGCCGAGCGGCTGGCGTCGCCGCACATGAAGGACCTGCTGCCGCAGGGCGACGATGTGTTCGTCGACGGCGGTTACATCCGGGTGTTCCAGGACATCCGCGGCAAGTACGGGTCGCAGGGCGACTACGTGATGACGCGCCCGCTGCGCGGGCCGCTCAACGCCACCGCGGTCGACCACGCCACCGACGCCTGGGACACCATCGACTGGCTGGTCAAGCACGTGGCCGAGAGCAATGGCCGGGTCGGCATGATCGGGTCCTCGTACGAGGGTTTCACCGTGGTGATGGCATTGACCGACCCACATCCCGCGCTCAAGGTGGCCGCGCCGGAAAGCCCGATGGTCGACGGCTGGATGGGCGACGACTGGCTCAACTATGGCGCCTTCCGCCAGGTCAACTTCGACTACTTCACCGCCCAGCTGGCCCAACGCGGCAAGGGCGCCGGCATCCCGCGCCAGGGCTTGGACGACTACAGTAATTTCCTGCGCGCCGGCTCGGCCGGCGACTACGCCAAGGCCGCCGGCCTGGAGCAGCTGCCGTGGTGGCACAAGCTCACCGAGCATCCGGCCTACGACGCGTACTGGCAGGCGCAGGCGCTGGACAAGGTGATGGCGCGCACGCCGCTGCAGGTGCCCACGATGTGGCTGCAGGGCCTGTGGGACCAGGAGGACATGTGGGGCGCGATCCACAGCTACCAGGCGATGGAGCCGCGCGACGCCGGCAACGACCGCAACTACCTGGTGATGGGGCCGTGGCGGCACAGCCAGGTCAACTACGACGGCGCCGCGCTGGGCGCGCTGACGTTCGACGGCGACACCGCGCTGCAGTTCCGCCGCGACGTGCTCAAGCCGTTCTTCGATCAGTATCTGGTGGACGGCGCGCCCAAGGCCGACACGCCGCCGGTATTCATCTACGACGCCGGCGCGAACCGTTGGGACCGCCTGCAGACGTGGCCGCGCAGCTGCACGCAGGGCTGCGCGGCACGCAGCAAGCCGCTGTACCTGGGCGTCGGCGGCACGCTGTCGTTCGACCCGCCGGCGGCCGGGCAGGGCGACTACGAAGAATACGTGTCCGACCCGGCCAAGCCGGTGCCGTTCGCGCCGCGCCCGGTCGACTTCGGCGACCGCAACATGTGGACCACCTGGCTGGTGCACGACCAGCGCTTCGTCGATGGCCGCCCGGACGTGCTGACCTTCGTCAGCGCGCCGCTGGATGCGCCGCTGCGCATCGCCGGCGTGCCCGAGGTGAACCTGCAGGCCTCCACCAGCGGCAGCGACAGCGACTGGGTGGTGAAACTGATCGACGTCTACCCGGATGAAATGGCCTCCGATCCGAGGATGGGCGGCTACGAACTGGCGGTGTCGATGGCGATCTTCCGCGGCCGCTATCGGGAGAGCTTCGAGACACCCAGGCCGATCGCGCCGAACCAGCCGCTGGCGTACAGGTTCGGCCTGCCCACCGCCAACCATACCTTCCAGCGTGGCCACCGGGTGATGGTGCAGGTGCAGTCCAGTCTGTTCCCCTTGTACGACCGCAATCCGCAGACCTACGTGCCCAACATCTACTTCGCCAAGCCGGGCGACTACCGCAAGGCGACGCAGCGCATCTGGCATACGCCGCAGCAGGCCAGCTACATCGGTTTGCCGGTGCGCTGAGCGGCCGCCGGCACGCGGCGCACGGCGGCCGTACGCTGGACCCGGAGCGACGCGCACGGCAGCACCAGGTGCATTGGCGCCGCCGCGTGCGGCTTCGGCTCGCGCTGCGGCCGGCGCTTATTCTCCGTCCATCGTCGCGGTGCATTTGCCGCCGTATCGCTCAGGGCGATGCCTGCGGAACCGGCGCAGACGTGGGCAGATCCTGATATGGAATGCGCGCATGCAGCGGCACCTGGCCATAGCCGAGTTTGCGTGCCAGCATCGGAATGGTTTCGAGGCCCATGTTCATGCCGTTGACGATGGCCGTGCCGACATGGCGCAGGAACTCGCTCCTGGGCGCGAGCAGGCGGTGCAATTCCTCGGCGCCGATCTCGTCGCGGCCTTCGGCACCCATCTGTTCGCTGGCGCGGACAAGAATGGTCTGCACGACGCGTGCGTGCCTGGCATTGTCGGAGTTGAACAATCCCGGGATCTTGATGCGGCTGCCCAGGGCCAGCGCGTTGAGCGCGATCGCCTCGATCGGGTTGAACACGGTGCTGCGGAAGATGCGCAACATTTTTTCCGACATCACCCCGGTCGCCTTCTCGCCGGCAATCAACGGGATCATGCCGATGATGGAGGCCAGGCCTATGGATTTCACCGCGGTGCTTTCGCCCGGCGCGACATCCAGCGCATGCTTGGTCATCTGCTCGATCGTCCGTTTCGCCGAGGTTCCATCGGCGGGGCGCGCGATCAGGTCATCCTTCATTGCCTGGAACAGGCCGGCGCGCATGAGTTCCCCGTTTTCCTTCACTTCCGGTGGAATCCCCGAGGCGGCGCCGAAAATGGCCATTTCGTTCGTCGCCGCGTTGGCCGCAAGATCCACTGGCCTGGACTTGAAGCCGACGTATTGCAGCAGATTGTTGGGCAGTGAGAGCACCGAGGAGATGGCGCCGGCTTGCATGGCCTTCGGCAGTAGGTTGCGCAACGAGCAGCCCTCGCCCTTCATACCCTTGATGATCGACAGCACGAATATCGTGTCCAGCGTCTCGATTAATGCAGGCGGCACCGAATCGATTCCCGCCAACTGCAGGGCATATTTGCTTGGCGAGAAATTCTTCCCGAATACGTGGTTCTTCATCATTTGCGACACGACCAGTTCCCAGGCCGAGCCGAGTCCGCTGCTGACGGCAATGCTGCCGGCGAGCCCGGACAGCTGGAATTCCTTCTTGGTAGCGGCATGCAGCAGCGATTGCGCGCCCAGGCGCACCCGCAGCTCGTGGTCGGGGCCGATCTTGCGCTCGATGAAGCGATCCAGAAGGTCGTCTTCGGCGGTGATCGCGGGAGCATGTGCGGCCAGGAACCGTGCGGCAGGCACGTGGTCGCCGCCTTCCACCTCGATCGATGCATTCGTCCCGAAAGCCCGCGTTCCCTGTTCGATGACTTTCATCAGCATGGCGATGTGGATATCGGCATCGATCCGCTCTGTGGTCCGCTCTGCTGTATCGGTGTGGGACACGAGATCCGCGGTCTCCACCGTGAACGCGCGCTTGAAGGTAGCCAGTGCGGCCTCGAGCCCAGGATGGGCGTGCATTTCCAGGCGGGATGCCGTGCCATTTGCGATATGCGGCGGTGCCGGCTGGTCGGTCTGGGCATAGGTCAGCAGCGCATCGATGACGGGATCATCGCAAACCAGGCGCTGGCCGTTATGGTGCACCGAGCCTGCGTGCAATGGCGCGCCACCGGCCTGGCGACTGGAAGAGGCCAGCATTGCGCTTTGCAACTCAGGCATGCCAGGGCCGCTGGCGGTCCGCTCGGCAGCTGGCGCCGATGTCCGGTGCAGCCGTGTGCGGCATGGCGCTTTCGGCAGCGTCACATCGGTGTCGCTGCTGTAGCCGCGGCACGGTTCAGAGCCGGACGACGTGGTCGTTGCCGCTGCATCCTGGTCCAGCGCGATGTTGACGGTCAAGGTCGGTGCGGAGTGCGAACGGATGAGGGGTGTTGGTGCGGGCATGATGGATATCAACAGAAAGAATGGGGAGGGAGTGCCTTGATGTCTCGCACTCCACCTTAGCGCCCATACCGAGAAACGATGGCTGGCTGCCGAAGGAGCGTTGCCTCCTGCGAATTCGGCAGCGAAGTTGTTTACGAGAAAATCTAAACCAGGCCACACTCGGGGTGTGGTAGAAACCCTGCATTGATGCTGCCGACCAATAGGGCGATAGCGAGGTATGGGAATGATTCGTCGCCGGCAGCGGCGGCCTGGCATGCATGGATCCGGCGCGAACGGATCGAGCGGCGATCCCGATCGGCACGGCCATCCAGCTTCTGGCCGACAGTGAAGATTGCACGTCGGCTTGGGATCAACGTCGCTACGGTGCGCCGAGAGCTGCGCGGGAAGGGTGTTGCGTATGCCCGCAAGTAGCTCGCCATCGAGGATATCCTTCCAAGCCAGGTGCAAACGCTACTGAACGAAGGGGTACCGCGCCATGCCTTGTCCTCACACGAGAAAACATCGCCGCAGCTTGTTGGACCTGCAACCAGCGCCGGCACAGGCGAAAGAAATCCCTAATCCTGGAAACTTTTGGAACTCTGGTGCGCCGAGGGGTTGCAGCAGGCAAAATGGTGGCCTTCAGCGGACAGATCTAAGAGGGGTTTTTACAAAATAGTGTAGACTTCGATCGTCTTTATTGATCCAGCGTCCCCCATGGGTCGTCCAGCCAAGATTCAAGATAACCGCGCCGCGGTGTTGGTGCAGATCGTGGCGTGTGATCCGACCGCCACGCTGGAAGAGGTCGGGGACGAACTTGTCCGTCCTACTGGACTGAAAGTGCACGCGCAGACCTTGGTTGGGACGCTGCGTGGACAAGGGATCGAGCGTGTCGCCAGCCATGAAGTAGTGACGGTGGAGCCAACGGCCCCTGCTGCCATGTGCTACGGGTATACCCAGGCCCATCGGTGGCAGGAACCGGAACAGATCTATCCCAGTCGCCTGACTGAACCGCCCCGGGACTGGACTGCCCCGCAGAAGTTGGACGAACGTCAAGGGGTCTCATGGAGAAGTACAAAAGGGAGTTCAAGTTGGAAGTCGTCCAGAGCGTCTTGGCGGGCGAAGGCGGGGCAAGGCTGCTGGCTGGGCGGTGGCTGGTGCGCGAGGAGAAGATCCGCACCTGGGTGAGCCCCTGTCGCCTCCACGGCATCGACCGGTGGCGTCCCAAGCGCAGCGCGTACAGTGGGCAGTTCAACCTGCGGGTCCTGGCCGGTCAGGATCGCGAACCGCTTTCCAGCCGCCAGGTGGCGGCGTTCTATGACATCGGCAATCCCCACCAAGTCGTGGTCTGGCGAGGCAATCTCGATCAAGGCCGCCTGCAGGCTCTCGCTAGCGAGAAAGAAGAGCGTCCCAAGATGAAGCCAGAACGAGGCGGTGCAGCGCCGTCAAACAAGCTCGCCAGCGATGCGGCGCAAACCCTGCCGCGCGCCAACAGCCTTGATGCGCTCGAAGCGGGCGTGCATGGTGACGTCCACTACGACAACCCCGAGCGTATCAAGCTCGGGCTGCAGGGGCTCAGCCCTGTGGCATACCGGCTGAGAAGCACCGCCTGAACGCGGGAATCGCGACCGTCCAACTTCCGGGGACAGTTCAATCCCGGGGCGGTTCACTGCGCTGAGTGTGGCGCCTGGTGCAAATACCCCAGTCCGATACCATTGCGCGCTTACGCTCCAGGGATGGCGTTCGCGCTAGTGTTCCGTCTCAAAAATAACGTTTCCTAAAAATTGTCTATGCTTCCCCTGTCAGCAACAGACCGGAGACGGGCAGATGAACTCGCAGAACATTACCCTGACACCCGAAGAGCACAGCCCACTCGCTACGTTTGGAACGCCAAAGGGGAAGACATCTTGAACAAAATTCAGCGAGCCCGCGAAGCAATGGCATCGCAAGCGTGAGGGATATTATTTCTGAGACGGCACACTAGCGGGTGCCACGACACCCGCACCGCGCGGGCTTTTCAGCGGCCGCATCGACGCGGCCGGTCTCCGGCGCCGATCTACTCCAACTGCTCGCGCGCGAAAGCCGCATCCAGCGCCTCCATCGCATCGCGCGGCTTGAGCTTGGCTGCCTTCTCGAATGCGCCGGCTGCCGCGTCCTCGCGCTTGTCGCCGTACAGCAGCAACAGTACGTTGGCGTGTTCGACATGCGCGATCGGTGCATCCGGGGTCAGCCTCAGCGCCTGCTGGATGTGCCGCTCGGCGGTCGCCGCCTTGGCGCCGTAGGTGAGGCCGCCGATCACCGCGCCGACCTTGCCGATGATCTCGGCGTGGTACAGGGCCAGCGCCATGTGCGCCTCGGCATGCTTGGGCTCCAGCGCCAGTGTGGTTTCCAGCGATTGCCGCACCTTGCCGGCGATGCCTTGCTTGAGCGCCTTGACGATGCTCAGGCCCTGGCTGTAGCGGCCCAGCGCGAACGCGTGGCGGTAATGGCTGTTGGCTTCGTCGGGCAGCGTGGCGATCGCCGTCTCGGCCAGCGTCGCGGCCTGCTGCAGGCGCTGCAGTTTTTCCTTGTCGTCGCCGACCAGGTAGCTGGCGTGGATGCCGAGCGCCTTGGTCGCGACCGAGGCGCCGAACACGCCCAGCGCCTGCGCGGTCGTGTAGGCATGCTGGAACCGGCCCTGGTGAAAGGCGCACCAGGCGTCGATCAATGCCGCCGACAGCGTCTGTGCGTCGTGGCCCTTGCCGGCGGCGGCGAGCAAGGCCTGCGCGCGTGCGAGATCCGGAAACGGTTCGAGGTCGCCGGCGTGCAGCTTCGGCCACGCCTTCTTCAATGCCTCGCCCGGATAGGCGTAGGCCTTGGCGTCGTACGGAAACGGCGCCCATGCGGTCGGTTTTGCTGCCATGCCTAGCCTCCCTGTGGTCGCGCCGAGCATGGCGCTGCCATGGCCGCCTGGCAAGCTGCAGGGCGGATAGTGTGTTTGCTCAAGACGCTGCCGCCAGCATGCGTCGCATCGGTGCCGCTGCCGGCATGCTAGGAGACCCATGATGGCGACCAAGAAGCGTTCCACTTCCTCCGCTCTCCGGCCCGAGACCCTGGCGCCGCGGCACCTGTGGCTGGCCGGCCTGGGCCTGGTGTCGCTGACCCGCAAGCGCGCGTTGGCCGCCGCGGCCGATGCCGCGAGCGGGGCGAACACCTTGAAGGCGCTGGTGGCGCAGTTGGCCGACGCTGCCCAGGCCAGCGTGCACGAGGGCGCCGCGGCGCTGCGCGGCCAGGTGCAGCCGTTGAGCGCCGAAGTCGAGGCGCGGCTGCAGCCGGTGCTGGTCAAGCTCGGCCTGCAACCCGCACCGCGAACCACCTCGCGCAAGCGCCCGGTAACGACCAAGAGGGCCAAGCGCGCGACCAAGAAGATCACCACGGTGCGACGCCCGCGCAAAGCGGCCAAGCGCGGCGTGCGTTCGCGGTAGCGGCAGTTGACGCTGTTGCCGAGATGGGGCTGCATGCTGGATATAGCCCCCTCGTCGTGGAGGCAGTGGCTGCTCGAGGCAAACACAAACAAGAGCGCTAAACCAACCTGAGAGTTCCCCCGGCTCTGCCGGGGAGGCAGTAGAAGTTTGACGTATCCGGGAGTCCATCCCGGAGACTCCGCAACGTGAGCGGCCAAGCACACGAGACGGAGGAACCGAGATGGATGAGTTTGAGAGCTTAAGTCACACCAGGTGGGAGTGTCTGTACCACGTTGTGTTCATACCGAAGTGTCGCCGTAAGACACTGTATGTGGGTCTGAGGAAGCATCTAGGAGAGGTGTTCCGGCGATTGGCCGAGCAGAAGGAGAGCCGGGTCGAGGAGGGCCATCTGATGCCAGATCACGTCCATATGCTGTTGAAGATTCCGCCGAAGTAGGCGGTGTCGCAGGTGGTGGGCTATATCAAGGGCAAGAGCGCCATCCACCTAGCGCGGGTGTATGGGGAGCGGAAGCGGAACTTTGTAGGGCAGAGCTTCTGGGCGCGAGGTTACTTCGTTACGAGGGTAGGTCGGGATGAAGGGTTGATCGGGGCATACATCCAGAACCAAGAGGCGGAAGATCGGCGCTTGGACCAATTGCAGTTGCTGAGGTAGTCGGCCACCTTCAGGTGGCCCTAACAAGGGAGGCGCGTAGCGCTCCCGCAGCCGCTTTGAGCGGCTCACATCTCTAAAGCCCCCGGCTTTGCCGGGGGATATTTACTCGAACACTGCCTGCCGGCACAGCGCGGCAATGTCAGCATGACCAACCTGCAAGTGGTCAACGCCATCCTTTACGTTGCCGAGCATGGCTGCAAATGGCGCGGCCTGCCCAAGCGCTTTGGCAACTGGCACACGGTGTACACACGCATGAACCGCTGGGCCAAGGCGGGTGTGCTGGACCGGATGTTGGCCCAATTGCAGAAGTCCCAGATCGTGCGCATCGAAATCGAAGCAATCTCGCTGGACTCCACCAGCATCAAGGTGCATCCCGATGGCACGGGCGCATTAAAAAAAACGGTCCGCAGGCCGTCGGCAAGTCCCGCGGTGGATGGAACACCAAGATTCATATGGTTGCCGCAGATGCTCGAACAGCCATCACCTTTGGATTGACGCCTGGTAACGTGCATGACGCACCTGCAGGCCGCACGTTGCTTGAACACCTGGGGCCAGTGGAGCGGCCGATTCATTTGTTGATGGACCGTGCCTACGAAGGCAACCAAACCCGCCAGTTGGCGCTCGATCTTGGCTTCGTGCCGGTGGTCCCGCCGAAATCCAATCGGGTCGAGCCTTGGGAATACAACCGGGAGATGTACAAGCGGCGCAACGAAGTGGAGAGACTGTTCCGTCGCCTGAAAGGCTACCGCCGGATTTTCTCGCGCTTCGAGAAGCTGGATGCCATGTTCCTTGGATTCCTCAGCTTCGTCCTGGTCGTTGATGGGCTTCGGATGTGTTAACAGGCCCTAGTTGGCCGGGCCGGCGTTGATCCACTGCCGCAGCAGGTCGCGCTGCGCCGGCGCGATGGTCAGGAAGCGGAAACCGGTCCAGGCCTGGCCCGGCGCGTTACAGCGTTCGCTCCACAGCAGGTGCACGCCGACGTCGATCTGCACGTCGCGGCCCAGTTGCGGCATCGCGAAGCGCAACTGGTACAGCGCGTCCTCGTGCAGCGGCGCCGAGGCCAGCAGCAGCATGCCACTCTCGGAGACGTTGCCGAGCCGGCCGACCATGGCGTCCTCCATGACATCCAGCACCGCCACCATGTCCGGGACGCGCCGGCGCGGCGAGCGGCGGGCTTCGGCGATCATGCGTCGCCCTCCAGAGCGCCGGCGGGTGCGCCGGCCAGGGTGCGCAGTGCGCGCACGGTGGCGTGCCAGGCGCGGTCGATCAGGCGTGCGCGGGCCACGGCCACGGTCCGCGCCTGGCCCTGCGCCAGCAGCCGCGACAGCGTGTCCAGCGAGTATTCGGCGGTCTTGTGCCCGCGCTGGTTGACGAACAGCGCGCGGTCGGTGATCGGGCTGTACCAGGACAGGCGCTGTCGTTTCAGGTCGCCCTGCTGGTTGGTCACGAACTCGAACCAGGTGCCGAACGGCAGGCCGCACAGCCGTGCGTAGGCCGCCTGCTCGGCGTCGCTGCGCGGCGCCGGCAGCGGCCGCTCGGCGTCCTCGCCGTCGCCGTGGTCGCCGAGGCGTGCGCGCGCCTTGGGCCGGGCACTGGGCGCGGTACGCGAGGTCGGCGCGCTCCCGCCGCCCGGCGTGGACAGTTGCCGCGCGATCGCGTCGGCCTGGTCCCGGTGGTAACCCACCTGCAGCAGGGCGTCGCGCACCGCGTCGGCCAGGCTGGGATCGGCGCCGCCGGGGGGGCTGCAGGTGATCTCGGCGATGCAATGGGTCAGCTGCGTGCGCTCGTGCCAGGCGTCGGACTCCTCGCCCTGGCGCAGCAGGGTCAAGGTCAGCACGTCGGACCAGGCCTGCTTCAGCAGCGCCTGCACGGACGCGGACGGTTGCCAGGTCCGGCACAGTGCGTCCAGCGTGGCGTTGGCCAGTTGCTTGGCCGCTTGCAGCCGTTCCTTGCCGCGCGCGGCCTCGATATGGCGGCGCTCGGCGATCTCGGCCTTGTGCGCCAGTGCGCGGCATTGCGCCTGGATGTCCTGCTGGGCCTGTGCGAAGACTGCCTCGTCGCCTTCGTATTCTTCGACCACCCGGTCCACGGTCTGGTTCAGCTTCAGCAACAGCTGCGGATCGGTGTCCTCCTCGCCGAGCCAGGCCGCGCCGGACTCGGCGACCGCGTTGAGCAGTGCGTGCGCCGGGTGCCGGCTGCGCACGAAGAACGCCTCGTCCTGCAGCGCGGCGCGCACCAGCGGCACCTGCAGGCGCTCCAGCATTCCGGCGGCCGGCGCATCGCTGCGCACTTCGCGCTCGATCTCCGAGTAGAGCAGGGCGAGCAGGTCGAAGGTGTCGGCATCCTGCGGCGCCAGCGCCGCCTGTGGGCCATGCTCGGCACGCAGTGTGGCCAGCAGCGCCGCCTGCACGTCGCGTATCTGGCGGCGCCCGCGCAGGCCGGCCAGCGCGCTGCAGGCTGGTGGTTGCGCCTGCAACTCTCGCAACGCCCGCAGCAGCGCCGCGGTCGGCACGGCGGCCACACCGGCGGTCACGCCGGCGGGCGCGGAGGCGGCCGGCGCCGCTGCGGCACGGCCGCGCGCCGCGGCCAGCAACTGGCGCAGGGTGGCCAGGTCGCGTGGCGCGCTGCCGGTGCCGGCGGGCGCAGTCGCGGCGCGCGCCGGCTGCGCTGCGGGCGCCGGAACGCCGGGCCAGCCGTTGCCGGCGGCCGTGACGGGCGCTGCGGGGGGCTGGCCGGTGGCCGGACGCGGCGCGGCATGGTCGGGCGTGGCGGCCGGGCGCGCCAGGTAGGGCAGGTAGACCAGCCCGGGCAGCACGCCGGCATGCGCCAGCAACACATTGGCGCGCTCCACGATCTCGCCGCAGCGCGCCAGCGCGTGGCGCTCGAAGGCGCGGTACAGGGCCAGCTGCGCGTCCAGCCCCAGCCGCAGTTCCTCGCCGGCCCCGCGCAGGATCCGGCACAGCAGGTGCGGGCCCAGCGGCGTGCGCTCGGTCTCGAACGCCGGCCGCGCGGCGAGCACGCCGAAACGCTGGCCGAGCAGTTGCAGCGGGATGCTGTTCCGCGCCGCCTGGCGTCGGGCAATATCGTGCAGCACGATGTCGCGGTCGATGTCCGCGTCGGCGACCAGGGCCAGCGTCCGCGTCGCCGCGCCGGCGTCGTCCTGCCGGTGCGGCGCGGCTGGCGCGGGCGGCAGCCGGATCGTGGCCAGGGCCGCCTCCAACTGCGCCTTGTAGTAGGCCGCGAAGTGCTCGCGGCGCGCCCGCAGCCCCTGCAGTTGCTGGTACGCGTCCTGCTGCAGCTGGCTGTTGCGCGCGCGCTCGGCCTGGTCGCACAGCGCGCGCTCCAGTTCGGCCAGGGTCAGCCGCAACGGCGCGTCCAGCGCCTGCCACAGCAATGCCTTCAGCGCATCCAGGAGTTCGCGCACGCGCGCTGGCAGGGCGGCGCTGGCGAGCGTCGCCGGGCTCGCCGACGGAATGGCAGACAATGACATCCTGTGATCGCCGTTTACTTTTCCAGATTCAGGTATTTAACACGTTTCGCGCCGCGCAACCATGCCGATGCGCGCGCTGCACCGCTCAGGGCATGAACAGGGCGACCACGTCGTTGGTGAAGCGCCGTCCCCGTTCGGTCGGCAGCGCGTACCCGGCGTCCAGTTGCAGCCAGTCGCGCGCTTGCGCCAGCGCCAGCGCCGGGCCGATCGCCTCCGGCGCCAGGCCGGTGCGCGCGGCGAAGTCGCGCAGCGCGAAGCCCTGGTTCAGGCGCAGGGCATTGAGCATGTATTCGAACGGGCGCCGCTCGGCGCCGATCCACTCGTCGCCGCCGATCGCCGCCGGCGTGCCGGCCGCGGCCAGGTAGGCCGTCGGGTGCCGGGTCTTCCAGCGGCGCAGGATGCTCTGCTCGGCGCCGGAGCTGATCTTGCCGTGGGCGCCGGCGCCGATGCCCAGGTAGTCGCCGAACTTCCAGTAGTTGAGGTTGTGCGCGCACTGGTGGCCGTCGCGGGCGTAGGCGCTGACCTCGTACTGGGCGTAGCCGGCCGCGGCCAGCAGCGCCTGGCAGCGTTCCTGCATGTCCCAGGCGTCGTCCTCCTCGGGGATGCCCTGCGGCGGCCGCGCGGCGAACACGGTGTTCGGTTCGAGGGTCAGCTGGTAGTGGCTGATGTGGGTGGGCTGCAGCGCCAGCGCGCGGGCGATGTCGGTCTGCGCCTGGGTCAGGGTCTGCTGCGGCAGCGCGTACATCAGGTCCAGGTTGAGGTTGGAATAACCGGCGTCCTGCGCCAGCTTCACCGCGCGCTCGGCGTCGGCCCCGTCGTGGATCCGGCCCAGGCGCTGCAGCGCGGCGTCGTCGAAGCTCTGGATGCCGAAGCTGAGCCGGTTGACCCCGGCCGCCAGGTAGCGATCGAAGCGGCCGTGCTCGGCGGTGCCGGGGTTGGTCTCCAGGGTGATTTCCAGGTTCGGCGCGAAGCGCAGGCGCGCGCTGGCCGCCTGCAGGAAGCGGTCGATCGCCTCGGCCGGGAACAGGCTGGGGGTGCCGCCGCCGAAGAACACGGTCTGCACGGTGCGGCCCCAGACCAGCGGCAGGTCCTGGTCCAGGTCGCCGATCAGTGCGTCCACGTAGTCGTCGAACGCCGGCGTGCCCTTGGCCGCATGCGAGTTGAAATCGCAGTACGGGCATTTGCGCACGCACCAGGGCAGGTGCACGTACAGCGACAGCGGGGGCGGGATCAGCATGGTGCGGTGTAAGTAGCCCAGCAGTGTTCGTGGCGGGTCAGCACGTCGCCGAGCCGGTCGCGCTGCGCATAGCGCTGGCGGCCGTAGGCCAGGCAGTGCGCGTAGCGGCTTCGTCGCGCCAGCGGTCGATGGTCAGGCAGGTGCCGGGCGCCTGCGCGCGCAGCAGTTCGGTGCCCAGATAGCCCGGGTATTCGGCGAACAGCGCGGCCCAGCCGCCATCGGCGGCATACAGCGCCTCGAACGCCTGTGTCTGGCCGTCGGCCACCGTGTATTCCCAGATTGCGACGAACATCGGCGTCTCCCTCAGGTTTCCCAGTGCGTCAGTTGCCTGCGCAGCAGCGCCAGCGCCTGGCCACGGTGGCTGATCCGGTTCTTCAGCGGCAACGGCATCTGCGCCGCGCTCTGGCCGTGTTCGGGATCGAAGAACACCGGATCATAGCCGTGGCCGCCGGTTCCGGCGCGTGCGTGCAGGATACGCCCGCGCCAGCTGCCTTCCACCAGCAGTGGCTGCGGATCTTCGGCATGCCGCAGCAGCACCAGCACGCAGTAGAAATGCGCGGTGCGCTGCGCGTCGGGCACCTCGCGCAGCGCGTGCAGCAGCTTGTCGATGTTGGCGGCGGCCTTGCCGTGTTCGCCGGCGTAGCGCGCCGAGTACAGCCCCGGCGCGCCGCGCAGCGCATCCACGCAGATCCCCGAGTCGTCGGCCAGCGCCGGCAGGCCGGTGACCTGGGCGGCGTGGCGCGCCTTCAGCAGCGCGTTCTCGACGAAGGTCAGGCCGGTCTCGTCGGCATCGTGTACGCCGAGCGCGGACTGCGCGACCAGCGCGATGCCGGTGTCGCCGAGCAGCACATGCAGTTCCTCGAGCTTGCCGGCATTGCCGCTGGCCAGGACCAGTTTCATGGCTTGGGCTCCAGCAGGTCCCACTGGTTGCCGTACGGGTCTTGGAACACCGCCACGATCGCGTAGGCTTCGTCGCGCGGCGCTTCCAGGAACTGCACGCCGCGCGCCAGCATCGCCGTGTGGTCGCGGTGGAAGTCGTCGGTGTGCAGGAAGAAGCCGACCCGCCCGCCGGTCTGGCGGCCGATGCAGGCGCGCTGCGCATCGTCGCTGGCGAGCGCCAGCAGCAGGCCGGCGCCGGCGTCGCCGGCCGGACCCACCCGTACCCAGCGCTTGCCGCCGCCGAGCGCGGTGTCTTCCAGCAGGGCGAAGCCGAGCGTGCCGGTGTACCAGGCGATGGCCTGGTCGTAGTCCGGCACCACCAGGGCGACCAGGGCGATGCACTGGCTCATTGCGCCAGCGCGGCGCGCTGCGCCGCCAGCAGCTCGGCGATGCCGCGCTCGGCCAGGCCGAGCAGCGCATCCAGTTCGTCGCGGCGGAACGCATGGCCCTCGGCGGTGCCCTGCACCTCGATGAAACCGCCGCCATCGTTCATCACCACGTTCATGTCGGTGTCGCAGTCGCTGTCCTCGGCGTAGTCCAGGTCCAGCACCGGGGCGCCGCGGTAGACGCCGACCGAGACCGCGGCGACCGCGCCGAGCACCACCGGCTTCTTCAGGTCGCCGCGCTGCTGCAGCCAGCTCACCGCATCCATCAGCGCCACGTAGGCGCCGGTGATGGCGGCGGTGCGGGTGCCGCCGTCGGCCTGCAGCACGTCGCAGTCCAGGGTGATGGTGCGCTCGCCGAGCGCGTTGCGGTTCACGCAGGCGCGCAGCGCGCGGCCGATCAGGCGCTGGATCTCCAGCGTGCGCCCGCCTTGCTTGCCGCGCGACGCCTCGCGGTCGGAGCGCGAATGGGTGGCGCGCGGTAGCATGCCGTACTCGGCGGTGACCCAGCCTTCGCCCTTGCCGCGCAGGAAACCCGGCACGCGGTTCTCGACGCTGGCGTTGCACAGCACGCGGGTGTCGCCGAAGCTGACCAGAACCGAACCTTCGGCATGACGGGTGAAGGCGCGCTCGATGCGCACCGGGCGCAACTGATCGGCCGTGCGGCCACTGGGACGGGAAAAGGACATGGGGGTCGATCCGGAAGTGTGGTGAGGGCCGGCGCGGCATCGGGCAGGCCGGGCCGGCGGAGCGCTAGGTTACCATTCGCGTTTGGCAGGCATCGGAACACCGCATGATCCGCAGCATGACCGCTTTCGCCGGTGCCGAGCGCATCACTCCCTGGGGCACGCTGGGCTGCGAACTGCGCTCGGTCAACCACCGCTTTCTGGAAATGGGGGTGCGGCTGCCGGAGGAACTGCGCGCGCTGGAACCGCAGTTGCGCGAACGTCTGGCCGCGCGCATCAGCCGCGGCAAGCTGGACCTGATGCTGCGCCTGCGCGCGCCGGAGGCCGCGCAGGCGCTGGCGGTGAACGAGTCGCTGGTCGAACAACTGGCCGTGCTCGCGCAGCGGCTCGGCGCGCGCTTCCCGCAGTTGCAGGTGCAGTTCGCCGACCTGCTGCAGCTGCCCGGCGTGCTGCAGGGGCAGGCGGTCGATCCAGCCGCGCTGCAGGCGCAGGCACTGGAACTGCTGGACGAGGTGGTGGCCGAACTGGTCGCCGCGCGCGAGCGCGAGGGCGGCAAGCTCGCCGCGGCCATCGTCGAGCGGATCGATGCGGTCGAGCGCATCGCCGCCGAGGTGAAGGCACTGATCCCTGCCATCCGCGAAGGCCAGCGCGCCAAGCTGGCCGCGCGCCTGGCCGACCTGCCGCATCCGGTCGATCCGGGTCGCGCCGAGCAGGAACTGGTGCTGTGGCTGCAGAAACTGGACGTTGACGAGGAACTGGACCGGCTCGGCAGCCACATCAAGGAAATCCGTCGTGTGCTGCGCCAGCCCGAGCCGGCTGGCCGGCGGCTGGATTTCCTGCTGCAGGAATTCAACCGCGAAGCCAATACGCTGGGGTCCAAGTCGGTGGATAGCCGCACCTCCAGCGCGGCGGTGGAGCTGAAGGTGCTGATCGACCAGATCCGCGAGCAGGTGCAGAACCTTGAATAGGCGCCTAACAGGCTGTTGAAATACTTATTTCTGGGGTGAATTTTGATACTTTGTCCTGCCTAAAACGACGCACGTCAAACGAAAAGATCAACTCTGATTCCCCACCAGATCCAGTCGCACCACGCCTACCGGGGCGGCGAGCGTCGCGGCCGGGCCAGTCCGGGCAAGACGCCCTTCGTGACCGCCGTGCAGTGCAGCCCTGAAGGCCATCCGATCGCCATGCGCATGGACCGGCTGGCCGGTTTCCGCACAACCCACCTGGCCGCTTGGGCCAATCGCGCGCTGCTGCCCGGTAGCCGCGGGGCGTCCGACCGGCTGCGCAGCGTTGCGGCGATTACCCAGGCCCGCTGCCTGCGCACGGCCATCGTCACCGGCAGCGGGGGGGCCGACCGAGCCGGCCTTGGCCTGGGTCAATACCTTAGCTGGGCAACGTCAAAAGCGCCTTGCATGGCACCTATCATGCACGGCGGCCCAAGGACCTGCAGCGCTGCCTGTCCGAATTGTGCTGCCGCTTCAACCGGCCCTTGGACTTGGCCGCCATGGTGCGGCGATGGATCTTCGCGGCGGGGCCTACGCCACCGCTGCCGTATCCAAGGGCAACGCTGGATGCATGATGTGGGGAATCAGGAATTCATTTCATCTATCTGGCATTCCTGACGCTGCTGCTCAAAAGATCGTGAACAGGCTCTTGGATCAGGTCGTTCTCGAAGAACTGTTCGGCCAGCAGCTTCTTCCGCCGTGCGTTATCGGCCTCCAATTCCTTGAGCCGCTTGGCATCGGGCACGCTCATCCCGCTTAGCTTGCTGCGCCGCAGGGAGTACGAGACCTCGCTGACGCCATGGCGCCGGCACAGGTCCTCGATCGCCACCCCGGCTTCGGCCTCGCGCAGGAAGCCGAGGATCTGCTCTTCGGTAAAACGCTTTTCCACGTCTGATCTCCTTCTCGTGGGGCATTGGCCTCCAAACCGCTGCGCTACTCAAAACCGGGGGGACGTCGATTCAATCCCATCCCACTCTGCCGCATGATGCGAGGCTCGGCGCGCGCTGTCCTGTGCGCGCTTCCAACGCCGGAGTCTCCCCATGCCCCAACGCCGCCATTTCCTGAAAACCGCCGCCTTTGGCGCCCTGGCCGCCGGGTTGGGCGGGATGTTGCCGGGGGCGCGTGCCGCGTCCGGGGTCAAGTCCGGGGTGGCGCCGCTGCCGCGTGGCGCGGCGCGGGTGGTCTCGACCTGGGATTTCGGGATCGCGGCGAACCAAGCGGCGTGGCAGGTGCTGTCGCGCGGCGGCGCGGCGCTGGATGCGGTGGAGGCAGGGGTGAAGGTGCCGGAGGCCGATCCGAACAATCCCACAGTCGGGCTGGGTGGCTATCCCGATCGCGATGGGCGGGTCACGCTCGATGCCTGCATCATGGATCATACCGGCGGCTGCGGGTCGGTGGCGGCGCTGGAGGACATCGTGCATGCGATCTCGGTGGCGCGGCGGGTGATGGAGAAGACGCCGCACGTGATGCTGGTCGGCGACGGAGCGCTACAGTTCGCGCTGGCGCAGGGCTTCGAGCGCACCAACCTGCTCACGCCGTCGTCGGAGAAAGCGTGGAAGGAGTGGCTGAAGAAATCCGAGTACAAGCCGGAAGCGAACATCGAGAACCGCGCCTACCAGCAGGGCGCGCTGCCCGGCGGCAAGGACAACCACGACACCATCGGCATGCTGGCGCTGGACGCGCACGGCAATCTGTCCGGGGCGTGCACCACCAGCGGGATGGCGTGGAAGATGCACGGGCGGGTCGGCGACAGTCCGATCATCGGTGCCGGGCTGTACGTGGACAACGAGGTGGGCGGTGCGACATCCACCGGCGTCGGCGAGGAGGTAATCCGCAATGTCGGCAGTTTCGCGGTGGTGGAGATGATGCGCCAGGGCAAGCGTCCGGCCGAGGCGTGCCGCGAGGTGGTGATGCGCATCGTGCGGCGCAAGCCGCAGCTGACCCGCGACCTGCAGGTGGGGTTCCTGGCGATGAACCGGCGCGGCGAGGTCGGCGCGTTCGCGATCCAGCCCGGTTTCAGTTATGCAGTCTGCGATGCCCAGCGACAGGACCTGTTGCTGCAGGGGCCGAGCCATTTCGCGGGGCCGGCGGCATGAGCGGGGCGGCGCCGATGGGACTGGAAGTGGCGGCCGGTTCGATCGGCTCGGCGCTGGCGGCGCAGGCCGGCGGGGCGATGCGGGTGGAGTTGTGCGGCGGCCTGGACGGCGGTGGGTTGACGCCTTCGTTCGGTACGCTGGCGGTGTTGCGCGATCGCGTGACCATTCCGCTGTACGTGCTGATCCGCCCGCGGGTCGGCGATTTCGTGTTCGACGAGGCGGACGTGGAGGCGATGCGCCGCGATGTGGAGCAGTGCGTGCGGCTGGGCTGCGACGGGGTAGTGCTCGGTGCACTGGACCCGGCCGGCGAGGTCGACATGGCGACGATGCGCGTGCTGATCGCCGCCGCCGCATCGCTCGGCGTCACCTTCCACCGTGCGATCGATGTCAGCGCCGATCCGTCGCGGGCGCTGGAGGATGCCATTGCGCTGGGCTGCGAACGCGTCCTGACCTCGGGTGGGCGGGCAACGGCACTGGAAGGCATCGACACCATCGCGGCGCTGGTGCGCCAGGCCGGTGGGCGCATCGGCGTGATGCCGGGAGCCGGCATATCCGAGCAGAATGCGCACGCATTGCGCGTGCGCACCGGGGCGCGCGAGTTCCATGCCTCGGCGCGCGGTCCGGTCGTCGCGCAGGTGCATGCGCCGCATCCGTCTATTCGCGACCTGGGCGGCGACTATCAGCGGACCGACGTTGCGCGCGTGCGCCGCATCGTCGCGGTGTTGCAGGAGTCCTAGCGCCCTGGCAGCGTGCTGTGGTCGGTCTGCACAACAGCGCCCGATCTGCGGGCTGAACCGCCGCGGGATTCCAGGAGGCTCCAACTGTTGAGAGGATGGCGTCATGAGCAAGCCAGTGAAGTATTCCCCCGGACGTGCGGGGGCGGTCGGCGCCGATGGTGCTGGAGCGCCAGGACAGGCACGGCTCGCCGTGGGCGGCGATCGAATCGATGGCCGGGAAGATCGGTTGCACGGCCGAGACGTTGCGCTGGTGGGTGCGCCGAGCCGAGCGTGACCAAGGCCAAGGGCTGCGGCCTGGCCTGACGGCGCAGGCGCGGGCGCGGATGAAGGCGCTGGAGCGCCAGGTCCAGGAGCTGCGGCAGGCCAACGGGATCCTGCGCAAGGCATCGGCGTCTTTCGCCCAGGCGGAGCTGGACCGCCGCTTCACGCCATGACCGGGTTCGTCGCCGCGCATCGCGATGCCGACGGGGTCGAGCCGATCTGCCGGGGACTTCGTGCTCGATGCGCTGGAGCAGGCCGCGCAGGCCCGGGCGCGGGTCGGAAACCAGGCACTGATCCATCACCGCGACCGCGGCGTGCAATACGTCGGCATTGGCGACAGCGAACGGCCGACCGAGGCCAGGATCGCGCCGTCGGTGGGCCGCGTCGGTGACAGCTGCGAGCGCGAAGCCTGCCCTGGGGCACACCGCGCTGGCCGAGACGATCAACGGTCTGTACAAGGCCGGGGTGATCCACCGCAGGACGTGGGGCAACCGCGAGCAGGTGGAACCGGCCGCGCTGGATGGGGTGCACGGGTACAACCACAAACGACGGCTGGGGCCGATCGGGCACAGCCGGCCGGCAGAAGCCGAAGCGGCTTACCCTCGGCAGCAAGCCGGTCGGGCCGAGGCGGCCGGACTCAAACCGAACGGCCTCCAGAAAAGCCGGGGCGGTTCAGTTCTGCACAGCGCCAGCGTCAGACGGTCAGGCCCTGTGTCCCAGAGAGAAGCGTCGAGGCGCGCGAGATTATCGGGAAGCGCTCAGTCCACTGTTGTTGGTAATGAAGAGCGTCTTCGGGTTGCCGAGGTCGCACAGCGACTCAGGCAGGGCCGTCAGCAGGCTGTTGCAGAGTTGCAGGTGGCGAAGATTGCGCAGGTCCCCGATCGATTCCGGAAGCGACTGCAGGCAAGCGGTGTTGATGTATATGTTCGTCAGGTGAGCGAGAGGCGATATGTCCCGGGGGAACTGTGGAAGCGGACTGAGCTCCACCTTCAAGGAAGGGTGGTCTGGTCTTGACGCTGTTGCGAGGATGCGTGCCGTCTCCTGCAGCACCGTGGGGATGTGCGCTTGGACGTCATTGATCTGTCCAGCCATCCGTTCCCAATGTGGACCCCATGAGGCGAGATTCCGTTCGCACGCGTGCTGCCATTGCTGCAGGTGCTCCCGCAACGGAACGGCCCCGCTGTCCGTGGTGCGCTGTTGACCTGCACTCTGGACCTGCGGCGATGCGGTGGCGACGCGCGGCAACAGCTGCGGCGAATCGACAGCGTCGAGGTGGAATCGCCTGCGCTCGGTGTCGTTCAGGCGTGGCGGCCCGCGGCTGTCAACTGGCTCTGGGGCCGGCCTCGCGGATGCAGGGAGGGACGGGTTCCTTGCCAACTGATTCAGCCTGCGCAGCGTTCGCGTGGCCGGTGGTGCGGCCGAGGACGAAGCGCCGGAGTGCGGCTGGCGCTGCTGCCGGTCCGGCACACGCAGGGAAAAACCCGCGTGCTCCATCGCTGCGGCAGCCCCAAAATCGGGCGGCGAGCCTGCGCCAGGCGCAGGCGTTCGTGCCGGCGCATCCGCTCGCCAAGGATCGGCACTGCTGTGCCGGCTCGAGGATGCGCTGGGGCGGTCGATGCGGTGCATGGACGGCCCTCACTGTGCCGGTTGTGCGGTCAGCGAGTGGCCTGCTTCGATGGGTCGTGTCCACGCCGGGGGACGAGGCATTGATGCTCGAGGCGAACTGTCCACGCGTCGATCGGTGCGGACAGCGCCAGCCCGTCGCGGCGGTCAGTGCGCGGCGGGCGTGATCGCGCGGCCGCCAAGCCGTGCCGGATCCAGCGCCACGTGGCGGATGCGCTGGCGTTTCCAGGTGTAGCTGATGTGCACCAGGCCGTCGCGGGTCTGGATCACCGCCGGATAGGAGAATTCGTCCTTGGGGCTGTCCTCCAGGGTCAGCACGCGGGTCCAATGCGTGCCGTCGTCGGACAGCGCCACCGCCAGCGTGCCGCGGCCGTCCCACCAGTCCTTGCCGGCCTGGGTGGGGTTGTAGACCAGCAGCGCGCGGCCATCGGCCAGCATCACCGCATCGGTGCCGGCATTGGGATTGGCCAGGTCGAGCAGGGTCATCGGTTCCCAGCTGCGGCCGTGGTCGCGCGACCAGACGCTGAACACGTGGTTCTGCCGGCTGCGGCCGATCGCCTGCACGCTGCCGTCCGCATGCACCAGCACGCTGGGCTGGATCGCGCCGATCCGCTCGGGGGCGTTCAACGCCGGGCCGCGGGTCCAGTGCGCGCCGTCGTCGTCGGACCATTCCATGTGCGCGACCCAGCCGGCGTCCTCGCTGCTGCTGGGGCTGAGGATGCGGCCGTCGGCCAGTTGCACCGGCTTGTTCTTGATCGGGCCGAGGATGCCGTCGGGCAGGCGAGAGGGCGCGGACCAGTGCGCGCCGCCATCGGCGGAGGTGGTCTGCATGCCCCACCAGCGCTTCGGGTCCGGGCCGACCTTGTAGAACAGCCGCAGCGGCCCTTGCGCAGGCTGGAACAGCACCGGATTCCACGCCGGCAGCGACTTGCCCTGCGGCTGCGCGCCGTCGGCCACGCGCTGCGCCGGCTGCCAGCCGTGCGCGTCGCGTCGCGCGACCCAGATGCCGACGTCGTCGGCGCCTTCGTGGCGTCCGCCGAACCAGGCGGCGAGCAGCCCGTCGCGGGTTTCCACCAGCGTCGAGGCGTGGCATTGCGCGGTCGGCGGGTGGGCGTCGACGAATTCGCTATAGACGATCGGCGACGGCAGGCCAGGCGACGGCATGGCCGGCGCAGGGGCGGCGATCGCGCGCACGGCGAACAGCCACAGCAACGGGAGTCGCGAGGGGGGCAGCATGGTGGTCCGGTCCTGCGTCGATTTGGAAGATACCTATTTATCATCAATTAAATACCATATGCTGTTTGTGCCGGCAGCAACGGCTGCCCCCGACGACTGCGAGGACCCGCGATGCCGAACCGCCCGCTCTCTCCGATCCGCTGGCTGGCCGCCCTTGGCCTGACCGCGCTGGCCGCGCTGGCCGCGCCGAATGCGCTGGCGGACAGTTTCTCCGAGGTGAAACCGTCGCCGCAGCAGGTCGCCTGGCAGGACCTGGAGTTCGGCGTGATCGTGCACTTCGGCACCAATACCTTTCTGGACCGCGAGTGGGGCGACGGCACCGCCAGCCCGGCGGTGTTCAATCCGGACCAGGTGGATCCCGCGCAATGGGCGCGCGCGTCCAAGGCGGCCGGCGCCAAGTACCTGATCCTGGTCGCCAAGCACCACGACGGCTTTTCGCTGTGGCCGACCAGCGAGAGCGAGTACTCGGTGAAGAACAGCCCGTGGCTGGGCGGCAAGGGCGACCTGGTGAAGATGACCAGCGAGGCGGTGCGCAAGCAGGGCATGGGCTTCGGCATCTACCTGTCGCCGTGGGATCGCCACGAGCCCAGGTACGCCGATCCCAAGGCCTACGACAAGTACTACGCCGCGCAACTGGTGGACCTGGCCTCGCACTACGGCCCGCTGACCGAATGGTGGCTGGACGGCGCCGGCAGCGCCGGCCATGTCTACGACTTCGACAAGTACCTGGAAGAGCTGCGCACCTACCAGCCCAACGCGATGGTGTTCGCCGACACCGCGTTGTTCGAATACGGCGACGTGCGCTGGGTCGGCAACGAGGCCGGGGTGATCGAAGGCGAGAACTGGAACGTGATCGATCGCCACGGCTACCTGCGCTGGCGCCCGGTGGAAGTGGACACGCCGCTGCACAAGCTGCAGTGGTTCTGGCACCCTAACAGCGCCGCGACGCTGAAGAGCGTGGACGAATTGGTGCAGATCTGGGAAGACAGCGTCGGCCGCGGCGGCCAGTTGGTGCTCGGCATCGCCCCGGACAAGCGCGGCCTGCTGCCCGATGCCGACGTCAAGCGGCTGGAGGAGATGGGCCAGGCGCTGCAGGCGCGCTACGGCGCCGAGCGCAACCTGGTGCGCGGCCGGCTCAAGGCCGACGCCGCGATCGCCGCGGCGGTGGACGGCGACCGCGACACCTTCTGGAGCGCACCGGCCGGTTCGCACCACGCCACGCTGGAACTGCAGTTCAAGCAACCGGTGACCTTCGACAGCGCGATGTCGATGGAATGGCTCAACGCCGGCCAACTGGTGCAGAAGTACGCGGTAGAAGTGTTCCGCGACGGCGCATGGGTCAAGGTGGCGCAGGCCGAGGCGATCGGGCACATGAAGATCGACCGCTTCCCGGCGGTCACCGCCTCGCGCGTGCGCCTGAACATCCTGTCCAGTGCCGATGCGGCGCACATCCGCGAGTTCCAGCTGTTCGATGTGGGCGCCGCCGCGCGCTGACCGCACCCGACCGCGACACCTCCAGGCCGTACCCGGTGCCAAGCCGGGTGCGGCTTTTTTTTCACATCGCGCCCGCGGCAGCGTTTGGGAAGGTGTCGCCGAGCACTGCGATTGCCCGCCGCCGCGCACCGCGCGGGAGCGGCATGCGCATGATCGAAGCGATCCCTTCCCCTGCGGAGGAGTGCCATGCTCGATACCAACGGTGGCCGCCGATCCCGTGCCCGATCGGCATGGACGCGCGCCAGGCGCCTGCGCCGTATGCGCCTGCGCCAGGCCTGCTGCGTGACGCTGGCCTGCATCGCGGTGGTGCTGGCGCCGTCCTGGGATGGGCGTGCGCGGGCACCGCCGCCGCCCGCGATCCACGGCGCGCCGCCCGATAGCGGCGAACGCCGCGGCGATCGCGCGCCGCTTCCCCGGGTGCCGCCATGGCCGTCGCCGCTGTGTCGCGCCGCCCCATGCCTGCCTCCGGATTCCCGCATCGCCGCGCTGCCGGAGGCGCCAGCCAACCGGGTTGCGGCCCTGTCCCGCGGCGGTGGGTGCCGCTGCCGTTCTCTTCCTTCCAAGGATCCGCCATGGCCTATTTCAAGCTCGCCGAACAGACCCAGCTGAACCGCTACGTCTGCGATTTCCACAGCCACTTCACCGGCATCCTGCCGACGCAGCGCAAGCGTCCCGACGACGCGCGGCCGTCGCTGGCGCAGTTGCTGGCGCAGCGCTTCTACGCCAACGATGCACACGCGCAGGTCAAGGGCGAACTGCGGCTGTTCGGCTATGCGCTGATGCTGATGATCGAGCGCACCGGCAACTCGTTCGCGCGGCTGTTGCACAGGCCCGACCGCGCCGAGTACGAACGCGCAGAATGCGTGGCGGAGAACGTGTACATCGCATGCCAGGTGATGGCGGCCGACGCTGGCTACGTGCGCGATGAACTGGCGCTCCCGCCGCAGGCGCCGACGCTCTACGAACTGGTCGACCACGAGATCATCGCGCCTGCGCTGGCCTCGGCGCAAGGCCCTGCCGACAGTCTGCGCACGCTGGTGCGCTACTTCAACAACAAGATCTACGGCGCCAGCAAGTACACCCCGTTCGACGATGCCTACAAGTTGCGCGGTCATTTCGTGAAGCAACTGTGCCAGGGCGATCCCGCCAAGTACGACAGCTGGAGCGAATCGCAGAAGGCCGACTACCGCATGTGGGTGCGGGCGACCTTCGACTTCCTGCGCGAGGACGGCGTGCTGTTGATCCAGGCCGCCGCCGCCGAGGACGAGATCCCGCAGCTGGCGCAGCTGGCGCAGGGATATAACGAAGACTACGGCACCGACTACCGCCTGCTGGTGCACTCGCCCCATCACTACATGCGCGACGGCGCGTTGAGCGCGCACCTGACCGAGAAGGTCGCGCCGCTGCTCACCGGGCAGGGAAACGGCCATGCGACCATCGTCGGGCTGGATCTGCTGGGCGCGGAGAACAAGGTCGGCAATTACGCTGAGCTGTTCGCGTGGTTGCAGGCGAACGCCGGCGCGCTGGGCGGCAACTTCGGCGCCGGCGCCGGCGCCGGCGCCGGCAAGCGCGCCTTGCGCGCGATCGTGCACATCCACTGCGGCGAGGGCAGCGGCTTCGGCACCGAGAACCGCTCGGTGGTGGGCTACTACATGCACCAGGTGGGCGACCCGGATCGGCGGTTTTACGCCGCGCTGTCCGCGTACGTCCTCGATGCGTGGTCCGCGGCACAGGCCAGGCGCCGCGACAGCCGGCGCGGTAGCCGCGGGACCGCGGTCCCGCAGGGCCTGTTCGAGGAGCTGTTCGCCAATACCGCCTTCAGCCACGGCGGGCATGTGCTGCGCCGCTTCGACGTCAATGCGCCGCTGTCGCGCGAGCTGGCCGGGTACCACGCCAAGCGCAACGTGATGGCGCTGAGCCAGACGCTGGACCAGCCATCGGCAACTCCCGGGACCGATTGCTACCACGCGCTGGTGCACGGCAACGCGCTGTTCGCGTTCCGTCTGGGCCACGATTACTACTACCGCAGCTACATGGCCGCGCGCTATCCGTGGCTGGCTTTCGACACCAACCTGGGCAGCAATGTGATCACCGGTGCGTCGGGGGTGTTCGACTCGGTGCAGGGCTACCGGCTCAACCGCGGATACCGGCAGTTGGACGGGTACATCGATACCGATGTGCTGGAGGCGGTCGGCAATGCCGTGCTCAGCATGGAGTCGCAGGGCCTGGATCGTGCACAGATCGCCAGGTTCCTCGCCCTCGGCCAGGCGCAGGGCGACCTGGCGACCACGCTGCAGCAGAACCGGCAGTGGTTGCAAGAGCAACTGCGGGCGGCGCTGGGGCCGATCTACGAGCCGGCGCAGGGCGATTTCCTGTTCGATACCTACTGCAAACTGGCGCTGTACTGCGCCGGCGACGCGCCCGCCGCGGCGCTGCGCTATCAAGCGATGGTGCGCGTCCTGCTGGTGTTCCAGAACTGGCGCTCCTACCTGCTCGGCGCCGATGGCCAGGGCGTGGAGCATACCGGCATACAGCACGAGTACCTGCGCATGCTGGTGCTGTTGGTCTACAAGCTGCTGCCGAACAACCAGAACGAACTGCAGGTGGATCTGCTGCAAACCCTGTCGGCGCTGTTGCGCAGGCTGGCGCTGGGCTACTGGCGGGTCACCATCGGCCAGCCCGCCACGCTGGAAAGCAAGGGCGGCCCGCTCGGGCTGGAATCGCTGGACGGCTTCAAGGGCCCGGCTTCGGTGGTGGTGGTGCGGCGCGCGCCGCCGGCCAAGCCATGATGGCCGCGCACGCGGCGGCGATGGACGAGATCGCCGAGTACCTGTGGCAAGCGCCGTTGGCGCCGCCACCGTCCACCGCCGCCGCACCGCCGCCGGTGGACGTGGTGGACGCGGCGGCGCCGGCAGCCGCACCGCCAGTGCAGCCCTGTTCGCCGAAGCTGGATCAGCTGCTGCATGCACTGAGCGATCCCAACGTCCTCGACGCCCTGATCAAGCTGCTGCGACCGCGCTGATCCGCGCCACGCCACGCCTGCACGCCAGACATGCCGATCCGGGCCTGATTGCATCCGCAGCAGGCCCTGTTTTTTTGCTTGCGCGCGCAGCAGCGGCACCGCCGCCGGCGTGCACCGGCGTATGCATGCGTAGACAAAACGGCGCCGCATGGCGCGCGCGACGCGATCGCCGGCCGCCGCGGCGTGGCGTTGTCACCCAGGGAACAGCTATCGCCCGCACCCGCCGCGGAGACTCGATGCACAGGGGATTTTGTGGGGAGTGTGCGATGGATGTGGCAAAGGGGAAGGGAAAGGGGAATGCGGATGGCGGCCGTTTCGCCAGGGCCGACGAGATGTTCACGCATGCGTGGCGCACCGCCTTGCCGGATCTGCGCAGGCGTGCGTTGCGGCTGGTGAACGGGCGCCTGGATGCGGCCGAGGACCTGCTGTCCGATACCGCGGTGAAGGCGCTGCTGTTCATACGCCGCTCGCCGGACGCGATGACCGATCCGCAGGGCTTCCTGTTCGTGGTGTTGCGGCATGTGTTCCTGGATGCGGTCAGGCGCCGCCGCAGCGGCGCCGGGCCGCTGGACCAGCAGCAGGCCAAGGACGTGGACACCGTGGCCGATCGGGCGATGACGGCGTTGCAGCGTGCCGAACTGGACGACCAACTGCAGCGGGTGGTCGCCGCGGTGGCGGCGCTGACCCGCGCGCAACGCCGCCTGTTCGCCTACCGCTTCGTCGACGAGTTGCCGTACCCGATGATCGCCACGCTGCTCAGCATCAACCAGCCGCTGGTGCGCAAGCGCGTGGAATTGCTGCGCAAGCGCCTGCGCCTGGCGCTGGTGGCGGAATGAGCGCAGCGACCGCGGTTTCACAAGCCGCCCATGGCGGCGTTTCATTCAACGCCGGGCCGGCTAGGGCCGCGGCAACGCGGGCGCCGCGTCCGACCCACGGCATGGCGCCGTGATCGCCGCGGCGCTTCCCGGCATGCGACTTACGAAGGAACAGGTTCATGGCAGACAACACGCTCGTCAATTCGCAGATCACCGACGCGGTCACCCAGACCAACGTCAAGGTGGTGGCCGAAGCGCCCGCTCAGGCGATCGCGTCGCTGTACCAGGTCGCCAGCCACTCCACCGGGCTGGCGTTGCAGAACGCGGTGCACAGCCAGCAGGCGTTGAATCAGGTGTCCAACGCGGTGGTGTCCAAGGCCGTGGCACTGATCATGGCGATCGGCGAGAAGTGACGCGGCGGCGCCGTTCGCGTGGGGTCCGGTGAAGATACGGCGTCGATCCATCCTCCAGGAGAGTGGTATGTGGCCTTTCGGAAGCAAGCAGACCCCGCCGTCGTCGCCCACGGCCGCCGTGGCGTTGCCGGCGCCGGCCGCCCAGGCGCCTGCGCCCGCCGCGCCAGGTGCAGCGCCTGCGCCGAGCGCCGCGTCGGCAGGCGTCGCGCCAGCGGCCGCATCCGCGGCGCCGTCTCCCGCGGATGCGGCGCCCGCCGCGCCTGCCGCCACGGACAGGTCCGCCGCCGCGCCGACCGGCACGGGCGGGGGCGGGGACAGCAGCGACGCGGCTGCCGCGTCCGCGGCCGCCGGCGGCGCCCCGCCGCCGCCAGTGGCACCGGCCGCTCCGTCGCCATCGCCATCGCCGTCGCCGTCGATGCTCAAGACGCTCAACGCGCGCATGCTCGCTCAGGCCGCGGCGCCGACCCCGGCCAGCGATGCGCTCAACGGCAAGATCGTGCAGGCGGTGCAGCTCAGCAACGCCGAGACGATGGCCTACGCGCCATCGCAGATCGTGGTCGGTCCGAACATGCTGGTCAGCCAGGCGGCCGGCCTGATCGCGCAGTCGGCGGCGGTGTACTTCGACGGCGTCAGCAAGATGGCGTTGGCCAGCCAGGGCGTGCTGATCAAGCAGATGACCGAGAATCTGGCCGAGAACAAGCTCGAGCAGGCGGCCGAGGATGCGCTGGGCGTGCTGGCGACCGACGTGCTGGTCGGCGCGGCTGCCGCGGTGGCCGCCGCGGCCGGGGCGCTGGAAGCCGAATCGGCCGGCTTGGCCATCGACAAGATCGACGCGAGCATCGCCAAGTACGCCGACCTGATGCGCGCGCGCAAGCAGGCGGCGCTGTGAACGCCGTGCCCCCTCCACGCCTCCACGTCCGCCGGGAACCGCCATGCAGCACAACCAAGAACCCGCAATCGATCCGCTGTACAGCTTCGCCCAGCGCTGGCTGGGGCGCGACCTGAGCGATAGCGAACGTGCCCAGTTGCAAGCCTTCGCGCTGTCCACCGGCGGCGCGCAGGGCAAGCCCCCGCCCAAGGCGCGGGAGATGTCGAGATCGCTGATCGACGCCGAACGCCAGCGCGTGGACGGCCTGATCGCGCACATGCTGCACGGTATGCAGGACGCCGCGCGCGGTGTCGAGCTGGCCGGCGGCGCCAGCGGCCAGGCCGTGCTGGATGCGGTCTCGTCCGCCCAGTCGCTCGACGCGCTGCGTCCGGGCCGGTTGCGGCAACCGCACAGCGGCGAGACCAGCGGCAACCAGTTGCTGGTGGCGCAGATCGCCGATCGCCTGGGCAACCTGGTGCGCAGCGAGGTGCAGGCCTGTTTCGAACGCGAGTTCGGCAGCCTGGCGCAGCAGATGCAGTCGGTGGTGGAAGCGGCGCGTGCGAACGGGCTGGTCGGTTCGCCGCCCGCGGCCGATGCCGGCCAGCAGCTGCCGGTTGCCCCGCCATCGGCCTGATGTGCCGATACGCGTATGGCCGCACATGTCCGTCCGATGGCGGACGTGCACGGCCGTGCGTGCAGTCGTACGCCTGTGGCGGGCGCTGTCCAAGGATGCGCACGCCTGCGTGCGGCCCACGCCAATCGCGCCTGCGGCAGCGGCACGGGCGGCGTGCGGCGCAACGCCGCCTCCGCATCGCCCTGCACGACGGCGCGGGGAGACCGGACGACGGGCGGCGAGACAAGTGCGGCGTCCGGTTTCACAGGGTGTGCAGTGTCTCGTTTTCAGTGATCGTACGGCATGCGCCGTACCCCAACCCAGGAGCGAACACATGGCATTTCCCACCGCCGTCAACGACCAGATCACCGATGCGGTCACCCAGTCCAACGTCAAGGTGATCGGCGAAGCGCCGGCCTTTGCGATGGCGTCGATCTACCAGAGCATGGCGCACTCGACCGGCATCCTGTTCGAGAACGCCGTCTCCGCGCAGCAGCAGCAGAACACGCTGGCGCAGGCCGCGGCCAACCAGGGCGTGATGCAGATCTACAGCCTGGATACCGCCGCCGCCGCCGGCGCCACCGAGAAGATCGCCCAGACCGGCGTCTCCGACAACCTGACCAGCCTGCTGACCGTGCTCAACGCGTTCAAGTAAGCGCCGGCGCGCACGCCGTCGCCGCAGCGCGGCGACGTTAGCGCAGCACCGGTTCCCGCTGTTCCTTTCCCAACGAGGATCGTTTCATGGCATTTCCCACCGCAGTCAACAATCAGATCACCGATGCCGTCACCCAGTCCAACGTCAAGGTCATCGGCGAGGCGCCGGCGTTCGCGATGGGCTCGATCTACCAGAGCCTGGCGCATTCCAGCGGCATCCTGTACCAGAACGCGGTCGCGTCGCAGCAGCAGCAGAACACGCTGGCGCAGGCGGCCAACAACCAGGGCGTCATGCAGATCTACAGCCTGGACACCACCGCGGCCGCGGGCGCGTCGGAGAAGATCGCGCAGACCGGCGTGTCTGACAACCTGACCAGTCTGATGACCGTGCTGCAGGCGTTCAAGGGCAGCAGCGGCGTCCCGGGCCTGGGCACCTGACGGCAGCGCGTGCGCACGACGCGCGTTCCGGCCGCGCCGTGCTTTGCCGGCTTCGCCCCCTTCGGTCCGCAGGCGTGCGGGCCGCCGCGGCGCGGACAGCGCCGCTTCCCATCGCCACTTGCCCGCCACCGGCATGCGCCTTGCTGCCTGCCGCAGCAGGATGCGCTCGACGCCAAGCGCCGCGCACTGCGGCGCTTCAGAAGAGGGAGTATGGACTTTCCTATAGTCGCCAAGCCCGAAGCCGTAGACACTGGCGCTGTGGCCCATCCCGGCAGCGACCTGCAGACGCGCACGGCGCGCGATCGGCATCGGCGGCTGCTGGAGCGGTCGGCGCTGTTCCATGGACTGCCTGCCGCATTGCTCGAACATCTGCTCGCGCATGCCAGCCAATGCGAACTGGCGCCGGGCAGCGTGCTGTTCTTCAAGCACGACCCGAGCAGCTTCGTCGGCGTGCTGGTGCGCGGGCGCCTGTACAAGGTGCTGTACGGCCCGGACGGGCAGGAACTGATCGTCGGCACGATCGAACCGGGCGGACTGGTGGACGAGGCCGCGCTGCTCGAACCGCACGGACGCAGCTTCACCGTGATCGCGTTCGATGCCAGCACCGTGCTCAAGCTGTCGCGCCGCCATTTCGCCACGCTGATGGACTCGCCGTTGCTGCAGCAACGCATCGACGCGCTGTTGCGGATGCGCCTGCGGCAGGCCCTGGACAGCCTGGAGAGCATGTGCCTGCACCGCCTGGAAGTGCGTCTGGCGCGCTACGTGCTGCGCCAGCTGGAACTGCACGACTGGCAGCGCGGCGGCAGTTGCGCGATCGCGTTGCCGCCGACCCAGAGCATCCTGGCGGCGATGCTCAACGTCAGCCGTTCCAAGCTCAATGCGCAGTTGCAAGCGTGGAAGCGCAGCGGCCTGGTCAGCCGCCGCCGCAACCTGCTGCGCATCCACGACCTGGATGCGCTGTGCGCCAAGGCCTATCTGCATACCAAGGCGCCGCCGCCCACCGTGGTGTGGCACGGCGAGGAGGGCGCGCGGTCTGCGCCGTACCTGCCGCTGCTGCCTTACAACGCCGGATAGCGCATCGTCGATCCCACGATGCCCTGCAGGAGCGACTCCGGCTGGCCTCGGGCCATCAGCCGCGACAGGTTTTCCTCGGGGCGCAGATCGCACCGATCTTGCGCGCGCCAATTGCTTGCCAAGGCAAGGACTCGGCAATGCCTAGCAATCGTGCTTGGATCCGATCGCCGCGTATGTGGCCGTGTTTCCTCGCTGATCGGGATCGGTGCGGTGGGCTGGCGGCGTAGCCGCCCGGCGCGGCTTCTCCTGGCAGCGGTCCGGTACGCTGCATCCGGCGCCGCCGCTAATGGCGCAGCATCGCCATCACCGGGCCGACGTGGAACACGCGGCCGTTGGGAGTGTCGCTCAGCCAGGGCGCGGCCTTGCCGGCGTGGGTGCCGGGACGGAACTGCACGTTGAATTCGACGCTGTGCCGTCCGGCCTTCCAGCCGCCGCGCCAACTCCGACCACGGCAGGCGCCCGGCCTGGCCGCTGTTGAGCGATTCGGTCAGGCGCGCGCAGCCGCTGTTGGTGCGGACGGTGGTCTCCAGTCGGCGTCGCGTTGCGCGGCGCGCGCAGGCGAGGTGCGCTTGCTCAAGACAGCAACAGGCCACCGGTGGCACCGATGATCTCGCCGGTGACGTAGCTCGATTCCTGCGAAGCCAGCAGCACGTACAACGGCGCCATCTCCACCGGCTGCCCGGCGCGCTTGAGCGGCGTTTCCGAGCCGAACGCGGGGATCTTTTCCGACGGCTGCCCGCCGCTGGGCTGCAGCGGCGTCCACACCGGCCCCGGCGCGACCGCGTTGACGCGGACGCCCTTGTCGGCCAGCTGCTGCGCCAGCGCCTGGGTGAAGTTGGCGATGGCCGCCTTGGTCGGGGCGTAGTCGATCAGCATCGGCGAGGGCTGGTAGGCCTGGATCGAGGTGGTGTTGATGATCGTGGCGCCCGGCGGCAGGTGCGGCACCGCCGCCTTGCACAGCCAGAACATCGCGAACACGTTGGTGCGGAAGGTGGCCTCGAACTGCGCGCTGCTCAGGTCGGCGATGTCCTTCACCGCGGTCTGCTTGCCGGCCACGTTGACCAGGATGTCCAGGCCGCCGAGCGCTTCCACGCTCTTGGTCACCAGGTCCTGGCAGAACGCCTCGTCCTGCAGGTCGCCGGGCAGGCTCACCGCCTTGCGGCCCTCGGCTTCGATCAGCGCCACCACCGCGGCGGCATCCTGGGCTTCCTCGGGTAGGTAGTTGAGGACGATGTCGGCGCCTTCGCGTGCGTAGGCGATCGCCGTGGCGCGGCCGATGCCGGAATCGGCGCCGGTGATCAGCGCCTTGCGGCCGGCCAGGCGGCCGCAGCCCTGGTAGGTCTGTTCGCCATGGTCGGCGGCCGGCTGCAGGGCGCGCACGGTGCCAGGCGGCGACTGGGTTTGTGCGGGGAATTCCGGCTGCGGGAACTGGGTCAGCGGGTTCTGCATGGTGAACTGGTTCTTGGCGGCAGACATGCAAGATCTCCTTGCGATGGGGGAAGTGGAGAGGCGCAGACCGAGGTGGGATGTACTGGGCAGGCAATGCAGTCGAGTATCGAAAGCGCGCGGCCGCAGCAGCGTGAACGGAATGGGCACGACGCGTGAAAATGCCACGTGGCGCGACGCTCCGGCCGGATGCGGCCGCTGCCTGCACGGCGGACGACGCGCGACGAATCTTGCGTTCGCCGGCGATGCGGTCGGCGCCGCATGCTGCGCGCAGGCGGATCCGAATCGGCGCAACAGATCCGGATGCCGCGCAGCGGCTATGTGCGCACGGGCGCGCGGCGGCAGGCGTCGCGCCGGTGTCGCAACAGGCGCCAGCACGCGCCGCCGTCGTGGCGCGCGCGCCATCGGCGGGTTGGCGGGCGCGGTGCTTGTTGCAGGCGATGGGCGCTTGCGCTACCGCGACGCCGCTGCAGCGACGCCCCGGCGGACGCTGCGCGGGCAGCTCAGCGGCGTGTACGCCGCCACGCGATCAACGCGACCGCGGCCAGCGCGGCGGCGGCACCGAGCGCGACGATCTGCGCCATACGCTGCCTGCGCTCGTGCCTGCGCTCGTGCCTGCGCAGGCGATCATCCGTGCCGCCTGCGGATAACGGCGGCCGGAACACGTTGCGGGCGGTGGCATGCGCCACGCCATTCGCCACGCCATGGGCTGCCGCCGCGGCCGCCGACGCCCGCGTGGCAGCGCCAACGGCGCCGGGGACGGTGGTACTGCCTGCGGTGGTGCTGGCCGCTGCTGTCATGCGTGCGTATCGCCTGTGCTGGAGGTGCGTTTCATGTTCCCAAGCGCGACGTTAACGCAGTGCAGGCGAGAAGTAAGAATGCGGTCCACCGCCGCTTGCACAGGCTCGCGTCGCAGCCGCTGAGCCGTTCACCTGCTCGGATGGCGCTCTCTTCGCCGCATCCCCATCTTTCCGCCCATGGACCTGTTCGCCTGCGCCGACGACGCCCCGCACTGCCTGTTGCACGACGCCCAGGGTGGCATCCGCTATTGGCCGCGGTTGCTTGATCCGGCCGTGGCGCAGGCCTGGTTCGAGGCGTTGCGCGATGGCGCGCACTGGCGGCGCCTGCGCCGGCCGATGTACGACCGGGCGGTGGACGTACCGCGGCTGCTGGCCTCGTACCAGTTGCCGGCCCTGCCCGAGACCCTGCCGTTGCGCGAATTGCATGCCGCGGTGTCGGCGCGCGTGCCGACCCCGTACATCGCCGTGGGCTTGAACCTGTACCGCGATGGCCGCGACAGCGTGGCGATGCACAACGATGCGCCGCATCCGATCGCGCTGGTGTCGCTGGGCGCGCCGCGGCGCATGAGCATCCGCGCCAAGGCCGGCGATCGCCGCGGCATCGGCGTGGAGCTGGCGCCGGGCAGCCTGCTGGTGATGAGCCACGCGTCGCCGCTCAGTCACGAGCACGGCATCCCCAAGTCTGAACCGCCCCGGGATTCCTGGAGTCTCCAACCTTTGAGAGGATGGAGTCATGAACAAGCAAGTGAAGTACTACCGGGAAGTCCCGGAACGTGCCGTGCGGATGGTGCTGGAGCGCCAGGACGAGCACGGTTCGCAGTGGGCGGCGATCGCTTCGATTGCCGGGGAGATCGGGTGCACGGCCGAGACGTTGCGCTGGTGGGTGCGCCGGGCCGAGCGTGACCAGGGGGTGGGCCCGGGCCTGACGACGGACGAGCGGTCGCGGATGAAGGCGCTGGAGCGGGAGGTGCGCGAGTTGCGGCAGGCCGACGAGATCCTGCGCAAGGCGTCGGCGTCTTTCGCCCAGGCGGAGCTGGACCGCCGCTTCACGCCATGATCGGGTTCGTCGCGGAGCATCGCGATGCCGACGGAGTCGAGCCGATCTGCCGGGTGCCGGAGATCGCTCCGTCGACCTATTACCACCACGCGGCCCGCCATGCTGATCCCGACGCCCGCCCGGATCGCTGGTGGCGGGAAGTGGAAGTGCGCCGGATCTGGGGCGGGAACAAGCAAGTGTACGGCGCCAAGAAGGTCTGGAAGCAGTTGCTGCGGGAAGGCTGGCAGGTGGCGCGGTGCACGGTGGAGCGGCTGATGCGTCGGCTTGGCCTGCGTGGTGTGATCCGGGGCAAGGGAGTGAAGACCACGGTGGTCGACCCGACGCGGCCGTGCCCGCTGGATCGGGTGAACCGGCAGTTCCATGCCGACTGGCCGAATGCACTGTGGGTGAGCGACTTCACCGACGTCTCGACCTGGCAGGGCATGGTGTACGTGGCGTTGGTGATCGACGTGTCCGCGCGGCGGATCGTGGGCTGGAAGGCGTCGAGCTCGATGACGACGGACTTCGTGCTCGATGCCCTGGAGCTGGCCTTGCACGCCCGGCAGCGGGAAGGCGAACTGATCCATCACTCCGACAGGGGCTCGCAAGACGTGAGCATCCGCTACAGCGAACGCCTGGCCGAAGCCGTGATTGAGCCGCCGGTGGGCAGCGTAGGCGGCAGTGACGAGCGCGAAGCCTGCCCTTGGGGCACAATGCGCTGGCCAAGACGATCAACGGGCTGTACGAGGCCGAGGTAATCCACCGCAAATCGTGGCGCAACCGCGAGCAAGTGGAACTGGCCACGCTGGACTGGGTGCACGGTTCAACCACAAACGACGGCCGGGACCGATCGGGCACATCCGGCCAGCGGAAGCCGAAGCGGCTTACCCTCGGCAACAAGCCGGTCAGACCAAGGTGGCCTGACTCAAACCAAACGGACTCCAAGAAAGTCGGGGCGGTTCAAGACCGCCAGGCCGGTGGCGCCGCGGATGAGCGTGGTGTTCCGGGCGCGGCCGCTGCCGCAGTGAAGCGGGCGTGGCCGGCGCTTGCGGCGGGTTTCCGCGATAATGCGCGCCTGTCCCGTCAGCAAGGCGGCATGACCGCTCTCACCGAACGCTACGCGCGCGCCGCCGACTACGCCGCACCGGCCATGCCGGCCAGTTCCGCAAGGGTGGCACGGTTGCGTATCTCAACCATGTGCTGGGTGTGTCGACATTGGTGCTGGGGGCGGGCGGCGACGAGGACAAGACGATCGCGGCTCTGCCGCACGACGTGGTCGAGGACTGTGGCGCTGGCCACGCGGCGGTGATCCGCGCGCAGTTCGGCGAAGCGGTGGCGGCGACCGTGATGGGCTGCACCGACGCCAGTGCCGAGAAGGCGTCGCACGAGGACATGCCGGCCAGGCGCCGGGATTGGCGCATGCGCAAGCAGGCTTATCTGGCGCACCTGAGCCAAGCGCCGGCCGCGGTGCTGCTGGTGTCGGCTGCGACAAGCTGTACAACGCGCGCGGCATCGTCGCCGATCTGGACGCTCCCGGCGTGGGCGCGGACGTGTTCGCGCGCTTCACCGCCGGCCGCGACGGCACGTTGTGGTACGCCGCCGCGCTGCACGCGATCTTCGCCGAGCCTTGCGTGCCTTCTCGGCCGTGGAGGTGCGCATGCATGCGCTGGCGGGCGCGGTGTTCGCTGCGCCCGCGGCGAGCGGGAGCGCGGTGCCGGGCTAGCGGGTTTGCGCTTTCGCGGATTGCGGGTGTGGGTGATGCTAGAGCGGGGGGCCTCGCTGTCGCGGCTGAAGCCGCTCCTGCAATGGCTTGGGTGTCTGGTGGTGCGCTGCAGGAGGGGCTTGAGTTCCGACGCCGGCCGGGGCCGGCAGTCGCTGGTCTTCGTCGCGGCGGGGTTCGTGGGGGCGACGTGGCCTATTCGCCGCGCAGGTGTCCCATCGAGCGCGGGGCGGTGCGGCCCAGCGGCAGCTTGAGCTTGCCGATCGCGTGCATGCGCGCTTCGGCGATGCGGTCGGCGGACTGCTGCGGCGGGATGTTCTCGCGCTCGGACAGGTCGAAGATCTTGCCGAGGTTGTGGTACAGGCTGCGGATCAAACGCATCGCGCGTTCGCGGTTGTAGCCGTCGATCTCCAGCGACACGTTCATCACCCCGCCGGCGTTGACCGCGTAGTCCGGTGCGTAGAGGATGCCGCGGCGATGCAGTTCCTCGCCGACCACGGCGCTGGCCAGCTGGTTGTTGGCGGTGCCGCAGATGATCTTCGCCCGCAGCCGCGGCAACATGGCCTCGTCGATCGCGCTCTCCAGCGCGCATGGCGCCAGCACGTCGGCGTCCACGTCGTAGATCTCGTCCGGCTCGACCGCCTCGGCGCCGTACTCGGCGACCGCGCGCTCGACCAGCGCCGGGTCCAGGTCGGTGACGTACAGCTTGGCGCCGCGCTCCTTCAGCAGCTTCACCAGTTCCATGCCGATGTGGCCCAGGCCCTGCACGGCGATGCTGGCCTTGCCGATCTCCTCGTGGCCTAGCTTGCGCTGCAGCGAGGCCATCAACGCCTGCAACGCGCCATAGGCGGTGAACGGCGCCGGATCGCCGGAGCCGCCGTGCGCCTGGTGCACGCCGGTGACGTATTCGGTCTCCAGATAGATCTGTTCCATGTCGTTGACGTCGGTGCCCACGTCCTCGGCGGTGATGTAGCGCCCACCCAGCGAATCCACGTAGCGGCCGAACGCGCGGAACAGCGCTTCGGACTTGTCGGCCTTCGGGTCGCCGATGATCACCGCCTTGCCGCCGCCGATGTTCAGCCCGGCCAGCGCGTTCTTGTAGGTCATCGTGCGGCTCAGCCGCAGCGCGTCGTGCAGCGCGGCCTCGCTGTCGGCATAGGGGCGCATGCGCACGCCGCCCAGCGCGGGACCGAGCACGGTGTTGTGGATGGCGATGATTGCCTGCAGGCCCACGTCGCGGTTGTGGCAGAAGACGACCTGTTCGTGGCCGGTGGCGGCTAGCGTTTCGAAAAGCATGGGGGCTCCGTTGGCGTTGCAGGTGTGGGGACACCTTGGTTCCAGGAACGTCCTAGTGAGGTGCGCAAAACGAAAAACGCGACGGTTCCGGAACGGGTCCCGATCGTCGCGATACCCGCATTTTAAAGCAACTGCCCGCCAACCGGGCAGCGCTTGCGGCACCGGTGCCCGCCCCTGCGGCACAAGCATCTCGGCACTATCTGCGACACTGGCCGGGCGCCGCGCGAGGCGCCGGAGGCGACGCTGGCTCAGTCGGCAACCTTCGCCACCGCCGTGGCCGCGCCCGGCCCGGCGCCGAGCAGGGCGGCGATGCGCGCGCCGTCGGGGACGCCCAGGCCGGTGCAGGCGTCCCAGCCCGGGCCGGCGCGGAAGCCGCCGTTGCTGCCGTCGACGATGTCGCGGCAGGCATCGGCCGCCGCGTACAGCCGTGGCGGCAGGAATACCCGGCGGCCGCCGTTCAGGCCATAGATGCGTGCCAGCAGCGCCGCCCACAGCGGCGCGGCGGCGCTGGTGCCCCCCATCACCGCAGGGCGGCCATCGATATGCACGTAGTAGCCGGTTTCGGCATCGGCGTTGGCGGCCACGTCCGGCACGCCGCGCATGCTCAGCGGTTGCGCCGCCGCCTGCGTAGCGTGCAGCGCCAGGCCCTGTTGCCAGCGCGGCCGGGCGAACACCCGGCTCTGGCCGCCGCCGGTGCCGGGCCAGGCTTGCTCGTGTGTCGCCTGCGCGTCGACCTGCAGGCGGGTACCGCCGCAGGCCAGCACGAACGGGCTGGACGCGGGGAAGCACACGTTCAGGCCGGGCTGGCCGTCGCTGGCGCCGTCGTCGCCGGAGGCCATGCACACGGTGATGCCCATCAGTGCGGCCGCCTGCAGAGCGCGGTTGTAGGCCTCGCGCGACTGCGCCGTCCACAGCGTCTCGGTGAAGCCCCAGCTGATCGCGATGACGTCCGGCGCATGCACGCGATCGTGGATGGCGCTGACGATGGCTTCGAGGAAGCCGTTGTCGGTATTGGGCGCGAAGTACACCACGATCTTGGCGCCTGGGGCGATGGCGCCGGCGATCTGCAGGTCCATCTGCACCTCGATGTCGGCCTTGTGCGTCTGCCCGGTGGGCTGGTTGCGCGCACCGGCCAGCAGCACGTCGACGATCTGCGGCAGCGGCAGCCCCAG